>CAMEQD010000078.1:0-2644 GCA_945932615.1 uncultured Prevotellaceae bacterium | reverse complement strand
AGTTGTGAAAACGACATCACTCAAAAACATCCCAAAGGGAGGAGCTGTAGCCGTAGGAACTATCGGAAAAAGCCGTCTGATAGACGAACTGGTCAGACTGAAGATTATCGACGTATCTTCCATCACTGGCAAATGGGAGTCGTTTGTTATCACAACCATCAAACGTCCTAAACATGGTGGACAGTTGCTCGTGATAGCAGGTAGTGATAGGCGTGGTACAGCTTTCGGACTGACATCACTCAGCGAGGCTATCGGAGTGTCACCTTGGTACTGGTGGGCAGATATTATACCACCGCACAAAGATGCATTATATATTGAGCCTAAGACATTTATTCAAGAAGAACCCTCTGTGCAATATCGAGGCATCTTCATCAATGACGAACGCTTTGGTGGATGGGCACGATGGGCCGAGAAAAAATATGGCAAGGTAGGACCTAAAACCTACGTACGGGTCTTTGAACTACTGCTACGCCTAAAAGCTAACTACCTCTGGCCTGCCATGCACCCAGGAACCCAAGCTTTTAATGCCAATCCTGATAATGCACAATTAGCTGATGACTATGCCATTGTGATGGGGTCGTCACACTGCGAACAGATATTGCGCAATAATGAAGGTGAATGGAAGGCTGTAGAACAAGAAAAACCTGGTTCTATGGGTGACTTCAACTACATCACCAATCGTCAGAAAATGCAAGATTACTGGGAGACACGTGTAAAAACCAATGGAAAATATGAGAATACCTATACGCTCGGCCTGCGTGGCATTCACGACTATCCCATGGAGGGCGCCAATACAACTGCCGAACGTGTGTCCCTGATGCAACAGGCTATCAACGACCAACGAGATATATTACAACGCAACATCAACAAACCAATCGAAGAGATACCACAAGTGCTTTGCACTTACGAAGAGGTATTAGAGGCCTACCATAACGGCCTGAAAGTGCCAGAAGACATCACCCTACTTTGGAGCGACGATAAGCACGGCTACTGCCGAAACCTTTGTAACCCTAAGGAGATGAAGCGCAAGGGGGAGCAGGAATCTACTATCACCTCTCTTATCATGGCGATCCCGCCAGTTGGATATGGCTAAGCCCACTCTCGCCAGCCTTCTTAAGCACGGAATTGACTAAGGCCTATACCTATGGCGCACGCAAAATATGGGTATTCAACGTGGGTGACATCAAACCCGCTGAGAAAGAAATCTCTTTTGTGATGGAATTGGCTTGGGATATCAACCGTTGGAGTCCCTCCAAAGCGCACAACTATGTAAAATACTGGGCAACAAAAACTTTTGGTAACGAAGTGGCACAAGATATTGCCGACATGCAAACAGGCTACTATCGCTTGCAAGCAGCTGGTAAGGATGCTCATGTATGGTTTGTCAACTACAGTGCTGAGCAGATAGAGCAACGCATTGCAGAATGGCGCGCCTTATCAGCACATGCCACCGAACTAACCTCTCGCATACCAAATGCTCTTAAGGATGCATACTTCGAACTTGTCAGCTACTCTATTTGTGGTGCGGCAATGATCAACGAATACCAACTCCTAGCGCGTCGTAGTATGGTAAGAGCTACTGTTGGCGATAGCCTTGGAGCGATGACAGATGCCCAACGTGTAAGACAAATGTTTGACGGTTTGAATGATTTGACTCGCCATTATAATGAAGGTATCTTAAACGGTAAATGGCAACAATTCTTCAACTGGCAACCCTATCATTGGTTCCGATCTGAGAAAATTGAACAACCTATAGCCACACCTGAGCTTATTGCACAGGCTGCTAACGGGACAAAGGCACGTTTGCTCTCAGTCAGCGAAGCCTTATCAAACAAGGGCGTCACTATTGTAAGTGATGTCGATTCAGAAATTCCTATCTGGATAGAAGCACTTACACCTATCCATAATTTCTCCAAGCTAGCAAAGGACAACGAGTTTTGTACAATTAAAACAGAGAGTGATAGTTTTGTTGCCTCTGCTACCCCAATTAATAATGTATGGCATGCACCATACGTCGGACCAATGTGGAGCCGTGTAGGAACGATACACCTCAAGAAAGGAGACAACCATATCTGCATCACCAACCTGAAAGCCGATGCCCGCATTGACCAAATATACCTCGGTCTTTATCCTCCATTCGTCAAAGAGCCTCGTCTGCGTATTCCCGCTTCGCTCTTTCAGTATACGCAAGGTGATATTCTGCGAGTGAAAGGATTAGGCTATACCGATGGTGTACTCGTTATGCCCTTCGACACACCATCATATAAGCAAGACAATCTGCAGGAAGCTCCATACGCAGAATATGAAATCAACTTGCAGGAGAACGATAGCACTATCGAGATTCGCACGCTACCTACCCTACATGCGTATGAAGGCAGAGATATATGCTATGCAGTACAATTAGGTGACACAACTCCCACTATTTATTCAATTCATGCCAATGATTTCACCTCCGAATGGCGTTGGAATGTACTTCGCGGCTATGCCTCGCGCTGCATTCCCATCAATTTGACAGGCCGTCAGAAACTACGCATCTATCTCCTCGATCCTGGCATCGTACTACAAGAAATATTGGTTCATTCTTCAACATAACATTCTTACCCACAAGTAAAGTGAAACAAAAACAGTTTTTTTAGAAACTTAA
>CAMEQD010000077.1:0-2827 GCA_945932615.1 uncultured Prevotellaceae bacterium | reverse complement strand
CTTGAATCATGAATCCCTCTTGAATCATGAATCCCTCTTGAATCATGAATCCCCTTACTCAGTCAAAATTACCTTAAACGTCTTGAATATCAACTTCAAATCATACAGAAAACTGGCGTTCTCCACATACTCCAGATACAGTTTTATCTTCTCCTGCATGATCACATTGATGTAATAGTCCTCAGGATCCTCCGCCTTGCCCATCAACTCATTCTCGTTGCGGAACTTGATAGAGGCAGGGTCAGTAATCCCTGGACGCACATCCAACACATGCATCTGCTCGGGAGTCCAGTAATCCACATAATGGCGCACTTCCGGACGTGGTCCCACAAGACTCATATCCCCGATGAACACATTGATTAGCTGAGGCAGTTCATCCAGCTTATACTTACGGATGAAATATCCCGAACGTGTGATACGAGGGTCATGCCCACCGATAGTCACAAGACTACCCTTGTCCGCCCCAATCCTCATCGAACGGAACTTAAAAATCTGGAAGTCCTTGTTCTTATACCCTACACGCACTTGCCTGTAGAATACAGGCCCACGCGAATCCAGCTTAATCCATATCGCCACAATGAGCAATACAGGACTAAGCACAAGCAGCCCACAGCCGCTTGCAACAATGTCAAATAGTCGTTTCATATCATACTTTTATTACTAAATCCCTCAATCCCAGACGCTCCCCCCACCAATTCCCCATTTCCATATCAACCAAGAGCGGACACGCCTAAAGAAACCCACAATATGACTCTCCCTGCCATACACCAGATTGTACCTCCAGCGCCCCCTTACATACCTCAACACCTTGCCAGCAAAAGACACCACCTCAGCATAGCGCGGATACAAAATCTCATCAAGCACCCTTGACTCAAGCCCCCTATCACGCCCCCACTTCGGGAAACACCCCTCAGGAATCCCCAAGTAATCCACGCAGATCCCATTCAAGCAGCACACGAACCCCCAATATCCACCCTCCACAGCCAGCCTCCTCACCCTCTCCCAATCAATCTCACCCACCGAAGCACACCTCACAGCAAGAGCATAATCCACAACCTGCCTCAAACAAGCACCGCCAAACACGAAATGCCCCCCAAGATGCAAAGGCAAAAACACCGCATTAAACATCGCCGAAGGCAAATAACACCCACTCCTCTCGTCCAGACCAGAACTATTGCCAAGCTCCTCCTCCAGAAACTCCTCCACCCCAGCCAGAGACCCATGCTCCAGTTCGCAAACCACAGACGCATGATTCTCCACATGCACACCATCATAGAAAAACGTACTATGCTTCTCCTCATTCTGCTTGACCGCAATCCCCAGCCCCATAATCAACTCGTCAGCCCGCTCACCATCACTCAGAAACACATCAATATCACCCGACTGCCGTCGGTTAGGCACAGGATAGCAAAGCGACAGGCCATAACCCTTCATCAACATCGTCCTAATCCCATGCCCAGCAAAAAAGCCAGCCAACTGCCTGACAGTTCTCAGATGCCCCTCATAGCAAGACTCCAGATGCGCACAATGCCCAATCCACCTCATCAGCACCTCAACCCCAGGCCTGCACCCCTTAGGCAAAGACTCCACCGCCCCAAAGCAAATGCCAGCCACGCCATGCGCCACACACATATCAAACACCGCACCCCAGTCCGCCGACACGAGCAGACGAGAGTCAATCTCATACCCCACGTCCAAAGATTTCCGCAGCAAAGCGAAAACCAGTTTATCAGAATCCTTCAACACAACAGAAAATCTAAAATAAGTCAGGAATAGCTCACTCGAACCATATATTCGAGACAATAACAGGCATGGTCATCCACCACACCAAACACTATCAATATAAGAAAATCAGCGTAAAGTAGTCACTCAATATAGAGCCCACATCCCATTCTGCCCACATCACCAGCCATACCGCAGCCAGCAGGAGCCTCAGTAAAGTTTCAAAATCAGCAACAAAATTATTAAATCTGACACATAGTATAAATCGAGAACTTTCCTGCCACGAAGGTATTGATTAAACACCTTCATTCAAATAACGTTCTATCCAAGGTTTTAGAGCAGGAATATCATTTTGTATTGTATCCCAAAGGCTCTCTGGATCAATAGTATAATAACCATGAACCAAGACATGGCGCATACGCTCTATCTGTCGCCATTCAATTTCTGGATGCAATTCACGGAACTCTTTGGTTAGCATATACACAGCTTCCCCTATAACCTCAACATATTTTGCAAATCCATAAAAAAGAATTGTACTTTCCTTAACCTGCCCAAGGGTATATACCTCTTTATCGTCCATTATTCCATTTATGGCATCCAAAATGTGTCGCAAACGCCCAATATCTTTAACTTTTTCTCTCATATACTAAAAATTTATCTCGCTCAACAGATTCTTGAGCAAAAGGAAGTAATCTACCTGATTCAACCATATCAACCCTCCTATGAAGTATGTCTTCCAAGCCAATCATCATACCAGCAATACGCATTAGCGAAATCCGTTCATTCATACGGTCGTATTCAACAAGGAGATCAATGTCACTATCACTAGTTTCTTCACCGCGTGAACACGAGCCAAACAACCACGCCCTATTGATAGGCTGGTTAACACAGAAACTACGTATCTTCGGTATCATATCCTGAACTTCCTTACTAATCATAAACAACATTTTGTTATAGTAGCCATTTTACATATCTCTTTGTCTCTTTATTTGCAGCAAAGATAACTGTTTTATTTCACAAATATACAATTTTAGACGGAATATTTTTGTTTGTAAATGTCCGAAATCTGGGTCACTAAGCATTTGCTGCCTGAAAAACAGGCAGT
>CAMEQD010000076.1:0-2901 GCA_945932615.1 uncultured Prevotellaceae bacterium | reverse complement strand
GTCACATACTGGTTATGCATCACTAATCAATACAATCATTATAAAAATAATTTTGATCACCTACTTATTAAAACAACAAGCATTATTCCATTGAATCCTCATGAGTGTCCCGTTAAAATGGGACACTCATGTATGGCTATTATTATTGCTCAACTAAAACCTTACGCAAGTTACTGAAACCTTCTGTCCAATTATATTGAAAACGGAAGTAAGGGAAAATGTCTTTCGGCTCAGCGAGACCGAACTTCTTCATTACCTCGAATGCACTTACCTTGAAACGTTCGCAATCCTTATCGTGTGATTTAGCGAACTCAATATCTGTTCCTATGAACTTGGCTGTCATCATCAAGTGTAGGCTCCCATCCTCTTCATCTACTACCTCAAAGGCATACTCACTTGGCTCACCGTCAATGAGTTGATTCTTCGCGAGAAAATCCTTTATGACTTGGTCGTCACTGCCGAACAAACCGAGAAGATCCACGAACGGATCAAGAATGCGGGTAGCCACGTACTTTATTTCGGTCATATCAAGAATGAAAGGAGATGCATTTTCTCTCAAATGGAAATCAGTCTCCACCATTGCCATTCGCATAAGTCTCTGACTAAGGATAGGCATATCGACAATGAGTTCGTTCATCGTATAGCGGTTTGCTGTGTACAGACACTTTACAAGTATGTCTCTGAACTCATCTTCTGTCAATGGCAACTCAACGAGCTCCTCATTGCGTGGTGCATCATCACCTCGATACTCAAAATATCCGAAGGTAGCATACTTCTTGAGTTCGTGTACATTGACAGAACTAATGTATGGTGTCTGCTTGCAAGAGAAGAACTTGCTCAGATGCTCTATCTCCTTCTTCTTTTCGTCAGTAGCCAATGGTTTGCGAAGGCGATTAAGCAAGTCGGTATATCCTTTCTGCTTCAGTACTACTTCGAGCGTAGTGACATCACTGCGGCACCAACTATCATTGTCAACAGACTTCATACACTCTCGTAGGATACCAATCTCGTCATCATCGACCTCCAAGAGGAATGATGCAAAAGATAGTCCTGCAGGGCCAACATTTACCTTACAGCAGAGCTTGCGTGGGAATCGCTCCAAATACATGTCAGCAATCTTTCTTGCTGATTCTTTGTAGTTTTCAATAATTTTCAAGTATTCGTCCTTATCCATATCAATTGAGTTAAAAATTATACATACAATCTTATTATACAAGCCCCAAGCAGAAAATCCAAACAAAATAGCCTAAAACATTGCCTTCTTATACTATAGACAAGCAACCTTCCTTATCTGGAAACATGCTTCGCCCATAGGTATCTGTATGGTCGGTGTCTTGCCGTTATCATCGAACGGGATGTCATCACCATACATTCTACGACAAAAATCGATGAGTTCTTCCTTGGTCTCAGCTACTGCTATTGGTGAACTGATAGAACGGTTGATCATGTTGTCAAGGCATCTGCGTTCCAGGAAATATATGCTCTTGCCTGCAGCCTCGATTAGGCGTCTGTTGTCATCGGCAGCACGGCCGAGTGCTTTACGATAGTCATTAAGTACTATTATATTCAGATTTGAAACATCATTTTGAATGTCTTATTCAGACTTGAAATCAAAAAAAAAGGGTTGTGTACATCTATCGAAGCACTGCCTCTGGTAGTCCTTTTACTGATACAACCTTTCTCTCTGTGAGAGTCATCTCGGAGAGTGGCCTTGTGTAACAGCTCTGAATGCCTTGTTTTTATGTCCGTTACTGAGGTATGTCGTCAGACAGTGACCGTGACACTGAGGGCTAATGGGTATAGTTCCAACCTTTTGCCCAGCATAAGCAGAGTGACGTGAATGAAGCTCTATCAAAATCTATAACGCAAACTATAACGCCTATGGCTCTCAAGAGTGAAACCAAAGTCCTTTTGTGATATCGGGGATATGACTTACGTCATCTACATCCGATACAGTATTTTGAGCCTGGCCTAAAGTCTTGTTTGCATCCGGATCTTTTATAACTGGCTTCTGATGTACACATTCAGACAGAGGGGATAGCAGGCTATCCCGCTGACTGTCTTACCCTTATTTTACTTTACAGGTTGAGCGCTCCCAACCTAAATGCTAACCTATGTTCTGTATCTCTTCATAGATACTACGCAACTGATTTGGAATGAGAATCTTCAGACTCGAGATTTCACGATGTCTCTTCTTTGACAATTCACTCCACGTGTGGCGCATAAGCTCATCTTCGTTCTTCTTACGCTCTGCACGAGCTGCTGATTTCTGCGAGTATTCTATCTGCGACTGACGGATTGCCTCCTCTTGCTTATAGAGGTATGAGTTGAGCTCTGCTTGTATGCTGCGATGCTTCTTCTGCAGGGCGAAATAGACCTCGTCCACTACATCCTCGCTGAGCGATGGCTCATAGAAGTATATGAGATTGTTCATTCCGCTCTTGACAATCTCCGATGGAGCTCGCTTCACGTTGTGCATCTCCTCTCTTGCCTTAGACAGTGCACCCTTCTCGTGTATAGCCTTACCTATGATGGCAGCCTCTGTCTGTAGGGAGAAAATCTTGCAGCGCTCTGCGATGGAGAGTGTTTCGAGATAAGTCTGTTCTGTCAGAGCATCTTCTATCTTCTCTTTGTCCTCGTGGGTCTTTGACCACTCCTTCAAGAAGGCATCATACTCCTCCGTCTCTACGTTGTCGTGAAGTCGTTTCTTCTCCTTGATAGCCTCTCTCAGCCAAGCGATGAGCAACTTGACCTTCATAACGTGTTCGAGCTTCTCAGCTATGCTTCTACATTCTGACTCATCCAAGCCAAGACTGACATCTGCGCGAGTCTTGTCATTGATTAGCGATTATTGTTGTCCGCTAAAACTTCGTCCCTCGCGTGCACGTGTATGCATGCACA
>CAMEQD010000075.1:0-3505 GCA_945932615.1 uncultured Prevotellaceae bacterium | reverse complement strand
AATTTGAATGAGATGAAACAGATGAGGATTACATATATATTGATGGCCGTGGCAGCATTGCTCGTAGCATCGTGCAGCTCCCACGATGACGACAGTGTGCCCATGCAGACCGTCACCATGCCCATCAAACTGGCTATTCCTGCAGAGGGGTTTGGCGACCCTACTGACATCGTCATCGGTGGAGACCCCTCTGAGGCTACACGACTCAACGAGAAATTCGCCACACGAAATACTAAGGCAGGCGACCCTGGTAATGCAGAAACATTCCAGATACCTCAATACCTCCATATCTTTGTCGCCTCCGAATATGATGACCCAACTACAAATAAAACCGTATGTCAGGTGATATACAAAAAGCTGAAAGTTGAACCCGATGACTGGACTTTTATCAGCGGTTCGCAGGTGGACAACAACTATGCCAACAATAGCGGCAACCAATATGCTACCACCGATGGCATCTACCGCTACGATGGTGAACTGTCCATAGACCTGCCCCTGCAGCGCACCCGCGGCAAATTGTATGTGGCTGCTTCTCCCGTAGATTTGGAGATAGCGTCTTCTACCTCCAATCAAAACATGTATTATGGGAGCAAGAACAATGGAAAATATTTTATTGATGGCGTTGCACCAACAGCACTCCAAAACGTATCAGCAGAAGATTTGGTGAACAATGTGATGTACAGCAATCAGAACAATGTGCGCAAGAATCTGAAGGATATCTATTCTTCTCCCTACAATCTTAAACGCACCGACGGCAGCTATTATGGCACCATCAATGATTATACTTCAAAAATCCCAAACATCTATATGATGCTCTATCATGTGGCCACCAAGGTGGATGTGCAATGGACGGTTGACGAAGCAGTACAGGGCAATGTGTCACTGCCCAAGACTTCAGTAAATAAAGAAGACATGTCCATTGCTGATGCCTCAGGTAAAGTATTCCTCTCATTGATAGAAATGAGAAACCTGCCAAAAGACAACTGCCTGCTGTTCAAACCTATGGAAGTAACCACCACAAGCGGTTATGATGTGCAGCTGATGGGCACAGAGACTGCGGTAAAAAATGCAAATGGCAATGCTAAAACACATACCAACGACAGTAAAACGTACAGCGACTATTATTATGAGAATACGGATGTAAGCACCCGTTGGTATGGGCGAAGTGTCGGCTACATCATACCTACCATGTATTCTTCAGCATTATATTATGACTCAAACGGCAATTCAAACCCGAACAGCAGTAGTACCAGAAAGCAAGGTGATGGCTCTTACTCGATACACTTGAAACTGTTGGTGAATAATTACACCACAGCATCGTCAACAAATAGTGATGATGCAGGATATGTATTTTATCTTGCCGACCACGCCACACGTGGGCATAACACCTATATCAAGATTGACAAGTCAAAGTTGAAGCTCGATAAGCCCGATAATACAGGCAATCCGGTATTTACCCCTTGGTTGCGTGTAAACATAGTGGTTGATGCCTCTAATGTTGACAAGGTGGTGAAATTCTCCCAACCCACCAATTATCTGTTTGCCAAAAAGACAGGGGGAGCTGAATAGGAGATTACTCCTGTGGCGCCATACCTGCAAAGGCTCTCCCTCTAAGATAGAGGGAGTACCCCGAAGGGGGGAGGGCGTATGATTGCGCAAGAGGGGGAGCTGGAGATTACTCCTGTGGCGCCATACATGCAGGCTCTCCCTCTAAGATAGAGGGAGTACCCCGAAGGGGGGAGGGCGTATGATTGCGCAAGAGGGGGAGCTGAATAGATATGTTGAATATAAAAATGAAACGATATATGCGAAGTGTTAATAGGATATTCATTATTTTGTTGACTGTCTTAACTTACTGCTCGGCGGCAGTGGCGCAGAGCAGCGGGGATGTGATCATCCGCTATGTGGATGCACAGAAGGGTAGCTATGCCAACCCCGGCACCTCTTGGGCAACCGCCACCAAGAGCCTGCAGGGAGCCATCAACGAACTGTATGCCCTGTTGCAGAAAGACCCCACGAAGACGGGGCGCGTGTATGTGATGGGGCAATATCTTGAAAAAAACGCCCCTGTGCCTGGCTCAGGCACCTATACGCCCACCGAGAGCGTGGAGCAGGTGAGCACAGGCGTGCTCGACACTTCGTTCAAACTCTATGCCGGCATCAGCATCTATGGCTCGTTCTCGCCGGAGTCCATTAAGAATAATACGTTTCAGGAAGATGGCACGCTCGTAGTACCAGCAGGAAACTTCTCCCCCGAGAGCGATGAATATCTCAAGGAATTGCGTCCAATGAGACCTTCTCCTTCTTCTTCTCCAAATTATCAATGGAACTTCACTTCCCCCTCCACCCTCAGCGGCAACCACGCCGCCAACGCCGACGAAGACCCCTTGGTGTGGAACGAGAACAACGATCAGTATGACCAGTCGTTCCCTGGCAACTCCTACCATGTGTTGTGGTTTGCCACCAACGGATATATCGACAATGCCGAACATCCCAACCGCGCACGCGGACTGGAGCGTGAGTCGGTGGTTGACGGCTTCGTGATCCGCGACGGCAATGCCCTCAACAAGAGCAACACCGACCACAAGCACAACAGCTACGGCGGAGGTGCCTATATGGTACACAAGGCCGTGGTGCGCCGCTGCGTGTTCACCCAGAATGCCGCCTCGCTGCGTGGCGGTGCCGTATATATGGACGGCGGCGGATTGGTGGAGCAATGCTATTTCAACCGCAACCAGGCGGCAGGCGTGGGCATCACCGACGGCTATGGCGGTGCGGTGTGCATCGACGGCGACGGTGCCGTGAAACACTCGGTGATGGACAACAACGCCGCTCGTGTGGGCGGCGGCCTGATGATAGGCAGCTACGACAGCGACAGCTATCCCGCGAAAGACAACACCTACGATGATGCAGGTAACGTGACTGCCTCTGCCGACACTCGCGTGAGCAAGCTCAACTATTACCACCCCTACGCCGCAGGCTGCATCATCAACAACAACACCACCACGGCAGAGGGCGGCGGCGTGATGCTCAAGGGCGGCACGCTGAACCACTGCACCATCACCAACAACAACTGTGTGGGTGTGGACGTGACCTACAACGGTCGCCGCTATGGCCGCAGCGGTGGTCTCTATGTGGATGGCGGCGGCTTGGCCGTGAACACCGTGTGCTGGGGCAACCAGGTGAAAAACAACAAGGATGTGCAGTATGCCGCCTACACCATCAACTCCACCGCCACCCAGAAACCCATCCTGGCCTACTGCGCCTTCTCCAACACTGCCCTTACCGACTGGAGCGGCACCTCTAAACGCTCGGTGCTGACGCTCAACGATGCCAACAAACCCTCTGCCACATCGACAGACAACGACTATTTCCCCTGCTTCAATGATCCTTCCGCCAAGAAGGGCGTGATAGCAGCTGACAAGACGGGCAACAATTATGCCTCCGACCCCTTCATGCCCATCGAGCAGGACTGGGAGCCTGAGGGCTATTCCTACCTGCGTGC
>CAMEQD010000074.1:0-3777 GCA_945932615.1 uncultured Prevotellaceae bacterium | reverse complement strand
GAAGGTATCTTCATTTTTTTTGCTGTTTTCATACATTTTTCAAGCTCTTGTTGCCAGAGGTATAGTGGTCTCCGACGACGTAGGAACTGTGGTCGAGTTCGTCGGTGATGTAGGAGGTGGTGTAGATGACCTGATAGCTGTCGGCCGGGTAGCGGCTGAGGGTGTCTATCAGGGTCTGCTGGAAATGTTGAGCTCGCTCCTTCTCGATTCCTTTGTCCTCCATGTTGTCGGCGAAGATGAAGCGGGGATAGCGCATCTCGGGCAGCTCCAACGAGGCGAAGAAGATGGAGAAGCGGGCCACGAGCTTCAAGAAGAAGGTGGAGGAGGCACTGAACTTGTTGTGCCGGGTGTGCAGGTAGGCGATGTTCTGTGAGAAGTCGATGTGGAGATCTTCCTGACGGGCTTCTTTGAAGGCACGCTGGCGCATGAGGTCGGAATGGAGGAAATGGATGCCGAACTGCTGCATCTTGGAAACTATCTGGGTGCGACGGGTCTGCTGATGGGTTTCGAGGGAGGCGATATAGCGTCGGGTCTTCTCGATGTCGGACTCTAACTTCTGGATGCGGCGGACAACGGCCTCGTAGTAGGCGGCGGTTTCGAGCAGGGTCTGGTATTGGAGCAGTTCGCCCTGCAGCCGGCCTTTCTGAAGGAGGAAGTCTTCGAGCTGTTCGTTGCGGGTGGAGCTGGCATCGCTGAGGAGGAGGTCGAGCTGGCGGCGTTGGCTCTTCAGACGGCTGCGCAGCTTCTTCTCCTCTGATCGGACATGGTCGAGGCGGTGGAGGTCGTCGTTGAGGTTGTTCTCCGACTCGTTGAGCTGGAAGGAGATTTCGGCGATGAGGCGCTTGGCCTGGGTGATGCCGCTACGGTCTTCGACGGGTGTCTTGCAGAGGTGGCAGACGCCGTCGGGGATGTTGGTGGATAGCGGACTGAGACATTCGGGGCAATACTCCAACCGAAGGCTGCCGAGCACCTGACGGGTGGATACGGAATGACGCAGGGCCTGTTGCTTCCTCTTCAGCTCATCGATGAAGAGGCGGGTGTCCTCCGTCTCGTGTTCAAGGCGTTCGCGCTCGTCTTCGGCGTGACGGAGCTGCTGGCGCAGCTGGGCTACGGAGGCTCGCTGCTGCTCTGCCTGCGACTTGACTTTGGTCAGGACGGCTTCTGAACGGTGGAGGCGGGATATGTCGTCGGACAGCTGGTCAATCTGTCCGTTGGTGTGGTCGATGAGCTGCCGGATGTGTTCGGGCGAGCGCATCTCCTTGGTGACGGACTTGTCGATGATGCGCTTCTCGCTTTTTGATTCGGAGAGTTGCTCTTCGAGCTGCTTGAGGCGAATCTTGGCATCGTAGAGTCGCTCGTCGTAGATACCCATGAGGAGCTCGGCCACGGTCTCACGGGTGGTCTGGTTGTCAAACTGCTCATAGTAGAACAGCGACTGGGTGGGCGACTCCTGGTCGATATAGATGAGGCGCAGGAGCTGGTGCATGGTGATGTTGCAGTCGGCCTTGACGAGGGGGATGCCCATCGCCTCGAAGAGGACATTGGAAAAACTACTCTTATTGGGCGAGGTGCGGTAGCCGAAGGTGTTGGAGCGGCAGGTGCCGGCAAGGGCTTCGGAGAGGGGGCCCCAATGGATGGTCATGGGCTGCTGGGTAAGAATGCGCCCTTCCTTGTCCTTGGCAAGGGGGCGAGAAAGGGTGATGACGGCTCCATCGGCCTCCACCTCGACCATGACACGGCTGCACCGCTGGGCTTCGGGTGCGAAATGGGTGTAGTCGCCGCCCAGGCCGAAGAAGAGCAGGTGGGTGATGGTGGATTTGCCGCTGCTGTTCTCGCCACGGATGATGTTGATGCCGTGGTGGTAACGCTCGTCGTAGGCCACACGGTTGTCTGCGGCGATCACGTAGAGCCGGTTGACAAAGAAGCTAACAGCCGTCATATTTGGATTCTAAAAGGTTGGTACGGTATTTGAGTCCGAACACGCCGTTGATGGGGGTGGTGCGGAAGCAGAGGCAGAGCCATGAGAGTACGTTGCCCTCTATCCCCTCCATCTTTTCGAGACGGGAAATGACATCGCGGAGCTTGTCGGGGTCGGTCACCTTCACCTGCTGGTTGAGGAGGTGTTCGGGGCTGATGAGTCCGTAGCTGGCTATGTGGCTGAGGGCAATCATCTGATAGGGACGCAGCCGCTCGAAGAGGCGGCGGTCGTTGGTGATGGTATGATAGGGGTTGACCTTGGAGGGCACGAACCGCTTCAGATGGACACGGAACTCGCCTTCCCCGGGTTTGAGGCGTATCTTGTGCGCCCTGTGGGGGAAGAGGAGGTAGTAGTCGAAGATGCGCATGCGCTCTACCTCGACGTACTTCTCTGTATCGAAATGGCTCAGGATATGGAGCATACGATAGATGGTGTTGAAGGTATCAAATGCCGGCGTGTAAATCATAAACGGTCCAGTTGATGTGGCAGTTGCCGGTGAGATAGTAGAGGATGCCGAAGATGTCGTCCTCGGTGTAGCAGAGGCAGGTGTCGGCAGAGCCTTGTTCATTTATCTCCTCCAGAATGGGGATGACCACCTGCTCATATACGGCGGTGCGCACCTCGTCCAACGGATGTTGCCCACGAATGAGAGGGAAGACGTAGCTGTCGAAACGGTTGCATACCTTGGCGTAGAGGTAGGAGTCGATACGCTGGGCTGACTCGTAGTACTGGTACTTGGTGGCTTTCTTGACATAGTACTGCTTCTTGCGCCTGGCAGTGGCGATGCTGTCGGGGGCAAAACCGCCGTCCTCGAGTTTTCTGTCCAGCCCGCGTGTCTTGTCAAGCACGGTTTTGTATCGCTTGATGTCATCGAGCTTGCGACGCAGCTTTTCGTCGTTGCGGAATTCTTCTGCCAACTTGCGGAACCAGGTGGAGAGGCGGCTCTCGGCGGGTTCGGGGGCGAGATAGTAGTGATGGACATCCTTGGCGGCTGGGTTGTAGCTGCCTGCATGACCTAAACGTACGTCGTTGTACTTGTTGCCTGTGCCGGGGTTGCCTTTGATGGTGAGGTCCAAAATGATTGATGATTAATGATTATTGATTAATGATTAATGATTTGGGATTCGATTTTGCGCTTCAAATCTCTGTCATCGGGGTTTTTGCGCAACTGGGCACGGACGGGATGGTCCTTGTCTCTTTCGAGGGCAACGGTCAGGGTGGTGGCGTTGGTCTCGGTGATGATGCCTTGGCTACACATTATATATATTATATTGGCGACGAGGTTGCGGTTGAAGGTGGTGTCCTTCTGTTTGCCGGGGTCTCCGACGAGGGCTGACACCTCGGGGAGATTGAGGATGTTGTGCCAGAGGGTCTCGTAGCGGTTCTTCCAGTCTTTGGAGACGAACTTCTTGAGGTTGCCCACATAGTCGAGGATCTCGGCTTGTAGCTGAATCATGTCGAGCTGCTTCTGGGAGTCATCGGCAGCGGGAGCGGACTTCTTGCGGTCGCCATAGTGGTTGTTGATGACGGTGGTGGCATTGGGGTTGTAGTTCTCCACGTAGCCTATCTTGATTTCCTGGAACGTGTTGCCTGTGCCAGGATTGCCTTCTATCTTGATGTCCATAATTGCTTTCTTTTTATGGGTCCAACTGTCTGTGTGTCTGAGTGAAAGAAAGAAGAAATTTGAGGGCTGCTTTCTTCCTTGGTTTCAGGTTTTCGGTGTTGTAACTTTGCAGTGCAGTTGAGCAATAAAACCTCTGCCGGGCGCAATGACTGCTTGCGTAAATACCAAGTCCCAT
>CAMEQD010000073.1:0-4623 GCA_945932615.1 uncultured Prevotellaceae bacterium | reverse complement strand
AACGCGCGGTTTATTAATACAAATACGAGAGGCTATATTTCAGCTAAAAGACTGGAATAAAGACATTCATTGTTCTGACGATTATTATTGTTCACCTGACGGCATGAAGAATCTTGCTGCCAGCTGTATGCTGATTGAGGCTATCGGAGAGGGCATAAAACAGGTTGACAAAGCTACAGAGGGCAAATTGCTGATTAAACGCCCAGAAATTCCGTGGAAAGATGTCATTGGCATCCGCAACCATATCGCTCACGGCTATTTCGATATTGATGGCGAAATGGTGCTTGATGTCGTGAAAAACGATTTGGACACTTTGCTTGCAGCTATAGAGTTTTTTATAAACAAATCGGCATAACGACAAATCAGCTGGAAGATAAGCGGCTTCGGCTGGGAGATAGGCTGGGAGATTCGCCCCGTTTGCGGAGAATCTACCAGCCTATCCTATTACTCTGTATCAACAAGTTAGGGGCGCAAAAGCCCCAAAACTGGCAGATGGGAGATAAAAACACGAACTTTTAAGATTGTTATCTGTTTATTTTTTAGTAATTTTGTAATTGTTCAATCAAAACATAAAGCCTACCGAAAAAAACATCAACAAATGAAAAAGAACGTTATACTGGAAGCCAAACCTATAGGCGACATTAAAGGTGTATTCAACATACCCGCCTACCAACGTGGATACAGATGGGGCAAACTGCAGGTAAAAACGCTTCTGAACGACTTGTATCAGAAGGCCAACGACAGCACAAAGAAAGACTACTGCCTGCAACCTATTGTGGTGCTGAGAAAGGGAGAAGGAGAATACGACCTGATAGACGGGCAGCAGCGACTGACCACTATATATATTCTTCTGAACTATATCAGACAGTTCTTCCCGTTTGTGCAACTGAACTTCAGCCTCACATACGAAACGAGAATGAACACACAGGTTTTTCTCAACAATATGGATGAATCTACAGCTCAAACAAACATAGATTTTTTCCATATCTACAATGCTCATCAAACCATCAAAGAATGGTTGGAGGAGACCTTCCACGATGAACCTAACAAACAATCGATTGCGCTTTTCAATCTCCACCAGTACATTGATGGGTATGTCAAGGTGATATGGTATGAAGTAGGAGATGATGCTGACCCGATAGCACTTTTCACACGTCTGAACATCGGAAAGATACAGCTAACAAACGCCGAACTCATCAGAGCCTTGCTCCTGACAAGCACGGAAGAAGAGGAAGCCAAGCGCCGACAGTACGAAATGTCAATACAATGGGACAATATAGAGAAACAGCTGCGTTCAGACAACAACGAATTCTGGTCGTTCATTACACGCAAGAGTCCGAAAGCTTACCCTACAAGAATAGAACTGCTGTTCGACATGATGTTCGAAAAGTCGGACTCGGAACGCGATACCTACTTCACCTTCTTCAAGATGGAGGAGCGACTCGAACGCTCCGACAAGAACGTAATATGGCAGGAAGTGATAAATAGCTATCTGCAAATAAAAGAATGGTATACTGACAACGAGTATTATCACAAAATAGGTTACCTTATCGCTTCCGGTCACAAGACCATGGCTGACATATTCAAGGAAGCAAAAGGCAAAAAGAAAAGCGAATTCAAGAACTCTCTGGACCTACTCATAGCCGAGTCGGTAAGCTGGAACACGAAGAACAGAGACGAATACTGGGAGCTCGACTACACGAAGGACTACAACTGTATCAGCCGACTGCTGCTGCTGTTCAACGTGCAATCTATTCTGAAATGCAACGCCTATCAGCGTTTTCCTTTCAGCAAATACAACTCGGCAGAATGGAGTCTGGAGCACATACATGCGCAGAATTCGGAAGGTCTAAACACGGTCGCTGTACAGATTGAATGGCTGAAGAGCCATCTGGCTTCACTGAAAGACATATACAAGGGAGAGACGCGGAACGAGCTCATCAACACAATAGAGCAAGTAATCAAGACCGAAAAACTTGGAAGAAACAGTTTCGACGACATCTTCCGACAGGTTGTGAACGAACTGTCGGAAAGTACCGGCACAGAGTATATCCACACGCTCTCAAACATGGCTCTGCTTACATGCCAAGACAACGCGAGTCTGAACAACTCTACATTTGACGTGAAGCGCAACATAATCATCGAAATGGACAAGCAGGGGGCGTTCATACCTTATTGTACAAAGATGGTGTTCTTGAAGTATTACACAAAATCGTCGGACACCCAGGTGCACTTCTGGGGAAAGAACGACAGAGATGCCTACCTCAAGGCTATCAAAGAGACGCTGCAACCATACTACCAACTAATTGAATTTGAATAGAAACGGATATGATCAATTCAAGGAAATACACTCTCATAGACCTGTTTAAGGCTACTGACAACGAAGAAAGCCAATATCTTCCGCTGAACAATATAGAAGTGCCAATAATACAGCGCGATTATGCACAAGGCAGAAATCAGCCTGAGGTGAATCGCATACGTGCAAGATTTCTCGACGCACTATACATAGCTCTGACAACCCTCAAACCTATAACTCTCGACTTCGTGTACGGCGAGATAAACGATAAAAAAACGCTCATACCATTGGATGGTCAGCAACGCCTTACAACGCTGTTCCTTCTGCATTGGTACATAGCAAGACATGAATGCGTAGAAGAGGAAAGACTCGGTTTCCTCTCCAAATTCTCCTACGCCACAAGATACAGCGCAAGAGAGTTCTGCAAACAGTTGGTCGCTAATACATACACACCCAATTTCAATACAGACGTGCTGTCTCACGACATCACCGACCAGAACTGGATGCCACGCGACTGGCAAAACGACCCAACCATCAGCGCAATGCTTAACATGCTTGACGACATACATCGCAAGTTCAATAAGACCGACGGACTGTGGCAAAGACTCGAAGAGGGTTGCGTTTCATTCTACTTCCTATCAATAAAACAACTGGGAGCAACCGACGAACTTTACATCAAGATGAACTCAAGAGGCAAACCTCTTACAGAGTTCGAACACTTCAAAGCTGAATGGGAAGGCAATATAAAGGAGATTGAACCTAAACTGACGGAAGAACAGAAAAACAACGGAGAGAAGACATTGTCGCAAACCATTGGTCACAAGATAGACGTCGCATGGACCGACCTGCTATGGCCATACCGCAATAGCGGAACAGGAACAGCTGCTGACGACATCATTGACGACGAGTTTGTGAAATACTTCAGGTTTCTCGCAGATATCATATACTGCAAGAATAGTATACCCCTCAATTCGTCGAACGACATCTTCACCATCACCAAAGAACTGTTCGGCAGCAACAATCCACATGCCATAGAAAATGTGAAAACCATTGAGCGAGGATTCGACTGCTGGCTGAACATCGATATAGAAAGTCTTTTCGGCAGCGTACTTACTACACATACCACAGACAAACCTCGCAAGTGTATCGTCGACGAGCCTGTAAACATCTTCGTTGAAGCATGTCACAACAATGGCGACATCATATCTGGACATCGCAGAAAGTTCCCATTAGGACGCACCGTGCTGCTCTATGCTTTCGTCTATTACCTCCAACACAAGGACACAATAGAGGAAGCGCAGTTTGCAAGAAGAATAAGAATGGTAAGCAATCTGATAAAGGGATCAGAGTATGAATTGCGCGAAAACAATTTGGCCAACCTCATCAGACAGACGGAGTATGTTCTGGACAATGGCGACATAGAGGAAGGCTATCTCAGTTTTAATGCCAACCAGCTGATTGAAGAACACGAGAAGGTGGAATGGCTGATAAACAACCCCGAGAAAGAGGACGTTCTGTGCAAACTGGAGAACCACAACCTCCTACAAGGTGCCGTTAGAGTCGTCGGACTCGAGAACATCGATCTGACTGACCGCTTCTACTCGCTGTTCGAATGCGATTGGGCGCTTGTGAACAGAGCGCTGCTCACCATCGGCGACTATTCTCAGCTCGTATCATGGCGCTATCAAATAGGTTCAGCAAACAACGAAAGCTCATGGAAGTCGATATTTAAGACAAATAAGGAAGACTTAAAGGAAACAAAGAGAATACTCATTGAACTACTGTCAAGAAGCAATAAGTTCACAGACGATGTGCTGAACAACATCATCGACGATTATCTAAAGTCAACATCTGAATACGACTGGCGACACTACTTGATAAAGTACGCATCCATGCGACCTGAGCGCTACGGCATGTACTATTGGGAGGATTTCAGAGAAAGCCAAAAGGCTTCCTACTCTATTCTGATGATGTGGACAGAAAAGAGCATCAGTGGAAGAAACCACAACATCTTCCTGAAAGCATTGTACGAAAAGACGAGAACTGATTACCCCGACTTGAGTATATATCTCGGCGACTACGCCTACTCTGGCAATGGAAGCGTATTAGAACTGACGTTTGCGGATAAATACCTGTATTTCACCGACGACAAGCTATACGTATGTCATGCTATAACTAACGAACTTGGCGAGAGCCAGGAAACAGTGGACATTGTGAAAGAGATTCCACAAAACGAGCATGGCGTTGACACAGCAGACAGAGTGGAGCTTGCATTCAGCGTGGTTGAATCGTTGATAAACAAATAGCATTCAGAAACAGCACAGACA
>CAMEQD010000072.1:0-4748 GCA_945932615.1 uncultured Prevotellaceae bacterium | reverse complement strand
TCTACTGTTTCAGTTAATGAAAGAAAAAAGTGTCTAGTGAAATCAGGAAAAGACACACCAAGTTTTGCGTTCACAGAGTTCGATATTCTTCTTTAACCTCTTTCATGTCGCTTTATTTTTAGATTTGTAAATATAAGGGAATACATTAATCCTTCAAACAACCGATAGGAACAACCATTACGCCATCGGTTCGCATATACGCATATCGCCCGACTGCAGTTAAAACCATCTTAAAAGATGGTTTCTTCATTTTTGTCGTGTCTATCTTCTCTGCTAAAGTGTTTAGATTTGCAGCCCCTTCCGCAATAAGTGTATCACCACCCAATTTTATCTCAATGAGACCATAGTTTCCATTTCTCAGATGCACAACGGTGTCACATTCCAGACCACTCTTGTCGCGATAGTGGAATACATCTCCGTCATTAGCTTCTGCATACACACGAAGGTCTCGTACACAAAGGGTTTCAAAAAACAATCCCAAAGTATTCAGATCGTTCAGCAAGTCATTTGGTCCTATACCTAAGGCTGCAATAGCCAAAGATGGGTCAACAAAATAACGTGTGTCACTGGTCCTTATGGAGGTTTTTGAGCGCAGATTGGGATTCCAGGCAGGCATGTCCTCTATTATGAATATCTTTTTCAAAGCCTTGATATATGACGAGACCGTTTCGTCGCTCATGTCTTCCGGCTCATTCGTTTTCATGTCCTCGATGATAGTGGGTATGCTGGCCATTGCTCCTTGTAATCGTGCATATGAGCGCATAAGTCTCTTTGCACGGAACTCGTCTCTTTCAATTCCGTCAACTTTTGAAATGTCAGAGCGTGTTATGGCTTCAAAATATTCTGTAACCTGACGAAGTGCAGCCTTCTGACTTTTCTTGGTTAGAGATTTAGGCCAGCCACCTCGACAAATAGCATAAGCGATGTCTTCCATCTTCAACGCATTCTCTCCATCAACCTTTTCCGGCTCAGCAAAAAGAGCTTTGATGCTCACGTCTCCCGAAGATTCTCCAGATTCCCACAACGTCATAGGCCGCATGGTGAGCCATGCGAAACGCCCTGCACCTGTATGGCGAATCTTTGATTTATCTGCAGGAACAGCAGAGCCTGTAAGCATAAACAAACCATCACCCTTTCTGTGGTCTGCTTCAAAACGCACCGCATCCCAGATTTGAGGAGCTATCTGCCATTCATCAATAAGCCTTGGTGTATCACCTTGAAGCAGTCGTTTGATGTTAGTTTCCGCTAATTGAAGATTTTGCTGTATGTTTGCTGGGTCATCCATATACAGAATACTCCTAGCTTGCTGTTCTGCGGTAGTCGTTTTGCCACAAGCTTTAGGTCCTTCAATAAGGACAGCACCCATTGCTTCTAATTTCTCTTCTAAAAGAATGTCTGCGATTCGTTTTCGATAATTGAATGTACTATCAGCCATAATAATAATATATTATATTTACGGTGCAAAGGTAGTAATTATTCTTGAAACAAAAGAATATTTTATGTGCAATTTGGTTGTTTGGCTTAATTTTACTTGGTCATTTGGCTTAATTCCGCTTGGTCGTTTGGCTTAATTGCATTTGGTCATTTGGCTTTCTTTCGTTTGGTCATTTGGCAGAGTTTTGTTCGGTGATATGGGACAAATTCATTCGGTCATTTGAAACCTCCAGATTGTAGTCTGTTGCTTTTAACCATCTATTATGCCCCAAATTCTGCGTAAACAATGCGTAAACATTTTGTTTCAGTTAGGGGTGTTTTTTGATATTCATAGAAAATCACATTTTCGTAAAACGTCGATATTTACTTTATTACCTTATAACCTCAAAACAATAAGATTTGTTATTTGGTGATTTAGTGGTTTAGTTGTTTAGTGGGTTCTAACGACTATCAAAGTTTAGTTTTTTAGTTGTTTTGTTGTTTTGTTATTTAGTTGGTTCTAACGACTATCAACAAGTGACAGAACAACCAACAAAACAACAAAAGACCCAAACAACCAGATAACAAAAAGCCAACCAAACAACCAAACGACTAAATAACCTCAAAACCTAATAACCTTAAAACCTCATAACCTTAAAAATAACCTCACAAATTCCCTTGCGCGAATCGGATTTTATTTGTAACTTTGCGATGTGTTGTTGAAAACTCAAAAATGAACACTAAAGCAAAGCGCATACCATACGGAATGATGAACTTCGTGGCAGTCCGCGAGGACGACTGCTACTATGTAGACAAGACGAGGTTTATAGAGAAAGTGGAGGCTGCAAACAAGTTCTTCTTCTTCATACGCCCACGCCGCTTCGGCAAGAGCCTGACCATGTCGATGCTGCGCCACTACTACGACATAAATCAGGCGGACAAGTTCCAGCGGCTCTACGGTGATCTCTATATCGGTCAGCACCCTACGCCAAATCGTAACAAGTATCTCGTCATCTACCTCAACTTCGCCGTCATCAATGCAGACCTTGGCAACTATCGCAGCGCAATGGACTCTATCTGCAATACAGAGTTCAACTATTTCTGCGACGTGTACGCACAATATCTGCCTGAGGGTATAAAGGAGGAAATGAACAGGAAGAACGGCTGCGTGGAGCAGCTGGACCATCTTTATCGTGAGGCACGCAAGACAGGAGCGAGGATTTATCTCTTCATCGACGAGTACGACCACTTTACCAACCATATCCTATCAGACGCGGCGCGCCTCGACGAATACAAGGGCGAGACACACGGCACAGGCTACTTACGCACCTTCTTTGATACCATCAAGTCGGGCACAGATTCCTCCATCGAGCGCGTCTTCGTCACAGGTGTAAGCCCCGTGACCCTCGACGACCTCACGAGCGGATTCAATATCGGAACGAACTACACCCTCTCGTACGCCTTCAACGAGATGGTAGGCTTCACCGAGCAGGAAGTTCGAGAGATGCTGACCTACTACTCGCAGCAATACGAATTCCACCACAGCACGGACGAGCTCATCGAGATAATCAAGCCGTACTACGACAACTATTGCTTTGCCAAGGAGGCATACGGAAAGACCACAATGTACAACTCCAACATGGTGCTTTCCTTTCTCTACAAGTATATAGACAACGATTGCAACATACCCGACGATATGCTCGACGAGAATATCCGCGTGGACTACAACAAGCTGCGTATGCTCATTCGCAAGGACAAGGAGTTTGCTCACGATGCGTCAATCATACAAACACTGGTCTCTCAGGGCTACGTGACAGGAGAGCTCAAGAGAGGTTTCCCAGCCGAGAACATAGCCAACGAAGACAACTTTGTAAGCTTGCTCTACTACTTTGGGTTGGTCACCATCGGTGGCATACATCGAGGCAGCATCAAATTCACCATTCCCAACGAAGTAGTTCGTGAGCAAATCTACACATACTTGCTCGACAACTATCACGATAACCATCTCGATGCGGACAGGTACGAACTGAGCCAGCTTGAGGAGAATATGGCCTACGACGGCGACTTCAAACCATTCTTCCAGTATATAGCGGACAGCATCTATACCTACGCCTCGCAGCGTGACCGCCAGAAGGGCGAGGCTTTCGTTCATGGCTATACCCTCGCCCTGACGAGCCAATGCCGCTTCTATCGCCCGATTTCGGAGCTTGACAATCAGGGCGGCTATGCTGACATTTTCCTGCGTCCGCTCTATGAGATATTCTCGGACATGGAGCACTCCTACATCATCGAGCTGAAATACCTCAAGAGTCAGGCTTCGGAGGCTGAGGTGCAGGCTGCCACAGAGCAAGCCAAGGCTCAGGTATGCCGCTATGCTGATACGGTCAATGTGAACGAGCATATCGCTACGACCAAGCTCCACAAGGTCTACGTGGTGTACCGCGGTGTGGAGATGGTGGCGTGCGAGGAAGTCAATAGTTGAGAAGGCACATCTGTGTCAAGGACTTTCTCTTGCTGATTGCTATATCTTACGTAACTCTACGCTCTGCAGAGCAAGCAGGCCTTCTCTGCTCTCGCTTAACGAAAAAGATCTGATTAATTGGAGCACCCGCAAATCTAAATGGCATAAGTACAACACACATGAGAAGAATCATATCAATATTATTAGCTGTATCACTTACAACCATCATGTTAGGAATCCTGTTTGACATGAGCAAGATACTGACCTTGTCTCTTGTCATGTCAGGATGCCTGACAGGGACACTGATAGGTGACGCAATAAAAAGGAAAGCACCAATGACGTACGGCGTTAAGGTAGGTGGACTCGTTTTGGGTATCCTATGTATTCTGATAATGGGATTTTTTATTGTGGATTATTTCTTGGATTTAAGTCTGCTTCCCGTCTCTATGCCAAAATTGGTGATAGGAATCTTTTGCTTTTCTGCACTATCTATAGCGTTCTGTATCGGTCTGGTGTGGTATCTCGGCATCTTTGAAAAACGTCGGTCAAAGAAGAATTTTACATAGTTTGGACGATTTTATGTCTACTCAATTCTACTGATGTCGACTAAAGTCTACAATCGCCCCCACGAGATGTTGTATCTTTGCTGTGTGTTCGGACATCGTTCGGGAAGCCTTCGGGAAGCCTTCGGGAAGCGAGCTAACAGATACGGACGTTTGGGCATTGAGAAACAACGAAGCGACAAAAAAAGACAATCAACTAAACAACAATGAATCAACCAAACAACCAGACAACAAAAACTATCCCCCACGAAAATGTGCCAAATTCCCAAATGAAAATGCGCCAAATTCCCAAATGAAAATGCGCCAAATTC
>CAMEQD010000071.1:0-4962 GCA_945932615.1 uncultured Prevotellaceae bacterium | reverse complement strand
AAGGTGTATGTCAACACCTTGAAGTTCCAAAACGACATGAATGTCATCAGAAGCAGAAATGATGTGCTTACCGTGCTGATTCATCTCGGCTATCTGGCCTACGATGACGACAAAAAACTGTGCTACATTCCTAACAAGGAGGTCGGTGACGAATTTATCAATGCTGTGGAGGATACATCATGGACTCGCATAGTGGATACTATTACTGCCTCGCAGCGTCTGCTCGACGCAACCATCGCTGGCAACTCACAGGCCGTAGAGCGTGCCATCGACTTGGCGCACGACGAGAACACCAGCATCTTGTCCTACAACGATGAGAACTCTCTGGCCTGCGTACTGTCTGTAGCATATATCTGGGCTAAGAATGAGTATATCATTCACCGCGAGTATGCTACGGGCAAGGGGTATGCCGACCTCGTCCTCATACCGCGCCGCAATGTCAGCAAGCCTGCTCTCGTCATCGAGCTGAAGTTCGGTCAGTCTGCCGATACTGCACTCGACCAAATCAGAAGGAAGGACTACCCTGCAAAGATTGCGGAGTATACTGGCGAGATCCTGCTCGTAGGCATTAACTACGACAAAGAGACGAAGCAGCATTCGTGCAAGATAGAGAGGCTGGCGAAATAAGCAGTTATATTAGATTTTAGAGCACCCATACAGATCGATACACCGAGCGAAGTAGCGATTGCTGTCAGAAACGCAGCAATAGTTTGGATAATGAAATTCCAAGTATCACGGTTGGTCAACCACCAAACAACAAATCGTCAAAACACGATGCGCGAATTAATCAAACAGGGCCCGTGAATTGATAAAACGCGACTTGCGTGCGTTTTGTCTTTCTGTAAATCTACAATATACAAAACTAACATAGTGCCCCCCCCCAGGGGAGGGAGACATACATTATGTATATATATAAATAAGGTATTTTTTTAGTCTTTATATATACGCGCGAGAAAGAGGAGGAGGGGGGGGTGGCTTCGAGTTTTGAGTATTGAAGATTTAGAGAAAGATGAACATTGATTGGTGTGTAGAATTTATAACCTTATAACCTTATGCTCACTATCAATTTCGAAAACATCAACTTGAGTGTCACACAGCGTGACGCTCCAGACGCCTTGCAACTGGGACGTGACGTACGTTGACCGCGCTACGTCGCTGATGATGAAGCTGTCGGGCTTGCTGCTCTCGCGCGATGGGGGCTCGTCTTTCTCTAAATCTTCAATACTCAAAACTCGAAGAGAGCCCCCCTTGGTAAGGTTTTATACCTTTGACCTCAAAGACTAAGATGAGAGCTCAAAAACTCATAACCTTAAAACCTAATAACCTCACAAGCGAAGCGACCCTAAAACCTCACCTAATAACCTTAAAACCTAATAACCTCACAAGCGAAGCGACCTTAAAACCTTACCAAATAACCTCATAACCTTAAAAATGAAACCAAGAGTAAATTCGAAATTGCTCAGGCTGCTGGTATTAGTACTGAGGTGTTGCGACGCTGGATAATGGAGCGTCGCAAAGAGATTAGTGCGCTGGCGGTGAAGATTTTCAAATACAAATGGAAAAGCAGGGCGACCCTCACGGGCAGCCCTGCAAAACATCAATTAACAAAACATTTCTCAACAATGAGAAACTTTACCATTCGCTGTCCCAGATGTTTGAGACAGAGTTATCCTCGCGACCGAGCTGGTTTACTCCGCCATCTAATGATGTATCAACTTTGGTGTCATCAGAGCTATAAATGCTCATAGTGTCGCCTGTGCTTGCTGCTATGATATTTGCAGCACCGATATTGTATACCCCCGTAGCTGGGGCGATATATGCTTTCTTCATAGTAATTTTTTTTGTCTGTTTGTTGGTTAGTTTCAGTCCCTTAGTTTAGTCCTCCCTCCCTGCACCCGTGCCTCACGGCAGGGCTACAGGGGGTGAACATGGTCCTAACCCGTAAGACCCTAACTTAACTAAAACTAAAAATGAGATAATTTATCTATTTATGCTATTACTTTATCACCTTCTTACCGTTGATGATATAGAGACCAGACTTCGCGCTCTGTACGCGGCGACCGCTGAGGTCATAGATTGCAGCGTTGGCTGGAGCAGCCTCCTCTATCTCTACTGCGTTGATACCAGTCTCGGCGTTGTCGTCGAAGTTGAAGGTCAAGAAACGAGCATTTAAATTGTCTGCTGGCAAGTAAGCCCTAAAGCCATTGTTAATCCATGAGTCATTCTCGACATCAGTTCGTGCGTTCTTTTTTGCCAAATACAGACCAAAAGTAGAATCAGTAGGTTTAGCAAGAACATAGGCATCTCCTTTAATCTTTGTATCAGCAAAAGTGCCTTCTAAGCTATTGGGTAAGTCTGATGTTTTGGTTGAGTTGGAAATCTCAAGGAATACACACGGAACAGTTCCCGTAGAACCACCGATACCTCCGAGGTACTTCAATATTACAGGTGTATTAGCAGGTATTATTCCGTCCTTCTCATCATCAACACGGTTCATTGAGAAGACATTTCCGTTTTGTGTACCAACGTATGCCTCAACGCGACCAGAATTCTTCAAAGCCACAGGCGCATAAAGGGTAGCATAACCTTTACCTTCAACTACTTTCATAGGAACAGGTAGCCATGTAACCTCTGTAATTTCCCAGTTATAGCCTGTATCCGTACCAGTGCCAGAACCTCTATCCAAATTTGAGTCTGCTTTCGCGCCATACACATAATAGCCATTATTCTTATATGTTATTATTCCTGCAGATGGACCTCCTACTGCAAGTTCAAAGTATCCTATGTGTGACACACCTATATTCGTATAGCCCTTGGATTCACAATTGTAATATCTACCTCCCTTGTATGACAAGAGTTCATTATTTTCACCAACATAGAAGACTGTAGCCAATTCATCTTTGTCGGTTTCTGCTGTGATTGTTGAATAGTCTCCTGACAACCATTTACCTGATTTTGCATTCTGTAGGCGATAGAATTTTCCTGTTTGTGGCGTATTCAACACAAGATCTTCAGGAATATTACCCAATATATCATCTATCGCACCATTAATTTCATCAGCAGATGCAGCATCATTGTTAACCAGATCCTGTCCTGCTGTTACTGCTGTTGTCAACTCTGCTGTTGGAGCGTACAAACCAATAGAAGTACCAAACTTCGCATTGGTCTGGCTAATTAAATCTATCAAATCGTCTTTAGGAGTATATATTTGCAATATCCATTGTGAAGCATTTGCTCCAGGCTCCCAACCTACCAACTTATTGCTTCCATTGATATGGGCATAAGCATAGCCACCACCTGTCGTTTCTTTAATAACGCCATAACATGCAGTCTGATTTGTTATTGCAAACATTTTGGCTGATGCTTCCTCCACCATAGCAACGTTAATACTATTACGAATTTCTCCAATATACTTACTCGTAGCAACATTTTGAAGTTTTACGTTTGTACCATCTCCTGCAACTACCTTCCACAAAGTATTTTGATTACCGATATAATTTGTCGTACCTTCTAGACTGGTTCCCGTATGAGTCAAGAAACTTCCATAGTTTCTATTTTTCAAACGAATGATATCTCCAACAGCAGGTGCCGCCGTCCCTTTTGTCGCACTCGTCATAGTAGCGTACGCTTTCTTTACTTTAGTATAAGCATCACACTTTTGTGCATAAGTGAAAGTTTTTATGCCTGAAACTGCATTCAAGGCGCTCTGTGTTGCATCCGAAGGATAAGAGAAATAGCTTGCTCTTGCAGCGTCATTTATCTCCGTTACCGTACTATTAATATAAGATAGCATTTCTCCCTCCACCTGTGACATTATCTTGTTTGTCGCACATATAGCCCAAATAGAACCAGTATCATTAAAACCATAGGTTGTAACATGTGTTCCATTTGCATCATTCCATGAGGCACCATCCTCACCTGCCGCACGGAGCACATAGCCACAACTTGCATTCTCATGAATTCCAAGGTAATACAACTTTCCATCTGGTGTCATATTTCCACTCGCCGGATTCTCTACAGGCAACAAGTTGAGGGCACTGTATACACGACATGCCACATATCCCTCAGGAGCTTCAGTTTCACTCTCGTCCTCAACAAAATAGAAATATGTACCGATAGCAGGATTATTTATTTCAGTAAATTGAGCTCCAGCATATTCATAATTTGCATATTTGTCTACCCTAAGATTTCTTATACAATATAAGGTCTTCTCTGAGGCATTAGAAAATGTTATGGAAGCAGTATTGATATCACTAACCTCTTCAAATGCCCAAACAGACCCTATATCATTACCATCCCAGTATGCCACTCTCTTATGCTGTCCTGATTCATTATTCCAAGACTGTTGTTGAGTCAAATCGCTTACTTTAGAAATTGCAAAACCAGTATGCGTAGTATTTCCTGACTCTTTTATATACCAGTCAATACCTGTGTCACCCCAACTATTCGTTTCCGTACATGCTTTATCGTTCAATGCATTATAAATCTTGTAGGTTCCTGATTCGTCACCTGCTTTAAAATAGAAAAGATTCGCCTTGCTTGTAATACCTGGATACAACGCAATCTTTTGGTTTGCACCAGAATAAGCAGCATAAACATTACCCCTTAGATTTTTGATTGCATAATAATGCTTGTTTGCATCAGTCGAAACTTGAATGTTCAACTGCGCCTGCTCCTGTGCCCATGCTCCAACGGATACCAAAAGCATGAGCAATAATGAATAAAACTTTCTCATGATTGTTTTGTAATTTTGTGATTAATTGTATTTAGGAAATTAATAAAGTGACATGGCACGACGTGCATCACCCCCTCAACGGGCAAGACATAGGCTTGCCCGTTGAGGGGGTGATGCACGTAATTGTTCAACGCAAGCGGAAGGCTCGCGCGAACATTATAAATCAAAGAGTGTGCTTGCTTGCTTGCTTGCTTGCTTGCTTGCTTGCTTGCTTGCTTGCTTGCTTG
>CAMEQD010000070.1:0-5084 GCA_945932615.1 uncultured Prevotellaceae bacterium | reverse complement strand
TTGTGGGGTAATCTCTCCTGCATCTGTAGTTATATTATGGGTACATATATAAATAGAGGCAATAGTGAATTCCACGACATCGTGAGTCATGAGTATGTCGACAAGTCGTCGCTGATACCTTTGGTCAACGCTACGCTCAACTCTGAGAGCCGATACAGTTGTGTGACACGCTGTCGGAGATTTGGAAAGTCGATGGCAGCTAAGATGCTGTGCGCATACTACGACAAGTCGTGCGACTCTCGCGAACTGTTCTCGGGGCTGAAGGCCGAACAGGACGCTTCGTTTGAGACTTACCTCAACAAGTATAGCGTTCTCTATCTTGACGTGACGTCTTTCACCGCACGGCCTGAGCTTAGGGCGAATATCGTGCGGGCTATTCAGAGCGAGATTATATACGAATTGAAAGAGGCCTTCCCCGACGTAAGATACAAGGACAATTCAGACCTCATGGACGTGCTCTCTGCTGTACACAATGCTACGGGCGAGAAGTTCTTCTTTATCATTGACGAGTGGGACGCTATCTGCAGGGAGTTTCCCGAGAGGCATAAGATGAAGGGCGACCCTGAGAGTATCTCACCTACCGTACTCGATGAGTATGTCATGCTGCTCAGACGTCTGTTTAAGACGCAAGACTCTGACGAAGTCTTTGCCGGGGCTTACCTCACGGGCATTCTGCCTATCAAGAAGTACAATACGGAGTCTGCACTCAACAACTTTTGCGAGTATTCGATGGTCGACCCTGCTTTCATGGCTTCGTGCTTTGGCTTTACCGAAGACGAGGTGATGGCATTGACTGAAAAGCACAACGCATCTATGGAGAATCTCAAGATGTGGTACGACGGATATAATATCGGCAGCGAGAGGTCTATCTACAATCCGTATTCCGTGATGAAAGCTTTGCAGCGTGGAGTATGCAAAAGCTTCTGGACTACTACGGGGGCTTACGATTCTGTCATTACCTACATACAGATGAACTACGACGGGCTGAAGGACGATGTCATTCGTATGCTGGCTGGCGAGAGGGTGTATGTAGACACTACTGAGTTCTGCAACGACATGAGCATCATCAGGAGCAGGAATGATGTGCTTACCGTGCTGATTCATCTTGGCTATCTGGCTTATGATTGGGAGGCTCAGGAGTGTTATATGCCAAACAAGGAGGTGGCTGACGAGATGAATAATGCCATCAAGGCTACGTCTTGGGAGCCGCTGGTCAAGACCATTCAAAATTCTCGGGCTCTGCTCGACGCAACCATCGCTGGCAACGCACAGGCCGTAGAGCGTGCCATCGACTTGGCGCACGACGAGAACACCAGCATCTTGTCCTACAACGATGAGAACTCTCTGGCCTGCGTACTGTCTGTAGCATATATCTGGGCTAAGAATGAGTATATCATTCACCGCGAGTATGCTACGGGCAAGGGGTATGCCGACCTCGTCCTCATACCGCGCCGCAATGTCAGCAAGCCTGCTCTCGTCATCGAGCTGAAGTTCGGTCAGTCTGCCGATACTGCACTCGACCAAATCAGAAGGAAGGACTACCCTGCGAAGATTGCGGAGTATACTGGCGAAATCCTGCTCGTAGGCATTAACTACGACAAGGAGACGAAACAGCATTCGTGCAAGATAGAGAGGCTGACGAAATAAGCGGTTACAACAGATTTTTTAATAAAAATCAAAAGCAGGGCTACCCTCACGGGCGGCCCTGCCAACATCAATTAACAAAACATTTCTCAACAATGAGAAAATTTTATTTACCATTCGCTGTCCCAGATGTTTGAGCCAGCGTTATCCTCGCGACCGAGCTGGTTTACTCCGCCATTTATTGATGTATCAACTTTGGTATCATCAGAGCTATAAATGCTCATAGTGTCGCCTGTGCTTGCTGCTATGATACTTGCAGCACCGACATTGTATACCCCCGTAGCTGGGGCGATATATGCTTTCTTCATTGTATTATTCGTATTTTTGATGATTACTTGATTACTTTCTTGCCGTTGATGATATACAGGCCTGACTTCGCGCTCTGTACGCGGCGACCGCTGAGGTCATAGATTGCAGCGTTGGCTGGAGCAGCCTCCTCAATCTCTACTGCGTTGATACCAGTCTCGGCGTTGTCGTCGAAATCAAAGGTCAGGATGCGAGCTGGGTTAGGAGCAGAGCCAGTAGTCAATGACAAGTAAGCCTTGTTGGCATTATTTACGAAAGATTTACCTTCATTCTGATTAAGAGCAGCCTTATAGAATCCAACGTTGCTATCGTTCACAGCAAGTACATAGCATGTCTTACCTGCCCCTGGAGTTACGTTCTGCGTCCATATTGTTCCACTGAGTATAGAAGGCTCAGTAACTGTGGCTGATGATGCGAACTTGAAGTCATAGTTTCCTTCGCTTGCATTTATCAGGATACCATAGTTTGCTGGAATTGAACCTGTCACTTTCTTCAGTTTCGCCGTGGTTCCTGCTTCTGTGACTGCATAGGCAACAACATCATCTGGTATGGTTACACTGCACCCAAGCATCATGGTTGCCCATTTTGCACCTGTCACAGCTACAGTATACGGACGTTCTGACAAATTATCAACTTCTACTATACGCCATGCAGAAGCACCCTCCGGATCTGCATTATTCCAACCTACTACCGTACCATAGTTTGCATCAGCATGCATCATTGCACCGCCCTCGGGAGTAATTGAAACCAAATCTTCAATGTCCATCGATGCTACGCTAACCTTTACAGATTTAGTCTCACCTTTTGCTGTTTCTTGACCTCCCCCATGACCTTTATTAGAGTTCAAATAGGTGCCTCTCTCAACACCCTTCATATAGAACTTCCCATCACCTGCTTCCTCAAACATGAATACAGTACTCAGTTTATTATTCAGATTAGCAAAGTACATTGAACCATTGTCACCAATATAAATTTTCTGGTTTGAACGTTTAGGATTCTTAATCTCATAATACTTACTTGGATCGGGCAGTACAATTGATATTGGTGCATCGCATGCATCCTTCAAAGCATTAATATCAGCGCGTGTAGTAGTAGTAGTATTTGCATTATCAATTGCAGCCTTAAGAGCATTATAAGAACTTTCCGTAACTTTACCTACTGTTGTACCAACGCGGTCACGAGCAGCAGCCTCTTTCGCTGTGGCTTGTGCAATCAAGGCATTCATTTCTTCTTGCAAACTTGGACGTGCAACGACCTGGATTGCAGAACCAGTATCGCGATTATTCCAATAGCACACTGTATTTACTCCATTTTTATTCTGACGATTGAAAGCATAAGACGTCGCAGTGGGGTGCTGGATATAGAAAGCTCCTGCGGCAGCATCGGCATGAGTCGGTTTCTGTAATGTCCAGGTTGTGTTGCCGGTAGCTCCTTCCTCAGCCACCATGCGTGCAATCTGACCATCATTTTGATTGCCTGTAGGCGCTGCAGGCGAAGAAAGAACCATAGTCGCACCACTCTTTTTGTTGACTATCTTCATCTCGTACGGATTACCAATGAAGCCCCAAGAATATGCATCTAATTCATCATCGGCTCTAAGTCCATCTATCACACTCTTTGCGTCCCTCGCCTTGATGTAATTCACACCATTCTCATACTTCAAATAAGTAGGATCAGTATCTCTAATATTCACATAATACCATTGACGGATTGAAGCATAGTCATTATATGCCTGGAACGGTAAATCAACACCTAATATAATATTTTCAGTTACTGTCTCAGAAACAGTACCTTCAGGCTTGGTTGCCGTAATTCCATAGGGTAAGCTATTGCTGACCTCTGGATAAGCTCCACCTACAGCAGCATACTTCGTCTCAGTTGCTTTCTGAACATTGTTTAATATGTAATTATATGTAACTTGTACAAATGTGGTATTTACATCATACTCTGTCTCTGAAATAGTCCATTGTGTTGGAGTCTCGTTAATCAACCACCTAACTACTTTATTATCAGTATGCCCTGGGTCGTGCATATAATCTTTAGCATCTGAGCCAAAGCAGAACGCGTATTTTGCAGGATCACCAGCATAGGCCTCTAAATACGTTTCGATGGTACATGAAACTTTTGCATCATCCCCTGACAATGTCCATGCTATATTATCTTCAGTTACGTTCTTTACATATGTTCTAGTCATACAGTTTTTCAGATAATACTTACCATCGCTTGTACTCTCTAATGCCCAATATGCATTTGGATCATCGTCACTAACTCCAGACTTTGATTGGAGCGTACCTGAGTTTGAAGTTAGTTTATTGCCACTACGTCCAACATTGTTTATACGAACGAACTTAGTGGTAGTAAGTGAAGGAGTCGTACTGTTTCTCAAAGATATAGCCCCATCAAACGTCACAATACCATTAGAACCGCTAAGTGGGTGATCCGTACCAGAATCATTGCAAACATAAAAACGTGCATCATAATCACCAGCGGTCACACCAGACAATATATATGCATTGCGGTCATGATCTGAACCAGAAGAACCTACATGGTAGTCAGATTTTACGACAGTACTACCTTGAACCAATTCTACACCCATAATGTATAACATCTTACCACCATTGGTATACGTCAATGTGACGGTAATATCGCCATTTTTTGTTACAGTCACAGGACATGAGTGGTAATGTAAAGTTCCCGTAGTCGAAGGTTGTCCTTCCGTAGTCGAAATGTGTTTATTACCAGTTTTGTGAGTTTCAAACGCTGTTTGCAACTCCGTTGGCACTGTACCATTGAAAGCCTCCCAATAACCACTTGACTTGTAAGGAATCCTAAATCCTGCGTTAGCAGTCAACACGCCCCCCACTGCACACAGCAGTGTGAGCAATAAAAGATAAATTTTTCTCATGATTGTTTTGTGATTTTGTGATTAATTATATTTAGGAAATTAATAAAGCTACGAGGCACGACTTGCATCACCCCCTCAACGGGCAAGCCTATGTCTTGCCCGTTGAGGGGGTGATGCAAGTAATTGTTCAACGCAAGCGGGAGGCTCGCGCGAACATTATAAATCAAAGAAAGTGCTTGCTTGCTTGCTTGCTTGCTTGCTTGCTTGCTTGCTTGCTTGCTTGCTTGCT
>CAMEQD010000069.1:0-5093 GCA_945932615.1 uncultured Prevotellaceae bacterium | reverse complement strand
AGGTCGCTTCGCTTGTGAGGTCGCTTCGCTTGTGAGGTCGCTTCGCTTGTGAGGTCGCTTCGCTTGTGAGGTCGCTTCGCTTGTGAGGTTTTAAGGTTATAAGGTTTTATACCTTTAACCTCGGAGCCGAGCAGAGAACAAGAACCTCAAAACCTCACCTAATAACCTAATAACCTCAAAACCTAATAACCTAATAACCTCAAAACCTAATAACCTAATAACCTTAAAACCTTACCTAATAACCTCAAAACCTTAAAACGAATGTTAGACCAAAAGCGAATCACCTTTCACCTCTACCACACCAACGGCATAGGGTACAGGAAGGACAACGGAGGCAACTTCGTCAGCGACCCCACCAAATCCGTAGACACAGACAGTTTCGGAGTAGGAGAGGGGGTGATACAAATAACAGACGAAAGCGATAAAGTCACACAGACCCTAAACGTCGAAAGCATCGAATACCACAAACGTCTCTACTTCCCATGCGAAGTGACAATCCGCATGACCGCAACCGAGAGCAACCCCTCCACACTGGCCAAAGACGTCAAAGCCTACTTCAAGAACCGTCCCATCGACATCGTAGACAAGAAAGACAACGTCTACATATACATAGCCCGCAACTACTACGTAGAAAGCGTCAAAGCCGAAATCACCTCCAAGCGCACCGTCATCATCAAATGCAAGAGCCTCGATGCCCTTCTCGACATAAAACCCTTCTGCCGTACCTACCAAGGTGCCTTCGCCACAGAAATCTTCAGCAAAGTGATCAGCGATGTAAAGGAAAAGCTAACCCTGCGGGAAAAGCCCGTTGAAGCCAGCCAGCTGTGCCACCTGAGTTATCAGAAAGGCACAGAGACACACGAGCTGCACCAACCCTATCTCGTGCAGTACAACGAGACCTTCCACACCTTCGCACGCCGCATAGCATACCGCTGCGGTGAGATGCTCTATTTCGAAGGCGGCAAGTGGAACATAGGACTTAGCGACGCCACACGCGCCATACTTGCCAACCAAGAGACAGCCCTCCCCCTCGAAGTCTCAGGCAACATAGAGAGCATCGACACATGCGTCGACGAATCCCCCATCGACATCGAAATGTTTTCCAGCGACTATACAAGTCCAAGCACCGAAGCCGACAAGACCAGCTACCGCTACCACACAGCAATCACCGCCGACGAATATATGCACGGGCTGAAGCCCTCAGACCGATGTAAAGCAAGCGACGGATACAATGCCGCCCGACTTGTAGTAAAGATGCTTTCAGGATTTTTCACTGGAGCGACCTACATCGACAGCCTCTCAAATCTGGCAAAAGAATCCGTCGTAGACCTTCTGTTCTGGCATTTCCCCGGTCTGGGACTCAACGCCACATACAAAGAAGAGTTTGAGAAACTCCTCAAAGCCGAAGAGGACAACAGGCTTCAGCCCTCCGACATCTCGAGTTCCGACAAGACCAAGAACCTCTTCAACGCCTTCTACGATCTCGTATCGACCAACGAGCGTCAGGCAAAAAACAGCGAAATCAGCCTCACCTACAGCGGAACGTCATACAACGTCGGACTCGGAGATGCTGTAAAGATTTCAGACAGCACCCACACCCCATACAATCCCCATACCCCCTACATCATCACCGAGCTCAGCGGAGTAGTAAAGCTGCAAGGCATCGAGAAGACCCTCGTCGCAGAGCACAGTCTGAAAGCCGTGCCAGGCGATGCCCAGACCGACAAGATCTACCCGCCCTACACCCCCGAGATAGAAACCGTACGCAAGACAGGCCCGTTGCAAGCCAAAGTCATCGACAACGCCGACCCCCTGAGAATGAACCGCGTGAGAGTCAAATATCCCTGGGACAGCGGAGCCAAGAACTCCCCCTGGATACGCGTCGCCCAGCCCTACGTCGAAGAAAGCATCGGCGGCTTCAACTTCATGCTCCAGCCAGGCAGCGTCGTAATGCTCGACTACGAAGACGGCAACATCGAATGCCCATACGTCGACGGCTCCGTCCCCTGGAAGCCCCGCCAGACCTTCCGCGGCGAGCCCTCGTTAGACAAGAACTACAACCTTGCCGACATACAGAACCTCCTTATCGGCCACAACGGGCAATACATAAAATTCACAGACAATCTGCACCAATACGCCAACTCCAACGCCGCAGGCACCTTTGTCAGCAATCTCATACCCCCATTAGGACTGATGATGAACAGCGTCAACGCCATAGCCAAAAAAATGGGCAAGACCTTCGAAATAGGCGAAGGAGACCAAAGGTGGAAAGGCGGCATAGAAATAGGCGACGCCCTCGGCATCTACCGCATCAAAGGCTCCACCGACAAGCGCGAGATCACCATCGAGAGTCCCTGCGGCACCGTCAGCATCAACGCCTTCACCGGCATCACCATCAACGCCCCCAACGGCGACATCAAGCTCGTCGGCAAAAACATCACCCTCGAAGCCGGCAACAACGTCACCATCAAGTCCGGCACCAACATCACCACCTACTCCGAAAACGAAGCCGACACATCACGCTACGCCACCAAGACCGAACTCGTCGGAGGCATCGCCTCTAGCGTCGGCGCAGCAGTAGCGAAATCATTCGTAGACACCAAAGTCATGCGCGATTTGGTAGGAATGCCCATCGACACCGCCAAGATACTGGACGTAAGCTTCGTGCGCTCCACCTGGGAGTGCCTCATGCGCCCCGTCGAAGGCACCTCCACCCTCAAGTCCAAGCGCAACATGCGCATCGAAGTCGGCGACGGCAAAGCCGTCATACCCACCTCACGCCTCGCCACCACCAAAGACGACCTCACCAACAGCAGCGGAGCAAGCATCGTCGAGAAAGCCCAAAAAGCCGAGCAAGCCCTACAAGAAAGCCAGCAAACCGAACTCCTCAAAAACGTGCTCAGATACCTGGAGATATACGTCTACCAATGCATCGAAGAGATCAGTAACCGCCACACCACCGAGTACAACCTCATCAACGCACTACAAAATAGAATCACCACAGACGAATGGACCACACTCGACGGTGACTGGGCAGAATGGAACACCCCCATAAAAGTCCTGAAGAAAATATCCGCAGGCCAGGCCCTACCAGACTACCAAGCCGCCCCCGCACCCAAAAAAGACGTCCTGCAAAAGCTGTCCCCCATCATCGCAGAGGCCAACCTCCTACACCCATTGATTGCAGAAGATTTCCATACCGCCTACATGGAAGGAATCAACGGGTGTCTCAAGAAAACCAAAGGAGCCAAAGACATCGAAGCCAAGATCAAAGAGACCGCCACCAAGCTCAAAGACCGAATCGTCGATCTGCAAGACAACCTCTTTAACCACCTCGAAGACAACGACACCCTCGCAGACCTCAAAATCCGCGACACCATCATCGCCCAGCAACAGACAGACATGCACCGCCAGCTACTCTACGAAGCCGCCACCCAGTGGACAGACCTCTTCGAAGTCATGAAACGCAAGCCAGACAACCCCGACGAGTGGGAGGAAGTCACCCTCGGTCAGGCCGACTATTCCGACGCCCCATCATGGCAGACCTTCTACGAGAACCTCCGCCCCAAGCTCAGCCACGACAACGGCGGCTTCTTCACCAACCTCTGGGCAGGCGCCTCACACATCGGCACCGACCTCGCAACCAATTTCGCAGGGCCAGCCGGAAACCGCTTCGGACTCGCCAGCTGGAAGACACTCCTCAACCGCAACGGTGAAGCAGGTCCCCGCGCCTACTCCGACATAGCCCAAAACGGAGGCACCCTCGTCATCAGCAACACCCAGAACAAGACCCTGGAACTCTCCGAGTCAGGCACCCAATGGCAAGACAACGAGAACCCCTTCCGCGAGACCTTCCTCAGCTACATACGCACCCAGTCACTCAATAGTATAATGGGGATATCATTGAGGTTTTAAGGTCGCTTCGCTTGTGAGGTCGCTTCGCTTGTGAGGTCGCTTCGCTGGTAAGGTTTTAAGGTCGCTTCGCTGGTAAGGTTTTATACCTTTAATCTCAGAACCGAGCAGAAAGCAATAACCTCAAAACCTTAAAACCTCAAAACCTAATAACCTTAAAACCTTACCTCAAAACCTCAAAACCTAATAACCTTAAAACCTTACCTAATAACCTCAAAACCTAATAACCTTAAAACCTTACCTCAAAACCTCAAAACCTCAAAACCTTATAACCTTACAAAATAACCTTATAACCTTATAACCTCAAAAAACATGTCCTACACCTCACAATTCATGGGCCACATAGCCACCATGTCCTACAAATACTGCCAGCTCGACATCAAAGCCGACGTCACCTCCCTGCTCGACGTAGAGATATACATAGGCGACGGCGAGCCCAAGCGCATCGAAGACGTAGCCTACATCATAATCCCCGACGAGCGCGAGTACAAAGACCGCATCGAAGTCTACCCCAAGAGCCAGGACTACATCGTTCCCATCATGCAAGCCCTCTACGAGGAGCACCCCCTCGTCAAGTACACCACCCCCGAAGTCGAAGAAGAAGGACGCACAGACGACCAGGAGCCGTTTCACTACATACTCATGACCATGCCCGACATGACCAAGGATCGCAAAGACGCCACCGAAGACATCGTCGACGCCCTCTACGACCAATGCAAGATGCGCATAGAGCGGACCTACACCCAGTATACAGCCAGAATCACCCGCTCCGCCGCCGGTGACCCCCAAGCCCTCCAGCAACAGCTCGACCAACTCAAAGAGTCGCGCTCCAACCACCTCGACATGGCCACACAACTCAAAGACGACGTCTACAAAGACATCGAGAAGGCCTACGCCAAGTATCAAGCCGACAGCGAAACGAAGAAAAACACCTCACGCACATCAGTCAGCGAGACCATAGCAGGCACGGCAGACAGCGTCACATTCTAAACCTCATCGCACGCTACCATCTCCACACCGCGATATACCACGTAGACCTTGTGGAGCCTGGTCGTAGCGATATGCTCGTTTACGTTGACCGTATCGGCATAGCGGCAAACCTGAGCCTTGGCCTGCTCCACCGCCACCCGCACCTCAGCCTCCGAAGCCTGACTCTTGAGGTATTTCAGCTCGATGATATA
>CAMEQD010000068.1:0-5381 GCA_945932615.1 uncultured Prevotellaceae bacterium | reverse complement strand
CAAAATCCCCAAACAACCAACCAAACAACAAAAGCCCCAACCAACCAAACAACAAAGAACCAACCAAACAACCAAACAACAACCAACAAAAAAATGGAAAGACTTGAAAGCATAGCACGCTCATACGCCGAAGAGTATGTGAGTGATGCCATTCATCCGGCGCACCTGTTTAAGGCAGCCTTACACAAGGATGTAGGATTAGTGTCATTCGTAGAGTCAACATTAGACAAGGACTACTACTATCTGCTGGATTGGGCAGACGTGCAATGCAAGCTTGCACCGCGTGCCGCACGCCCTGGGCGAGTGCTGGACATGAGTGCAGAGGCTGAGGAAGTGATGCATGAAGCAGATTCGTATCGCGACAAGTTCGGACTTGATGAGACCAACGAGGTCTGTGTGCTTGCAGCCTTGGTCACCCCAGGTGTAGGCTTCACCTTTGATCAGCTCAAGACGCTCCCCCTGTCAGCTCAGGAGATATGCGACAAGATGGGAGCAGGCAAAGACGCAGCCCAACCGGCATTCGTGCCGACTCCGGGTGCCGCCCCCAAGGGAGGAGCAGGCAATATCGACAAGTACTGCATCGACAAGATACGCCAAGTGCAGGAAGGCAAGATAGGCACAATCATAGGCTTCGACGACGAACTTCAGATCATCTACGAAACCTTGGGACGCCGCTACAAGTCTAATCTGCTCATCACAGGCGAGGCAGGCGTAGGCAAGACAGCCCTCATAGGAGCATTCGCCACACGACTGGCATCGGGTCAAGTCCCCGAGTTCCTTCAGGGAGCCAGAGCCTACGAAGTAGACCTTGCGGCACTGACGAGCGACGCCCAGTACAAAGGCGAAATCGACGACAGATTCAAGACAATCATCACAACCGTCGAAGAAAAGACAAACGGAGCCACGGTGCTGATCATCGAAGGAATAGACAAACTCTTCGACAAGCAAGGCCAGCTCTACGGCTGTGCCCAACTCCTGAAGCAAGAGCTCACCAAAGGCTCGCTGCAATTACTCTGCACAGCAAGTATCGACGGCTTTACCAAGAACATCGAGACAGACCGCGAGGTAGTCTCAAAATTGGAAAAACTCACCGTAGAAGAGCCCACGGCAGAGATGTGTATGGAAATCCTGCGCGGAGCCCTGCCAGCCTACGAAGAGTTCCACAAGGTGAGCGTAGACGAGGGAGTGATGTCAGACGCCATACGTCTGGCCAAGCGTTATCTCAACGAAAAAGCCTTGCCCGACTCAGCCTTCGACCTGCTCGACCGCTCGATGAGCGAAGTCAAGATAGCAGGAGGAACATCGCTCGCCTGTGCCGATTTGGAGCGCATCGTCGCAAAGATTAAGAATATGCCTCTGGGCAAGGTGCAGCAAGGCGAGCAGGAAAAACTCATGGGAGCAGAGGAGACCATGAAGAGCCGCGTCATAGGCCAGGACCATGCCATCAAGAAAGTCATCGACAGCGTCTTCGAGTCACGCTCAGGTCTCAACAAGAAAGGCCAGCCCATGGGCTCATTCTTCTTCCTGGGCCCCACAGGTACAGGTAAGACCGAGCTCTCAAAGACCCTGGCAGAGTTCCTCTTCGGCGACGAATCCGCACTCCTACGCTTCGACATGAGCGAGTTCAAGGAGGAGCACAGCGTCGCACTCCTCTACGGCGCACCTCCGGGCTACGTAGGCTACGAAGAAGGAGGTCTGCTCGTCAACAAGATACGCCAGACCCCATACGCCGTAGTACTGTTTGACGAGATAGAGAAAGCCCACAAGAGCGTCTTCGACCTCTTCCTCCAGATACTCGACGAAGGCAAGCTACATGACCGCCTGGGTCGAGTAGGAGACTTCTCAAACGCCATCATACTCTTCACCTCCAACATAGGCAGCAAGGAGATCTCCGAGCGTTTCCTGCGCGGAGACGTCCCCACTGGAGCCGAGATGATGGAGACGATGCAAAACTATTTCCGTCCGGAGTTTCTCGCGCGCCTCACCGAGATAGTGCCCTTCGCCCCGATTACCGAGAAGACCGTAGTGCAAATCTTCGAGATACACCTGCGCGGTCTCGACAAACTCCTCGCAGAGCAGAACATCACACTACGTCTCGACGACGAAGCCAAGAAAGCCTTCGCCATGATGGGCTTCGACCCACAATACGGAGCACGCCAGATAATCGGCAATATCCGCAAATATATACGCCAGCCCCTCTCCAAGCTCATCATCTCGGGCAAAGTCAAGAGCGGAGACATCGTAGAGGGCAAGGCCGACGGCACATTCCAAGTAGTCACACAGTGATACGCAAGGCATTGATAGCAGGCTGTGGCGCCCTTGGGAACGAAGTTATAAAAAACCTCGCTCTCATGGGCGTCTCAGATTTCTGCATTGTAGACTTTGACGAAGTCGAGAAGAGCAATCTGACCCGCTCCATCTTGTTCACCCCCGACGACATAGGCAGGCCAAAAGTCGAAGTGGCACGACAGGCAATCCTGCGCATCAATCCCGATGCCCACGTCAGGGCCATCAAAGGCAATATCTGCCACGACGTAGGCTTAGGCACGATTCGCAAGGCAGACATCATCTTCTCATGTCTCGACAGCCGCTGGTCACGATACTGCCTACAACGCCTGTGTCTCAGAGCAGGCAAGGTGATGATAGACGGAGGCATACTCAATCTCGAAGGCACCGTGCGCACATTCATGCCCCGACACAGCTGCTACGCCTGTTCCCTGGGCGAAGAAGCACTCGAAGAGCTACGCAAGCGAATGCCCTGCTCCGGGATAATACGACGTCAGGAGCAGGCAGGCCATGCCCCCACCACCCCCATCATAGCCTCCGTCATCGGAGCAATGATGGTACAAGAAGGCACACGCACACCCCCGTGGCCCAAAGGCGCCAGTTACGACGGAGAGACCCTCACCATGAGACGCATCGCCCTCCATGCCTGGGACGAAGACTGCCCCCTCCACGACGTATGGGAGCCCATAGAGACCCTCCCAGAGATAAGCCCCGAGAGTAGGGTAGGAGACCTCCGCACGACCATCGGCGAGGGACGTCTGCTCCTCAACGAACCCTACGTCGCCCACATAGAGCACGTCCCCACAGGGCAACGCATACAAGTAGGGCTGCCAGCACACGAGGTAGAGACCTTCATCTCCACACACCCCACACTCAGACGCTACCCCCTGAGCCAGTTCACACAGAGCGAAGAGTGCATCATAAGCCTCGACGGCGAGTTACGCCACCTCACCCTGCGCGAGTTAGGCATACCTCCCGAGGAAGTACTCAGAGTGGAGACCCCACACAGCATCAGATACGTAGAGATAGGCTAAGACGAGCAGCAATTTTTTTCATGTCATAAAGAAGCATTTTGTATGCAAAACCCTACGCTTGTCAAAGAATTTTTATAAATTTGCAGCGTTGAGTCAAGCATTTCAAACAGAAATCAGAGTACGAATATGGGCAACGAAGCAACAGTAGGATTCTTGAGCAAGGAGACATTTACATTTCAAGCCCTCCGCAGCCTCAGCATCATCAGCAAGAAAGACGAGTAGAGACACACACACCATATAATACATACACCATATCCCCACACAACGACTATGAGCACCCCGTTAGAAACCCTCAAGGCCGCCCTCGATACCTACAAGACCGATCAGATCCAAGCCGATCTCGACAACATACAGAAACGCAAAGACGACGTCTACGACGCGTGCACCAAAGCCCTCGAACTCTCCAAGGCCAAACGCTACATACACGACGACAACGTCCTCATACTCTCCGCCCCCCACATCATCATCGGCAACGTCGATCCCATGGGCAACCTCATCAGCAGCGACAACCTCATCGAGATACGCAGCAACACCCTCTCCCTCCACGGCGTAGGACCAGGCGGCACCATCAGCACCAAAGCCCCCACCATCGAACACATCGCCGTCAACCCCGGCAGCGACGGCCTCACCAACACCATCGAAGCCACCTCCAGCATCAAGCTACAATCCCGCGGCGTCGGCATCAGCGCCACCAACGACCAAGGCAGCTTCGCCGACGAAGCCCTCTTCGGCAACGGCATATCCCTCATCACCGACTCAGCCCTCAACCTCCAGGCCACCCCCTCATGTAAAGAAAAAAAACGTCACGTAGAAGAACGAATCGCCATCTGCGACACCCGAATCAACGAGCTCAAGACCGCCGCCGATAAAAAGCGTCAGGACATCGACCAGTGCATCGACACCATCGAAAACCTCATGAACCTCAGCGACGACCTGCTCAAGTCCGAATCCGACCTACGTACCAACCAGCAGATGATGTCAATCCTCCAGAACGAATACAAGCTCAAAGAGCAAGCCCTCATCAGCCACGTCACCGCATACATACAGACCGTCTCCGAATGGGCCGAGAGCAAACGCACCCACGCAGCCCTCACCCAGATGAAAGACGACCTCCAAGCCAAAGAAGCCCAATTCAAAGACGACGTCAACACCTCGAAAGTCACAATCCAAGGCGAACGCATAAGCATCGAGACCCGCGACGGCGACAACAACGTCAAGACCCACGCCAATGCAGGCCTCACCATCAACGCCCCCCACGTCAGAGTCAGCAGCTACGACAACGAGCATAAACTCATCGAAGGCAGCGACATCAATCTCAGCACCCAGCAGCTAAACATAGACACCATCGCCCCCGGTCAGCCCGACAACAATGGAGAAAGCGAAGCCAAGCTCAGCGACAAAGGCCACGTCACCATCACCACCAAGACCGTCCTCCTCCAAGGCATAGACCAAAAAGTCAAGCAAGAAGAAGGAAAAGACAAATACACCGAGACCGCCGTCGCCAAAGACTCACGCCTCAGCGTCCTCATGGAGCACATCGACATGGGCGCCACCCAGACCACCGACGGCAAAATCATGGGCGACATCACCCTCAACGCCAAAGACATCACCCTCCACGCCATGGATCAAGACATCGACCAAGACAGCGGCAAGCGCAGCGACAAAGAGATGGCCGCCGAGACCAAGCTCACCCTCCAAGCCGCCGACATCGTCCTCGGCAACATCAAAGACGAAGACAAGAGCCAGAGCATCACCCTCAAGACCGACAAGCTCGCCAGCACAGCCAAGACCTCAATCAGCCTGACCCAAGGCGAAGACAAAGCCACCCTCAAGCTCGAAGGCGGCAAGATGACCCAAAAATCCGAAACGACAGAGATAGACTCCAAGACCACCATCAAGCAAGCCACCGAGCTCAAAGACAAACTCACAGGCACCAAAGCCGAGTTCAAGACCGTAAAAGCCACAAGCAAGCTCAAGGGACCGAAGATAGATGATTAGTGAGGTTATGAGGTCGCTTCGCTTGTGAGGTCGCTTCGCTTGTGAGGTCGCTTCGCTTGTGAG
>CAMEQD010000067.1:0-5604 GCA_945932615.1 uncultured Prevotellaceae bacterium | reverse complement strand
TCTACTGTTTCAGTTAATGAAAGAAAAAAGTGTCTAGTGAAATCAGGAAAAGACATTATGTAGAGTGGAGTTTTTAAGTATGTTGACATACTTTGCTATTTATCTCTACATACTTTGTCATTTATCTCTACATACTTTGCCAAGTATCTTTGTATACTGCTTTTGTTGACACTGTCTTTTGTTTTAGAAATCTACTAAGTCTTTGTTTGTCCTTTGTCTGACGGCGATGCATTCCATCTCGATGAGCCATGTGGGGCGGCAGACGGGGGCGAGGGCGATGATGGTTGGTATGTGGGGGTAGCGCGCTTGGAACATCTGGTGGACGAGGGGGTAGTCGGCGGTGTCGCGAAGGTAGACGATGTTGTGCATGACGTCGTCGAAGGTCATGTGGGCTTCGGCGAGGAGGGCTTCGACGTTTTCCCACATGCGATGGGTTTGCTGGCGTATGTCGCCGACGTGGAGGACTTGGCCTTGGTTGTCGATGCTGGCGGTGCCGGAGATGAGGGCGTGGGCGCGATCGCCGTATTCGATGCAGACGCCGCGTTCGAAGGTGACGCCGTATTGGTGGGTGGGGTTGAGGTGGGTGGGGGCGTAGAGGTAGTGTTGCTGCTCTTGGCGGTAGGAGGGGCCTGTGATGGCGTAGGTGCCCATTTGTATGATGGCGTTGGTGTCGGAGGGGAGGCCTTGGATGCCTGTGGAGGCGAGGTAGTGGGTGTCTTGGGTGAGGCCTTGGGTGGCGAAGTGGTGCTTGCGGGCTTGGACGAGGCCGTGGTATTGGGTGTCGATGTCGCGGACGAAGAACCATGTGCGGAGGCAGTTGCGCTCGAGGGTGGCACCGAATTGGCTGAGGGTGGCGGTGTAGGATTGGAGGATGTGGCTGGTCTGCTGGTAGCTGTCGCCGTGGGGGTGGTGGATGTTCATCTTCCAGAGGTGGTGGTAGCCGTTGTGGCTGGAGATGATGGTGTCGTGGCGGGTGGTGATGGTGGTGCCGCGCTGGAGGTACATCCAGACGGCTATCTTGCTGCCGTCGAGGGGCTGCTGCTGGATGTAGGACTGGGCGATGTGGGGCTGGTGGCGCAGGTGGGGCTGTTGGTTGGTGCTGTCGCTGAGGAAGTAGCGCTTGAGGATGTATTGGGCGCCTTGGTATTGGGGCTCGGTGGGGAGCTGGTCTTCGATGGCGTAGAGGCGCTGGAGCTGCTGGGGAAAGGGCTGGTCGCGGGGCTCGACGTGGAGGATGACGTGGTATTCGTCGATGCCGTTGGGGGCTTGGTAGTGGCTGGTCTGGGCGGTGATGCCTTGTTGGGGATAGTATTTCTCGCTGAAGTGCATTGTCGTCGGTTTTTTGCTTGTCTTGGGGTGCAAAGTTACTATTATGTGTTGATAAAAACAAGTTTTGTGGGGGCTAATTGGTACTTTTTGCTTGTGGTAGGGGTGCTTTTATGTTATATTTTTGTAACTTTGCGTGCGATAATTATTTAATTCTTTTGCTTTATGATGTCTCAACCTTTTGTGATTTATAATACGCTGACGCGCCAGAAGCAGTTGTTCAAGCCTTTGGTGGAGGGGCGTGTGGGTATGTATGTGTGTGGGCCTACGGTGTATGGGGATGCGCATCTGGGACATGCGCGCCCTGCAATTACGTTTGATTTGTTGTTTAGGTATTTGCGCCATCTGGGGTATAGGGTGAGGTATGTGCGTAATATTACTGATGTGGGGCACTTGGAGCATGATGCTGATGAGGGGGAGGATAAGATTGCCAAGAGGGCGCGACTGGAGCAGCTGGAGCCTATGGAGGTGGCGCAGTATTATACTAATCGCTTTCATGATGCTATGGCTGCGCTGAATTGCTTGCCGCCTTCGATCGAGCCGCATGCTACGGGGCATATCATTGAGCAGCAGATGCTGGTGAAGGAGATTCTGGATAATGGTTATGCGTATGAGAGTAATGGCTCGGTGTATTTTGATATCGAGCGTTATAATCGTGATTTCAAATATGGCGTTCTGTCGGGGCGTAGCCTTGAGAATATCAAGGATGCGAGTCGTGATTCGCTGGCTGGGGTGGGGGAGAAGCGTAACCAGGCTGATTTTGCTCTTTGGAAGAGGGCTGCGCCTGAGCATATCATGCATTGGCCGAGTCCTTGGAGTGAGGGATTTCCTGGATGGCATTGTGAGTGTACGGCGATGGGACGTAAGTATCTGGGGGAGCAGTTTGATATTCATGGGGGGGGAATGGATCTTGTGTTCCCGCATCATGAGTGTGAGATTGCGCAGGCTATGGCGAGTCAGAAAAAGCGAATGGTGTCGTATTGGATGCATAACAATATGATTACTATTGATGGCAAGAAGATGGGGAAGTCGTATAATAACTTCATTACTTTGCCGCAGTTCTTCTCGGGGGAGCATGAGCGGCTGGAGCGTGGGTATTCGCCGATGACGATAAGGTTCTTTATTTTGCAGGCTCATTATCGTAGTACGGTGGATTTCTCGAATGAGGCTTTGCTGAGTGCGGAGAGGGGATTGGCGCGTCTGATGGAGGGCTGGAAGTCGTTGGGACGTATCGCTGAGGGGGTGAAGGTGAAGGGTATGCCTTGGATTGAGATGGGGTTTGTGGAGGACTTGCGACGGGCTTGTTATGATGCTATGAATGATGATATGGCTTCGCCGATGGTGATTAGCCAGTTGTTTGATGCTTGTCGTGTGATTAATCTAGTGCTGGATAGGAAGGCGTCTATTAAACCTGAGGTGGTGGCTGAACTGACGGAGGTGTTTAGGACGTTTGCGTTTGATATTCTGGGACTTACGGTGGAGACTGGGAATAGTAATAGGGCTCGTGAGGAGGCTTTCGGCCATGTGGTGGATATGGTGCTGGAACAGCGTCAAATGGCTAAGGCTGAGAAGAACTGGGCTCTGAGTGATAAAATTCGTGATGATCTGGCTGAACTGGGCTTCGAGATTAAGGATACGAAGGAGGGGCAGACGTGGAGGTTGAATAGGTGAGGTTATAAGGTTTTGAGGTTATAAGGTTTAGAGGTTTTTCTTTAGTTGCTAGTAAACGGTTATTAAATGTCTTTTAAACGACTATTAAACTTCATAGCCTTAAAGGCAAAGCGACTTTATAACCTTATAACCTCACAAAATAACCTTACAACCTCAAAACCTTATAACCTTATAACCTTACAAAATAACCTTACAACCTCAAAACCTTATAACCTTATAACCTTACAAAAAATGTCCGCAACAATAAGATTTCAAGTGGTGGGTGAAGCTTTTGGCAAGAAACCTGTGGAGGTGCCTAATCGTGTGGAGAGACCGAGTGAGTTTTTTGCTAAGTATGTCTTTAATAGGCAGAAGATGTTTAAGTATTTGCCGAGGGATGTGTATGACAAGATGTGTGATGTCATCGATAATGGGGCTGTGCTGGACTTGAAGACGGCTGATGCGGTTGCTGCGGGTATGAAGCGGTGGGCTATGGAGATGGGGGCTACGCATACTACTCATTGGTTTCAGCCTCTGACGGAGGGAACGGCGGAAAAGCATGATGGGTTTGTGGAGCATGATGGGAATGGGGGAATGGTGGAGGAGTTTACGGGGAAATCGCTGGTGCAGCAGGAACCTGATGCTTCGAGCTTCCCGAGTGGGGGTATCAGGTCTACGTTTGAGGCGAGGGGGTATAGTGCGTGGGATCCTGCGAGTCCTGTGTTTATCGTCGATGATACGTTGATGATTCCGACGGTGTTTATTTCTTATACGGGGGAGGCGCTGGATTTTAAGGCTCCGCTGAAGAAGTCGCTGAAGGCTGTGGATAGGGCTGCTACGGCGGTGGCGAGGTTTTTCTATCCTGAGGTTAGGAGGGTGACGACGAATCTGGGCTGGGAACAGGAGTTCTTCCTCGTGGATGAGGATTTGTATGCTGCACGGCCTGATTTGCTGATGACGGGGCGTACGCTGATGGGACAGTATAGCGCGAAGAATCAGCAGATGGATGATCATTATTTCGGTAGTATTCCGCGTCGTGTGGCTTCGTTTATGAAGGATCTTGAGATGAGGGCGCTGGAGCTGGGTATCCCGTGTAAGACGAGGCATAATGAGGTGGCTCCTAACCAGTTTGAGATTGCTCCGATTTTTGAGGAGTGTAATCTGGCGGTGGATCATAATATGTTGCTGATGGCTCTGATGCGTGATGTGGCGCGTAGGCATGGATTCCGGTGCTTGCTGCATGAGAAGCCGTTTGCTGGGGTGAATGGGTCGGGTAAGCATAATAACTGGTCGCTGTCGACGGATACGGGGGTGCTGCTGCATGCTCCGGGGAGGTCGCCGATGGAGAATTTGCGTTTTATCACGTTTATCGTGGAGTCGCTGATGGCGGTGTATCGTCATAATGGCTTGCTTAAGGCGAGTATCGTGTCGGCTACGAATGCGCATAGGCTGGGGGCGCATGAGGCGCCGCCGGCGATTATTTCGTCGTTCTTGGGGTCGGAGCTTGCGCATGTGCTGGAGAAACTGGCGGATAGTGATGATGATGATATCCTAAACCTTTCGGGCAAACAGAGTTTGTTGCTTGATATTCCGCAGATTCCGGAACTGAGAATTGATAATACTGATCGTAATCGTACGAGTCCGTTTGCTTTTACGGGTAATAGGTTTGAGTTTCGTGCGGCGGGTTCGCAGGCTAATTGTGCTGCGTGCCTGATTGTGCTTAATACGGCGATGGCTGAGCAACTGACTGATTTTAAGTCGCGTGTGGACGCGCTTATGGGGGAGGGCGTGGAGCAGACGAATGCTATTCTGTCGGTGCTGCGTGAGGACGCGAGGATTTGCAGACCTATTCATTTTGATGGTAATGGGTATAGTGATGAATGGCGGGTGGAGGCGGAACGTCGTGGGCTGGATACTGAGGGGAGTACGCCGCTGGTGTTGGATAATTATCTGAGCGAGCAGACGGTGGAGATGTTTGGGCGTATGAATGTGATGACGAGGGCTGAGCTGGAGGCGCGTAATGAGATTAAACTGGAGACTTACTATAAGAAGATTCAGATTGAGGCGCGTATCTTTGGTGACTTGTGCTTGAATCATGTGGTTCCTGTGGCTTTGCGCTATCAGAATCAACTGCTTGAGAATGTGGCGCGTATTCAACAACTGTTTCCTGCGGAGCAGGCTAAGGTGATGAATGCTACGAATGTGGCTATTATCGAGAGGATCTCGGCTCATAGCTCGTATATCGTGGAGCATGTGCAGTCGCTGATCTCAGCGCGTAAGGTGGCTAATAGGCTGGGGAATGAGCGTGAGAAGGCTATCTCGTATCATGATAACGTGGCGCCTCTGATTGAGGATATTCGACGTCATGTGGATAAGCTTGAGATGATTGTTGATGATGAGCTGTGGCCGTTGCCTAAGTATCGGGAGATGCTGTTTATCAGGTGAGGGTGGCTTAGAGAACGGTGCACAGTGGTATCTATATATAATGTGTATAGGGTCTTTTTGAGCCCAAAATCTACGAATTTATGCTATAAAACATGTTTTTTGTGAAAAAAAGTTCGTCAAGGTATTGTAGATAATAAAAATTGTTGTACCTTTGCATCGCAATCACGAAACGACACCCCACAA
>CAMEQD010000066.1:0-7130 GCA_945932615.1 uncultured Prevotellaceae bacterium | reverse complement strand
ATTCGAAGAGAGACCCCCCCTCTGTAAGGTTATGAGGTCGCTTCGCTGGTAAGGTCGCTTCGCTGGTAAGGTTTTAAGGTTTTATTCCTTTAACTTTTGACCAAAAAAATGAACGGAAAGCCAAAGACCTCACAAAAATAACCTAATAACCTTAAAACCTAATAACCTAATAACCTCAAAACCTAATAACCTCACAAAAAACCTCAAAAATAACCTTACCTAACAACCTCAAAACCTTATAACCTAATAACCTAAAAAATGAAATCCAAGACCAAATCAGAAATTGCACAGGCTGCTGGCATCAGTACTGAGGTGCTGCGACGCTGGATGATGGAGCATAGACGGGATATTAGTGCGATGGGAGTCAGGCCTACGCGCAGGCTGCTTCCTCCGAAGGTGGTGCGCTATATGTGTCGCGAGCTGGGGCTTGACGATGATGATTTTTGAGTTTTTATCCTCCCCCTCCCCCGAAACGAAAAAAAAGTGAAAAAATGTTGCCAGTGTCAAAAAAAAGATATATCTTTGCGACGAAACAACTGACAATAATCTCGAGAAAGACGCAGTTAAGGGAAAAAAACTCAAACAAAAACAACAAAAAAAGTAAAGAAGAGATGAAAAAAATTCTAATCTTGCTTGCAGTACTCTTCATGGCAAGCACAGTGAGCGTGAACGCGCAGGACGACGACAAGGCAAAGGCTAAGGCAGAGGCAAAAGCCAAGAAGAAGAAGGAAAAAAAAGACAAAGACGCACAGAAAGACAAGGATGCGATTGTTGCGTATGGCGAGTTTATGAAGACGTACGAGCCGCTCAAGGCAACAGGTATAGCTGATGTTGACGCAGTCGTCTCTGGCATCAATGGTATTTGCGCCTCACTCAACGTTATATATGAAAAGGTCGGATATGTAGAAATCGAGACCGAAGAGGTTGATGATGAGGGTGAGATAGTACAGGTGTGCAAGCGCATTTACAACCGCAACACTGGCGAAGACATTGAGCCGGGCGTGGCAAAGCAGAACTTCAAGGACGCGAACTCAGAGATTCTTCCGCTTGTGACAAGTGCAACGGATCTTGGTCTCGGCATCGCAAGTCTCACCTCTAACCCCACAAACCTTATAGCCCTTGGTCCTCAGGTTAAGCCTGTAATCAAGCAAGGTAAGCTGATTGTCAAGGTTGTACCAGCTATCAAAAAGCAGATAGAAAAGAACAACGATATATTGAAGAGACTGAAATAAAATAAGGTTTTAGAAAAAAATATTCATAATAGGGTGTATGACACAAAAGAAGTTGATGTGATGCCCTATTATGAATATTATACGTAAAAAAATAGATATGCGTAAAATACTATTTTCCCTGTTATTACTCACAGCGACTTTTGTGTCTGCCCAGGAACAAGAAGAAGAAAAAGAAACCGTAGGAAGCATTGTTGTTCGTCTTGACAAAGTAGAGTGTACAGATCCTGTAATGGTAGCCAAAGCTGAGACAAATGCAATGGCCAAAGCCAATATGGAGTCATATTGCCAATATGCGCGTGACGTAATATGGGACGCAGCTAAAGCTTCAAGACGTTTCGTTATTACTGACTTTGAAACAGCGAAGCAGTACGACGAGGAGCTCAAAGGTATTTTTGGAGCCCAGATGGACGATGAAAAGCGTGCCAAGCTCATAGAGTCAAATGCCAATAAGATTATGGCAAGCGACTGGGTGATTGATGCAAGCCTCACCCAGGTCAAGGTAAATATCAAGGAACTGCGTGGACAAGGTCGCGCATATAGTTCACAGGTGATTCTCTCAATCACCGTCAAGGACAGAGAAGATGCTGATCTCAAGACGGTAACATCGTTCAAGGTAGAGACCAAGGAAGTTCCATTGAACCAGCAGACCTACAAGCTCAACAGACGAGATGCTGTAATGAACGCTTTAGCTGGTCTGCAGAGAGATCTTGAGTTTGCATTCCGAGCAAATTTCCCAATCCGTGCCAAGGGACTCGGGATGGAGGAAGGATTGTATAAGATAAGTGCAGGGACCAATCAGGGTCTCAAAGAAAATCAGGAGCTGAACATCATGCACAAAGCCTATGACGAGGCAAACAAAAAGTACGTTGAGACCGCAATAGGTAAGTGTAAGGTAAAGAAGATTACTCCAAACTCAAGCCTCTGTGAGCTTCCAAAAAAGATCGGCGAAATGATGGCAGATTATGCCGTGAAACCAGGCATAATCTACGTTACAGACAAATGATGACAGAGCCATGCGGCACTTGAAATTCGTGGAATTCCTAAAAAATAAATAATACGTATGAAAAGACTATTCATTTATACTGTAATGTTGCTGATGACCCTCACCGTAGGAGCTCAGAAGGTGAAGCCTGTACAGTACGGCGGAATGTGTCAGCTGCATTCTGTCAAAGACAAGGCGGCTGGCGTCTACGTCATAGCGTGCAACGGATATGGCAAGAATGATGCCCTTGCCAAGGAAGATGCCGAAATAAGAGTTGTCCGCATGGTCCTCTACACAGGCATAGCCGGTGAGCGTAGTGCCCTGCTCAGAGAGGAGACGGAGCAGCTCGACAACTTCATCGACCAGAAGCAATACAAGGACTACATCATGAACGTCACCCAGGCGGCTCCCCTCATCAAAGACAAGGGCGCCAAGACCAAGAGGGGCAGTTTCCTCATCACGGTCAACGTGGGCGGACTCGACAGATACCTAAAGAAGAATGGGCTGAAGAAGCTCGGATTCTAAATCACTAACCAATCGTATACGGGAAAACTATGAAACGTCTAACTGCAATACTCGCCATCATCGTCGTGGGCGTCAGCGTCCTATATGCCCAGGACCCAAGCATTCGCGGCAATGCCACTAAGGCTGCCAATCCTACAGTCATGGTGATGCCTGACTACTCTTCGGTAGACAGCGCAGAGGAGATCGAGGAGCTGCTCAAGTCGGACAACGCTACTATCCTTGCCGTTGCCCACATAAAGAAGCTCTTTGCCGACAACAGCTATCCCACCAAGGACTTCATGGCTTCTGTCCGCAATGCCAAGACCAACAATCTCCTCGACAAGTCGCGCGGCAACGGCAACAAGACCGTACAGCAGCTCATCGTCGAGAACAGCGGAGCCGACATCGCCGTCTACGTGCGTCTGCTGGAGCAGTCAAACGGCTACCTCAACATCACGGTCGAGGCTCAGGAGGCCAAGATAGCCCAGACTATTGCTCAGGTCGTCTATACCGCCGACTTCAACAACGAGCTCACGCGCGAGGACAAGGTCAACTACAAGCTTAAGAGCATGAACGACTTTGTCACCCAGTTTGAAGACGCATTTGCCCAAATGGTCGAGGAGGGGCGCACGATCAACGTGCGTATCACCATCGTCCCGGGCTGTGACATCGACCCATACACGGAGGTCGGCACCAACGGCAACGACCTTGAGACGGAGTTGCGCGAGTGGATAGTCAATACTGCCAAAAACGGCAGCGGCGACATCTCTTCGTCCGATGGTCTCATACAGATGGAGTTCAAAGTCCCTGTCTACGACGACAACGGCCGCCCCTTCCAACCTGGTAGGGTGCGCAGCATTCTCACCAAGGCTATCAATGCTCTCATTCAACCGTTGGGAGCCAAAGCCAAGGCCGTCTTGAGCGACGGGCAGAGGATTAACCTTGAGATAGCAAATGAGTAGGTTACTGATGATACTCTGCATTGCCCTGTGTTGCGTCAGCCGAGTCGCAGCACAGGGCAGGCACGTCTTCACCCTCCAGCCCAATACTCAGTCTGAGCTCCCCGTTAAGGTGCGCCAGCAGCTCGATCTCAAGATTCAGCAGGCTCTCATTCGTCAGGGTGCTCTCGCCAGCGACACGAGTGGTGTGCTTCAGGTCCGGACTCATCTCACTCTCAACTCTGACGTCCCTCCCGGTCAGGCTCCCAAAGACATCACCTCGCTGCGCGGACAGCTCTATCTGACCATCGTCAACCGTCTCGACGGTTCCAAATACCACCAGGCTACTAAAGATGTGCATGCCACCGTCCCTGGCGATGCCGTGGCTGCCCAACTTCACATCGTCAAGCGGCTCGCCATCACCGACCCTCTTTGGGCAAAGTTCGTGAGCGCAGGCAGACAAAAAATCGAAGACTACTACCGTCACAACGCCCAGTCCATTATCCAGCGTGCCGAGACCCTCTACAAGGCTCAGCAATATCGGGAGTGTGTGGCATATCTCAGATCCATTCCTATCACCGCAGACTTCTACTCTCAGGTCAAGACTCTCCATACTCTCTGCAACAAGGCTCTCCAAAGCCAGGAGCAGGAACAATGACATAGCGACAATAAACCAAACACCTCCAGATACTATGAGACAGATAGCATCAACCCTCATCGCCCTCCTCGTGGCGACCACCACATTCGCACAGGCCGAAATAATGTTTCGCGTCCTCCCCTCTACTCAGGATAACCTGAGTGAAGACGCCAACCGCAATCTCACCACCAAGATTAAGACTGCCCTCACGCGCTGCAACGCGGCTGCGGCAGGTTCTTTTGACGTATTCGTCGTCGAGCCAACTCTGACGATCACGGGTCAGGAGCAAAGCCAGGGTCTCATGCAGACCGTAAACCTCTGTCAGGGCGAGCTCACCCTCATAGCCAAGAACGCTGTCGACGGCAGCGAGTATCACAGTGCTACGATACGCACCCAGGCTGCTTCCACAGGCAGCAGCGAGACCGCTCTTCTCGACATGATCAAGAACATCAAGCCTACGGACACGTCTTTCAGCAAGTTTGTGCGCCAGGCTCGCGAGAAGATTGAGGAACACTATGCCCGCAACTGTGCTGCGAAGGTCACATACGCCCAGACTCTCTACGATGCCGGCCAATACAAGCTCTGCGTGCTCTACCTCAATGCCATCTCGCCCGTCATGCCTTGCTACGAGCAGGCCGACGAGCTTCGCAAGCTTGCCCTCGAAAAGCTCAATCAGGACCCTATCGTCATCGAGAAGGAGGTAATCATCGAGAAGGAGGTAGAAAAGCCTGTCATTATCGAGAAGGAGGTGGTCAGGGAGGTCGTGGTCGAGAAGCCTGTCCCCACTCCTTTCAACTACAACTTGACTGTGTCAAACAACAAATTCACCATCAAGATTGTATCGGTAAAGGGGGTTGAGATCAATCAACGCATCGAGATAGAGTACCTCTATACCAACAATGTCAAGGACCGCAGCAGCGAGTGGCGCTACTGCAACCAGTGTATAGATAGTCAGGGCAACGACCTCACGGAATACTTCACTCTCGAAGGATCGGCACACTTCAACTGCCCTTATGGCATAGAAACCAAGGGCGTCATGCATGTCAAGTATGTGGACGAGCATATCCCGAGTCTCAAATACGTCAGCTTCAGACTCGGTGACACCAAGGTGGAGCTCAGGGACGCTCCTGTAGACTGGACTCAACAATGACAACGGCGGCAGCTCCGATGATGACTGTTGCTTGACTTCGTAAAACTCACCTGATAACCCCCGCAAGACAAGATGAAACGCATATCCTTTTTCCTTATAGCATTGCTCATAGCCGCTACTGGCGGTGCACAGACTGGCAAGGTCGTACAGACCAGCGCGAAGAAAGCCCCGGCATGGTTGGGTATTTCGGGCGATGGTTATCTTACCGTCGAAGGCTATGGCACGAGTCTGGCCGCAGCGCAGAGCGATGCTCTTCAGGCTCTCCAACTCCAGATAGCCATGGCCATTGCAACTCACGTGCAGGGCGAGACTTCCAACAGCGTCACCTCCGTCACCTCTGGCAGCAGCACGAGCGAGGCCGATGTCTTTACCAGCCAGATGAAGGTCACCGCCTCCAACCTTCCTTTCCTCAAGGGTATCAGCCTTGCCAGCGCCCCCGAGCAGTACTGGCAGAAATACTCCGACGGCAAATACGTGCTCCACGTACACTATCCGTTCACAGACGCCCAGCAGCGCGCCCTAATTGCGCAGTTCGAGAGCTATGTAGCAGAAAAGGAAGCTGAGTTACGCGATCTTGCGAATGCCATAAACTGCATCGAGGACGTAAAGGACATCAACGTCAACAAGCAGAAGGTCCAGGCTCTCAAGAGTGCCTTTGTCGACCCCGACCATCTCGCTCAGGTCAATGCCCTTGAGGCTCAATACGCGGCTCTCTACAAGTATCTCACGGTGGCTTGTACGTGGACAGGTCAGGGGGAGTGTACCGTGCAACTCCTGCTCAACGGCAATCCCGTCAAGGCAGGCATAGCCCCCAAGGTCACACTCCTCGACGAGAACAATGACCCTGTCGAGGGCATCACTCTCAAGCTCACCAACGTCGAGGGCAACACTCAGGTCTCTTTCGACACTCAGGACCTCAACCCCGACGACGGCTATAAGCTCAACATCGTCTACTCGGGCATACCGGGTTGCAGCACAGCCCCCAAGACTCGCGAGCCTCTCAGCATCAAGAGCGGAGCTTTCGATCAGCAGACGCGTTTCCTCATTGTCCCGACAGGTCGCATAGCCCTCAGCGCCGCAGAGAATGTTTCGGGCAAGCTCAAGGACATCACCATCGTCATCTCGCTCAACAACATCGGCGGCACTCCCTACAAGATTACGGGCATCGAGCTCAATGTCCCCGAGCTCGCAGCCCCAATCAACTTTGAAGAAAGCAGCTTTGCTCAGGGCGGCGTATATCGCACCAAGGGTATTAAGCGCGTAACGGCCCTCTGCGAAGGAACTTTTGACGTCCTTGAGACGAGCCGTACCCCCTACAACCATATAAAGGGCAGCATAAACGTAGTAAACCCAGAGACCAATGCTGTAGAAAGCCTACAGATAAATCTTCCATACAGTAAGAATTGGTGAGGTGAAGTTTTAAGGTTATGAGGTCGCTTCGCTGGTAAGGTTATAAGGTTTTATACCTTGACCTCAGAACCAAACAGAAAGTCAGAGACCTCACAGGCAAACCAACCTTAAAACCTCAAAACCTCAAAACCTTATAACCTTATAACCTTACCAATTAACCTCAAAACCTCAAAACCTTATAACCTTATAACCTTACCAATTAACCTCAAAAATAACCTTATAAAACGTACATGAACGGCTTTCGCCAAAGGGAATGAAAATGTTGCAACTCTGGCAG
>CAMEQD010000065.1:0-8398 GCA_945932615.1 uncultured Prevotellaceae bacterium | reverse complement strand
TAAGCTCATTGTTGATACGGTCTATCTCGGTCTGAATCTCGTGCAGATGGGCAAAAGCCTGGCATGTCTCGTCAAAAACGGTGCGTCCGTCTTCGGTCATCAGATGCTGTGGCAGATAGGCCACTACGCAATCCTTAGGTGCCGAAACCGTACCGCGCGTAGCCTTGCGCACGCCAGCTATAATCTTGAGCAGCGTACTCTTGCCTGCGCCATTCTTGCCCATAAGGGCTATACGGTCCTTCTCGTTAATCTGAAAAGAAATATCCTTGAATAAGGTGGTGCCGCCAAACTCGACGGTCAGTCCATCAACTGTGATCATATCTGTTTATTAAGCTTATAGTGAAATAATGCTGCAAAATTACCTAAAATTTTTCAAATTATCCACCATATACAAGGCAAGCTACTCCACCGTTACGCTTTTTGCCAAATTTCTTGGCATATCAACGTTCAGTCCCTTGTCCACAGCCACATAATAGGCAAGAAGTTGTAAAAGCTCAGTACTTTCGTCAAGTACTGGAGTAATCTTCGTAAAGTACTGCAGTAATCCCGCCCAAGTACTGGAGTAATCTCACGAAAGTACTGAGCCAAGACTTCAACAAATCCAGCAATGCGACAAAAAAACCGACTGACATTTAAGCATCAAGCCTAAAGTCAGTCGGTTTTAGTCTGTTAAATATGCGCTACAGCTTCTGCCAGCTGCTCAAGCGCCTGACGAAGAACAGAGCGTGGAGAGCCTACGTTAAGCCGCATGAAACCTCGCGACACACACTCCTTCTGGTGTAGAGGCGTGGCGTAAGGGTTGAGCGCAGTATCGAAGATTTCGCCATCATTGAGCGCCAATCGGGCTTTGTTGACAAAGAGGTCCTGAAGGTCGTCGTGGTTAAGACCCAACGGACGGCAATCGAGCCATACGAGGAATGACGACTCTGGACGTATGAACCTTATGCCCGGAATGTGCTCCTTGAAGTAGGCTTCGGCAAAGAGTATGTTCTGCTCTATATAGTTCAGCATCTGACGTCGCCACTCTTCGCCCTGGCTGAAGGCTGCTATCGTGGCAATAGGGGCAAATATGTTGGGCTCGTTGAGCTCGTTGGCCTCCATCCATCGGTAGAGCCTATGGCGAAGCTGGGGGTTGGGCACGATAGCGTAAGAGCTTACTATGCCAGCCATGTTGAATGTCTTGGTGGGAGCCTGAAACGTGATGCTTATCTCTTCAGCCTCCTTGCTGACAGTGGCAAAGGGGATGTGCTTGTGTCCGAACAAGGCAAGGTCGGCATGTATCTCGTCGCTTATCACTATCACTTTATGCTTGTGGCAGATCTGTGCCACGCGTTCAAGTGTGTGCTTGCTCCACTGTATGCCTCCGGGATTGTGAGGGTTGCACAAAACCATCATCTTGCAGCCCTTCAGAGACTGCTCCAGACTGTCGAAATCCATCTGATAGAATGAGCCTTCAGCCGACTCCTTGAGCGGACTGAGCACAACTTGGCGGTCGTTGCCTTCTATGGTCATGCGGAAGGGATGGTAAACGGGAGTCTGTATCAGAATCCTGTCGCCAGGCTGCGTCAGAGCATTTATCGCCATGCCTATGCCCTTGACCACTCCCGGCACATAGGTCATCCATTCCGTCTTGACGTTCCATCCGTGATGATCGGCAATCCATCGGCTTACGGTAGGCCAATATTCGGAGGGTTCGACAGTATAGCCTACGATAGGATGATGCAGACGACTCTTGATGGCATCAAGAATGAACGCGGGGGTCTCGAAATCCATGTCGGCCACCCATAACGCAATCAGGTCGTCGCGTCCATAACGTGCCTTGAGCACCTCGTGCTTAAGGTCGCCCGAACCAGAGCGGTCAATTATCTTGTCAAAATCGTATTTCATAAATGTTTTTCAATAATTATAGATTACGAATATAAATTTATTGTCCAAGAGCCTGCACAATATCCTCATAGAGGTCGTTGACATCTTCCAGACCCATAGAGAGACGGATAGTTGTGTCGAACACATCCATCTTCTTTTTTTCCTCAGGAGTAAAATTGACAAAAATCGTGGAGTAAGGATGTATTGCCAACGACTTGCTGTCAAACAGATTGGTAGCCCTTCGGATTAGGCGCAGGCTGTTAAGGAAGTCGTAACACTTCTGCTCAGTCTCGAGGTCGATGGTGAGCATGGCACCGAATGGTTTCTGGAGTTGGAGTCCAGGATAGTTGACACGCTTCACCTGTGGAACCTGCTGCAGGAGGCGTGCAAGGTCGAGAGCATTCTGCGCCTGCTTGTCGTAGCGCACCTTGAGCGTCTCGAGTCCTATGGTCTGCATGTATGCCACCTGTGGCGTCATGTATGAACCTATATTGAAAAGAAATTCCATGCTCATACGTCTCTTCACCTCGGGGAATGTGCCGTAGTCGAGAATCAGTCCGCCAAGCGACGTGGCTCCTCCGCTAATGTATTTTGTGCTCGACAGCACCTCTACATCTATACCCAACTCTCGGGCGTCGACCTCGGTAAAGGGTATAGATGTGGTGTCGACAATCAGAGGCAGACCGCGCTTGTGGGCTATCTCAGAGAGCTTCTTGATGTCGACCATCTCAAGCTGCGGATTGGTTATGTATTCGGCAAAGATGAGACAGGCGTCGTCGGCTATTGTCTTGTCGAGAAGGCCCAGATTTGAAAAGTCGGCTATCTGCGCCTTTACGCCCAATCGTGCCAGAGTAGTTGTTATGAGCGAGAAGGTGTTGCCGAAAAGATGGTTGGACATGACGATGGTCTTTCCAGCCTCAGCAAACACGAGCAAAGTGTGGAATATGGCAGCCATGCCTGTGGTCAGGGCAAACACATTGTCGGCATCGGAGAGAGCCTTGACGCGGTTCTCAAAGTAGGTTACGGTCGGGTTCATCACGCGCGAGTAGTCGGGTTCTGACACACGGCCAGCGAATGCCTCTGTCATAATCTGGGCCGAATCGAACTCGTAGGCTACCGTGTTGTAGACAGGGAACGATAATGCGCCATAAGCGTCACGCTTCTGAAAAGGGGTATGAATTGCCTTTGTTTCTTTTTTCATTTTTCTATTTATTATGTTTTTCTTAGAAGACGGTACAAAGATACAAAAACGCAGAACAAATACAGCTTGCCATCATAGATTATTGTTCGTTTGTTAAAACGAAAATTAGAAATATTGTAGTCGAATAGTGTAGATGTACATTATACGATACTTTTTCTTTATTCTTTTTACTTCTTCAACATCCTACGCGACTTTTCCTTGGCGAAGGCCTGCATATCTACAGCCACATCGTCTTCGTCTACTATCTCCACGCCTGTCATAGTTTCTATAACGTCTTCCATTGAGACTACGCCACGCAGACAGCCGTATTCGTCGACGATTATAGAGATATGCTCGCGCTTCTCCAGCATCTTCTCCCATATCTGATATACCGAGTCGTCCTCGTTGAACGAAAGAATCGGACGCATGAGGTCGGACAGCTTTGTAGCGAACTTGTCATCCGACAATTGCTTCAGCACCACGTCCTTCAGCACATAACCTATGATGTAATCCTTGCTCTTGTCGTAGACTGGTATGCGCGAGAAATTCCAGGTCTGCTGCTCGTAAAACTCCTTTATGGTAAGGTTCACGTTGGCTGACTCAACCACGACGGAAGGAGTCATCACCTCTCTTGCCTTGACTCCAGCCAGACGTATGCAGCTCTTGATTATCTTGCTTTCCGACTCTCGGAATACGCCTTCCGTAGTGCCTACATCAACCATTGCCGACACCTCCTCTCGACTCACGGAAGCCTGATGGTTCTTAGGAGTGAACACCTTCGTGATGAGTTCGGAGAGCAGAACCAAGGGATATGTGATGAATATGAGCACACGGATTATCTTGGTGGATGGCATGGCAAGCGAACGCCAATACGAGGCTCCGATTGTCTTTGGGATAATTTCGGAAAGCACCAGAATCAATAGGGTCAGAATAGCAGATATCAGTCCGAAGTATTCTTCGCCAAACAGCTTCATTGACTCCGCACCTACGCCTGCCGAACCGATAGTGTGAGCAATGGTGTTGAGCGAAAGGATTGCGCCTACCGGACGGTCTACGTTGTTCTTGTACTGTTTCATCAAAGAGGCAGTCTTGTTGCCTTGACTCTCCCTCATCGAGATATATGACATAGGGGTTGAAAGGAGTACCGCCTCAAGGACGGAACATAAAAAGGAAAGTGACAGAGCACCTAAAAAATATAAAATTATTAAGCCCATTAAATATATAATTCGTTTATAATAAATTGTCTGAATAAGGGGTGTTTAGACAACCTACTATAAACGAAGGGCTTTGTGATGTATATATAGTCGATATTTCATTTACAACACAAAGATATCGATTTTGTTACAATCTTGCAGTTTTAGCCATCAGATATTGCAATTCTTTAACTAAAAAGCATTATTTTTTATGTTGTGTTTGCTAAATATGCAAGACTGTAGGATTCTAACCGACGAAGGGGAAATCCCAGCTTGAAGTTATCGCGCCTCCTTTGTACACTTGGATAAGCCTTGCATCATGAATATTACAAGTATAATAGTTTTGTGACTTCTGCAGGATTGAAAGCCCACTCGTAGGTATAGACCTCATCGGCTTCCTCTGCCGATTCGGCAACAGAGAGTTTTTGAGCCATTACCTTCATGTCGAGCAGCTCGCCTATAGAAAGCTTTGATTCAAGTTTGCCCAACAAAGCCTCAATGGATTTGCAGTCTGCACCATGCACAGTCTGCGAGGTAAAAGGCATTTCAAGCCATATTATCTCACGCTTCGCCACATCAAGCACCCCGAATACAAGTCCCTTGGAGAGATTACCCTCGCTTATGCGAACCATATGCTGTACGCACGACGGATCGTATGCCACGCCTGTTGCTTCAGATATTTTCATCGGGAATGCCGAATCCATCCACCCCACGACGAGGTTTGGCGAGAGAGAGCCACAAGAGTATGCATTACATGTGAAGGTGACATACTTAGCACCAGCAGCCTCAATTTCGGGCAAAGACAGCTCAATATACTCTGCAGTACCAACCATCTCTGGAATGGAACGGATGTCGCCCGAGTGTTTTGCGCCGACACAATCGAGATTGAAGTAAGCACACTCAACTATCTTGTTATTTGGATATGCAATCCTACAGCTCAAGTCCATGTCAAGGTACTGGGCATGAAGCCCCCTACCCCATTGGAGGAACAGACGGACCGAATCGCCCTCTACAGGGAAGCGAGTACCCATCAAGGCACAGGAAGCGTCTTGAATGGTAGTAGCACGATCGCCCACGCTAATGGGGATGTTGTAGAGCATAGGGTCGATGAATATGCTCTTTGTATCAGTCTTCTGAGCAGCAAATCGACGCTCCATCGAATCCCGATATATGACATTTACGTCACTCACCATCGTTTTGAGAGAATCTTCGTCATATAGAGCCAGCAGCTTGTTAGCCTTAATACGATGTGTGACTCCTGTTATTGGACGAGCCACACGCACGGCATTTGGGTCAAAGTATATTTCTGCGGCATTTCCTAACGATAGCAGCAAACGGGCTGGCAGTTTGTCTGCAATCTCGTCGAATGCAGCAAGCACCTTATTGCTGCCGAAGCGCAACATCGTAGCAAACAGGCTGCGAGCAAAGAATCCAGGACGCTCTTTGAGCAAAGAGAGTGTTGTGGCAGCATCATTCTCTGAACAGGCTTTGTCAACACGTCCCTGCCATGTAGAATAATCCTGTTTGTAGAATACATCAAGGATTTCGGCAAGATGCTCCATTCCTTTCCTACGAGAATATTCACCCATACGTAGGGCACGAATCATGCGCACCCACATGCCACGTTTGGGGTTCATGTTCTCAGCAGCCTGCTTGGCAGTCATAGGTAGCGAGTTCATCCAAAGTGCAACACGCAAGCAAGCCTTTCGGTCGTACTTCAACTTTAGTTTCTGCTTCATGCCCTTGGCTGCATCTGCACCCCTGTCAAGAGGGCCTAACATGTGATAGTACATCTTTCGGGCATGAGCAACAAGCGTCTTTGGCTCAATTATCTGGACAAAGCCAGTCTTTTCATACCAGAGATAACGCAGGATGTCTGTCGGAGTCTTCAGCAGAACAGAAGCCTCTTCCGCCTTATCCTGTGACACCAAGGTCTTGATGACAAGCATGGCAGTTTCCTTCATGGTGATATTGACATCAGCAGGAAAGGCATATTGTTTGAGCAAATGTTCTAAAGAGTCCTTCTGGGTAGCATCCAATGGCGTAGCAGACGACAAGAGAGAGTCAAAGACTTTCCTCATATCAGAATCTGTGAACAAGCGAAGTTCCTTCAACTTGCTTCCCTGACCCTTATATACAAAGTCGGCAGTATGGAAAGGAGTGCCACAGAATGGACATCCGTTATATCGCTCCAAAGGGAAGGTTCCATCGGGGATAAAGTGGCCACATTGAAGAGTCGTACCCTTGAATCCAGCCTCCACTCCACCAAATATATTAGCTATCCAGGTTTGTAAATGATCGGCACAAGATTCGCCAGTAGGCATGCTCCATCCCTTGACGAGCGGAGCCCAGTTGAGGTCAACACCCATCACGTCGTTAATACACTCTGTGATTTCTGCAAGAGTGTCTGCTGAAACTGCGTTTAACGCATGGAGCAGTTCCTCGCTAACGCAGAAACCATTCTCCTTCAATCGAGCCACAAAAGCCATTACGGGAACTGTGACCTCAGAGTTATTGTTTATCTCCTCGCGATTGATGTCGAGGCAGACAGCACGATAGCGCAATGCAACTTTTGTCAAAGTCTTGTTCATAGTCATAATAATTTAAAAGGTAATTGGGAAACTGTTTTGATGACCCGGCATAGCACAAAAGCCACCCGTAAATACATTTTTTGAAGTAAGTCTCTCTTAGACCTATTTTGGGGTCCGGGTCGGAGTCGAACCGACGACACAATAGGTAGTATGTGGTAATTGGCCTTCTGCAATAGAGGAAATGTTATCACAATTCTATTTACTCTACCAACTGAGCTACCGGACCAAAGGTAAGAAGGAAATTACAGTACTATTGCTACACCTTTACGGCACATACCTCCACGAATGGATTTTCAGGTACGTTATGCTTCGGAGTAAGAACTATTTGGTCCTTCTTCTTTTCTGAGTGCAAAGTTATAAGTTTAGTACGCAATCTTTCTGCGTAACTGAAAAAAAGTGTATCTTTGTAAGAAATAAATTATATTTCTCGATAAAAAGTCGAAGCAAAAACATTCATTATGCCAGCAAACAAGAATGCTCTCATCAGATACAAGACAATCGACAACTGTCTTCGCAACAGATATCGCCGTTGGACACTTGAAGACCTCGTAGGCGCATGTAGCGATGCGCTTTACGACATGGAGGGTATTTGCAAGGGTATCTCTGTGCGTACTGTCCAAGGTGACATTCAGATGATGCGCTCTGACAAACTCGGATATAATGCACCCATAGAAGTTTATGACCATAAGTATTACAGATATGCAGACGAAGACTATTCTATTGCCAATATGCCTTTGTCGCAAAACGACTATAATGTGATGCAGGAGGCGGTGGACATGCTTCGTCAGCTGGAAGATTTTGACCAGTTCGCCGAGATGTCAGATGTAGTACGCCGTCTGCAAGACAAGCTGGCAATCAGCAAGGACAATCGCAAACCGGTTATACACTTCGAAAGTGCACCTGATCTGAAAGGATTGAAGCTGCTTAATCCTATATATAATTATATTGTACATAAGCAGACTATAAGAATCATGTATCAATCGTTTAACGCAACCGAACCGACTGAGTACATTTTCAGTCCATATATACTGAAGGAGTTTCGTAACCGCTGGTTTGTATTCGGGACAAAGATTACTGATCTCAGAATTTACAATCTGGCATTAGACCGCATCATTAGCGTCGAGCCATGTGAAGCTCCTTATTACGAGAATCAAGAGTTTGACTCAGAGCATTTCTTCGACGATGTTATAGGAGTAAGCAAGAAACTGCACGACATTCCCCGATGTGTCAGGTTTTGGGCAAATGCGGAACAGAGCAAATACATCAAGACCAAACCGCTTCATCCCTCGCAAAAGTTGGAGAATGAGAATCAAGAGGATGGCAGCTGTATCTTTCAGATTGAAGTCTGCATAAATTTCGAAATGTATTCTGTCTTCATGAGCTACGGCCCAGGCGTAAAAATCATTTATCCTCATTTTGCCGTTTCCTATATGAAAGAAAGACTTAAAGAGGCAGCAGCTTTGTACGATACTAAAGAGTAGAATTCTAAAAGCCGTAAAAAGAATCATAAGCCTGGGGGTGTGTCAAAATTCACACCCTCTTTTAAAATATCACAAAGCCCGAACTTT
>CAMEQD010000064.1:0-8490 GCA_945932615.1 uncultured Prevotellaceae bacterium | reverse complement strand
ATACACATTTAATTTATTGTTATAAAATGTGTCTACCTATATCAGTACAAGACATAAACATTCCGCTTTTCATGTGCGACTGGCTCAGAGATATTCTGTCGCTCGTGTGAGCGAAAGCGCTGACGTCTCTTTGGCTGTACACATCTAACAAGAGGGCTGGGCAGAAAATATTGTAGGAGATGTTAGAAAAATGTAAACCCCATAACGAATTATGGGGTCTGGAGGTGGCACGACGCGATAGTGGCTTATCTTACTTTTTTCACAACAGGAGCCTCCTCTACTGTCGTGTTTGTACGACACTGTGTATTACCTCGCCTTTGTCGTTCAGCATATCGAGCTGGAGCTTGTCATGTGTGCAGCTTAGTATCGAAAATCCTGATTGTCCACTGACAAATTTACTACCCTCTACCATATTTACTGATTCTCGCGACAGGGAGCCGGAAGTATTGACAATGTAGTCTATTTTGTCGCCAGGAAAACGTATGTGCTGGAAGTTATGGATATGTCCACAGATATACATACTTACTTTGTATCGTCGTAGAATAGGATCTACCCGTCTCTGCATGTCATATCGCTCTGATTCTGATTTTGGAGTGTCGGCATAGATTGGGTGGTGACCTACGACTATCACCCAATCTTCCTGTGCTTCAAGAAGTTCTTTTTCCAACCATGCGAGTTGGGCATTGATGTCCTGCGTTGTCACAGACGGATAGTCGGCTGCATCGCTGTGGTATTTGTCGATGAGAGGTGTGGTGTCTATAAAGACAACTCTTAGTGTGGTACTGTCGCCCTCGAAAACTTTGCTGTAGTAGCGTGACGGCATCTGCCAGCGCCGGCTACGGTTAGAGTATTCTATGACTGCTTGTGTGTTGCCCCGATACTCATGGTTGCCCAAAATTGGATACCAGGGTATCTGCAATTCAGGGTGATTGTATATCAATTCATAGTTTGTCATCCACAGAGGGTCATCAATGCTCTCTATGCCCATATAGTGATGTGTATCTCCGAGGGCCAGTATGGCTTCGATGTCAGTGGTCTCTGCCACTTTGCCCATCAATGCTGCTATGGGCTTTTGTTGGTATGCTCCATTGCGGCCAATATCGCTGGCCACTATTAGGTTGATCTGCGCATCTATAGAGATGGGAGCGAAACACAGTAGTATGAGTGCTGCGATGTAAGATTTGATATCTGCCTTCATTTGTGTATTTTATTTTGTTCCAAGTGCCCCGTAGTAGGTCTTGGGAGTAGGTGAGATGTATTTTTTTGTGCCTATTGTCAGCCCTGCTGAAAAGTATGGAGCGACCTCTCCGTTGGCACCTGTCAATGCCGGCGAACCGGGCTTCAAGTGAAAATCCCATGTCTGGTCGTATATGTACGATGTCAATGAAACTGTATTGATTGCGTATGACTCAAAGTCTGGATTGAGCAACCTGTCCGGAGTAGATATATGGCTGTGGGTGTCGATGTTTGGGTTGTAATTTTTATTGTCTTGATTGTATCCTTCAGCTGAGGTGCTTACTGTAGATTCTCCCACGATTGGCGTGGCTTGGCTACCTGCTGCGTAGTAGTTGTAGTCTATCACAGACTTGTCGTCATATCCTCCATCTGTCTTGTTGGGGTCTTTGTACTTTGGGGTCATAGCCCTAAACTTACAGTTGACCATGAGATTGTTTACTACTGTGACGAGGGCATTCTTTTCTACATATATGCTTCCTCCTTTTTCTCCGTCACGACGCCAACCTGCATTGATTATGGTATTGTTGTATGCATTGACAAGCAGCTGGCCGCGAGTCTCACTTTGACCTGATGAGGAGAGTTTGAGTCCGTTAGTGTTAGGGGAGTACATTATATTTTCGGCTACGTCAGCTTTTACTCCTGCTTTCATATTGACTGCCTCCGCACCTGTATATCCGTTGGCTGCAAAAGTATTGTTGGCGATTATGCTGTTGCCCCCCATCAGATATATTCCATCTGAAGCTCCGTATCTGATCACACTGTTTGTCAGGGCATACCTGCCTGCTATGTTGGTTGTAGTCACATGTGGGTACATGTCGTCGCCTGCCGTGTAGATTCCGGCTGTAGCGGCTGGCGAACCTTCGATGACTTGTGCGCCAGTGTATTCTATTATGACATGGTCGAGCGCCATTTCCTGGCAAGACTGGTATGCTACGATTCCTCCCCATAGTCCTTTGAATGTGTTGCTCTCCGTCCTCAACGCAGGAGCTACCGTAAATGTGATAGGATTTTCCTCACTGCCGAGGGCATACAGGCTGCCTTTGACTGAAATCTCGACAGGGAGATGGTTGACACCCACTCCTGCTTCGCTCACTATGACTGTGACTCCCGGTTCTATGGTGAGGCTCTTGCCTTCGGGTATCACCAGATGACGGTCAAGGTTGATGGTCTGCCCTTTTGTCCATACGCCTGAGACTATCATTTCTGTCTCTGTGAGCTGCTGCTCTACACTGCTTGTCTCTTGGTTGTCACCATTTTCGGAGTCGCTGCCTGTTTCGTTGTTACTGCATGATAGAGATAATAATCCTACTACCACTAATGCCAAAAGTTGTTTGGTTTTCATGTCTTTGTGTTTTATATGTTGTATTTTTGTTTATTTTGTCTTTAAAACTATCATACTTCTCCTTCACAATTTGTATCTCACACCTGCCATTATCGTCTGCCCGTATCTCTCTTCCCTCTCTAAGATGTTGCCATGATATCGGGGGAAATCTACTACGCTATCGGTGTGGGGACCTTGCTGGATATACCTTATCATCGGAAGATTTAGCAGATTGGTTGCCTTGAGATATAACTCCACGCCACAGCGCCATGACTTTTCTGCCGAAAGTTCCATTCGGAAATACTCGTTTTCCCATATATCATTGTCATACCAATTTGAGATGTCTGCCAGTCTTTTGCTGATGTAGCTTCCTGTTATCTGCGCGTTTAGTCCATGTTTGGTATTTCTGAATATGAGGGAGAGATTGGCTACATGTGCTGCTTGTCCGTACAGAGGTCTTGACTGCTTGACATTGACAATATCGTTGCCTTGCATGGTGCGCTTGTCTGTGACGATACTCGAATGGGTGAATGTATAATTGCACTTCACTCCAAACCACCTGAAGTATTTCAGCACATCTATCTCTACTCCTGCATTATTGGCTGTGCCAAGATTCTGTGGGGTGTAATATACGTCTTGTCCTTCATTGACAAGTCCATACTCAATGGGGTTGAGCAAATGTTTGTAGAAGACCCCTACCATGACCTGCTCGGTAGATTTGGGGAAGTATTCCCAACGCAAGTCAACGTTGTCTGCTATGGTATGTTGCAGGTCGGGATTGCCCTTTTCTTTATAGTCTTCGTTGATTATGGTATAAGGCACTATCTCGAAGAAACTTGGACGATTTATGGCACGGGCATAACTGAGATGCAGGTTCATCTTTTTGGTCAAGTGATATTTCAAATGCAGGTCTGGCAGAAAATCCCAATATGTCTGATTACCCTCGCCTTGAGTGCTGCGCGGATATTTCAGCACATAGCCTTGATTTGTGTGCTCTGCTCTAAGACCGCCTACTATGTCTATCGCTCCTATGTTGTATGTCGCCATGGCATAGACAGCACCTATTCGCTCAGTCGCATCATAGTTGAGAGGGTCACCCACATTGCCGTATTCGCGTGGAGTGAGAGCTACTTCGTCAAAGTTGTTCCAGTCTATTCCATACTCTTGATACGATTCTGTACCTGTAGCACTGTCAAAGGTATATTCGTTGAAAAACGAGTGTCGTTTCTTGTCCCTATACATACCCCCCACCTTCAGAGCCAGATTATTTATCGGGCGGTATGTCAAATTGAGATATCCTGCCCAGTCTCGGTCTGAATTGTTTTCCCAACGCCGGAGGGCGGCTTTGTTGGTCTGAATATGCCTGCCCTGTAAGAAAATCTGTGCATTGTCCGGAGTGTTGTTGTGGGCGACAGAGAAGACTCCTTTCCAATCTAATGACAGCTTGTCAGATATGAGAGAATGCTCGCCCGTGAGTGTGCTGTTGAATATATTCTGCCGGTTATGTCTCATCCTTATATCTGATATCTGCTCAGCCAGAGATGTACGCACTTGGTCGTCTCCCATTGCCATATATCCATTGTACCACATCAGTTTGTGATTGGCATTGATTATGTAGTCTAATTTTGAGTGTAGGGCAAGGCGTTGCTTGTAGTCTGAATACGTACGGTATACGATATCGCCCACAGATTTGGTGTAGTTGTAATAGTCCATATTCTTGCCTCTGTGCATATTCTGATAGCTGGCTGAGACCAAGAACCCTAATTTATCCCCCAGGACTCTGTCTCCGTATGACAACGATGCTGTAATATCTGGCCAAGGCCTTTGTGAATATATGCGAAGGTTTGCTTGATTAAAATCTGCTGAGGTGACCTTGTTGTGACCTATATTGCCCTTGACTTCATCTGGAGATTTGGCAGCAATCTCACCATGATTAAATGACAGGAAATCTCTGCTGAAATACAATGCATTATACCCCGTAGAGATATTGGCTGTAAGCAAACGGCGTGCTGGAGCATCCTTCATGACCAGATTCACGGCTCCCCCTATGCCATCTCCTTCAAGCTCGGCTGTCAAGGACTTGTTGACCTCTATGCGTGACAGTATCTCGGAGGGGAACAGGTCAAGGGGTACAAAGCGATTCTTGTTGTCCGGACTTGGTATCTTCACTCCGTTGACCAAAGTATAATTGTACCTCTTGTCCATGCCTCTAAGTATGGCATACTGACCCTCACCGGATGAGTTGCGCTCTACGGTCACACCTGACATTCGCTGTATGATATTGCCCACCGTGACATCGGGAGCGAGTTCCATTGCCCTCGACCCCAAGACATTGATGACGTTGGCTGCATTACGTTCTATCTCTATGGCTCTTGCCTCTGTGCTTCCATTATAATTGGACACCACCACTACTTCTGAGAGACTTTTGGCGTCCTCTGACATCAACACACTCATGTCTGAGCCTCTATATGCTACCTCGACAGGCACATATCCTACGTATGAAAAGCAAAGGACGGGCGCATCCTTTTTCGTCTTCAACACAAACGAACCATCGAGTCCACTCCTCGCTGACTCATTAGTACTGCCCTTGACATACACCGTCACTCCAATCAAAGATTCCTTAGTAATCGAGTCAGACACTATTCCCTTAATCTCATATGGAGCAATTTGAGCTCCTGCCGTCAGTACCGCTATCAAACAGATTGACAGGGCAATTGAATATTTACACATATATCCCAGACTTTTCCTTTATTTTCACGATGCAAAATTACTCCATGCTTGTTACATAATGATGTCATAACTGTTACGTTGGTGTTAAAATATTTGGCAAGTTGTCACTTTTTTTATAACTTTGCGTGACTTTGTAAACAAACTCTCAAAATACCAAATCTATGGCACAGGAAAAGCTCACTCCCATGATGCAGCAGTTTTATGATTTCAAGGGGAAGCACCCCGATGCCCTCTTGCTCTTCAGGTGTGGTGATTTCTACGAGACGTACGGAGAAGACGCTGTCATTGCCTCACAGATATTGGGCATCACTTTGACACGCCGCAACAATGGCGCAGGAGGCAGCGGACAGCTGGAGATGGCAGGATTTCCATACCACGCCTTAGACTCGTATCTACCCAAACTCATTAGGGCGGGACGGCGCGTGGCGATATGCGACCAGCTCGAAGACCCCAAGCTGACAAAAAAACTGGTAAAGCGCGGCATCACTGAGCTCGTCACTCCAGGCATAGCCATGCAGGACAACTTGCTTTCGTACAAGGAGAACAATTTCCTCGCTGCCGTAGATTTCAGCAAGGGTAGCTGCGGCATCGGATTCCTCGACATCTCGACAGGAGAGTTTGTCACGAGCGAGGGCACAATCGCCCACATACAAGGTCTGATGAGTCGCTTCGCACCCAAGGAGGTGCTCTACGAGTGTGGAAGGAAACAGATGGTAGTCACGTCGTTTGGAGATAAGTTTGCGCTCTATGAGATGCAGGATTGGGCTTTCAACGAGACTACGGCACGCTCCAAGGTACTGAAACACTTCGGAGTGAAGAATCTCAAGGGCTATGGTGTAGACCACATGCACAGCGGAGTGACTGCCTGCGGCGTAATACTGGAGTATCTCGAACAGACGCAGCACACACGACTCGGACACATACTCAATCTTGCACGCATCGAAGACGAGCGCTACGTCCACATGGACGGATTTACGATGCGCTCGCTCGAACTGTTTCAGACCATGAATCCTGAGGGGCGCTCTCTGCTTGACGTCATTTCCCGGACCACCACGCCTATGGGTGCGAGAATGCTGGGCAGATGGCTCGCATTCCCACTTAAGGATACCAAGCAGATAAACGAACGTCTTGACATCGTCGACCACCTCTTTCGCGAGCCAGACACACGAGAGGCAGTAGCGGAGCGTCTGCAATATATAGGCGACCTGGAGCGCATTGTGTCGCGCATAAATACTGGCAGAGTCTCACCGCGCGACCTCCTTTCGCTCAAGACAGCACTGCAAGCTGTCGCACATATTAAGGAGACACTTTCAGCGACCGACAACGACTCTCTGCGCGAAACAGCCTCCATGATAGACACCTGCAGCGAACTGCTCAAGCGCATAGACAAAACCATATCACCCGATGCCCCTCTGCTTCTGGCCAAAGGTGGTGTGATAGCCAGAGGAGTCAGCGATGAGCTCGACAATCTGCGCGACATTTCGACAGGAGGCAAATCCTATCTGCTCGAACTTCAGCAGCGCGAAGCCGAACGCACAGGCATACAAAGTCTAAAGATCGGCTACAACAATGTGTTTGGATACTATCTGGAAGTGCGCAACACCTACAAGGATGCCGTGCCGCCCGAGTGGATACGCAAGCAGACCCTCGTATCTGCCGAACGCTACATCACCCAGGAGCTGAAGGAGTACGAAGACAAAATTATGGGAGCCGAGGATCGTATCCTATCACTGGAGGCACAGCTGTATGCCAAACTCGTAGAGTGGTGCGGACAGTTTTCGAGCGTCATACAGCAGGATGCCACATTGATTGCCAGACTCGACTGCCTGATAAGTTTTGCCTTTCTAGCACGCGAAAACAAATACATACGCCCCGTCGTTGACGACAGCGAAATCATCGACATTCGTCAGGGGCGTCACCCAGTCATAGAGAGACAAATGTCGCCCGGACAATACTATGTGCCCAACGATATACTGCTGGACACATCAGACCAGCAGATCATCATCATCACGGGGCCCAACATGGCAGGCAAGAGCGCGCTGCTCAGACAGACCGCCCTCATCACCCTAATGGCACAGATAGGTTCGTTCGTACCAGCCGAGAGTGCACACATAGGCTATGTCGACAAGATATTCACCCGTGTGGGAGCTTCGGACAACATCTCGCTCGGCGAGAGTACATTCATGGTCGAGATGACCGAAGCGGCGAGCATACTCAACAATCTCACGTCTCGCTCGCTCGTGCTTTTTGACGAACTCGGCAGGGGCACAAGCACATACGACGGCATATCGATAGCGTGGAGCATCGTAGAGTACATCCACGAAAATGGGAAGTCACAAGCACGCACACTATTTGCCACCCACTATCACGAGTTGAACGAAATGGAGAAGCTTTTCCCACGCATACATAATTACAACGTCTCGGTCAAGGAGAGCGACGGGCAGATAATCTTCCTGCGCAAACTCGAAAAGGGAGGCACGGCACACTCCTTTGGTATCCATGTGGCGCAGCTGGCAGGAATGCCCCAAAGCATCGTGAAACGCGCATCAGTAATCTTAAGCCAACTCGAAGAAGAAAAAAAACACGACGACGTAGGCAAAGGCATCACGGCAGGGAGCAAGAAACAGTCATATACAGGTACCCAACTGAGCTTCTTCCAACTCGATGACCCCATCATTGATGAAATCAGGCGTCAGATTAGCGACATAGACATCAACTCTCTGACACCCTTAGAGGCCCTCAACAAGCTAAATGACATAAAGAAATTACTAAAATAGCATCTTTTTGTAAAAAAAACAAGAAAAATCTTTGTCAGTTTGTTGCGTTTTCATATCTTTGCGATGGACAAGTCATAAAAATTCACAGATAATCTAATCCATTACATTAAAATCACTACTACTATGAACGAGTTGATTGCAAAGATTGCCGCCGCATACGAGGCATTCCAGAAGGACGCTGCCGCACAGGCAGAGAGTGGTAACAAGGCTGCCGGCGCACGTGCCCGCAAGGCATCACTTGAGATAGAGAAAGCAATGAAAGAGTTTCGCAAGGCATCTCTTGAGGCTGCAAAGTAATCTGACACTAAGAGTAAGATTGTAAGCACATACACAAACAAGTATGAAATATACATCTGTATTTGGTAATTTCTGGTGGTGGCGCTACTTAGGATTCAAAAGATCGTAAGCAGATAGTTGTGTGCACCA
>CAMEQD010000063.1:0-9908 GCA_945932615.1 uncultured Prevotellaceae bacterium | reverse complement strand
GTTGAATTTCATTCGACCTTTCCTACGCTCGGCAGAGTAAGCAAGCTTTCTCTGCTCTCGCTTATCGGAAACGTTTATCTTCATAGCTCCACACCCAAGGTCAATCTCCAGTTGCGCTTGGGCATGGGGTAGTTAAGGATTACATCGTAGTCCTGGCTGAACAGATTGTTCACCTCTATCTGTGCCTTCATCGTGTATTTTCTCCATCGGATTCGGTATACCAGCGAAAGGTCGCTGGTGTACCACGGTTGGGTGTAGTTATATACGATGTTCTCTTGCTGATTGTATCGCTCGCCCGTATAGATGAAACTGTAGTTCAAGCTCCAGTCACGCCACTGCATCTGAACGATTGCCGAACCGCTGTGCCAGGGAATGTAAGGTATCTGGTCGCGATAATAAGTGTCGGCAGGGTTGGTCACATCGTATGCCTCCTGATAAGTATATTGCACCTTTCCAGTCACGAAAAAATCCCTCGCAGGCTGTAGAGTCAGTCCCATAGTGGCATCCAGTCCAGTGACGTGTACACGTCCCAGATTGAGCATCGTCCAACGGAATTGTGCCCCTTTGGGATAAGCCACAATCTTGTCGGTAACGAAATTGCGATAGCCGTCGACGGTCAGATACCACTGAGTAAACACACCCCGGCCTCTGTATGGAGTCTTGTATGCCAGACCTATATTATACTGCGTCACTTTCTCCGGACTCAGCTTGGAGTTGCCCATCTCGGCATAATACAAGTCGTTGAATGTAGGCATACGGAAACTGCGTTTGGCAAACGCCCTCACGGAGAAATCCACACGAGAGAACGGAGCGTAGGAAACAAAGAAAGCAGGAGTCCAAACCGCCTTGTCCTCAGGGGATTCCATCAGTTTCACACGGTCGTGTACATAGTTGAACACCACGCTGCCCTGCATTTTCAGCTTTCCGAACGAAAGTGCCGTGGCAGCAGACAGGAAATGATGCCATCGAGTAGGGTAGACAAAACCATACATATCGGCGTCCATCTTGTTCCACTGAACATCGTAGGCAGCAGACAGCTCCCACCAGTCAGTCACCCTATACAGATGTGTAGTTGACAGATACAGTTCCTGCTGGCGATAAACATTGTCGATCATCATCACCGTAGTGTCCTTATTGACATACTTCGTCAGGTAGTAGGCATACTTGGCCATCAGACGGGCATGGTAACGCCGCGAGAACTCCTTCTCAATGCTGCCCTGCAGAAACGAATTGTTGTCCCAGATACGCTCCCCCCTGCGCCAAACGTTGTTGACGATAGCCCCTGGCACACCTCTTTCCGACGTATAGTTGTATGCCTTGAGCATCCATTTGCCATGCTTGAATTTGCCAAAGAGCGCACCCTCCATGCGAGTAGCCCGAATGTCGCCGTTTTGCCTTATGGCAGTCGTGTCATACACAACCTCGTCCGTCATCACCGCCTTCCTACGGTAGCGGAACTTATATTTTCCATTGCTACTCAGCCATTCTCCGCTGAAGGAAGCCGACACCTTGTCAGACAACTTCAGTTCGATGAGCAGAGCGGGATTCACAAGACCGAACGAACCGCCCTTCATCGTAGCCTTCAGATGATAGCGGGAGCTGTCCGTGAACACAGGTCTGCGTGTCCACATATATATGGAGCCAGCAGAGTTGAAATCCTTAGCCGACTGGAATATCTCGCTTTTCTGTCCGTTGTACAGAGATATGCTCTGAATGTTGTCGAGCGAGAACATACCAAGGTCTACCTGCCCGTTCTGTGCGTTGGACAGCTGTATGCCATCGTAGAACACCCCCACATGATTTGTCCCCATGCTGCGTATGTTGACCGTCTTGATGCCGCCAACGCCTCCGTAGTCCTTCAACTGTACGCCAGCAAAGAACCTCAGCGCATCAGCCACATTCAGACTGTTCAGACGCTGGAGTTCATCACCCTTGAGTTGCTGTGACGGAATGACGTCCTGCTGGCGTTCGCCTTTCACCACCACTTCCTGCAATTTGTGTACACTGTCCCCCAAAGCTATGTCAGGCGAAATTCCGCCATTTGCCACGGACCCGAGAATACGTCCATGTACACAGCCAAAAGAGACAGTCAGACACAACAATGCCATGACAAATTCTCTTCTCATGTTAAAACCGATAAGACCATTATTCACGTGGACCATCCCACGGGTTCCACACGTACATTTGATTGCGACATTACATCAATGCCACAATGCAAGGCAGGTCTTCTGACTTACCGTCTGGTTACAAGCGCCTTCCCGAAAATAGTCAGTGGCATATGCTTGCACCGCAAATAACGGATCACAGCTGCGGGACAGTCGGGGATTCTCACCCCATTCCCTATTAATCGCCTGTAGGGCGAACCATTGCGTCTGCAAAGGTACAGAATAAAATTGTAAACACAAACATTTTGCAAAAAAAACGCACACATCTTTCGCCGAACAGCCAACCCACCCCTCCAAGCGCGTTTCCGATAAGCGAGAGCAGAGAAAGCTTGCTTACTCTGCCGAGCGTAGGAAAGGTCGAATGAAATTCAACGTTTTTCGTGTTCCAAAGTCATCGTTGCAGGCATGAGCCTACCAATCGGCAAGAAGTATAAAGAAGAAGTCAGACAGTTTTTCGTAGGAAACATATAGAACATCACGTATTTTCGTAATAATTCAACTGTAAAATTGGTATATTTATGAAAATATTGTTATTTTTGCAAACAGATAAGACATAAATGTTTGCGATTTAATGAGGCTGAAAGACAAGATACGATTAGGTGAGCCAACGCGAAAACACATACACGAACCCGCATCAGAGCAGCAATGCCTGAACTGCGGAGCATCATACCATGGAGCATATTGCCCCCATTGCGGTCAGAGCCACGAAGTCAGCCGCATCACCCTCGGCAAGGTGATCACATCCTTCTTAAAAGTGCGATTTCTCGCCAAGCCAAAGCGAGCAAGCTCCCTTTGGTCTTATGGCTTAACGAAATCGTTCGTCACCAACGTTATTTAGTTGGTTCTAACGACTATCCGCGACTATATGACAAAGCAAACAAACAACAACCAAACAACAAAACACCCGCCAAACAACAAAACAACAAACTAAACCAAATAAACAATCAACGTATGAAGAAAAAATTTTTACTATCCATCCTTGCGCTCGTCGTCCCCATATTGGGACTGACCCTGGCATGGGCGGCAGACGTGGTTACCGGCAACGGTAGCGAAGGGACAATCAATGTCCGCGACATCAACGATGGCGCAGCATGGACACAGCTCGAAGCAGGCGAAGCCTGGACCCTCGACATTGAAGTCGAGAGTAACGGCAGCAGCTATAACACCTGGGGTTCGAGCATACTCGCAAGTGGAACCATTGCTTTTCCAGAAAAAAGTGCTTTCGAGGGCTTCCAGTTATACCTGCAAAGTTCAACCAGCGGAGGCAAACTCAACGCAGTATTTGGAGGCAGCGACCATGTGATAAACAACGTCTCATACAATGAAAACTTCAAAGTCACCATCGTATACGACGGAGACAAGGTGTTGAGTATCAAGACTGTCAATGCGACAGGGACAGAAGACACACAAAAATACACCCTCACCACAGCCTTCCCCGCCATCAGCCAGTTCGCCTACGGACTCCCGACAGGCATCAACATCACGAAGCTTGTCGTAACAAAGCCAGGCGCGTGGGCAACCATGAAGAACGATGCCCAGGGAGAGTGGACAAACGTCTCAGGCGGTCAGAATCTCGGAGCAATCAAGCTGACAGCCGGCAGCAATGTGCAGACCCTCGTAGAGCCAGACCTGACAGCATGGATAGAGAATATGCCCGTCGTGACAGAGCAAGTCATACTCGCACCAAACACCGAGTACACCATCACATGGGCAGAAAATGACAACTTGAAATATACCTACATACGCGCCTATTTGGACAAAAACAAGAACTACTCCTTTGCCGACGAAGGAGAGCTCCTTGGCACCGTAGGAACAGAAGGCGCACAAAACGGAAACAACAAGAGCGGCTCAATCACCTTTACCACACCGACACTCGACACACCACTCGAGACACGACTTCGAATCCGCGTAGACGGAGCCTGGTACAACGGCAACAAACCATCGCAAGTAGCACCAGACGCCAATACAAACCGCATAGTCTACGACATACCTGTCAAGATCAAAGAAGCACAACTCGTAGACATCACCTACAACTATATCCATCAAGGGCAGACCATAGCAACAGGCACACAGCAAGCCATCGTCGGCGAAGCCTATCCGCAGCCACAGAAAGAATTCATGGTAGACAGCAAATACCTGCAGTTCACCCTGCCCGAAGGCGAAGTCCCCGCGACCCCAGCCGTACGAGACGTGACCGTGGAGCTCAAGGAAAACTTCCCCTTTGAGCCTACAAGCCTCAGCGGCGGAGCTCTTGCCCCAAGCACAAAATACTACATCATGACCCTGCGTGGCGCATACGGCAAATACGACGGCACAAAGATAGCCACCGTAGCGCAAGCAGACGGCACAGACGCATACCTCTTCGCCTTCGTAGGCGATCCAGCCGCAGGATATAAGATGTACAACAAAGACCTCGGCACAGACAAAGTAGTCTACACCCCCAATCCTTCCGGCACCGATGACACCGCCGTCGCCCTCACCGCCGTCGCCCAAGCCGGCACATGGGGAATATGTGAAAACAGCAACGGAGGATTCTGCCTCTACGAAGTCAAAGACGATGGCAGCAAAGTCTACCTCAACCAGCGCGGCGGAGCCTTCGCATTCTGGAATGACGCAAAAAGCCTCAGCGATGCAGGCTCAAACGCAGTAATAGAAGAAGCACTCGACTATACAGTCACGATCAGCACCCCCCAAGGCTTCACCGCCGAGAGCCGCCTGAGCTACGCATCGCAGACAGCAAGCAACGGAGGCACGATCGTAGCCAGCAAGAATCTGACCATCGACGACCTCACCGCCACCGAAGTCAGCGGCTACAGCTACGCCATCACGCTTAGCGGCACCACCATCACCGTGACCTACACAGCAGTCACCCCCCAGGCCAATCCGCAAGCCATCTGTGACCTCCTCGACCGCATTGGCGGCAGAGGCACATCATCACTCATCGAGACCGAAATCGACCGCAGCCTCAATTCGCTCTCCGACGTCTTCGTCATCGGAGCGAAAAACGGCAAGCCATACATCAAAGGAACCACACCGAGTGCCCTCACCGCAGGCATAGGCTGGTATCTCAACCACCACGCCAAGGTCAACATCGCATGGAACTCGCTCAACGAGAAGACCACAGGTCAGGCATACGCCGACCTGAGCAACCTCCCCGTCCCCACCGCAGAAGAGATCCACACCTGCGACGCCCGCTACCGCTACTACCTCAACTACTGCACCTTCGGCTACTCAATGACCACATGGACATGGAAACGCTGGCAGCAAGAGATAGACTGGATGGCACTTCACGGCATCAACATGCCCCTGCAAATCATCGGTCTCGAAGAAGTATGGCGCAAGTTCCTCACCCTCGAAAACGAAGGAACACGTAAATACCACTATACCGACCAAGAAGCCAAAGCCTTCGTAGCAGGCCCAGCCTTCACCGCATGGTGGGGCATGAACAACCTCGAAGGATGGGGCGGCACCTCAGCCGACGGGTGGGGTGGAGTACAAGACGACGCATGGTACACACGCCAAGCCACCCTCGCAAGTCAAATCCTCTCCCGTCAGCGAGAGCTCGGCATGCAGCCCGTACTGCCAGGCTTCTCAGGCATGGTGCCACACGATTTCACCACCAAGACCGGAGTCGCTACCGACAACAACGGCGGAAACTGGTGCGGCTTCGTACGCCCATACATCATCGACCCCACCGACGAGCGCTTTGCCGACATCGCCAAGGACTACTATGACTGTCTCAACGACGTAATGGGCGAAAGCCAATACTACTCCATGGACCCCTTCCACGAAGGCGGCAGCATCTCAAGCGGCAAGTACACCGAAGCCTACAAAGCCGTCTACGACGCCATGGAAGCAGCCCGTAGCGGCTCACAATGGGTCATACAGCAATGGCAATGGAATGGCAACCAGAAGAAATCCATCAACGCCGTGCCTCAAGGCAAACTCATCGTCCTCGACCTCTTCTCAGACGGCAGCCCGGCGTTTGACAGCTACAACGGCTACGCCCCCCAACACTCAGTCTTCTGCGCAATCCCCAACTTCGGCGGACGCTCAGGCGTCATGGGCAGACTGCAAAACGTCACCGACAACTACTTTAAGTTCAAGGCGAAATATCCAAGCATAAAAGGCATCGGCGCAGCCCCCGAAGCCATCGAGCAGACCCCCGTCACCTACGACCTCATCTTCGAACTCTGCTGGATGAACGGAGTCAAGCCCGACATTACCGCATGGGTAGACGACTACGCCACCATACGCTACGGCAGCGACAATGCCACCGCCAAGGCAGCATGGCAATTGCTCAGCCAGAGCGTACTGGCCTACGGAGCCGACGGCATACAAGGCCCCGTAGAAGACGTATGGGCAGCACGTCCCAACCTCGAAGCCTCGCCAGCAAGCACATGGGGCGTCACCATCAACAACGCCAGCGGAACCTACACCAAAGCCAAGCGCCAGATGCTCATCGACGCAACCTACAAGCTCCTGAGCATCAGCGACGAGCTCAACCTCGCCTCAGGCAGCACCAATAAGAGCAACTACTCCTACGACCTCGTAGAGTTTGGCGGCGCCGTCCTCGCAGACTACGCCTACGACCTGCTCCGAGGCATCAAAGCCGCCAAAGAAGCCGCAGGCAAAGAATTTGCCGACGACGACACCTACAAGGCGCGTCGCGACCTCTTCCTCGCACTCATAGCCGACGTTGACGAGCTCAAAGGCACAAACCTCAACTTCCGCCTCGGCAAGTGGACCCAAGAAGCCCGCGATGCCGCCGCCGAAGTGGAAGGAGCCACCACAGCCACCCCCGACTGGTACGAATTCAACAACGCACGCACCCTCATCACAATCTGGGGAGACAAAGGACAAAACGGAGTTCTCAAAGACTACTCCTACCGCTCATGGCAAGGCCTGCTCAAAGACTACTACCTCCCACGCTGGCAGTACTACTTCGACAACGGCTGCCAAGGCTGTGATTACTTCTACTTCGAGTGGAACTGGGCACACGGCATGACTCACAACGTCGGCGACGCCACAAAGAGCACCACACGCCTCTCTCAGGGCGATGCCGGCTACTCATACAGCCGCACCCCCGAAGGCGACACACACAGCAAAGCCACAGAGCTGCTCGACAAGTATCTCCTCCCCGTGACACTCAGCGACGGGACCGTCCACTACGCATATCGTGCGCTGGACAATGACCTTACAGAGACCCTCGCCATCACGGCAGCCTCAGGAACGACACTTGACCTCACCACCCATTTCGGCAGCCTCAGCGAAGCCACCCTCACCTCAGACTGCATACAAGGGACAGTGACCGACCTCGCCAACGTCACAATCAAGTCAGGCGACCTGACAGGGACATACACCGCCACCCTCACCCTCGCAGACGGCACAAAGCTGACCTTCACAATCACCTTTCCCGAATACAACGGAGTCTACACCATCAGCTACAACAATTCGGGAACAGACGCCCCCCTCTTCATCGCCTACAACGAAGTTGAAGACAATGGCAAGAACAAAGGCTACAAGCTCATAGCCGAAGGCACATACACAACAGAGGCAGCAGGCGACAAATACTTCACCATCGTCCCCAAAGGAGCAGGCTACGCCATCTCAGCCCAAGGCAAGCATCTCAAGCAGCCCTACGTATCGGGGTGGCAGCACGTCATGTTCTCCGACGACGCCACAGAAGCAGGCATCTACGTCATGGAAGCAGACGGTGACTACGTCAAGATCAAGAGCACAGCCTCAGGCAAAAATTACCTCAACGCCTACGACAAGCTGATATTCGGCAACGACCTAGCCAACAAGGAGAATCTCTCCACATTCAAAATCACACAGGCCAGCACCTATCCCCTCACCGTCACAGAGGCAGGCATGGCCACGCTGTGCCTCCCGTTTGATGTCATCTTGCCCGACGACGTAGTAGCCTACGACCTGACCCTGTCAGACGTCGACAAAAACGGCACCAACGGCGTCTACTCATGCACCATCAAGTCAATAGCCAAGAGCGGAGACGTCCTCAAGGCAGACACCCCCGTCATCATCAGTGCCCCAGCCGGAGATAACCATTTTGGTATAACCACATCCAGCCAAGGAGCCAAGACATCGCTCGCAGGCTCCCTGCTCAAAGGCAACTTCGTCAGCCAGACACTCACACAAGGCACGAACACAAAAAAATACATCTTTACCAAGCCCGACGGCGGAGAAGCAGGATTCTACCGCATGAGTGATACAGGCGGCACCATAGGAGCCAACAAATGCTGGATGGAGTGGACCACACCCCAAGGCAGCGAAGAAGCACGAGCATTCGTCCTCGTCCAGGACAACGAGACCGGCATCAACGCCGTCGCAGCCACGTCAGCCGCCAATGCCCCTGTCTACGACATGAGTGGCCAGCGACTCCCCCAGCCTCGCAAGGGAGCCAACATCATCTCAGGCAAAGTCGTGATAGTAAACAAACCATAAACCCCAAGCAAAAATAAACACATGAACAAACGATATATTTCGCCAGAAGTAGCCGTGTACGACATCACGGCCGTCACACTGCTCAGCACGTCAACGCGAAACATTAAGATAATCGACAGTGACTCAGGAGGCGATGATGTACACGGAGGATACAATCCAGAGAACTCCCTCTCCCGCCAAAACGACACAGACCAAGCATTCGGAAATGACTTTGGGGGAGAATGGTAAAGAAATTTCCCACACCAGCAATACGGTGTGGGAAATTTTAGTGTATAAGGTTTTGAGGTAATAGAGGGGGAAGCACCACGCGCGGCACTTCCCCCTCAACCATATCAGCAGTTCACAGAGCACTCATACAGCTCGTTACACCGAGCGAGGTTGCGATAGCAGTCAGTATCGCAGCAATGGTCTGGATTATGAATTTCCAAGTGTCACGGTTTTTCATTTTTTTAAGGTTATAAGGTTATTAGGTGAGGTTATAAGGTTTTGAGGTTTTAAGGTTTTTAGGTTATTTTGGTTGTTGGGGAGGAGTGGGGTTGGCAGCTAATCACCAACCAACCCCATTACCAGTTATCCCCTAGGGCTGAGTCCGCCATCTTCGCCTCCGCCACCGCCAGAGGGTGAGCCAGAACCGCCAGAGCCAGAGCCGCTGTCAGAGCCGCTGTCAGAGCCAGAGCCGCTGTCAGAGCCGCTGCCGCTGTCAGAGCCAGTGTTGCCCGTGCCCGGCACATCACCGCGAGTATATTCCACCACCTCGGTGAAGCGAGCGTCCATGTCGAGCTGCTTCTTGGAAATCTCGCCAGTACCCAGAGCGTTGATCGTCGCCTTGACGATGTGGGTAGAAGGTCTGAAAGTCATGGGAGACTCCGCAGGCTTGCTCGTCAGGCCAATGCTGAAGATAGCAAGGTTGTCAAGCTTCACCTTCTTGGAGTCGAGGAGCAGCTCGCGAACGCACGCCACCATGTCCTTCAGCACACCGTGGATAGTACCCTTGGAGTACGGAGTGTTATGCTCACTCATGTGTTTGGCCAGCTCTTCGAGACCAACGGTCTCATCGTGATAAGCACGAGCATAATACTTACCCTTCTCGCCAGCCATGCTGTTGTTCTTGTAGATTCTGTACTTGATAGTTGCCATTTTGTTTAAGGTTTTTTGTGAGGTTTTTTGTGAGGTTTTAAGGTTTTAAGGTTTTTAGGTTTTGAGGTTATTTTGTGAGGTTTTAAGCTCTCAGCTTAGTCTTTGAGGTCAAAGGTATAAAACCTTATAACCTTACCAGCG
>CAMEQD010000062.1:0-11520 GCA_945932615.1 uncultured Prevotellaceae bacterium | reverse complement strand
GCTCAGGAACTTATAAATAAAGTTAAATTATAGTGTTGCGGAATTAAGGAATATATATCTGTCGCTTCATCAATCGATACACCATACATTTCACAAATACAAAGAATAATTCTAGCACACTGAGCACTTCTCATTACTTGTTTGCCATCTTCACTCATATCTGTTCACAATTTATATAGGTAAGACACTCACGCAACATTCTTTCTGTGCGTATACAATATTGTATATCAACAATAACATTAGATGAATGGTATAGTTTCATGCTTCTAAAACTCCTTTCTCCCTCATGTATTCAGTAAGATCTTCCATCAAGTATCTAGAGCTGAACGTATGAAGCACATCGTATGATGGAACGATGTATTCATATAAAATACCTGATGCTTTTAAACGGCCATAAATTTCCTTTTGTGGCAATTTCAGCTGTATGGAAAGTTTGCTTATGCAAAACGTCACAAATTCAAGTGTCTTTTTATCCATAATATCTTACCTAATTATAATATTATACTAATTATTTGTCCTGCTTATATAGCATAGTTATAAGCAAAAGTAATAAGAATATATGAGAATAAAGACGATTTTGTTGATTTAGTTCGATTTTTCCTAAAAATAATCTCGAAAGATTGAACTTTCATTTGCTTTTCCGCTCACTTAACCTTGAGCTTGACTCTGACAGGCACTCTGCGTAGCTCCCAAACAATAAAAAATATCGGCATCCTTGCGTAATAAACACTTTTTGATTAACTTTGCAAAGAAAATTAAAATATTCTAACGCGCAATGATGAGACTCTTTTTTGTATTTACTCTGCTTTTGGGACTTTGTCTGCCTATTTCTGCAAACGTGGAAGGCGATGACGAACAGTTTCTTGATGGCTATGACCATTCGCTCCAAAACTATTTGACAGAACGATTTGCAGGACGTCGGAGCAATCAGGACTCCCCTAAAGGCTCGGTGGAAAAGAAATGGAAAATCGACGATTACGTCACCGTGCCCAAGTTCGGCGGATATATCGTGGGAAAATATGAGTATTCGAGCGGCAAGGGACATACCAACGAGTTTTCGCTTCGTCTGCTGCGTCTGTATGTGGACGGCACGGTATTCAAGCATTTCAAATATCGCGTACAGATGGAGGTCTGCGGTCAGCCTGGAGGGAATGGCACGGGAGCGCGAGTGATTGATGCCTACATCGGCTGGACGCGCTTCTCATGGCTGGGCATCAAGGGTGGAGAGTTCAAACGTTGTTTCTCGTTCGAGAATCCAATGAATCCTTGGGACATCTCAAATGGTGACTATTCTCAGTTAACCAAACACATGACCAACCTTGGCAGTAGTGCGCTGTATCCTGGCAATCATAACTCTGGCGGTCGCGACTTGGGTATTCAAATACATGGAGACTTGTTCAAAAACTCCAAGTCGGGTCATCATTATCTGAGCTACCAGATGGGTGTATATAATGGTCAGGGCATCAACGTTGGCGACAAGGACAAGGAGAAGGACTATATTGCCAACGTCCAAGTGCAGCCTCTCAAGGGGTGGAAAATCGGAGTATTTGGCTGGCATGGCAGTTTTACCACCCAGGTGGGAGGGATTAAGAACAGCACTTATTTCAACCGTTGGGCCGTAGGTACGAGCTATGAGAGCAGTCGTGCGAGCCTTCGTGCCGAGTATGCACGCAATCATAACACTACGGGGTTGCGTGAGGTGTCAGACGCATGGGTCCTGACCGCAGGCTACCGCGTATGGCGTTGGCTCAAGCCCTACGTGCGCTATGATGCGCTGCGTACTGATGCGCATTCGTGGCAGAGTCTCAACTCAATCTATGGAGTGGGATTGCAAGCGCGTCCTCATAAGAATCTGCAATTCCAGCTTCAGTACAACTATATCCACAACAACGCTCTCGTTGCCGACAAGGATGTCCACCAAATATGGACTCAGGCGTATATCCGATTCTGACGAGTAGTGCAGTTTAGAACTTCATCTTGACCGCCTTGCTCTCGTTGTGCATACGATCGAGCGCGGTCACGATGTAGACGTGACCGAGGGCGTCATCGGGCAGCAAGTAGTGGGTCTTGTCGGTCACGGTCACTATGTGGCTGGGATCGTCGAGATTCACTTTCTGTTTCTTGTCAAATCGGTATATCACGTATTTCACGGCCTTGTCCATGTCATGCTTTGCCTTGGGGGCTGTCCAGAACAGTCCAGGACCGTCGCTCGTGCCAACGACTGCCAGTTTGCGTGGCCTACCGGGGGCACGTTTGTCTATCCATGGCATCTGTGGCTGCAAAGCAGGATAGCGGTGATACACGCTCTTGAGCATGGTGGCATAGTTGCCGGGGTTGTCACATACGGCCTTGGCATACCATTGGCATGAGCCTTCGATGCCGGGGAGGGCGCGTTGCAATTTATATTTCGCATCCATCTGGTGTGAGGAGGGATTGTGTGCGTCGGCGTACTTGACCGTGCGCATCACGTCCTGACCAATGTAGAGATGCCTATGACCGGCATAGCGGCTCCACCAGCGTATCAACTCGTCGTAGTCTGCGGCTTTGTTGCCTATCTCCCAGTATATCTGCGGTATATTATAGTCTACCCAGCCTTTTTCTACCCAATGTAGAACGTCTGCATAGAGGTCGTCATAGTTCTGCAATCCGTTTGTACGTGAGCCCGGCACTTCTGCCCCGTTCTTCTCGTTGTGATATATGCCGAAGGGACTCACTCCAAATTTGCACCAAGGTTTGACAGCCTTGACCGCAGCACCCAGACGATGCACAAAGTTGTTGACATTCTCGCGTCTCCAGTCGTCGCGTGAGATACCCAGTCCGCAGCGTTGGTATGTGGCATCGTCGGGTATGGGCATACCAGCATTGGGGTAGGGGTAGAAATAGTCGTCGATGTGCAGTCCGTCTACGTCATACCTGCTCACTATGTCCTTTGCAACCTCGATGATGAAATCTGCATTTTCGGGGATTCCTGGATCGAAGATTCTAAGCCCCCCATAATCGAAACAACGCTCTGGGTGCAGCACGGCTTGATGGTTGGGTGCCAACGATGTCGTGCCTGCTGTCTTTGCCCTGTAAGGATTTATCCACGCGTGGCACTCCATGCCCCGGCGGTGACACTCCTCGACCATCCACTCAAGAGGGTCCCACATGGGCACGGGCGCAACGCCCTGAGCACCGGTCAAATATCTGCTCCATGGCTCCAGCTCGCTGCGATACAGGGCATCGCCTTCGGCTCTGACCTGAAACATTATGGCGTTGATGCCGCAGCGTGCCAGTTCGTCGAGCTGCTCACTGAGTTCGCTCTGCATCTTATCGCGCCCCTTGCCTATCCACTGGCCATTGACGCATTGTATCCACGCGCCTCTGAACTCACGTTTTCCACCTCCATGGGCATAGGTGCTGAAGCTAAGCGTCTGGAGTGCTACAATCAAAAATAGCAGTATGAATCTGTACATTTTTACAACAATTTTGTCCAAAGTTACGACTATATGAGCGAAAATCCAAATAAAAAGTCGTATCTTTGCCCTTAGTTATGGAAAATCGTTATATTACAGTACAGTATAAGATGTACGCCCCTATGGGTGAAGAAAAGAGAGTAGAACTGATTGAGCAGACTCGCGACGATATGCCCTTCATGTTTATCAGCGGCATGGGTCGAGTGCTCGAAGTGTTGGAACAAAAGCTTGTGCCATTGCAGGCTGGCGAACAATTCAAAATTGTGTTGAGCGAGGACGAGGCTTACGGACCCTATATACAAGAGGGCGTGCAGGAAGTTCCCGTTGAGGCATTTTTCATCGAAGGCAAACTGGACACTAATCATGTCTATGAGGGAGCCGTCGTACCTATGATGAACGACACTGGCGAACAGTTTAATGCCACGATTGCGAAAATCAACGAGAAGAGCATCATCGTAGACCTCAATCACCCGTTAGCAGGCAAACAGTTGACCTTCGAGGGAGCTGTAGTCGAGAATCGCTTGGCCACAAACGAGGAGATTCAACAATATCTCAAACCACGCGGTTGCGGCGGTTGTGGCGGCTGCGGAGGTGGCAGCTGTGGCGATGGTGGCTGCGGCGATGGTGGCTGCGGCGGCTGCGGCGGAGGGTGCGATTAATCATGTTTTTTAGATAGCTATACACACTATGAACACATACGGCAATATATTTCGTCTCACAACTTTTGGAGAGAGCCATGGAGCAGGAGTCGGTGGCGTTATTGATGGCATGCCTGCCGGGATTGAAGTGGACCTCGACTTCGTGCAGGCTCAGCTGGCGCGACGACGCCCAGGGCAGAGCAGACTCACTACGGCTCGACGCGAGGCTGACGAGGTCGAGATATTGTCGGGGGTGTTTGAAGGCAAGACTACGGGTTGCCCTATAGGTTTTCTCGTGCGCAATACCAATCAGCATAGCAACGACTACGACAATATGCGCGACCTGTTCAGACCGAGTCATGCAGATTTCACCTATTTCTCAAAATATGGTATTCGCGACCATCGCGGAGGCGGACGCTCTTCGGCTCGCGAGACGATAAGTCGTGTGGTAGGAGGTGCGTTTGCCATGCTCGTGCTCAGGCGTTTGGGCATTGAAATCAAGGCCTACACCCAGCAAGTCGGAGACATCGTGCTGCCAGGCTCATATCTCGACTATGATCTGTCACGTATTGATGAAAATGACGTACGCTGCCCCGATACCGCTACGGCAGAGCGCATGGCAGACCTCATCATGGAAGTGAAGGGAGCCGGCGACACGATAGGCGGTGTCATAGCCTGCGTCATCAAGGGATGCCCCGTAGGACTTGGCGAGCCAGCCTTTGACAAGTTGCACGCCGCCCTCGGTGCAGGAATGCTCTCCATCAATGCTGTCAAGGGATTTGAATATGGTCAAGGCTTCAGCAATATGCACCTTCGCGGCAGTCAGCAAAACGACATCTTCGTGCCTACACACGACGGGAGCATAGGCTTCAAGTCAAACCGCAGCGGAGGCATACAAGGTGGGATAAGCAACGGACAGGACATATATTTCCGTGTAGCATTCAAACCCGTCGCCACGGTACTCATGGAGCAAGACACGGTCGACAAGCAGGGCAACGCTACGACTCTCAAGGCGCGAGGGCGACACGATGCGTGCGTTCTGCCACGCGCAGTCCCCGTCGTGGAGGCCATGGCTGCCATGACCATACTTGACATGTACCTCTCGGACAAGGTCGTGAGGCTTTGATACATAGCTCAATTAGCCAATGCCTCGCCATCTTCGGCAAGTCCGTTTACGCTGACTTCGATGTCGGTGTGCTTGCTGTTGTTGAAAAACAGTATCTCAGCCTTGCCTTCGGCATCGAGGGTGAGGTCAGGATTCCAGTAGAGTGTGCGTCGGTAATCGCAGTCGACGGGAGCTGGCAGTTTGCTGTAGTCGGGACTGTAGAAATCCGTACACTCCGAGAAGCCCCAGAGCACCTTGTGGCGGTCGCGGAACGTCTTGTATTGGGAGCCACCCATGTCGCGACGTATATCAATCGTGACAGAAGGCTGGTTGCTCTGCTCGTAGTGAGGGTCGCCCAAACGCCGTGGGGCAAAGTCCGTGTAGACATAGACCTTGTCGACAAAGTGAAGATGGTCGTAGCGCGAGAGGTCGGCATTCGATATATTGTAGTCGAGTTTGCGGCCGTTGAAGAGCACCTCTAAGTCCCCATACCGCTCCATACCCATATCCCCGATATAAGTCTTTGCGATATCGTTGGCAAAGCTGACAGCCCCTTGGTAATATCCGGGACACATGCCAGCGTCAACCACCTCGTTGAAAGCCTCGTAGGCATCGAGCACGAATGCCGGCTTGGAAGCATCGAAACGTCGTCTGCCACTCCTGTCAGCTCCGATCACTACCTCGTCCAGAACCCTCACGTTGTCAACGTTGACCTTCGTACGCCTGTCGGTAAGCGACAATTCAGGCTCAGCCGTCTGATAGTAAGTATAAGGCTTGGTAAATCGCGGATATGGCATCTTGAGGCGCACATAGTATTCGGGATAGTTGATGTCGCCCCCTTCGCCGTCGGCATCAAAATTGATTTCAGCATCGTCTATCCAAACGTGCTGCTTGCCGTTTTTCCACCCGTCCTGATTGCTTGCTCCGCAGAAGAAACGGCAATATCCGTCGAAGGCTGGGGCTTGTATGCGGAAATTTCCCTTCTCGTCGGTGAGAATCTCGCCCTCGGCAGCACGCTCGCCGCCTTTGCTCACCTTGCGGTCGAGTACGAACTCTGCATGCACCGTGACAGGCTTGCTGAGGTCGGCAGCCGGGCTTTTCTCGCGGTCTTCATGGTTTTGGATATACGGGATTATCCGTTTGTAGACCTCTCCGTAGTACATGCTGAGATCCACTCCATCCGTATCTCTCACACCGAGCTGATAATACAGCACCATGGCAGCCATTTTTGCCATCTTGAGCCCCCGCCAATCTTTTACGAATGAAGGACTGAAGAGCTTTTCACAGGCTTTGTCATACTTGTCGCTGGAGTTTTGCTCGTCAACATAGTCCTGATACTCCTGACTCATAGGGTCTGCTTCCGACGTAATTCTTGAGGGAGATGCAAAATATCTGTTATCCTCCTTGACAGGCAAATGGCTCACCTGCCCGATGATTACGGGCGTCTTCTCGTATGGCTCGACTGGCACAAAGGCCTCAGGGACAGACATCTCGCGCCAGTCATATCTGCGCCAGCCCTGCACCATGAGCAGAAGGTCGAGGGCGCGACGATGAGTTTCGTCGTCGCTCTCGAAATAGTAGTCAGGCTGCTCTACGAAGCCTCGTATCTGGCTTGCGAGGAGCATCTCGGTGAGAATATTTCCCGTGTCAAACGTGTTGGCCGAGGTTGTAGCGTCGCGCACGGCTACCGACACCGTACCGCTCTTTGGCGCGGAAATACTCAGGTTTATAGGACTGCAAGGCTCATAGCCCGACTCGGCGACGCCCCTGACCTCGACTCTGTGGCTCGCGAAGTTATCGTGGCGGACGAAAAACATACGGTCTGCCCATACTCTGCCCTTTCCGTCGTAAACAGTAAGCACAGCCACACCTTCGGGCAGCTTTGCGGTCTCAATGCCGATAACGCCCTGAGGCGAATCGGGCAGCGTATTGTAGATGCGGCAGACCCCGTCGGTCATGACCGTATACGCCATGGGAGTGGACTCCGCCGCACCCCTTCTCGTAAATCTGGCGTTGACCGCACCCGACGTCTCGTCGCTCCTCTCTATCTGCAAGGCAAGACCGTCAGTCTGCACGTCAGGGAGGCGGAACTTGTCTACGACACCCTCCTTCCGTTCGAACTCTGCCGTATACTCCGTGTCGCTGACAGAGAAAGTGACCGTGCCCCTGCCGCGGCTCTCCGTCTGAGATTCTGCTATTTTCTGCCCTTTGCTGTCATAGACCCTCAGTCTGCCCTTGACGTGACGTCCGTCCTCGTCCGTAGCATCGTAAGCCACAGTACACTCCGCGCCCGACACGAGGTTGCCCCCTTCGGGATAAAAAGTGACAAGCGACTTGGGCTTAGCCCCCTCATGCCTGAAGTATCTCTCCATGGGGCGCGTAGTCATGCCCTGGGTGAACTTGCCAGCCTCGGCAGGCTTGTCGTAGACAGCAAATACTCTGCTGTAAAGTTTCTCATAGTCCCGAAAGAAATCCTCACGCATCTGTTTGCTGTAAAACCATCTGCCGGCCTTGTCAGTATGACCGCGCTGTGTGCGTCCCCAGTTGAGTTGCCAGCGTGTGTAGGCACGCAGCTCATAGTACCCCCCATACAGCGTGTCGGGCAGAATAACAGCCCCACGCCCCTGCCCATCATTGAGACGTATATTCTGCCTCTCCACGAGGTAACCGTCGTTGTCGAGAAGCTCCACATAGAGCAACTCGCTGAGATTGCTGACCTTGCCCGTCGAAAGCTTGACATAAGCCTTGAAATATATCGTGTCGCCCACATAATAGCAAGTGTTGTCAGTATGGACAAAAACCGTCTCCTGCGGCACAGAACGCCCGAATACAGCCAAGTGCTTGGCCAAAGGTTCAAGCCCCAACTCCCCGTCACTCCCTTGGGCAGACACACCGAGACTTGCTACGAGCAACAATGATGCCAAAAAGACTCTAAAACTATAATATTTATGATTCATGACAATAATATTTATGCCCCATGTAAGCAAAGTTAGTGTTTTTTTCGTAAATTTGCCCAAGTATGAGCAAGGATTTTATCAAAATAAAAGGCGCGCGCGTCAACAACCTGAAGAATATCGACATCGAAATCCCACGCAACAAGTTGATTGTGGTGACAGGAGTGTCAGGTTCGGGCAAGTCATCTCTGGCCTTTGACACCATCTATGCCGAAGGGCAGAGACGCTATGTAGAAAGCCTTTCAGCATACGCACGTCAGTTCCTAGGCCGAATGTCCAAGCCCGAGTGCGACTATATCAAGGGAATACCCCCAGCCATCGCCATCGAGCAGAAAGTGACGAGCCGCAACCCCCGCTCTACCGTGGGGACGAGTACAGAGATCTACGAATATCTCCGCCTGCTCTTCGCCCGGGTGGGACATACGTTCAGCCCCATCAGCGGCCAGGAGGTCAAGAAGCATTCCATCAAGGATATCACAGACTGCGTCCTTTCGTACACTCAAGGGACGAAATTTATGGTCTTGGCACCCGCCGAAGCCACAAAAGTCGAAGCATACCAGAAGGCAGGCTTTGCCCGCGTGGAGTGGAACGGAGCCGTCACCCCCATAGGCGAGTGTCACCCCCATGAGGGCGACGAAGTCAATCTCGTGGTAGACCGCCTCTCGGTGCGCGACGACAAGGAGGCACTCTCGCGCCTCACAGACTCGTGCGAGACGGCACTCTACGAGGGTAGGGGAGAGATGATGCTGCGATTCATGCCCTCTGGTATCATTCATCGGTTCTCTACGGCGTTCGAGGCAGACGGCATGACTTTCCAAGAACCCTCAGACCAACTCTTTGCCTTCAATTCGCCCATAGGAGCCTGTCCGAAATGCGAAGGCTACGGCAAAGTCATCGGCATCGACGAAAAACTCGTCATACCCAACAGCGCACTCTCGCTCTATGACGGCTGCGTACAATGCTGGCGGGGCGAAAAGATGAGCGAATGGAAGACATGGTTCATACGCTTCAATTCAGAGCGGGGCTTCCCCATACACAAACCGTACTACGAACTCTCTCGCGAAGACCGCAACTGGCTCTGGCACGGCACCCCACACAGCGACGGCAGCATACCCCCGGCATGGACACTCACTCCCGAAGAACGCGAGTGGGGTCTCATCAGCATTGACGCCTTCTTTGAAATGCTTCAGGCCGGTCAATACAAGATACAGAACCGTGTGATGCTCGCGCGCTACCGTGGCAAAACCACCTGCCCGGCCTGCCTTGGCAGACGTCTGCGTCCCGAGGCAACATACGTCAGGGTCGGAGGCAAGGACATCACAGAACTCGTCGAAATGCCCGTCGAAGAGCTCGCAAAGTGGTTTGACAATCTGCGCCTCGACGAGCACGAATACACCATAGCCAAAAGGCTCCTCACCGAGATAAGGAGCCGTCTGAAATTTCTCATCGACGTAGGGCTGCCATACCTCACCCTCAACAGACTCAGCAACACCCTCTCCGGCGGAGAGAGCCAGCGCATCAATCTTGCCACCTCGCTCGGCAGCGCATTGGTAGGCAGCCTCTACATACTCGACGAGCCCTCGATAGGCCTGCACAGCCGCGACACCGCCAAGCTCATCGGTGTGCTCCGGCAGTTGCGCGACCTCGGCAATACGGTTCTCGTCGTGGAGCACGACGAAGAGATAATGCGGGCAGCAGACTGGATTATCGACATAGGCCCCGACGCAGGCAGGCTCGGCGGAGAAGTAGTGTTCAACGGCCCGACAGAAATGATTATGAAAGGCGAGGGCACGAAACGCTCGCATACCCAGGACTACCTGTCAGGGGCAGAACGCATCGAAGTCCCCACATCGCGCCGCCCCTGGAATCAGTATATCGAGATAAAAGGAGCACGCGCCAACAATCTCAAGGGCATCGATGTAAAATTTCCCCTCAACGTAATGACATGCGTGACAGGAGTGTCCGGCTCGGGCAAATCCTCACTCGTGCGCGACATTCTCTACAACGCCCTCAAGCGAGAGTTTGACGAAGTCAGCGACCGTCCCGGAGAATTTGCCAGCCTCAGCGGCGACATCAGAAGCCTCAGCGGCATAGAATTCGTAGACCAAAACCCCATCGGCAAGAGCAGCCGCTCAAACCCCGTCACCTACGTCAAGGCGTGGGACGAGATACGCAAGCTCTTTGCCCAACAGGCACTCGCGCAGCAAATGGGCTTCACGGCATCATACTTCAGTTTCAACGCCGAAGGAGGAAGATGCGAAGAGTGCAAAGGCGAAGGCACGGTGACCGTCGAGATGCAATTCATGGCAGACCTTGTGTTGGAATGCGAGAGCTGCCATGGCAAACGCTTCAAAGCCGATGTCCTCGAAGTCTGCTATGAAGGCAAGAACGTCTACGACATACTGGACATGACCATCAATCAGGCCATAGAGTTTTTCGGAGAGAACGGTCAGAAGAAAATCGTCCGCCTACTCAAACCGCTTCAAGACGTCGGGCTGGGGTATATAAAGCTTGGGCAAAGTTCCTCAACGCTGTCCGGCGGAGAGAACCAGCGAGTAAAACTCGCATACTATCTCGGCATGGAGAAACACGCCCCCACGATGTTCATCTTCGACGAGCCCACCACAGGCCTTCACTTCCACGACATCAAGAAACTGCTCTCAAGCTTCGAAGCCCTCATAGCACGCGGACACACCATCGTCATCATCGAGCACAACATAGACGTCATAAAGAGTGCCGACCACGTCATCGACCTTGGCCCAGAGGGAGGAAATGCCGGAGGCAATATAGTAGCGTCGGGCACTCCCGAAGAGATAGCCGCAGCCGCAAAGGGCTATACATCGCAGTATCTGGAGGAGGCTTTGAGGTTATCTTTAAGGTTATGAGGTTATAAACCACAAAACAACCAAACAACAAACCCCCGAGAGTGGCACTTTTCACAAATCACAAATCACAAAACTCAAAGCCACCCCCCTCCCTGTCTCTCTCGCGCGTATATAAGGTTAAAATAATACATTATTAATTATTATTTATATATGAGGTGTGAGGTTATAAGTTTTTTAGGTTGTAAGGTTGTGAGGTTTAGATTCAGCCTTTTTGCTCGGTTCTGAGGCATAAGACCTTAAAACCTCAAAACCTCAAAACCTCCCCAAGGGGGCACTATGTGAGTTTTGTGATTTGTGATTTGTGAAAAGACGTTTTATAGGCAGTCCTCTCTTCATACAAATATAGCGTGCATCCCGAACTCATCCCGAAGGCTTAGCAAACAACCAACCAACAAAGAAACCTAAAAACCTAACAACCTCACAAGCGGAGCGACCTCAAAACCTCACAAATTAACCTCCTCGCACGCCACCATCTCCACACCG
>CAMEQD010000061.1:0-11921 GCA_945932615.1 uncultured Prevotellaceae bacterium | reverse complement strand
TTAATACACATTTAATTATTCATAAATGTGTCTACCTATATCAGTATAAGACAATGTCATTTTTGTCTCAAGAAGTGTATCTTTTTGCCTTTTTAGTCTCCAAAAAAATATTTTCCAAGGCAATATCTTTGATATTCTACGATTTTTTTAGTAACTTTGTTGCGATAATTACTGCCCTGGCAGAGCGAATGAACACAAACAAGATGAATAGCGTTACGGTTAGAAAGGTTTCGAACAAAAAGGATTTGGATGCGTTTGTACAGTTCCCCTTGGACTTATATAGGGGGTGCAAGCAATACATTCCTGACCTGAACGACGATGTACGCAACAGTTTCAACCCCAATAAAAACCACGGTCTCTCGTTTACCGAGGTTCAGGCATTCATTGCCGAGAGGGATGGGGTCGTTGTGGGGCGTATAGCTGGCATCATCAATACTCGCGCCAACACGAAGTGGAACGTCAAGTGTGTGAGATTCGGCTACATTGATTTCATTGACGACATGGAGGTCAGCGCAGCCCTGTTGCAGACCGTAGCCGAATGGGGCAAGGAGCGCGGCATGGAGGTGATACAGGGTCCTTTGGGCATTACTGATTTTGACAAGGAAGGCATGCTCATCGAGGATTTTGACCGCGAGGGTTCGATGATTGAGATTTACAACTATGCCTACTATCCCGAGCACATGAAGGCTCACGGGTTTGACAAGGTGGTGGATTGGGTGCAAATCAGGGTCAAGGTACCAGAGACGGTGCCTGCCAGATATGCCCGGGTAGCACGGCTCAGCAAGGAGATGTATAACCTCACGGTCAAGAAGATTTCGCACCGCGATGGTATGGGGAAGGGCGGTCATCGCCTGTTTGACCTGGTAAACCAGAGTTATGCGCCGCTGTTTGGATACAGTGAGTTTTCACCGCGCCAGGTAGACTTCTTTCTCAAAAACTATGTCCCTCACTGCGACATGAACCTCATCCCTCTCATCGAGAACGACAAGGGCGAATTGGTCGGGGCTGCTGTGACGATGGGCAGTCTAAACAAGGCTCTTAAAAAGGCGCAGGGTAAGCTTCTGCCATGGGGGTGGATACACTTGCTCAAATCGCTCTATATCCGAAATGAGGACACGGCCAATCTTCTGCTTGTGGCGGTGCGACCCGATATGCAGGGACTTGGGGTGAATGCGCTAATTTTCGATGACCTCATACCCATCTACAACAAGAAGGGCTACAAATACGCTGAGACTGGGCCTCAACTCGAGGACAACGTCAAGGAGCTCTCGCAATGGAAGCCTCTCAACCCCGAGACGATAAAGCGTCGCAGGTGTTTCGGGAAAAGCATTTAGGACAATCAATTAAAAAAACATACAAAACAGAAAATATGGAAAACAGAGTAGTAATTACCGGTATGGGCATTTGGTCGTGTATAGGCCAGACTCTCGATGAGGTTCGTCAGAGCCTGTATGATGGTAAGAGTGGTATAATCTTCTCGCAGGAAAGAAAGGATATGGGCTATCGCAGCGGTCTGTGTACGTACGTCCCGATGCCTGACCTGAAGAAGAAGATTAGCCGTACGAACCGCCAGTTCATGCCCGAAGAGGCTATGTATGCATACGCTGCTACGGAGCAGGCCTTGCAGAATGCCGGTCTGGACCAGGACTATCTCGATGCTCACGAGGTGGGTATAATCTACGGAAACGATTCTGTGGCTGAGGCTACGATGAATGCGCTGGATCGTTTCCGCGAGTTCAAGGACACGAGTGCGTGCGGCAGCGGCGCCATCTTTCAGAGCATGAACTCAACAATCACGATGAATCTGGCTTGCCTTTTCCGCCTGCGTGGCATAAATCTGACCAGTGCGGCAGCGTGTGCGAGCTCTTCGCTCGCAATAGGCAACGCATACCTCCTCATCAAGAACGGTTTGAGTGACTGCATCATCACTGGTGGTGCTCAGGAGAACAACGCCTACGTCGTAGCAAGTTTTGACGGCATACAGGCGTTCTCTACTCGCGAGGATGAACCTGCAAAGGCTTGTCGCCCATTTGACAAGAACCGCGATGGTCTTGTGCCTGGCGGAGGTGCTGCTACAGTCATTTTGGAGAGCTATGAGCATGCTGTAAAGCGCGGTGCTCCCATACTCGCCGAGATTGTAGGCTGGGGTTTCAGTGGCAATGGAGACCATATCTCTACGCCTAATGTGGCTGGTCCGGCACGCTCGTTGGAGCTGGCTCTCAAGAACGGTGGCATAGACCCGACCCAGATAGGATATGTCAATGCGCACGCCACTTCTACTCATGCCGGTGACGGTCGTGAGGCAATGGCCATCAAGCAGATTTTCGGTGACTATGCCGTGCCTGTGACATCTACTAAGTCGCAGACTGGTCATGAGATGTGGGCAGCAGGAGCTGCTGAGTGTGTGTACTCCATGCTTATGATGAAGAATGGCTTCATCGCAGGCAACCTCAACTTTGAGGAGCCTGATGAGGAAACTGCCTGCGTCAATGTAATCCCTGAGACTATCGAACGTCACTTTGATATGTTCCTCTCCAACAGTTTCGGCTTCGGAGGCACTAACTCAACGCTAATAGTGAAGAATATTGAGTAATTTTGTTGCTAAAACAGCCAACCAAACAACCAAACAACCAAACAACCAAACAACCAAACAACACATTATATAATAACACATAAAAAACATTTTGATTATGACAAGAGAAGAAATCATCGAAAAAGTAGCAGAGACTCTCTCTGAGGAGTTTGAGGTAGATCAGGAGGTTATCACCCCTGATGCTGTGATTTATGACACGCTTGAACTGGACAGCCTCAGTCTGGTTGACCTCGTGGCTGTAGTGCAGTACACATTCAAGGTCAAGATTCCTGTTGCTGATCTTCCATCAGTAAAGACATTCAACGACTTGTATGACTACATCGAGAGCCATCAGTAAGATTGAAGACCTTATACCGCAGCGCTCGCCCATCATGATGGTGGACGAGCTGCTGAGGGTTGAGGGTGACGAGTGTGTGTGCCGCCTGGAGATACGCTCTGACAATTTTTTCATGGAGCAGGATGGCATGATAGCCGAGCCTGGAGTGATAGAACACATCGCTCAGAGTGCGTCGGCCTTTGCCGGACACAAAGCTTTGGCAGAGGGTGCTACTGAACCTCCTGTTGGATTTATAGGCGAGGTCAAGAACTTTAGGCTGGTACGCCGCCCACGACTTGGTGAGATCCTTGATACGACCATCACAATGGGGGCTGAGGTCAATGGTGTCACCATCATCACAGGTGAGACTGTAGCCGGCGAAGAGACTATTGCTACCACACAGATGAAAATTTTCATTAGGGAAGACTGAATATGCTTTTAGAAAACAAATACTTCAATGTCATCCGTCAGGATAACACAGACTCGCTGAACGCTACATTCCGCATAGCATTGCTGCCCGATTGTGAGGTCTATAAGGGGCATTTCCCGGGCGAACCTATCTGTCCGGGCGTTTGCAATATCGAGACTATCAAGGAGTGTGCATCGATGCTCCTCGACAAGGAGTTGCGCTACTCTGCCATCAAGCAATGCCGACTTACTGCCATTGCCACCCCACAAGTCTGTCCGGAGGTAGACATCACCATTGCCCTCACGGAGAGGGACGGTGAGTATGGCATACAGTCTACCATTTCTGACGACAAACAGACATACATGATACTCAAAGGGACGCTGGTGTGAGACATGATGCAATCATAATCGGTTCTGGTCTTGGCGGTCTTGAGGTCGCCTTGATGCTTGCCAAGGCTGGCAAGCGTGTCCTTGTGCTTGAGAAGCAACGTCAGGCTGGGGGATGTATGCAAAGCTTCCGTCGTGGTACTCTGCATCTCGACACTGGACTGCACTATGTCGGGGGCTTGGGAGAGGGAGAATCGCTGCGCATAGCCTTTGAGAGCCTCGGACTTATGCAGTTGCCATGGCAGCGCATGGACGAGGCCTGTTTTGAGGAAATCATATTCCCGAGTGGGAAGTTCTGCTGGTGTCAGGGTATCGACGCTTTTATCCATCAGATGAAAAGTTATTTTCCTCATGAGGATAATGGTCTCGAGCAATACAGGAATCTATTGCTCTCCAACGACGAAGAGTTTATGCAGAAGACGAATGCCTGGGACTATCTACACTCCATCTTCACCGACGAGTTGCTGATACAGGTGCTCTCAGCTCCTGCTACTTGCAAGATGGAGTTGCGCAAGGAGAGCCTGCCTCTCTTCACCTTCGTGCATGGTATAGCTTCATTTATCGAGAGTAGCTGGCGCCTGAAGGGCGATGGCAACCTCATAGTCAATCGTCTCGTGAATCAGATCACAGACAATGGGGGCGAGGTGCTGACTGGCAAGGAGGTGGTGGAGCTTATCGAGGAAGACGGACGGGTGGTAAGAGCCGTGTGTGCCGACTCGACCGAGTATGAGGCTTCGATATTCGTCAGCGACACTCATCCTGTGCTGACCACTCATCTACTTAGGCAAAGCCGCCAGATGAAGAGCATTTTCCGCCGCCGTATAGAGGCGCAAGACAATACAGCTGGTATATTCACGCTGCAACTAAAACTTAAACCACGCTCACTCAAATATTTCAACCACAACAAACTCGTGTTTGCCCACGATAACTGTTGGGACATGGCCGTAGGTGAGTCCCACACGGTCGAGGGTATTATGATAAGCAGTAGAATCCCCTCTTCGGGAGAATATGTCGACAATATCGATATCCTCACCCCGATGACGTGGGATGCCGTCATGCCGTGGCAGGAGAGCAAAATCGGTCACCGCCACAAGGCATACAAGCAGATGAAGCAAGAGGTGGCTCAAGCCTGCATACGCCTGGCTTCGACTGCTATACCCAATCTGGAGGATATTATCCAGAAGGAGTGGTCAAGCACTCCACTCACGTATCGCGACTATAACGGCACGCCCTGTGGCAGCGCATTTGGTTTTCGCAAGGACTATACCAGTCCACTCACTACCATCGTGTCGCCACGCACTCCAGTGCCTAATCTATACATGACGGGCCAGAGCCTCATGCTCCACGGCCTGCAGGGAGTTACTATGACAGCCGGATTTACCATCCGTGCTATCCAAGACTGAACATTTAAGACAATCTTCTATGACCAAGAGATTATTTCTATACATCACAGCAATGCTGTCGCTCATACCGGCGTATGCCCAATACATCACAGGTAAAGTCATAGCTGATGATGATGGCCTGCCCCTCGTAGGTGCAACCGTATGGTTTGCAGAAAACCCCTCAGCCAAGGTGAGGGTCGGAGAGACGGGCACATATCGTATACGCTACCGCCAGGGCACGCTCGTGTTCCACTGTTTCGGATTCAACGACGAGAAGGTCAACGTACGCAAACCTCAGAGCATCAATATCCGTCTCAAGCCTGAGTCTGCCATGATGACCGAGGTGGTAGTCGAAGCTAAGAAGAAGAAATATACTCGCAAGGGCAATCCTGCAGTCGAGATGATGCAGAAGGTCATCGCTGCCAAGAAGGCGTGCGATATGCGCAACAATGACTTCGTGACTTTCAATAAATATGCGCGTACGATGATTGCTCTCAATGACTTCAACCCCGAGAAGCTCGAACAAGATGAAGCTCTGAGCAATAAGAAGTTCCTTGCTGACTACGCCGAGACCTGCCCCGAGACTGGCAAGACTATCGTGCCTATCTCAATTGAGGAGAAGTCTACCACCGAGCTCTATCGCAAGAGCGACGACAAGAACAAGAGCATCGTACACGGCCATCATGCAGAGAGTCTGCTCGACGTGTTGTCGGCTGGCGAGTTTCTGGAGAGTAAGTTCAAGGACAATCTCAAGGACATCGACATATATAAGGACGAGATTGTCGTGCTCCAACACAATTTCATCAGCCCTATCGGAGGCAATGCTGCCATCAAGTTCTACCATTACAGCATATTGGACAGCGTCTACGAAGACGGCGACAAGTGCTACAAGATAGCGTTCTCGCCTGCCAATGTCCAGGACGCAGGCTTTAGCGGACACCTCTATGTTATGGCCGACAGCACGTGGAGGGTAAAGCGTGCCAAGTTTGGAGTTCCCGTGGCCTCCAATATCAACTTCGTACGCCAGATGGACGTCGACCAGCAGTATATCTCCCTGCCGAGCGGCGAGCAGATATGCAGCAAGAACCGCATGATGATGCAGCTCAAGCTCACGAGCTACCTCAAGGAAATCTTTGTTGACCACAACGTTAGCTACAGCAACTGGTCTTTCGCCCCTATTCCCGACAACGAGATTGAGTTCCTCGGCGAGGAGAAATATGAAAAGGGTGCCAAGAACCGCAGCAAGGATTTCTGGGTGGAATCTCGCCCCGACACCTTGTCGCAGGCTCAGGCTGGAGTAGCCGAGATGAAGAGGAAGTTCGTAGACCGCCCCGTGGTCAAGGCTGTCATATATGGAATGCGTGTCATACTCGACAACTATCTTGAGACCAGCACCAACCCCAACAAGCCGAGCAAGGTGGTAATCGGTCCTTTCTTCTCAAGCGTCGGTCATAGCTGGGTCGAGGGTTTCCGCATACGTATGGGAGCCATGACCACAGGTGCTTTCAATCCGCACTGGTTCCTCAGCGGCTGGGCGAAGTATGGTTTCAAGGACAAGCGTCCCAAGGGAGAATTTTCGGTGGCATACTCTTTCAACGAAAAGGAGAAGGATATCATCGCATACCCCATACGTATGCTCAAGGTGTCGTATACCAACGATATACAGTCTCCTGCTGACAAATTCCAAGAGTTTGACAAGGACAATGCCTTTATGTCTATCTCGTGGAATGTCACCCATTTCCAGTCATACTACGAGCGTTTCTGTCTGTTATACGACTGGGAGTTCAACAATGGTCTGCGCATCGGAGCCACTGTCAAGCACGAACGCAACCGCGGAGCTGGAGACCTTTATTTCAATACCATCAAGAACTGGGATCAGTTCTCTGGACAATATCACAAGGACGACAACGGCAACCTATCTTACACTCCAGGGGCTCATGACAAGCTTCTCCCAGGTCAGATGGCAAGCGATCTCTACAAGTCCAATGCCATTCGCTACACGGAGCTCCAGCTTGCTGCCACTTATCAGCCAGGGGTGAAGTACATCAACACCAAGACCCAACGCTTCCTCTCCAACCGCGAGGCTCCGATATATGGATTCCAGCACACTGTGGGTCTCCTGCATGATCCTGCAGCACAGGGTGTCACAGCCTACAACTATTCTGAGTTCACGTTCAAGAAGCGTTTCTGGCTCAAGTCGTGGGGCAGCATCGATGCATACCACAACGCCAGCTTCCAGTGGAACCACGTACCGTTCCAGTTGTTGTGCCTCCCACGCGCCAACCTTAGCTATATACGTAGCGACAATACATTCTCGCTCATACGTAACTTTGAGTTCCTCAACGACCGCACCTTCACCATGATGTACCGCTGGGATCTCAATGGCAAGATTTTCAACCGCATACCTCTCATCAAGAAGCTCAAATGGCGCGAAGCCATCGGATTCAATCTCATGTGGGGCTATCTCACACGCAAGAACAACCCCTACCGCTTCGACCCTAACAGTCCGTACTTTGACTTCTACAACGAGGCCAGCAAGCCGGAGAGCGGCATAAACTACGACAAGATGCGTGCCGACGATTCGTATGACTACCTGTATCGCTTCCCAGGATATTGGCAGACGAATACCGCCACCGGACAACAGGAATACATCTCTACGACCCAGATCATGAACCGCTGGACTCCGTACGTCGAGATTACCGCAGGCATACACAACATCTTCAAATTCTTCAGCGTAGACTACGTTCACAGACTCACATACACCGATGCCCCCAACGTACAGACCTGGGGCGTGAGATTTGCGTTCGAAGCAACGTTCTGATTATTGTTTGGTTGTTTGGTTGCTTGGTTATATAGTTGGATTTCATCCGACCTTTTCTGCGCTCGGCAAAGTAAGCAAGCTTCCTCTGCTCTCGCTTAATGAAAACGTTGGTTCTAATGACTATTCCCAAACGAACGATATAACACCCATACAACCGACAAACAACCAAACAACTAAATAACTAAATAACTAAAAACCTAAATAACAAAAAAAATGAACTACGCATTGATTACAGGTGGCAGCCGAGGCATAGGCCGCGCCGTGTGCGTGAAACTCGCACAGTTAGGATACAACATACTTATCAACTATGCTGGCAATCAGGCGGCAGCCGAAGAGACTTTACGCCTTGTGCGTGAGGCTGGTACAGACGGCGAGCTGATGAAGTTTGACGTCGGTGATGCCGCAGCCACACGCGCAGCCATTGAGGCATGGCAGAGCGCACACGAGGAAGCCGACGAGTATATCGAGATTGTCGTCAACAATGCTGGCATACGACGCGACAACATCATGGGGCTCATGCCTCAGGAGGACTGGCTCTCGGTGCTCAACGTCACGCTCAACGGATTCTACAATGTCACCCAGCCACTGCTCATGCCAATGCAGTTCCACAAGTTCGGGCGTATCATCAATATGGCAAGCGTGAGTGGTATCATGGGTATGCAGGGGCAGACCAACTATTCCGCAGCCAAGGGCGGACTCATCTCTGCGACCAAGGCCCTCGCCAAGGAAGTGGCAAAGAAAAACATCACATGCAATGCTATTGCCCCTGGATTTATCAAGACCGATATGGTCGAGGGGCTTGACGAGGCTGCTCTCAAGAAGACTATCCCTGCCAACCGCTTCGGCACACCTGAGGAGGTGGCTGAGTGTGTAGCTTTCCTGTGTTCAAAGCAGGCTGGCTATATCACTGGCAATGTCATATCTATCAACGGAGGTCTGTATACCTAATCATACGCGCACAGCATGGAACTCACCGACATCTGTCGCATACCTGTCAAATTCAGCGAGATAGACTCCATGCGCATAGTATGGCACGGCAACTATGTCGTTTACTTCGAAGACGGGCGCGAATCGTTCAACCGCCACTTCCCTGGCATAGGCTACGATGTCATGCAGGATACTGGCATCTATGCTCCCATCTATGATGTACATACGCGTCACTATGCTTCTCTGCGCATGGGCGATGTGGCTGTTATACACACTACCTTCGTCCCCCAACGAGGTGCAAGGCTTGACTTCAAATACCGCATCTACCGCGAGTGTGACAATGTATTGTGTTGCGAGGGAGAGACTACGCAGCTCTTTATCGACAAGAACGGCGACATGATGCTCTACCACCCCGACTTCGTGGAAAAATGGTTCGAAAAACACGACATCAAACTTTGAATCAATAGCCCTAACGACAAAACCTAAACAACATAACCCTATGAGAAAACTAATGTTTGCTGTATCGGCTCTGATATTATCAGCAGCCATGGCTGTTGCGCAGGAGCTTAATCTTACCCATGAGAATCTGGGGCATCTCTTGCCACAGCCACGTAGCGTTCAGCTCACTGGCGGAGTATTCAGCCTCACAGGCAATGTAGCCGTCACCGGACAAGACCAGTTCGCTGGAGTCCAGTCCTCCATAGACCGCTTCATCACATCCGCAGGCCTGACCCAAGCCTCAGGCGGCTCCACTATCACTATCACCAAAGTCGATGCCATCACAGGTACCGAAGACCACAACGTACCCGAGTTTGACAACGAGGCATACAAGCTCACCATCTCGAGCGGAGCTATCACCATCGAAGCCGTGACACGTATAGGTGTAATCCGCGCCATGCAGACCCTTGAGCAACTCCTTCAGGACTACCCCAGCGAGTTGCCAGGCGCAGAAATCGTCGATTGGCCAGCATTCAAAGTCCGTGGCTACATGCACGACATAGGCCGCTCATACATCAGCGTTGCTGAGCTCAAGCAAGAGATAGACTTGCTCTCACGCTTCAAGGAAAACGTCTTTTTCTGGCACATCACAGACAAGCATGGTTTCCGCTTCGAAAGCAAGCTCCGCCCATCAGTCAACAGCAAGTTCACCGCCACACGCTCCGACAAGTTCTACACACAAGAGGAGTGTAAGGAAATCCAAGACTACGCATGGGAACGCGGTATGACCATCATTCCTGAGATTGATATGCCTGGCCACAGCGCCATGTTCAAGCCGTCCACAGGTTACACCATGACCAGCCCCGAGGGTAAGGCAATACTCAAGGATGTACTCACGGAATTGGCACAGACCTTCGACAAGGCTCCATATATACATATCGGTGGAGATGAGACAGGAGACGCCACAGTAGAATACATAAACGAGATGGCTGACCACGTCAAGAGTCTCGGGCGCAAGGTTGTGGTGTGGAACTGCTATGGACGCCCTGCCAAGATGGTTGATCCATCCACCATGCACGTAGATATGTGTACCAATTGGGGCACCGCAGGACGCAAGGTCACAGGTATTCCCAACATCGACATGCGCTACAACTATATCAACCATTTCGATATGTTTGGCGACCTCGCAGGCATCTATCGCAGCAATATCTTCTACGAGACCAAAGGCACCGACGACATAGCCGGTACAATCACTGGCTTGTGGAACGATCGTCTCATCAGCGATGAGAAACTTATAATAAAGGAGAACAACCTCTATGCCAACGCCATTGCCAGTGCAGAGCGTGCATGGAAGGGTGGAGGCAAGCAATACGTGGAAACTGGAGGAGCCTATCTGCCAAACCGCGGTGAGGAGTACGAGGAGTTTAAGGACTGGGAGGAGAGATTCATCTTCCACAAGAGCCGCACTCTCCAGCCTGCTCAAGACAAAATCCCTTACGTAGCTCAATCTGACATACGCTGGAATCTCACCAAGAGTTACAGTAATGGTGGAGACAAGGCTATGACTTTTGACATCGAGAGCACTCAAGACCTCACCCCACAGCCTGGAGACCAGACCGTGACAGGTGCAGGCATCTGGCTCAACCACATTTGGGCAGGTACTATTGGTGGTGTTTTGGGCAAGGCTGCACAACCTACAGGTCAGACACGTTATGCATGGACATACGTCTTCTCGCCCTCAGAGCAGCAAGTGGGTCTGCAATTCCAGACTTACGACTACAGCCGCTCGCAGATGGGGGCTGCTCCAGCCAACGGCACATGGGATAACCGTGGTTCAAAGATTTGGATAAACGGCAACGAGATTACACCTAACGTGGACTGGACTACTGCTGGAGCAGACGAGGAGAGCGAACTTGGCAATATCAATTTTACGGCTCGCGCTCCAATACCTGTCACTCTGAAACAGGGCTGGAACAAGGTTCTCATCAAACTGCCTAACACGGGTGCCAACATCAGTTATTATGGTGGCAAATGGCAGTACACATGCTTCTTTACCGACCTGACTGGCACTAATGCTATAGAAGGTCTCATCTACAATCCTAACAAGTCTGAGTCGGGCGAATTTGAGGACAATATCCCTCTCCCACCATTTGAAGTCAATACAGGCAAGGTCTACAGCTTCAAGTGTATGCGCCAGAATCGCTATGTTACAAGCTCAGGTGTAGGTGGCAAGGTCAAGGGTATCAATCCCCTCAGCCCCAACACTGGCTACTGGTATTTCGAACAGCGTGAGGACGGCAAGTATAACCTCGTCAATTTCAACGACGGAGGCATGATAGACGGCTCAGTAGCCAACAATACTGCCCTCATCACCTCAAAGACAGAGCCAGGCGCAGGCTGGGAGACCAAACCTGCAGCCACCGATGGCTACTACATCTTCGTCAGCGGAACAAGTCAGTTCAACCAGCAGAACAATGGCGAATTCAACGTACTCAACTGGGGCGGAGGTGCCAACACCACCGACGACGGCTGTCAGTACCTCATCGAAGAGGTTGCTGGACTTACTCCTGACGATGCCATCTTCAAACAGGAGAAACCTGATATCCCAAGTGATGCTACCATCGTCAAAATTATCTCTGGCGACAATAG
>CAMEQD010000060.1:0-12375 GCA_945932615.1 uncultured Prevotellaceae bacterium | reverse complement strand
AAGCTCTTTACTGCAATTGAGATTGCCATTGAGATTGCTTGCGGATTTTAGGGTTAATTACTTTCGCAAATGTATTGAAAAAATTAATATATAGCTATTGTTTATGTTCGTTTTTAGTTTTTTAACAACAACCTTAAAACCTCATAACCTCATAACCTCACAAATAATCTCACAATTTTAAGAAAAATCAGCAGATTCTGCAATCAAAGACCGGGCATATGAAACACTCAACAACCAAGCCACTAAAAAACGGAGGAAAATGTTGCCTGTAAGATTTTAATTTACTACTTTTGTAAAAGAAAAACAGGTATGCAGATGAACGGAAACAAACAACGCATAGACATATTGATTATGCTCCTCATATTCATACTGGCTGGAGCTTTCTCTCAGGTAGCCCGTCAGGCTGGTTGCATTGAGAGTGTCGTAAACCTTTCTCTTACGGCCTTGCCAAGCAGCTTCATACTTGCCGGACTGTTTATAGCCTCATGTATAGTGTCTCTCAGCATAGGCACGAGCTGCGGTACCATTGCTGCCCTCGTCCCTATTGCCACGGGCATAGCCCAGCAGACCAATGCCGATACGGCTATGATGGTAGCTATCGTCGTAGGCGGCAGTCTATTTGGCGACAACCTGTCGTTTATCTCCGACACCACGATTATGGCGACCAAGACTCAGGGGTGTCAACTCGCTGACAAATTCAAGCAGAACATTCGCATAGCCCTCCCGGCAGCCATAATCACCCTTGTCCTGTATACCATCACTGGCAGCGGCATAGAAAGTGCCGGAGCATCTCACTCCATCAACTACGTCAACACCCTGCCCTATTTGCTCATATTTGCACTTGCCCTCGCTGGCATAAATGTCATTCATGTACTGCTCATCGGACTCGTCTACACTTCCGTCTCTGCTTGGATACAGGGAATTCTCTCTCCAGCACAGATATGGGATGCCATGTGGGTGGGTACAGGTGGTATGCACGACCTTATCGTTGTCACTATCATCGCGGCTGTAATCATTGACTACCTGCAGAGGCGTGGTGTCATCGAGTGGCTCACTACCCACATGGGTCGCTATATCTCAACGCGTCGTGGGGCAGAACTGAGCATATCAGCCAGCGTAGTGGCTGCCGACATTCTTACTGCCAACAACACTATAGCTATCCTTGCCATAGGCCCTGTGGCACGCAGTCTGAGTTATCGCTATGGCATAGACCCGCGCCGTACGGCCTCGCTGCTTGACACCATGTCGTGCTTTGCCCAGGGGCTGCTGCCGTGGGGAGCACAGCTGCTCATCGCTGCGGGACTCGCGGGAATCAACCCCGTAGACATCATACCACACTTGTACTATACATTCATACTCGGTGCTATCACGGTAGCCTCTATCTTCGCAACTTTCCCCCGCAAGTAGGCATTTTCCCCACATCAATATATATTTTCCCCGATGTGTCATGACTAAAAGTCCTTACCTTTGCCTTGGAAACAAAACCTAAAACATTCAGATCATCATGAGAAACAAACATTTTCACTTCATAAGCGCAGCTCTCGTTAGCGTCCTGCTGTTCAACACCTCTTGTCAGGAACTCGAAGACTACAATCAGTCCATCACTCTCTCGGGTCAATGGACGGGCGACTTCGGCATGTATTACGACTACAAACACCGCGGGCATATACTAACGTTCGACTCGTACGACACCGACATTGTCTTCTATCCCGAGTTTGGTGGTGCCACCTACGGATATGGCAAACAAGTAGATTTCTACCAGCAAGGTCCATACACACATATCTACCACTACTTTGACTGGGACATCAGTCGTGGCATAGTACGCCTGCGCTACAAGAGCGAGCCTTCGCTCAACTGCGACATCTACGACTACCGCATGACCTCAAGCCGCTTCACAGGCTACTTCGGGGGGAGCAACTCATCGTTCTCTCTCGTCAAGATAGCCGACTACTACAATTGGGCGGTCTACGACGGATGGTATTACTATTATTATGACCGCGATGACTGGTATGACGGCTATCCCTTCTACGCTAAGAGCAATGTGGCTGCCTCTGACAGCACCACAGTAGACCATACCGACGCCACGGCTGACGACACAGGTCGCATAGTCAAGTACGGCAAACGCCAGCACCACACCCCCAACAATCATTGATCTCACCCGACATAGGAGCGCACCCGACAAACACCTCACCGTCAACGTCTGAAACGTTTCAACACGAAACAAGGATTGGCTCTGAAATACACGCCAAACGAGAATGGCGTCTGTACCTCTCCCCCAGGCGAAGCGATGTACGTCTTGACGTTACCTCCCACTGTGTAGCGTCGGGCAAACGTACGCGAGTACTCTACACCCAGTGTCACAGTCGTCATGTGCGGAAAACGGAGAGAGGGAGTCTTGATACTCAGCGTACCATAGAAAGGCGAGCCATAAAGCGAACAATAGTCACGAGCAGAAAACACCCCCACACTCGCTCTCAGGTCTTTGATAAAATCTGCGCTTACCTCGCCCCATACACCAAAGCCCTTCTTGAACGGCCACAACGAGCCGCTCTGCTGCATACAGGCCAAAGCGCAAACCTCAGCGTGCAAGCCCGTGAATCCACGCTTGCCTGGGCGCAAGAAGTCATACCCCACCCCCACAGCGGCATTACACAGCGTCTGCACCTCGTTATTGTCAGTATTAATATCCTCTCCGCCACGATGCTGTATCATCAGCTGTATGGGCGAATACAGATGATGCCTCCGCTCCACCCCATTCCGCTCAAGCCACTTCACACGCTGAGTCCACCCCACAGTAAAAGCCTCCTGATGAGTATCCCCCTTGAAGATGAAGCTCTGCCAGTTCACCCATATATCCGAATGCCAACGCCGCAGATCCACAATCATCTGAAATCCCATCTCAGGATCCTCCGTAAGCAAAAGCTCAGGATTGTAGAGCGGTTCGACAAGCTGATGTACCGTACCACCATAAATATCACCGAGCGCCAAGGTAATATTCTTGAAATGCGCACTCGCCCTGAAATAAGGCAACACATGCACACCACGCGTATACTGATTGCCCTTCCACCGCGGTATATCGTGATAAGCATAGCACGGATACTTGTTTGCACCATGATAGAAGATCGCATACACTCCAAGTTCGAGGCTTACCTCCTTAATCGGAGTGTATACCAGACGCGGCGTGAGACGCACCCCCGGCAAGGAATACCCATACTGTACCGAGCCGTCATACTCGTTGTCCTTGAAAAACGCCAAGGCATCAACCTCCACTCCGAGAGTGTTCACCATGGCTGTATCGAGCCTGTATTGCTGCATTCCCAAACGGTGTGGCATATCAGCACCGACAAAACCATATTGACCCCACACGACATTAGCACAGAGGGCGGAAAAGAGCAAAAATAACAGTTTTTTCATCGCTATCGTTTATATTCCGACACAAAGATACGTAAAAAACTTTGTGTACAGACAAATAAATCGTAACTTTACGACAGAAAACAACACACACGCCCCACAACGCCTATGATTTCCAAAGCAAAAATCAAACTTATACACTCACTCGAAACCAAAAAACACCGCAAGAGCGAAGGCCTCTTTGTAGCCGAGGGACACAAACTCGTAGGCGAGCTTCTCGACACAGGCCACACTCCCCAATACCTGTGTGCCACCCCAGAGTGGCAACAGTCCAACCCCGGCATACACGCTGATGACACCGTCACCGACGAGGAGCTGCGCCAAGCCTCGCTGCTAAAGACCCCACAGATGGTACTCGCCCTCTTCCCTACACCACGATACCCCACCCCCACTCCGCAGCAACTTACCCAGCAGCTCACCCTCGCCCTCGACGGCATACAGGACCCCGGAAACCTCGGCACCATCTGTCGCATAGCAGACTGGTTTGGCATCGGACACATACTTTGCAGCCCCGACACCGTCGACATACTCAATCCCAAGGCAGTCCAAGCCACCATGGGAGCTATCTCGCGAGTCAAAGTCCACTACCTTCCCCTTGCCCCATATCTCAAAGAATGTCACGCAGCAGAAATGCCCGTCTACGGCACCTTTCTTGACGCGCCGAACATCTACCAGAGCCAATTAAGCACCAACGGCATCATCGTCATGGGCAACGAAGGCAAAGGCATCAGCCCCGACATCGAAGCCCTCATCAACAAGCGTCTCTATATCCCGAACTATCCCTCAGACCGTCCCACCACAGATTCACTCAACGTAGCCGTAGCCACGGCCATCACGTGCTCTGAATTCAGGCGGCGCACCTAAACCGTCAGAATCTATAGTAGATAAACGGCTTGACCTCAGCCGAGGCAAACACGACCACAATCTGCACCACACAGATGAGTATCAGAAGCTTCACTATCCACGGCAGTCGTATGTACAACCTTTGCAAGGAGTCATAGCCCGCCTCTCCGATACCATGAATCAGGAATGCAGCGGCGAGTAGTGCTACCCATAGCCCCCGAGCACGAATAAAGGTAGGAATACTCTCCATGTCAAATTCTGAGAAGATGCGTGCAGTTATGTCGGTAGCCACGCCCACATTGTCGCTACGGAACACAATCCATGTCAGCATCATAAACGTCTGGAATACAATCCAACTTATTACTACGACATACCAACGGTTGGGAATGCGGTCGAGTATGGTCAAACGCAAGTATCGGTGTAGCGCAAGTCCCACCCCGTGCAACGCGCCCCACGCGAGAAACATCACAGAGCAGCCGTGCCACACCCCGACGAGCAGCATAGTAATCATGAGATTAAGACCAGTACGCACCGCTCCCCCATGCGAGCCACCGAGCGGAATATAGACATAGTCGCGAAACCACGCAGACAACGAAATATGCCAGCGTCGCCAGAATTCTGATATATTCACAGCCCGATAAGGAAATTTGAAATTCTCACGCAACTCAAAGCCCATCATGGCAGCCACACCTATAGCAATATCGCTATACCCCGAAAAGTCACAATATATCTGAATGCTATACCCCAAGACCCCCATCAGCAGTTCAAAGCCACCGTACAGCTCAGGCTGGTCGAAGACACTCACGCTATACTGCCCTATATAGTCAGCAAAGACACATTTCTTAATCAGACCAGACATTACGAGCCACAACCCCGTGTAGAGCATCGACCTGTCTATACGCAGCGGCCTGCGCATCTGTGGCAAGAGATGGGAAGAGCGAGTCACAGGACCCGAAAGAAGCAAAGGGAAGAAACTCAGATAAAACATATACTCCAGGAAATCCATCTGCTGCGGCAACCTGCTCCGATAGACATCTACCGTATGGCTGATAGCCTGAAACGTATAAAATGAAATCCCCACAGGCAGCACGACCTGCCCGAACGAGGTATTACTATCGAAAATCTCAGCAATACACCCCACACAGGCTCCCACATATTTGAAATATACCAAAGGCATTAGCTGCACTATCGTTATAAACCACACCCAACGTCGTCTCAAAGCCCCCTCACACAGGCTCATGCGATTCGTCATCGCCCAAGACACAAAGGCCGTCAAGGGCAACAGTACAGCCATCTCACGATTCAAATAATAGTTGAAAGCGAGCGAGAACAAAGTGACGTAGACGAGCATAAGGGTGCGCGAGCTACGCTGCAACACCGCATATATGGCAAGAAAAGCCACAAACACCACATACATAGACATCGTATCAGAGAGCATCTGGTCCAAGGATTTTCTGATTCCACCTACGAGAGCCACGACTCTGCGGACGAGTCATGCGCAAGGGGTACGCACACCGAGGGCTCTCTATCCATACCGCTATCGAGTCCATCCATACCGATGCCGAGGCAAGAGTAGGGTGCATCCTGTCCCTGGCACGTCTGAAACTAAGGCGCGTACTATCATAATATCTTCCCTCTCCCACCTCGCCACGTATCACATGAGTTATCGTAGGCTTTTTCACCCAACTGGGAGGAGCAATCCACACCACAGGATATGCCTCAAGGAGTTTTGAAATCTTACGCACACAACTACGACGCAAAGCAGTATTGCGAGTAGTCAATTCATTACCGCCCAACGAAATCAAGACAAAATCAGGCTTAGCCCAATCCAAATAACCTTGTAAAGCATCAGCATGGTCAGCCCAGCCAAGAGTAGTAGAAGAATACCAGCAGACACTATACAACTCATAGCCATTCGACTCAGCATAGTCAGAAAGGCGTGGTGCGAGCAATTCTACCATCGAATCTCCAAAAATCAAGATGCGACGTCGCACAGAATCCTGCCCCTCACACAGTTTGCCCTCCACCTTAACATCACGATCAGACCGAGACATCAGCCTCACACATTTATTCTGAGTCCGGCCCAACCGACACGGCATATCGATTTTATCCAAAGTCCAATCGTTAATCCTGACCACATAACCACTCGCTCCGTAGACCAGAAATATCAGAAGCACAATGGCAAGCAAAGCTATGAAGCGGCAGTATTCCTTCATTCCAAAGATAAAATATTAGTCTTTTCGTCACAAAAATAAAAAAAAATACTCTTACCTCATAATATATTGGAAACAAATTACTAAATTTGCCCACGAAACTACGTTATAACCTAAACAAACAGACAACCACATGAGTATTCTAAGAAAAATCACCATGACGTTGCTTGGCCTCATAATGGCACAAGCGCAGTTATTTGCACAACAAGCGCAAATATCACCCGTACCTCAAACCATCACATGGGGAGAGAAGGCATACACCTCAGCAGATGCCACATACTCACTCCTTACGGGCGACAATACAGACGAGTACGCCATCGCCCTAATCCGCGAGAATCTCAACATCGCAGAGACAGGCACCATCTCGCTCACCCTTGGCAAGAAAGGCGAAGCCCAAATAGGAGCCTACGAAGCCAACATACCCGACAAAGCCGAAGGCTACTGGCTAAAAATCAGTACAGACGGCATCGTAGTAGCAGGCAATGACGACGCAGGCACATACTATGGAGTGCAGACCCTGCTGCAGATACTCACACAGCCCGACGTCATGCAAGTCGAGATTTCAGACTGGCCGGCATGCGCCCAGCGAGGTGTCATCGAAGGTTTCTACGGCAACCCCTGGAGCGATGCCGACCGCAAGAGCCAGTTCGACTTCTACGGGCGCAACAAGCTCAACATCTACGTCTACGGGCCCAAAGACGACCCCTACCATCGCACACAGTGGCGCGACAACTATCCCGCCGACAAAGCCGAAATCATACGCAGCCTCGCCGAGACAGCCCGCAAGAATCACGTAGACTTCGTCTGGTCCATCCACACCGGAGGCAGCATCTCCAACAACACCAACGACTTCAAAGCCGTTGTCAACAAGCTCGAACACGTCTACTCACTCGGTGTGCGCAACTTCTCCATCTTCTTTGACGACTTCGGATCGGCAGACGCCGAGCTCCAAGTAGCCGAGTGCAACTACGTCTGGGACAACTTCGTCCTCAAGCACGACGACGTCACCAAGCTCTCCATGTGCCCCACCAAGTACAACGCCGCCTACGCAGGCTGGAACAGCTCCGACTCTTACCTGCGCGGTCTGGGCACAGGTCTGCGCGAAGGAATCGAGATAATGTGGACTGGCAATGGTGTAGCAGACATGATAAATGCCGGCGACATCGACTTCTTCAACACCGCCACCAACGGACGCCCCCCATTCATCTGGCTCAACTATCCCGTCAACGACTACTGCATCGGTCACATGCTCATGGGTAAATTCTACGGCAACGACAAGGGAGACAACAACTTCGGCACACGAATGTCGGCCTTCACCAGCAATCCCATGGAATACGCCGAAGCCTCAAAAGTAGCCCTCTACGGCGTTGCAGACTACGCATGGAACATGAAAGACTACGACCCCGTCTCCAACTGGGAACGCGCCATCAAGTATCTCATGCCGACCAACGCCGAAGCATTCCACGTCTTCTGCGAACACAACGTAGACCTCGGTCCCACCGTCCACGGCATGCGCCGCGAAGGCGAGAGCCCCAACTTCAACCCCGACGGAACTCTCGACGAACGCAAAGCCCAATACGAGCTCATGGTATCCTCAGCCGATGCCCTGCTTGCCGACACCCACAATCCCGCACTCATCACAGAGATAACCCCCTGGCTCATGAAAATGAAATACATGGGACAACGAGGCCTCAAGCAAATAGAGATGTGGGGCTGTATCGAAAGTGGTGACACCCAGACCTTCCTGCAAGACTACCGCGACATCACAGCCATTCAGGCAGAAGAAGACAAGCTCATCTCACGTGACTTCGAAGGCACCATCAAGAGCGCGCGTCCCCTCGTGGCAGACCAGGTAATAGCCCCCCACCTCAAGCAGCAACTCAACGAGCTTGTCATCGAATACAAGAAACGCTACAGCGAAGGCTGGGACGTATTCCCCAGCGTAGTACTCGAAGCAGGCAACTACTACATCAAGTACAACGGCAAATATCTCTACAACCGCAATGCCTCAGCCTCACGCACAGGCGACTATCCCGTATGGGCAGACGAGATAGACGACGCACAGCCACAGAAGTGCGAATGGACCGTCACCATTGATCCCCAGACTGGGCGCTACAAGATAGTCAACACCCAAGACGGACGCTACCTCAACGAGAAAGGCGCATTCTGGGCCAACAAGACCACCAACCCCTACGACCCCGACTGGCATAGCTACGACATCTACCGCATCAACGGCAAATACGCCATTCAAGCCCCATCTACAGCAAACGGCAAATTCCTCGGAGCTACCCACGAACGCATCATTCAGACACAAGTGATGAGCAAAGACAAGAACAACAAGCCCGTGGTGCGCTACCACGACGCCATCTTTGAGTTCGTCCCCGTAGGCGAAGAGGCAGTCTCACACCCCACCTTCGACAAAGACCACGTCTACTATATCAGGAACGCCGAAGGCAACTACCTTACCGCCCTCTCACGCGCAGCATGGACCAAACCAAGTTTTGAGCCACTCTCAGACGATGCAGAAATCAACAAATACCAAAAGTGGGCCATCAAACCCGACGCCGCCCACGGACGCTGGAAGATAATGATCAACCACAACAAGTTCCTCGACGAAATCGGGCGCATCAACAAAAACACCTACAACACCGAGTGGAACTCCCTCATACTGACCGAATCCGGAGGCCAATGGGCAATACAGGCCATCACCCCCGACATATCAAAATACTGGGGTATAGACAGCGACAACACCATCATCGCCACCGATGCCACACGAGCAGACAGCTATATCTTCACCATCGAAGAAGCCGGCACCTATCAGGAAGTCACCATACGCCGTCCCTCCAACCCCACAGGCTACGAAGTAGTCTTCAGCGAAGACTTCGATACAGACGGAGCACCTGATGAGACAAAATGGAGCTACACCGTCCGCGAGAACGCCACATGGAACCGCTTCTGCACCGACGACCCACGCTGCACCTACGTCAAAGACGGAGTACTCCACTGCAAAGTCATCCCCAACGACGACCGCAGCACCGACAACGTCGAGATGCTCTCCGGCGGAGTCAAGACACACGGTAAGTTTGCCTTCCGCTACGGCCGCGCCGAAGCAAGCATCATGACCCACCAGTATCATGGCAATTTCCCGGCCTTCTGGATGATGCCCGAAGAAAACAAGACCGGAGGCTGGCCCAACAGCGGCGAGATAGACATCTGGGAGTCCATCAACCAAGAGCAGCGCGCATACGGCACAGTCCACACCAACTGGACCTGGAACCTCAAGAAAGGCGGCAACAGCAACTCCATGGCCAACGTCGACTACACACGCTGGAACATCTTCCGCGTAGACTGGACCCCCACCGACATCACCTGGTACGTCAACGGCGTCAAGATGTGGACCTACAGCAAGATCAACACCCAGGAAGCCAAAGACGGTCTGCAATGGCCCTTCGACGAGAAGTTCTACCTCATTCTCAACCAAAGCGTAGGCAGCGGCTCATGGGCAGCCAGTCCCGATGTCAACCACACCTACGAGACCCTCTTCGACTGGGTACGCGTCTACCAGAAGCCCGAAGACATTGACACCGGCATTGACGAAATCAGCCAGACAGAAGGAGCCACAGACACCCCTGCTACCATATATGATCTCTCAGGCCGCAAAGTCAAAAGCACATCACCCCACGGCCTGTACATCATCAACGGACAGAAAATAGTCAGATAGCACACACTGCTACATACCCCACGACAAGAGGATGCGCCCCGAAGCGACAGGCACGTCCTCTTGTTGTTCCGCTCTATGCTCTACTTTTGCCCGTCGGCAAAAATCGTATCTCTGACCTACGGTCGAAGATACTTGCGCTCGACAATTCCAAAGCAAAAACGAGTTTTTATTTGGAATTGTACTCGCTTAATCGTATCTTTGCAAGGCAAAATGCCATGATATGACGAACAAGACACTCAAACGCCTCCCCGTAGGTATACAGACATATAGCGAAATAGTAGACCTGGATTGTCTATACATAGACAAGACAGAGTATATTCTGAAAATGCTTGAGTTAAGCAAATATATCTTTCTGAGCCGTCCGCGACGCTTCGGCAAGTCCCTGCTCGTCTCCACCCTCCAGTCATACTTCGAAGGCAGACGCGAGCTGTTCAAAGGGCTCTATATCGACAGCGTAGAGCAGGAATGGACAGAATACCCCGTGCTGAGATTTGACATGAGCACAGCCAAACACCAAGGGCAGGAAGAACTCAAGCAGGAACTCAGCTGGAAACTCTCGTCGTACGAACGTATTTATGGCAAAGGACTCCCCGATGAGACCAATCTAAACCAACGCCTACAAGGCCTGATAGAGCGAGCCCACGCCAAGACCGGCAAGAAAGTCGTCATACTCATCGACGAATACGATGCCCCCCTGCTCGATGTAGCCCACAAGAAAGACGAGCTCGAGCAGCTTCGCCACATCATGCGCAACTTCTACTCACCCCTGAAGTACTGCGACCCACACCTCAAGTTCGTCTTCATCACCGGCATAACCAAGTTCTCACAACTGAGTATCTTCAGCGAACTCAACAACCTCAAGAACATCTCTATGACCCCCGAGTTCGCAGCCGTCTGCGGCATCACCGAGGAGGAGATGCTCACCCAGATGTCAGACTATATCGACAGGTTTGCGCAAGACAACGAGCAGACACGCGACGAAGCCATCGCCGACCTCAAACGTCAATACGACGGCTACCACTTCGCATGGCCGTCGTCCGACATCTACAACCCCTTCAGCCTGCTCAACTCCCTGCAAGACAGAATGCTCAAGAGCTATTGGTTCGAAAGCGGCACACCAACCTTCCTCATCGAGAAACTGAGGGAGTTCCACACCCTGCCCTCCGACATCACCCGTAAAGAAGTCATGGCATCAGCATTTGACGTCCCCACAGAGAGCATGAAGTCCATCACCCCTCTGCTCTATCAGAGCGGCTACGTCACAATCAAAGCCTACGATCCTCTCATCGGGCTATACCATCTCGACATACCTAACCAAGAGATACGCATCGGCCTCATGGAAAGCCTCCTGCCCAACTACGTGGATACCAGTTGGGAAAATGGCATCACCACCATAGCCCTAATGTATTGAGCCCTCTACAACGACGACCTCGACGGAATGCTCCGCCTGCTCCAGACCTACCTGCTCACCATACCCCAGTGTGACAACACCAACTACGAAGGCCACTACCAGCAGCTACTCTACGTCATCTTCTCGCTCCTCGGCAGATACGTCGACGTCGAAGTGCGCACCTCAAACGGTCGCGTAGACATGGTCATGAACTCAGGCAAGTCACTCTACCTCTTCGAGCTCAAGCTCAACAAATCTGCCGAGGCAGCCATGCAGCAGATTAATCTCAAAGACTACCCCTCACGCTTCGCTCTGAGCGGACTGCCCATCATCAAGGTAGGCATGAACTTCGACATGGAGCGGCATACGATTGAAGGTTTTAAGGTTATAAGGTTTTAAGGTTATAAGGTTTTAAGGTTATTTTGTATGTGGAGATAAATGGCAAAGTATGTCAAGATACTTGGCCATTTATCTCCACATACTTTGCCAAGTATCTCCAGATAGTATTTTTATTAGCTGAAAAAGTAGACAGTCTTGTCATACCAATACTGGTTTCGTAGACACTACTTGGGGAAGTCATACTGATTCGTGCTACAAACATACGACATCGGGTGTGAGTGATTGTAGACATTAGCCGACTTCAGTCGACATTAGAGGACATTTATTCATCACATTATCCTTGTTATTTCAAAAAAAAAGTGATAACTTTGCGGAAAATTGTTTTTCTAAATTTCAGTCATTACCTGACTTCATCACTTTTCTGCGCCATCACATAGCGCAGAATGAAAATCAGCGAG
>CAMEQD010000059.1:0-13630 GCA_945932615.1 uncultured Prevotellaceae bacterium | reverse complement strand
ACTCCTGCAATAGGTGCCAGCCCTAATTTTTTAGATTCTAAAAAAGTTTAGCGGACAGTAATATACGAAATACGGGGAATACTAAGGGAAAACTGTGGTTTTTGTGCGGTTTTCATCTGTTTTTTAATTGTGAGAGCTGATATGTCTGTGTCAATATTTTTTTGACTTGCTATGATTTATGCCTATCCCAACTGATTTTTCGCTGAGCCCAAATCGTAAGGAATACCCATATTCAATAAGGGAATTGAGACAATAAAAAAAGAAAGCCACACCACCGCCTGTTTAGGTATATCCTAGCACGGCTAAGTGGCACGACTTTCTCACCGCAAAGATACAACAATTTTCCGAATCGACAACACCATCCGACAAAAAAAATAACCTCGACCATTAAACAGTCATTAAAAACTTCAAGGAAAAACCTTATAACCTCAAAACCTCAAAAAAGCATCGCTGCTCCGCATACTGCGATGATGGCTCCTATGATTTCGATAGTGCGCACTTTGCTGCCGAAGAGGAGGTGTGAGGGCCAGATGATGAAGACGGGGGTGAGCGACATGAGGGTCTGTGCGACTCCGGCGTTTGTCATGCTGACGGCGAGGAGCGAGAGGCTGACTCCGAAGTAGGGGCCGAGGAGTACGGCTCCTGTGGTGGAGATGGCGGCTTTCCAACTGCGTAGGGGGAGGAGGAGTTTGTTTGTCTCGTGGCGTATGATGAGGGTGAGGCTGAATCCTGCCAGTCCCATCAGTCCGCGTATCATGGTGGCTGAGAATGCGAGCTGCATATTGGTGTCGGCGTTCCATGCGAGCATGCCTTGTTTGCTGAGTACGAGGCCTACGCCTTGTCCGAGGGCGGCTCCGATGGCGAGGAGTATGCCTCGCAGGGGGAGGTTGAATGTGAGGGGTGTCTTGCTGTGTTTTTTGTGGCTCTTGCCGAGGACGTTCATGCCTATGCCTGTGAGGGTGATGACCATGCCTGTGAGGCTGCGTAGGGTGAGACCTTCGTCCATGATGAGGTAGGCGGCGATGGCGGCAAAGGGTGAGGCGAGGGTCATGAAGAGCTGGCCGAAGCGGCTCCCGATGGCTTCGTAGCTGTGGAAGAGGCAGTAGTCGCCGAAGACGTAGCCTACGAAGCCGCTGGCGAGAAGCCATAGCCAGACTTCGGTGGTGGCGCCGGGGACTATGGCGCTGCCTGTCATCGCCCATACTGTGAGGAGTAGGAGGGGAACGGAGAGTAGCATGCGCCATACGTTGAACACGCTGGCTCCGATGCTGCGGCTGGCTACGTCGGCAAAGAGGGCGGTGCCTGTCCACATGATGGCGACGATGACGGATAGGAGGGCTCCCATGTGGCTATGCTTTGTAGAAGACGAAGATGACGGCGAGTATCATGCAGACGAAGGCTGCGAGGTGGTTCCAGTGGAGGGTCTCGCCGCGGAATGAGAGGGTGGTGTAGATGGTGAAGACGATGAGGGTGATGACTTCCTGGATTATCTTGAGCTGGAAGAGTGAGTAGGGGCCGCCGTTGCCTTGAAAGCCGAGACGGTTGGCTGGGACCATAAAGCAGTATTCCATGAGGGCAAGACCCCAGGAGATGAGTATGACGACGTAGAGGGGGGTGTTGCCGTGGATGACGTGCATGTCTTGAAGCTTGAGGTGTCCGTACCATGCGAGGGTCATGAAGATGTTGGAGATGATGAGTAGTATGATGGGTAGTATGTAGTGCATATCGTTTGTTGTATTTATATATTATTTATAATGTATCTGTGTGTTGGCTTATCGTGTAAGTGAGAATTTCATGGTCATGCCGAAGTCTTGGGTGACGGTGGGGTAGGCTGACGATGAGAGTAGGGGGTGTGCGCTTTGTCGGTCGTAGAAGATTGACAAGGTGGCGAAACGGCTCATGGCGTAGTCTATCTGTATGGCTGTCTTGATGGCTTTGTTGCCTGAGGTGGCTTCGCTGAGGCGTGTCTGTATGTCGCGGCGGACTGCGCTCTGGCTGCGTATGCTGAAGTCGAAGCGCATGTTGAGTGAGTGTGCGAAGGTGTTTTTCTTGCGTACTTCGGTGTTGCTGCTTTGGGTGGTGTTGGGCTTGTTGTTCTGGGTTCTCTTGTTTTTCGCGGTGCTTCGCATGGTGCCTTTGTTGGGATTGCGCCCGAAGAGGCTGGTGAGGGTGCTGAGCTTGAAATCGTTGATTTTCCAGCCCCAGCCTATGATGAGGTCGTTGGAACGGGTCTCGTTGAGTTGTGCGCTGGTCATGGAGAGAGCGAGGACGCGGGTTGTGCGGTACTCGGCTTTGAAGGTCATGTTGTTGCGCAGGGTGACGTTGAGGCCTGCGAGAGGGGAGAAGCTTTCGTTGATGCTGACGGTGCTGATGTCGTAGCAGCTGTTGGGGCGGTAGCTGTCTGTGCTGCCGTCGCCGACGGACGATATGAAGCCGAGGTCGCGACCGCTCATGTATTCGTACCATGCGGTGTAGGAGTTGTAGCTACCTACGGTGTAGAGGCTCTTGTAGCCGTGGGTGATGTTGACGCTCTTGAAGTGGTCGCGTATCCATGGGAGGTTGCCGAGGCCTTTGTAGGTGAGGCTCCAGTTGGGGAGCATGCGAGTGATGGCGGGGAAGATGTCGAGCGAGCGAGTGGTGCCGCCGCCGCAGTATGCGGCGAGGAATGCGGGTATCATGACGTCGCCGCTGTAGCGGTTGACGGGGGTGTTGTTTTGGGTCGATGTGGCTGTGCCGCCTGAGCCTACGTAGGTTTTGCCTGTGGGGTCTTTGGCTCCGATGTATAGCTGCTCGACTCGGGTTTGGTATACGGAGAGTAGGTCGCAGAATTTGTCGAAGGTGTTGCTCTGGTAGCCGTTCCCGACGTTGCCGATGCCTTCGAAGGCAGACCCTATGGATATGGTGGTGATGCTGAATGAGCCGGTGCGTGTGGTGGGGCTGCCGCTATACATGTATTGTATGCTCTTGCTTTGGTTCATGGTGCGCGAGGCGTTGAGGTCTATCTTGAGGTCGGTGATAGGTTCGAGGGTGGCTTTGATTTGAAGGTCGCCTGTCTTGGACGATGTGGCTGGGGTGGAGAGCTGGTTGTTGCTGCTGAGCCAGCCGTTGTCGCGGGCTTTGTCGATGTATGAGTCGCTGACGAGTCCGAAGGCAAAGTCGAGACCGGGGGCAAAGCCGTTGGCTCCCATCTTGCGCTGACCGAGGAGGTCGCCTGCTTCGGGCATGAAGCCGGGGAGGGCGAGGTTGTAGTTGTCTTTGTATGAGATGCTGACGCTGCGTAGCGACATGGCAAGGCGTGCTGCGGCTTGGAGGTAGGGATACCATTTCTGCTCGCTGGCCTTGGGCTTGGGTATGACGTTGAAGCGTACGCGTATGGTGTCTTCGGGGCGTGTCTTGACTTCGATCTTGTTTTCGTCGACGCGGCGTGTCTTGACTTTGTATTCGTGGCCTTTCTCGTCTTGTATGCGTACCCAGACGCGTTTGGCTTTTTGGTTGTGGGTCAGTATGATGCTCGTGTCGGGGAGGAGCTTGAGGACTTGGCTGAAGCCTTTCTTTGTCTTTTTGGTGTCTTTCTGGGCTGAGATGCCTTTTGCGTTGGTCAGGGTATTGTCTTTGTTGAGGCGTGCCATGACGCTGTCGAGGGGCTCGCCGCTCTTTTGGGCTTCTTCTTTGGCCTTCTTGAGCAGTTCTTTTTCCTTCTCTTTGGCTTTGCGCTTTTCTTCGTCGGCTTTACGCTTTGTTTCGACTTTCTTGTTGGCTTCGCTGCGGGCGTTGGTGGCGGCGAATTTTTTGTTGGCTTCCTTGAGGAACTTGGAGTGGTTGTAGAGGGTTTCCATGGCGAGCTTGCCGTTGAGGTTGATGCTGCGGTGGGTATTGATGGTGTTGCCCATGCTGCTGCCGTCTTGGAGCTCGGCTCCGCGCTTCCATGAGTAGGTGCTGTTGTAGGTGCCGTCGGCGGTGATCCAGTCAAAGCAGGGTATCTTGTTGATGGGAAGCTTGTATGACATGGTGACGCTTTGGCTGTAGTCGAGAGGACGTCCGAAGTGGGCGAGGCTGTGTTTGACGCTGTCTTTCCATGCGGTGTAGTCGTCGGGGTAGAGTTCTTTGTTGACTACGCGGTTGGGCTGCTCAACTTCGGCGTGGGTGGCGCTCTGGAAGGTGAAGTGGAGTGCTTTAAACAGATCCCAGCGGAGTGAGAACTGACGGTTCCATAGGTATTGGCTGCTCCAGACTACGGGGATATTGCGCGAGTCGACGCTGTTCTCGACGTCGCGTTCTTGCAGCTCGTAGTAGGTGCGGCCAAGGTCGGTACTGAAGGTTATGCTTTGTGGGGCAAGGGCTATGTTCTGCTCCTTGATGATCTGTGCCCATTTGCTCTTGGTCTTCCAGTTCTTGAATGGCTCCCAGTTTTTCCAGTTGGGGTTCCATGCGTATTTGAGTGAGGCTTTCCATGCGGTGTTTTTCTCGTAGACGGTGGTCTCGCCTTTCTTGTGGGTGCTGCTCTGGGAGTATGAGAAGGTGAGATTGGCGGGGTCGTAGGGCATGGGGTGCTTCTTGTTGGTGACGATGTTGACTCGAGCTCCTGAGATTGAGAGGTTTTTGCTTGTGGTGGTGCTTATGGTGATGTCTGACAATGAGTCGCGCTGCGCTTCGTCGCTCATGGCTTCGAGGGCGTCGCTGAGTTTCATGTCGGTGTCAAGGGGGTTGTATTTGGGCTTGACGATGTCTTTGCTGTAGCTGTAGTAGAAGGGGACGCTGACCTTGGCTTTGTCGGGGAGTAGCTTGCCGAGGTCGAGGTTGGTGGTGAACTGGTATTGGTAAGAGTCTTTGTCGGTGCGCTCTTGTACGGTCTGCTCTATGCCTCCGTATCCGGCGGTGACAATTTTGCCGTTGGCGTTGAAGGAGCCTATGTCGGAGAGCTGTATGTTGAGGGTGCCTTGGGCTGCCCAGCCTCCTTCATTGGTGAACTCCTGTAGGCGCAGTTCGTTGACCCAGACTTCGACGCTCCTGCTGGCGGCGGCGTGGTTGCGTATGCCTATCATGATGGTCTTGACTTCGCCGAGGGAGGGGTTGCCGATGATGGCTATGCGGTTGTTGGGCTTGTCGGGGTCGTAGCTGGTGTAGAGCTGGTTGTAGCTGATGTTGTTCTTGTTGCGGAGCTTCTTGAGCTCGACGAGCATGTCGAGGTCGAAGTCGAGCATATTGCCTTCGGGCCATACCTTCTCGCGGTCTTCGGGCGAGTTGTTGCTGTATTTGCCTGTGGTGCGTACGGGAGTGAGCTGGAGGGGCACTTCGTACTCGTAGTAGTTGTTGCGGTAGTCGGAGCCGAGGCGTATGAAGACGGAGACTTCGCCGTCGCGCAGGTCGGTGTGGTCTGCGTCGCCTGAGTCGAGGGTGTTGGCGTGGGTGAAGAGCTGGATATGCTTGTATTTGCGCATGTCGTACTTGACGTTCTTGTAGACGGCGCATGCGTCGTTGGAGCTCAGCTGCTTGACGGTGAGGGCAAGGGCTTGCTCGTTGCTTTCCATCATGGTGCCGCTGCTCGTGTCGCTGATGCGGCTGATGCCTGGGGGTACTACGTAGTTGACGGGCTTGCGGTCGTTGTTTTCCTCGATGTTGACGGCGGTGACGGTGAAGTCGCGCATACCACCGCCTGTGCCGCCACCTGTGAAGAGCGAGCTGTTGTAGCTGCGCCAGTCTCCGTGGACGAGGTCGAGGGTGCCGAATCGCAGCACTACGGAGTCGGCGAAGTTGGTCATGTACATACGCATGAACCTGATGCTCGAGAAGTCGGTGATGCCGCCTACGGACTTGCGGCTGGAGTCGTTGAGGGGTATGCGTATGAGGTACCACTTGATCTTGTCGGTCGAGCCGTCGCGCAGGGTGACTGAGGCTTCGCGTATGTCTGAGACGTAGTTGTTGCCGATGTTGGCAAGATCGTTGGGGCGTACGCTGAGACGGTATTCCCAGTAGCGTTCTTTCTCGTTGAGGGTGTAGTCGGTGTTGATGTCTTCGACGTCGGGGGTGGATTTCCATGCCGTCTCGTAGCGGTATTGACCGCTCTCGGGCGAGTTGCCTTGTGGCATGTTGATGCGTTTGTAGCGGTCGAGTATGCTGACTTGTGCTTGGTCGTAGTCGTCGCCGCGGAAGTAATGATAGTTGTCGTTGGCGGGGTCGTTCATGAGCTGGGTGCGCACGGTGTCGGGGAGGGTGCTGAGTGGGCCGCTTTCGAGGTCGTTGTAGAATCGGGCATATTCGTCGAAGAGCTTCTCGTCTTCGTCGCTGAGACCATTGAGTCCGAGGTCTTGCTTTTCGCGTGCTCCTTCGGAGTTGTTGAAGGCGTAGGTGATGCTGTTCGTGCGTGGGACGCGACCCCACTTCGTCTCCTCGACATAGTCCATATTGCCGTCGATGGGCAGTCCGCTCTCGTATGATTTCTTTCCGTCTTTGAGTATGTCTTCGCTGATTTCTCCGAGGTTGAAGTAGAGGTCGCCGCCTCCGTTGTTGTTATAGTGGAACGGGTCCATCAGCCAGAATTCGATGTATTCGATGTTTTGCGACTCGAAGTCGGTGTTGTCTATCTTGCGCATCATGCCTCCCCATCGGCTTGTGGGGTTGAGTAGCTCGCCTGTGCTGGGGTCTACGTCGCGTGTCAGGTTGTATGGGCCGCGCTCCTTGGGGTAGTAGGCGAGGTTGAGTACGTTGAGCAGGGAATTGCTGTTGTAGCTTGTCTGCGATTTGTTGGGGTATAGCTCAAGCTCGTAGACGCCGCGGACGTAGTGGTTGGAGAGCTGCTTGAGGTCGCTCTTGATGTGGCTTGGTGTGAGGGTGGAGCTGCGGTTGGTGAAGATGGGGTCTATGCAGTACCATGCGAGAAGGGCTCGGTTGTAGCCGTAGGTGATGTCGTTGGTGAGCTTGCTCTCGGGGAAACGTTCGCTCTCGGGGGTTGAGGCGAGCTGCCAGTATGTAGGCTGTATGAGGCTGGTCTTCTTCTTGGTGTCCTCGAAATCGTCGATGTATGAGGCTCCTCCCTGGGCGCTTGACGACATTCCTGCTATGAGCTGGGCCACCTGACCGTCAAATGTGATCTGGCTTGGGCGTGTGGCGTTGATGAAGGGTATCTTGTCGATGAGGTTGGTGAGCCATTGGGCTTTGTGTTTCCATGAGATGTGGGCTCCCCAGAGTACGTTTTTGAGGGCTTCGTTACCCATGGATATCTTGGTGGTAAGAGGCTGCTCAACGAGGTATTGTACGGTACCGCCGAAGGTGAGGCTCTTGCTGGCTTCGTAGTCAAAGTTGAACCCGAGGAATGTCTTACGCTGCATTCCGTATGTGTCGTTGCTCTCTACGGAGGCGTCTATCTTGGTGCCTGCGTCGATGATGCTCTGGTTGATGATGGTCACTATGCCGCTGGCATAGTCTACGGTATAGTCGCTGTTTTCGGTGAGGGTTACGCCTCCTGCTGTGACGGTGACTGAGCCTGGAGCCAGATTGTATGCTCCGAGGTTTATTTCGTTGGCCGAGGAGCCTTTGTATTCGCCCGTGAGGAGGAATTTGTTCTTCTCAGCCATCTGCTTGGCGGTGGTCTTGGTCTCGCTGTATAGCTCGGGGAAGCTGTATCGCTGGGCTATCTCTTGGCTGCAACCCTGAGAGATAATCCAGTCATAGAGATGCTGACCGAAGGGCTCGGCTACGGGGAAGTAGATGCGCCCTTTGTAGATGGTGTAACCCTCGACATAGTCAAATTGCCCGTTGGGGTAGGGCTTGTTGGCTGCATCGAGGCGGTCGAGCCCCATGGCACGGAGCAGTATGGTCTCGCGAAGGTGCTCGTAAGGCAGGTATGAGAGGTAGAGTCCTGTGGAGTCGGACTGGTATTTGATGTCGAGCTTGAACTTGTCTTTTTGTGTGGAGGTGGCTCCGAGGGAATAGACGTTGCGCATCATGAGCTTCCAGATACGGCTCTGGGGGGTGGTGGCGCTACCGTGTATCATCTTGACGAGTAGTGCGCTGTTGGTGTCGGTGATGTCGGAGGCGAACTCGCCGACTTTGTATGTCTTGCCGCCGGCTACGTATTCGTATGCTACGGCGAGGATGTCGTCGGGTTGGAGTGTAGTGTTGAGGGTGATGGTGCCGAGCTCGGCATTCAGGTGGTAGTCACTACTGGTCAGCAGCTTGGCAGACTGGAGCTTGTCGTAGTCTACTGAGCCTTCGAGGTGGTATGTGTTTTCAAGTAGGAGACTGGCTTTTGTAATGTCGCGTATGTCTGCGTTGCCAGCGAGGGTGCTGTACTCGTTGTTTGAACTGTTGTCGGGCAGCTGTGATGCTCCTTGCGTCCATGACGTGCCAGATACGTCGTGTTCGGCGAGGTCGGTGAGGGCTATGATGTTGCGCGTGTTGGTGGTCGTTCCGGTCTTGTTGGTTACCCATACCTCGATGCGCTTGATGCTGATGCCGCTGGCTATGGTGGGCAGCGACTTCATGTTCTGGTCGTATGTCTGACGGAAATGGTGACCGAGGTAGAAGTGCTTGTTCTCCTCGTAGTTGGTGGCTGAAAATTCGTAGGTGTTGGTGTTTGAGCCTCCGTTGCCCGAAACGCTTTTGCTGGCTGACTTTTTCTGCGAGACTACGGCTTGCATCTTGAGCTTGCCGAACTGCAGATCTGTGCGCAGACCAAAGAGCGAGCTGATGCCTGGGATAAGGCTCATGTTGGAGGGCATGGATACGTTGCCGGCTTCGACGAGTTTCACTATCTCGTCTTCCTTGCCTTCGTATTTGAGTTTCAGGTTCTGCTGGTCGTAGTCGAAACTGGCATCGGTGTTGTAGTTGATGTTCATGTCGACTTTGTCTCCGACTTTGGCGTTGACGGTGAGGTTGATTTTCATGTCAAAGTCAAATCCGAATGATTTGCGGCGGCTGGCGGCGAGGGTGGGGTTGTCGGTATACTTCATGTTGCCGCCCATCTTGAACTCGGCGGAGCCTTGGGTCTTGATCTGTATTCCGCCAGGGCCGAAGATCTTCTCGGCAGGCCCGAGCGAGAAGCGCATGTCGGTAAAGTCGAATTTGCTCTTGCCCTGTGTCTCATACTGCTCTTGGTTGCGCTGCCTGTAGTACTGTGCCATGCTCTTGCGCAGACTCCAGTCCATGTATTCCTTGGGTGTCATCACCACTGGCGAGGTGATGTAGCTGGTCGATGTGCTGAGGGTCATGCCTGTGGCGTTGGCAGGCAGGTATGGGAGCATCTTGACATTGGTGGCGTATTTGTCGTCTTTCTTGGTCTTAGTCTGGGGTGTCGTGCTGGTGTTCTTCTTGTCGGTCTTCTTGTCGCGTTTGTTGCCCTTTTGCGATTCCAACACCGTGCCAATGCTATACGTTCCGTCCTTCTCGTCATACGTCACCTCAGTCTTCAAGTTTGCCGGGTCGCGCAAGTCCGTCGAGCGATGCTTCACATCATCGACAGTCTCCGTAGTAGTACGCCGCACAGTATAACGCGGCTTCTGCCCCTTGACAGTATCTTGGGGCACAGCACCCTGGGCAGCGCAAGCCATCAGACACGCAGCCAGTACGACGATTATTCTGTATAGAAATTGTCTCACTAAAGGTATAACGCGATAAGCCCCCTTTTTATTATTTATAAGGGATGCTCTATTCATTAAAATGCCACCAATCAATAAGCTATTTGTGAAATCCAAGAAAAAAGTGTTGCCTTTGCAGTATAAATAAGCATGACCAATGAAGAAAACGACAATATACCGCAGGCCAATGGGCGAGAACCTATATGAGGAAGAACTGACATTTACTGTCAGCCGACCCCCTTGTATATTCGGCAGAGCAAGATTTCTCCGTCGAATACCAAAGTATGGAGAGGGGGGGGTAATACTGCGGCATCTCTGACCAGGTGCCTAGTCGATAAAATAGGTGAAAGCATGGAGTCAAATTGCTCCATGATTGAAAAAAAACCTCCAAAAGGTGTGAGTTTTTCTGATTTTATTGCTATCTTTGCCATGTCTTGTTACGATTTATACTTGCTTTGAATTGCAACACTAAGATAAGTGAAAAATCTGACATGACAAAATCCTGGGCCGCTCGGCTTTGCCGCTTGCCACAAGCAAGAACTTTTTGTTGCTCAGGAACTTATAAACAAAGTTAAAATCAAAGTATTGCGGAATTTAGGGTAATAGAATTATTTTCAACCTCTGCCACAGTTTGGCGTACCCTTGTCATACTTTTACAGAAAAAACATAGAAATATGGACAACGACAGAGGACAAAGTCTGATAACCAAATACGTCTGGGTGATAGAGACCATCTATCGCAGACGTAAGATTTCATTCAAGGAGCTAAACGAGCTGTGGCTTCGCGATGACATAAGCAGAGGTGTGGATATACCCAAGCGCACCTTCGACAACTGGCGTTATGTCATCTGGGATATGTTCGGCATCAACATCGTTAATGAAGGACGTGGTGAATACCGCTACTATATCGAAAACGAGGAAGACATAAGTAAAAACGGACTTCGTTCCTGGCTATACAACACTTTCTGTGTGAGCAATGCCTTAGCCAACAGTCAGAGCATCAAAGACCGCATCATTCTGGAATACGTGCCGTCTGGCCAGAACTACCTTCAGCCCATCATTGAGGCTATGAAGGAAAATCGTGTACTGAACATGACCTACCACAGTTATTGGAAGGACGAGGAGAACAATTTCGATATACAACCATACTGTGTGAAGTTGTTCCGTCAGCGTTGGTACATGGTGGCTCGTAGCACTTATTCCTATTATTATGAGAAAGGGCCACGCATCTATGCCCTTGACAGGATTCAACATCTTCGAGCTACAGAAGAGAAATTTGAAATGCCAAAGGATTGGACAGTCAAGGATTTCTTTGAAGGCTGCTTTGGCATCATAGCAGAACAGTCCATCAATATTCAGCATGTCAAATTGAAGGTTTCAGCAGGGCAAGCCAACTACATCCGTGATTTGAAGATGCACGAGTCGCAGGAAGAGATTGAGCGTAACGAAGAATACAGCATCTTCACTTATCGCCTTCGACCGTCCTATGACTTCATACAGGAACTGCTTTGGAACGGTGAGGATATGGAAGTGCTGGAACCTATTTGGCTCCGTAAAGAAATTGCTGGAAAGATTAAAAGAATGTGGAACAAATACAAGGAGGACAAATAAATGAAAGATTTTGCAGCAATAGATTTTGAGACAGCTAACAACGAGCGTTCTTCGGTTTGTTCTGTTGGTATCGTCATTGTACGAAATGGAGAGATAGTAGATAATTTCTACTCACTCATTCAACCAGAGCCAAACTATTATAACTACTGGTGCAGCCAAGTACATGGTCTTTGTCATGAAGACACGGATGATGCTCCTGTATTCCCCAAAGTATGGGCGCAGATAGAGCCAATGATAACGAACTTACCTCTCGTTGCTCATAATAAGCCTTTTGATGAGGGGTGTCTGAAGGCAGTGTTCCGTGTCTATCAGATGGACTATCCAGACTACGAGTTTTACGATACACTTTGTGTTTCAAGGCGAGTACTCCCTAATTTAGAAAATCACCAGCTTCAAACTGTAGCCGCAGCCTGTGGTTATGAGTTAGAAGATCACCACCATGCATTGGCCGATGCAGAAGCTTGTGCGTGGATAGCAAGAGAAATACTCTAAGAACTATATACAACATACAATATGGAAGAAAACAAGATTATCATATATCAGACAGAGGACGGACAGACGCAGATTCATGTCCGACTAGAGGATGAAACAGTGTGGTTGACGCAAGCTCAGATGGCTGAGTTATTCGAGAAAACACCTCAGAACATTACCATGCATATTGGTAATGCGTATAAAGAGGGCGAGCTGGAAAGGGATTCAACCTGTAAGGAATACTTACAAGTTCAACGGGAAGGCAAAAGGAGCGTGTCTCGTAAAGTGAAATACTATGACCTTGATGTCATCATCTCTGTTGGCTACCGTGTTCATAGCAAACGAGGTACAGCCTTCCGCATTTGGGCACGTAATATCATCAAGGACTATCTTGTAAAAGGCTATGCCGTCAATGAGCGCATCCGCAAGGAGCAGATTGGAGAACTGCGTCAACTGATAGGCATGATTGGTAGAACCATTCAGAATAAGTATCTTCTGTCGAACGACGAGACGAATGCCCTTTTTGAAGTAGTAACGAATTATACTTACGCACTCGACACCCTCGACAACTATGATTACGAGCGACTGACTATCGACAAGACGACAAAGGAAGAGCCCTTCCATGCAACTTACGAAAATGCAATGGAGGCAATCAATGGCTTGCGCGAGAAATTCGGAGGTTCAGCCCTCTTTGGTAATGAAAAAGATGACTCCTTTAAGAGTAGCATCGGACAGATATACCAGACCTTTGGAGGTGAGGAACTCTATCCCAGTGTAGAGGAGAAAGCCGCAATGTTGCTCTACCTTGTTACCAAGAACCATTCCTTCAGTGATGGCAACAAGCGCATTGCAGCCACCCTATTCCTTTGGTTCCTCAACAATAACCACATCCTATATCGCGAGGATGGCTCCAAGCGCTTGGCTGACAACACTCTCGTTGCCCTAACTCTGATGATAGCAGAGAGCAAGACTGAAGAGAAGGATGTGATGGTGAAAGTTGTGGTGAATCTGATAAATCAGAGAAATGAATAATCTTGCAGACGCAGAAGCATGTGTGTGGATAGCAAGAGAAATATTGTAAATTGTTTAACTTTTAATTAATATTGCTATGTTTGTATTAATAATGCCAACCATTGAAAGTATTTGCGAAGATTATGGTTTTGACTATTATGATGATAGTAATACGAGAGAAGTTCTTGAACAGCAAGGCCAGGAAGCTTATCAAATAGAAGTAAATGATGGCGAGTCTTTTGAGATTCCCCAATGTTTTACTGGTAGAATTGAACAAGACGAGCAGAATTATTATAAAAAAGTCTTAGTAGATGAGGATATGGATTATTATGAGCGAGAGGTAATCCAAGATGATTTGCCTTCTGGCCTCTACCAGTTAGATAAAGATGAGATAATTGTGAAACAAATCTACCAAACAGATGTATTCTAATTATAATCCCAACGAAATTATGAACATTCAAGAAGAAATTGTAAAATGGGCTAAAAAAACCGTCAGAGAGTATCATGAAATTGCGAGTCGTAAGGAGGTAAATCTAGCATATTATACCCAATCTGATCTTTCTCTGATTTCAGAAGAACCAGAATTGATGATTGTTGGAATTAATCCAGGTAGTGGAGGTACTTACAAGGAGCAATGTGAAAATAAAAACTGGTCATACTTGTACCATAATAATCAAGACCATAATCATTTGCTTAAAGGTAATTACTGCAGGGAAGAAGGTAAACCCTCGTCATGGGAGAATCATAGAAAATGGGGCTATTGGAAAGGCTTGAAAAGATGCTTGTCACAGACTAATTTGAATGAAATAGTAGAAGATGATAGTAAAATTATTGTCACGAACGCATCATTTTTCAGTACCCCAAAAGCAGATGAAATAAGCGATACCTTATTAGTAGAGACAATCCCATATATGATGGTAGCGGTCAAAGAGTACCGCTCGTAGCGTCCGAATGAGTACCGGCAAA
>CAMEQD010000058.1:0-13715 GCA_945932615.1 uncultured Prevotellaceae bacterium | reverse complement strand
ATATTGCAGAAAGGAATGTTTTGATGTAAAGGATATGAAGCATTATCTTTATAATACTAAGGAATTATGTTTTGCTACTGCTGCAAAAGAGTTTCAGATGATAGAAGATAATGGTATCAATGTTGTTGTATGTTGGGGAAATAGTTTCGAGCTTATACAACAGTTATTGGATAAGGGACCTTCATATATACTGGTAGAGAAGCTGTCGAAGTATATGGTAAATATCAATAAGACAGACTTTAAAACTTTGTCAGGTATGGGTGTCATTAGTGAGAAAAAAGAGGGACTCTTTGTTGTCGATTATAAACAGCAGTATGATGAACATATAGGCTTGCGAATCGATAATAATTGGGCGAACAAATCGATTATAATTTAAATGGAAATGATATGGTAAAGAAAAACTCTATAAAGTTATTCGGTGATGATAAGATTCGTGCCATTTGGGATGATGAACTGGAAAAATGGTACTTTTCTATTGTTGACGTTGTTGCGGTTTTGACGGAAAGTCCTAATCCCCAGACCTATTGGAGAGTCCTTAAAAAGCGACTTAAAGATGAAGGAAATGAAACCGTTACAAACTGTAACGCTTTGAGAATGCGCGCAGCTGATGGTAAAATGCGTTTGACGGATGTTGCTGATACAGAACAACTCTTGCGTATTATCCAATCTGTGCCATCTCCCAAGGCAGAACCATTCAAAATGTGGCTTGCTAAAGTTGGAGCAGACAGACTGGATCAAATGCAAGATCCTGAGTTAAGTATTCAGCAGGCCATGATAGACTACAAACGATTGGGATATTCGGACAATTGGATTAACCAACGTTTGAAAAGTATTGAGATACGCAAGGACTTGACAGACCAATGGAAGCTTCATAATGTTGAAGAAGGTGTGCAGTACGCATCCTTAACAGATATCATATATCAGACATGGGCAGGGAAAACCGCAAAAGAATACAAACAGCTCAAAGGCTTGAAGAAAGAAAACCTTCGCGACAATATGACAAACGAGGAACTTGTGCTAAATATGCTTGCTGAACTATCTGCAACAAGCATAACTAAAGCCAAAAATCCCCAAACATTGGATGAGAACAAGACGTGTGCAAAAGAAGGAGGAGATGTAGCGCGTGTTGCAAGAGAGGAACTTGAATCCAAGACAGGACGTCAAGTTGTATCTCCACTTTCGGCAAAAAGATTCTTTGAGGCTCAACAGCCAAAGAAAAGTTTGGAAGATAATAATAACGATAATAAAGAAGAGAAATAGCAATATGGAATATACTGATAAAGAATATTGTTTGGAGGTGTGGGGCGATATGGCTTGCTTCACAAGACCCGAACTGAAAGTTGAACGTGTAAGCTATGATGTGATTACTCCATCAGCTGCACGAGCTATATTCGAGGCTATATTTTGGAAGCCTGCCATTCATTGGCAGATAACCAAGATAGAGGTGTTGAAACCTATCAAATGGACTTCTGTAAGAAGAAATGAGGTGGGGGCGGTAGCTGGTAAATCTGTCATCTTTATAGAGGAAAAACGCCAGCAGAAAAATACTTTGCTTTTAAAAGATGTTGGTTATCGAATTTGGGCAAAGATGGAGTTCCGTTCTGTATTGAAGCGAAAGGCAGAAGGAGATTTGTTTTCTCATGAGCCGGGCAAAGATGAGAATCCGATGAAGTATTATCAGATGTTTGAGCGTAGAGCAAGCAAGGGACAATGTTTCAATCAGCCTTATCTTGGTACTCGTGAGTTCTCTGCCTCTTTCCGTCTCATTAATCCTGATGATGATACATTGACTCCACCAATATCTGAAGAGCAAGGTGGTACTAAAGACTTAGGAATCATGCTCTATGATATGGACTTTGCTGATAAGAAAAACATCCAGCCAATGTTCTATCGTCCACAGATGAAAGATGGCGTAATTATTGTTCCACCGATTAATAGTGAGGAGATTTTAAAATGATACTAAAAGCATTATATGACTATTATAATAGATGCGGTGATGATATCGTTCCTATGGATATGGCGTATGTTGATTTTTATTATTCTATTGTTTTAGATGAGAAAGGAAATTTCATACGTCTTGAACCTTTAGGAGGCGATAGTGGTTTGCCGCTTCTGACGTTTCGTCCAGAAGAGCGTACGTCAGCTCCTGTACCGCATTGTATGGGAGATCATGCTGGTTATATTTTAGGTTTAAAAGAAGTAAAAGCAAAAGACAATTTTGATTATGCTAAAGAAATGACTCGAAATGAGAAAACTTTGACTGCTTTTAAAAAAGATGTAGAATACTTTTTTAATATCTTGCCGGATAATAGTTTTGTGCAGGCTATACATGCTTTCTATAAAAAGTTTAGTTTGGAAACAATCAATGCTATTAAACATGATTCGCATTGGGGTGATTTCTGTAAGTATCTTGCGAAAAATATAACATTTAGCGTGATAGGAATAAATGGATATGCAGCTAGTGACAATGAAATTCTTCAAGTAAAGAAACAGAGTAAGTCAAACGAAAACAAGAAGGCTGTCTGTCTTATAACAGGAGTAAAGGAAAAGCCTGTTAATACGACTTATAGTTCGTTCATCTTGGGAGGAAAAAGCAATGCTAAACTTGTTGCTTTCCAGGTTAATTCTGGCTATGATTCTTATGGAAAGAAAATGGGGCTAAATGCGCCTATATCAGAAGAAGCTGAGTTTAAATATACTACGGCTTTATTGAAACTATTATCAAAGAATTCTCGAAATAAGTTCCGAATTGGCGATCGTTCATTTGTCTTTTGGGCATCCTCTAACAACGAGGCTTCAGAGCAGACAGAAGAAAGTCTCTTTGACCTGTTGGGATATACCGAAGAAGAAGTTGATGATCCAAATGCTAAGATAGAGCAAGTGCGCAAGGTATTTACCGCTATTTATTCAGGAAGTTTAAAGACATCGTTGGAGGATCGTTTCTATATACTTGGCTTGGCTCCAAATTCGGCTAGAATAGCAGTTGTATATTGGTCAGAAAGCTCTCTTAGAGAATTTGCAGGAAAGATTCTTCAGCATTTCAAAGATATGGAGATCATAGATACTCGCAAAGAAGGAAAACCATATATGGGAATTAAGGATATGCTTGCCGCTGTTACTTTGAGCGGAAAACAGTCTGAAGCGACGCCTAATCTTCCTGAAGCTATAGTCAATAGTATATTTCAAGGAACGACATATCCATTCACTTTATTTTCTGCATGCATTCGCAGAATAAGAGCAGAGTCGGGAAGTCACGATAAAAAAGCTATACGCATAGCTCGTATGGCAATCATTAAGGCATATCTTAACAGGACAAATAGTAATAACCAGAAAATAGAAATTATGTTAGACAAGAGTAACACAAATCAAGGCTACTTATGTGGTCGTCTTTTTGCTGTTCTTGATAAGATTCAAGAAGATGCAAATGGAATTAGCAGCATACGTGAAAGATATATGAATGCTGCCAGTGCAACACCTGCTTCCGTGTTTGCAACAATTCTCAATCTTTCTTCACATCACATGGAGAAATTGTCGAATGATGGCAAGAGAATCTTCTTTGAGAAGATAAAGCAGGAGATCATTGACAAGATTCCTGCATCGGGTTTCCCGGCACATCTTGATCTTCAAGACCAGGGTAGATTCTTTATAGGATACTACCATCAGAGACAAGAGTTCTTTGCTAAGAAAGAGGAAGAAAATAAAGATTAAAATATTAACGCTTAAAATATAAACATTATGGCTGAATTAAAAAACAAATTTGATTTCGTTTACATCTTTGACGTTCAAGATGGCAATCCCAATGGTGATCCAGATGCAGGTAATCTTCCTCGTGTGGATGCTGAGACAGGTATGGGCTTAGTAACTGATGTATGCTTGAAGCGTAAAGTTCGCAACTATGTGCAAGTAGCTAAAGGTTTGGCTGATGGTTATGATATCTTTATCAAAGAGAAGGCTGTTCTCAACAATGAGATTGATAAAGCACATGATGACTCTGCAGTTAAGAATGCTAAAGATAAAACAGCCGCTGCTCGTTTGTTTATGTGCAAGAATTATTTTGACATTCGTACTTTTGGTGCTGTAATGTCTACAGGAAAGAATGCAGGACAGGTTAGAGGTCCTATTCAGCTTACCTTTGCCCGCTCTGTAGATCCTATTGCAACTGCAGAACATTCTATTACTCGAATGGCGGTCGCAACCGAAAATGAAGCAGAAAAACAGAAAGGCGACAACAGAACTATGGGGCGCAAAGCAACTATTCCTTATGGCCTCTATGTCTGCCATGGCTTTATCTCTGCCAATCTTGCCAAACAAACTGGTTTCTCAGAGGAAGATCTTCAGCTTTTCTTTGATGCATTGAAGAATATGTTTGATGTTGACCGTTCTGCTGCAAGAGGTTTGATGAGTGCTCAGAAATTAATCGTGTTCAAACATGATTCAGTTTTGGGTAATGCACCAGCGAATAAATTGTTCGATTTGGTGAAAATAGAGAAGAACACAGATGCGGTACCAAGATCGTTCAACGATTATAGAGTTACAATAGACATGGACTCTGTTCCTAGCGGTGTATCAGTAGAAGAATTGATTTAGTATCATCATGTATACTGAAGACGAAATGCTCATGTTGTCGGGGATACAGCACTTTATGTTCTGTCCCCGGCAATGGGCTTTGATTCATATCGAGCAACAATGGGCAGAAAACAAGCTGACGACAGAAGGGCAGATTCTACACAAGAATGTGGATAACCCCTTCTACCGTCAGAAAAATGGTGATATCATAACACTTCGCTCCCTCCATATTGCATCTAAAGAATTAGGACTATATGGCGTAACTGATGCTGTAGAACTAATTCCTGCCGATTCTTCAGAAGATGCTATAACTCATAATCGCTACAAAGGCTATTGGAAACCATATCCTGTGGAGTATAAAAGAGGGCATCATAAGCCTGATGAAAGAGATGAAGTACAATTGGCTGCCCAGGCAATGTGTCTCGAAGAAATGTATGGTATCCATATTCCATACGGTGCATTGTATTATGATGAAGTAAAACATAGAGAAACAATTTCTATTTCTGAGTCATTAAGAAGTACGACTATTCAATGTGCCCGTCAGATGCATGAGGTATTTAAAAGCGGTATCTTGCCAAAAGCTAACAAACAGCACCATTGCAAGAATTGTTCTCTGGTAAATCTCTGTATGCCAGAAATGAGTGATTGTACTCTAGTATCAACCTATTTAAACAAGAATCTATATGAGGATATTACTTAATACATTATACGTGACCACACCTGAAGCCTATCTAAGTAAAGATGGGTTAAATGTTGTGGTATCTGTGAAGCAAAACGAGATATTCCGTATTCCTATCCATAATATAGAGCAGATTATTACTTTTGGTTATATGGGGGCAAGTCCGGGATTGATGAAATTGTGTGCAGAAAACAACGTTTCTCTAACCTTTCTTTCCCCACAAGGAAGATACATCTGTCGGTCGCAAGGACCGACCAAAGGAAATGTCTTGTTGAGAAAAGCACAATATAAAAATTCTGATGAATCCAGCTATGCTCTCCATCTCTGTAAAATTTTCATTGGAGGGAAGATCCAAAACTATCGCAACATCTTGCGCCGTTTTATTAGAGATAATGGAAATGATGAGGCTATAGCTCGTGTTTGCGAGGAACTGCTTCGATGCAAAAGAAGAGTTTTGAATGCAGATTCGATAGATAGTGTAAGAGGTATTGAAGGAGAAGCTGCTACAGCTTATTTTGGCGTTTTTTCACACCTCCTTCTTTGCCAAAAAGAAGATTTCATATTTACAGGTCGCAATCGTCGTCCACCGAAAGATGCGATTAATGCGATGTTATCTTTTGTATATACTCTTATATGTAATGATATGACATCGGCTTTGGAAACTGTGGGCTTAGATCCGTATGTTGGGTTTATGCATACTTTAAGGCCTGGGCGAGCATCATTATCATTAGACATGATGGAGGAGTTGCGAGCATATTTGGGGGATAGATTGGTTTTGTCTCTAATCAACAGAAAACAAATAACAATCAAAGATTTCATCAAGCAGGGTGACGAAGGTATTATCATGACAGACTCGGGACGAAAGGTCATAATTTCTGCTTGGCAAAATAGGAAAAAAGAGCAGATTACTCATCCTTATTTAAATGATAAGGTAAGTATAGGACTTCTGCCTTATGTTCAAGCTATGTTGCTGGCAAGATTCATCCGCAATGATATTGATGATTATCCTGTATTTTTAATCAAGTAGCTTATGTTTGTGTTGATAACTTATGATGTAAACATTACCTCGTCTCAAGGTGAGAAACGTTTGCGAAATGCAGCAAGGGCTTGTCTGAATTATGGAAAAAGAGTTCAAAACTCTGTATTCGAATGTATTTTGACGGAAGCTCAATTCGTCATGTTAAAGAATCAGTTAAAGAATATTATCGATTCTGAGCTAGACAGTATCAGATTCTATATTCTTGGCAAAAATTGGAAACGTAAAGTTGAAACTTTAGGTAAAGATATGGGATTCGACTTTACAGGTGAGCTTATCATTTAAAATATGAGGGTGCGAACCTATTGTATTGCATAAAGTTCTATTAGTTTCGCACATATTGAAAATCAACGAATTACAATATACAAAGAGGTATTGTTCTTCTTTCTTTATTTCTTTTGTTCGTTTTCGCAAAATTATTACCTTTGCATTGTGATATTCAAACATTTATTGAATATGCGGTCGCACCCTATGTGGGTGCGTGGATTGAAACTGACTTGTGCTGCATGACTGCAGTGACGAGATAGTCGCACCCTATGTGGGTGCGTGGATTGAAACACGTGAAACATCATGCAGCTGCTTTGGGGGCAGGTCGCACCCTATGTGGGTGCGTGGATTGAAACATATTGCGAATCAGCAGTTAGGACAAAAGTTTCCAAGTCGCACCCTATGTGGGTGCGTGGATTGAAACCTAAACAAGGATGTGGAGGAGCTGAACTACATCCGTCGCACCCTATGTGGGTGCGTGGATTGAAACCACCGAACCACGATTGCGCGCCTTTGCGCGGAAAGTCGCACCCTATGTGGGTGCGTGGATTGAAACCTGTTTTTTTGCTGCCTTTCGATTTGAGATGCCGTCGCACCCTATGTGGGTGCGTGGATTGAAACACCTTCTCGGCGGCATCGGCAGCAGCGTTTGCATGTCGCACCCTATGTGGGTGCGTGGATTGAAACTACAAAGCTTTTAAGACCGTTGATAAAGAAATTGAGTCGCACCCTATGTGGGTGCGTGGATTGAAACAGTACCACTCAGCCGAGTGTTTCGGGGATTCTGTCGCACCCTATGTGGGTGCGTGGATTGAAACACATTGTATGTCATTGAGGAACTTGCACCATCGCGTCGCACCCTATGTGGGTGCGTGGATTGAAACGCCACTACTGCCCGATCTATGCGGCGCTTAACTGGTCGCACCCTATGTGGGTGCGTGGATTGAAACTCTACGTACTTATACAGCGTGTCGCCTTTTTCGGTCGCACCCTATGTGGGTGCGTGGATTGAAACCGTAAGGCAGCCAACAACGTACGCAAAAAAGCGGTCGCACCCTATGTGGGTGCGTGGATTGAAACAGCGATATGCTACAGGCATACGACCTACATCACGTCGCACCCTATGTGGGTGCGTGGATTGAAACTTGTATGGCTTGGGCTTCGGGGTTAATAGTCTTGTCGCACCCTATGTGGGTGCGTGGATTGAAACCCGTTGTTGCTTGATTACTTGCAGCACGCCAAGGTCGCACCCTATGTGGGTGCGTGGATTGAAACTTGTGTATCTGTCACAAATTGGTCAAAATAGCGCCGTCGCACCCTATGTGGGTGCGTGGATTGAAACAGCTTACATTCGCAAAAATTCGCTCAACGCTTTGTCGCACCCTATGTGGGTGCGTGGATTGAAACACAACAGGTTGCCAGACTCAAAGCAGCAGGTCTCAGTCGCACCCTATGTGGGTGCGTGGATTGAAACCATAGCGGCATCATCGTCCATAGAACTCAGGACGTCGCACCCTATGTGGGTGCGTGGATTGAAACTAACAAAATTGCATTGTCACTATTGAAATCTTTAGTCGCACCCTATGTGGGTGCGTGGATTGAAACCTTAAAGAGCGTGACAGCCTGGCGGCCCTTATGCGTCGCACCCTATGTGGGTGCGTGGATTGAAACGCGCTGAAAGTTAAACTTATCCGCGCCTGGGGCGAGTCGCACCCTATGTGGGTGCGTGGATTGAAACTTAAACTCCGCCGTTAGCTGGCGGTGGTACTTTTGTCGCACCCTATGTGGGTGCGTGGATTGAAACTTAACGACAGGCTGGTACGCATTACACAGCGAAGTCGCACCCTATGTGGGTGCGTGGATTGAAACCGTCTGGTAGCTCTACGTAGGTGTTTATCTTAGGTCGCACCCTATGTGGGTGCGTGGATTGAAACGTGCGATGAATTGCCAGTACCCGCCGACGAAGGCGTCGCACCCTATGTGGGTGCGTGGATTGAAACATCCAGTCCGCCGATATAGCAGATACCTATACGTCGCACCCTATGTGGGTGCGTGGATTGAAACGACTGTGCGAACCAAGCGTGGCCGGCTGATCGAGTCGCACCCTATGTGGGTGCGTGGATTGAAACACCATGAGAATTGCGAATTTTCTTAGGATGATAGCGTCGCACCCTATGTGGGTGCGTGGATTGAAACTTAACGACAGGCTGGTACGCATTACACAGCGAAGCGTCGCACCCTATGTGGGTGCGTGGATTGAAACGGGTTATACTCCGTAGCAGTTATCGCGCGGGCTAAGTCGCACCCTATGTGGGTGCGTGGATTGAAACTTGAAGTTGCTCCATTTCTCGAAGCAGCTCGTCGTCGCACCCTATGTGGGTGCGTGGATTGAAACCGACATATACAATCAATTGGATGGCAAGGTTGAAGTCGCACCCTATGTGGGTGCGTGGATTGAAACAAGAATGTGCCGGATGCCCAAAGGTCGCCAATAGTCGCACCCTATGTGGGTGCGTGGATTGAAACCCTTTGTTGCTTGAATACTTGCAGCACGCGAAAGTCGCACCCTATGTGGGTGCGTGGATTGAAACGGCTTGGAGTACGTCACCAAATGGGCGAAATCCAGTCGCACCCTATGTGGGTGCGTGGATTGAAACATTGACAACCGCGAATCCGTGAACGCCATCATACGTCGCACCCTATGTGGGTGCGTGGATTGAAACAGTTTTGCGACATCAACCACACCGCCGCATTTGGGTCGCACCCTATGTGGGTGCGTGGATTGAAACCCGGAAACGTGTTTGAACGCATCCAATGTAACCGTCGCACCCTATGTGGGTGCGTGGATTGAAACTCTTTTACTCGTGTACTCTTAACCACACAAGCTTTGTCGCACCCTATGTGGGTGCGTGGATTGAAACATCTTCTGTCGGCACAATAACGCAAGACCAAGCAGTCGCACCCTATGTGGGTGCGTGGATTGAAACACCACGTCTACCGTCTTTGTCACACCATTACGAGTCGCACCCTATGTGGGTGCGTGGATTGAAACATTATTGGCATCACTCGTTGATGGGTTGTCGTGGGTCGCACCCTATGTGGGTGCGTGGATTGAAACTTGCGCTTGTCCTCAAATGCAAACTTAAATAAAGTCGCACCCTATGTGGGTGCGTGGATTGAAACCCGTGTTTGTAGTGTCTACCACGAATTGCACAATGTCGCACCCTATGTGGGTGCGTGGATTGAAACACATCATCGGATTGGGAAAAAGCAAGCAAGTACAGTCGCACCCTATGTGGGTGCGTGGATTGAAACCCTGCCTCCAACAGCGTACAGGTCGGCTCGTCCGGTCGCACCCTATGTGGGTGCGTGGATTGAAACCTTGTTAATTGCCTCGACATGGACGAGTTCACGGGTCGCACCCTATGTGGGTGCGTGGATTGAAACCTCGATGAAAAAGCCGACGATACATCAATCATAGCACGTCGCACCCTATGTGGGTGCGTGGATTGAAACTTGTTCGTGTCCTTTGCAACACGTATGGCGGTCGTCGCACCCTATGTGGGTGCGTGGATTGAAACTGCACGCGACGGATTAGGCGAGGTGGAACTTGAGGTCGCACCCTATGTGGGTGCGTGGATTGAAACGGTAATAAGGAATTACTGAAAGCTATTGCTTTGGTCGCACCCTATGTGGGTGCGTGGATTGAAACAAAAAATCAGAAGCGTAAAGATACAAATCGTTCAGGTCGCACCCTATGTGGGTGCGTGGATTGAAACTTTCAAGACCTGTGGAGTGTTGGCGAGCGCTTTATGTCGCACCCTATGTGGGTGCGTGGATTGAAACCTTTGAATAAAAAAAAATATCCATTGATACCAAGAGTCGCACCCTATGTGGGTGCGTGGATTGAAACTCGCAAAATTCCCGATTCACTTCAAAGCCATACGCGTCGCACCCTATGTGGGTGCGTGGATTGAAACCAGTTTGTGGCTATCGGAGAGGACGGCAGCAAGGTCGCACCCTATGTGGGTGCGTGGATTGAAACAATGAAGTCATAGAACGAATAAAAGGAGAATAAGTCGCACCCTATGTGGGTGCGTGGATTGAAACTGGCAATGGATATATAATTCAGAGTGAACATGAGTCGCACCCTATGTGGGTGCGTGGATTGAAACTTCAAACACCATAAAGCATTGAAAAGAAATGAAAGTCGCACCCTATGTGGGTGCGTGGATTGAAACCTAATGAGTTCGGCTTTGGTCGTGCCGCTCTTTCTGTCGCACCCTATGTGGGTGCGTGGATTGAAACATCGTAGATATACGACACATCATAATTTTCGCGGCAGTCGCACCCTATGTGGGTGCGTGGATTGAAACTTGACTCTGATGTTTCTTTATTGTTCAATCAAGAAGTCGCACCCTATGTGGGTGCGTGGATTGAAACTGAATGTCGGCTATCTGAGCAACGGAGGCAAGACAGTCGCACCCTATGTGGGTGCGTGGATTGAAACCAAGGTCTGTCCAATTCTCCATCCGACAATAGTGGTCGCACCCTATGTGGGTGCGTGGATTGAAACATGTATAGTAGCCGACTTGAAGGCAGAGAACATGGAGTCGCACCCTATGTGGGTGCGTGGATTGAAACATCCTTGGGATGACTCCGCAGGGAGTGAGGCAGAGTCGCACCCTATGTGGGTGCGTGGATTGAAACATCTTCTAACCTTGATATATCAGAGGTTGTAAAGTCGCACCCTATGTGGGTGCGTGGATTGAAACGCTCAAATCTTTGCACTTGGATTGGTGGTTCATGTCGCACCCTATGTGGGTGCGTGGATTGAAACTAACACTCGTCTTGATATTAATACCGCTTATACCGTCGCACCCTATGTGGGTGCGTGGATTGAAACTTCCCCCTCTTGTCCCGATATACGCAAAGTGACAGTCGCACCCTATGTGGGTGCGTGGATTGAAACTTCCGGTTTACTTTAAAGAAGTTATTCCGGGCGACAAGTCGCACCCTATGTGGGTGCGTGGATTGAAACTCAGGCGCTTGTAAGCAATTTAAAGGCTGTTAATGTCGCACCCTATGTGGGTGCGTGGATTGAAACACGGAAACCTGCATCACCACGGAATTGCCACGATGTCGCACCCTATGTGGGTGCGTGGATTGAAACTTTTTTGAGGTGTAATATCAAATGGGTTTATGAGTCGCACCCTATGTGGGTGCGTGGATTGAAACACTAACTTTCCCTTGAGCACGGTTTGAGCGTGCTGTCGCACCCTATGTGGGTGCGTGGATTGAAACATGCAGAGCCATCACAATTTGACTTGGAAGTAGCGTCGCACCCTATGTGGGTGCGTGGATTGAAACATTTCCACCTCGTCAAAGTCGGCTACATACGTCAGTCGCACCCTATGTGGGTGCGTGGATTGAAACGGGATAGCCCTTGGTGTAGTCATAGCCAAGCACCGTCGCACCCTATGTGGGTGCGTGGATTGAAACCCAAGGTGCCCGTGCCCTTCACCCACATAGACAGGTCGCACCCTATGTGGGTGCGTGGATTGAAACTACGGACTGGAGCGCAAGACCAACCTCCGCATCCGTCGCACCCTATGTGGGTGCGTGGATTGAAACCGTGAGGATTTTGAACAGCTGAAGGACACTAATGTCGCACCCTATGTGGGTGCGTGGATTGAAACAGTCATACGACTGGGGATTGTCTGTCGCTATCAGTCGCACCCTATGTGGGTGCGTGGATTGAAACACTGATGCAAAGGTAGTGATAATTTTTGAAACTAGTCGCACCCTATGTGGGTGCGTGGATTGAAACCCGATACTTGTAACGGTATTAACGTGAAAATCAGTCGCACCCTATGTGGGTGCGTGGATTGAAACTCATCTGATGTTACATATCGACAAAATGAAGTAAGTCGCACCCTATGTGGGTGCGTGGATTGAAACATGGATTGCTTGCATTACGCTTTGCTCGCTTCCAGTCGCACCCTATGTGGGTGCGTGGATTGAAACATGAGGCATAACGTTGTATCATCTGCTGTTATCGTCGCACCCTATGTGGGTGCGTGGATTGAAACAGGAGCTCGAACCTGGTGCCACGCCTGGCCGTGGGTCGCACCCTATGTGGGTGCGTGGATTGAAACAGACTACGACCGCTTGATGGGTGAGCAGGACATGTCGCACCCTATGTGGGTGCGTGGATTGAAACGTTAAATGCAAGTGGATATGACAAACAAGGAATAGTCGCACCCTATGTGGGTGCGTGGATTGAAACCATTTTGTCAATGGCATTGGAATGGTCGTTTATGTCGCACCCTATGTGGGTGCGTGGATTGAAACCACCTGATAGTGCTGAGCGGCACCGACTGCATGACGTCGCACCCTATGTGGGTGCGTGGATTGAAACGTGGATGGCATGTGCTATTCGGCTGCAATGTATGTCGCACCCTATGTGGGTGCGTGGATTGAAACATCATCTGCCACGTCGAGTAGATACTGCGTTTAGTCGCACCCTATGTGGGTGCGTGGATTGAAACCATTACGACACCCGTCAGTACGACACCCAATCGTCGCACCCTATGTGGGTGCGTGGATTGAAACTGATGAAACATCAAGGCAGCCACGGCAGCGCACTGTCGCACCCTATGTGGGTGCGTGGATTGAAACTTTGAAGTATACAGGTAACAACTCACCAACTTTAGGTCGCACCCTATGTGGGTGCGTGGATTGAAACACCGAAGATGTCCGGATAGTAACCCAGGACTACACGTCGCACCCTATGTGGGTGCGTGGATTGAAACCCCTTCGCTAACGACTTCGGCGTTAATGCAGCCAGTCGCACCCTATGTGGGTGCGTGGATTGAAACATAATCATTTAGGACGAAGTAACGCACACCAGCAGTCGCACCCTATGTGGGTGCGTGGATTGAAACGTTCTCCTGCTTTATTGCGCTGCACGATATGTAGTCGCACCCTATGTGGGTGCGTGGATTGAAACATGGGAGCAGCCCAATACGAGAGACTGGAGTTAAAGTCGCACCCTATGTGGGTGCGTGGATTGAAACTTCAAATCTTGATATATCCGAAGTTGTTAACACAGTCGCACCCTATGTGGGTGCGTGGATTGAAACGATTGATGTCAATCGAAAGAAC
>CAMEQD010000057.1:0-13719 GCA_945932615.1 uncultured Prevotellaceae bacterium | reverse complement strand
CTATCTGACAACTAATATTAATTTGGGTGACGCATTGATGAAGTCAGGAAATAATGACGTGACTATGGCGGACGCCGAAATTACTTTCGCTCGGGAAAACAAATTAAAGCAAGCTTTATTTGCTTTTCCGCTCGCTTATTCGTAACTCTGGCGGACGCCGAAGTTCTTGGACAAGCCAAGCAAAACAAGTTTTGTGATCCTTTCGCTCGGGAAAACAAATTAAAGCGAGCTTTATTTGCTTTTCCGCTCGCTTATTCGTAACTTTGTGTCAAAATTTGAAATAATTACTATATGGCAGAAATCGAAACTACAATAAGCTCGGAGAAGAGCTTAAATTTCATAGAAAAACGCATTAAGGAGGACTTGGCTGAGGGTAAGAATGGGGGAAGATTGCAGACGCGTTTCCCTCCCGAGCCTAATGGGTACTTGCATATCGGTCATGCCAAGGCTATTGCTATGGACTTTGGCGTTGCCAAGAAATTTGGTGGGATTTGCAACTTGCGCATGGATGACACTAACCCTCAGAAGGAGGACATGGAGTATGTGCGCGCTATAGAAAAGGACATCAAGTGGTTGGGATTTGAATGGGGGAAGGTATGCTATGCGAGCGACTATTTTCAAGACTTGTGGAACTTTGCCGAGTGGTGTATCATTAAGGGGCGGGCGTACGTTGACGAGCAGAGCAGCGAAGTAATCGCTGCCCAAAAGGGCTCGCCTACTGAGGCTGGTACTGAGAGTCCTTTCCGCAATCGTCCTGCTGAGGAGAGCCTTGCACTGTTTCGCGAGATGAATTCGGGACGAGTGGAACCAGGCAAAATGATACTGCGTGCGAAGATTGATATGGCAAGTCCTAATATGCACTTCCGTGATCCTATCATGTATCGTGTGCTTAACATGGAACATTGGCGTACTGGCAACAAATGGAATGCTTACCCGATGTATGACTTCACACATGGTCAAAGCGATTATTTGGAGGGTGTGACCCATAGTATCTGTACGCTGGAGTTTGTGCCTCATCGTGACTTGTATGACTTGTTTGTGACGTGGATGAAGGAGTGGCATGATGAGATTGGCAAGACGGAGGTGGTGTGTAACGTACCTGTAGGTGGTAATATCGAGGACAACCGCCCGCGCCAGTTTGAGTTTAACAAGCTGAACTTGAATTACACTCTAATGTCTAAGCGCAACCTGCTGATTCTAACGAAAGAGGGGGTGGTTAGTGGTTGGGATGATCCCCGTATGCCTACTATTTGTGGCATACGCCGGCGTGGCTATAGTCCTGAGGCTATCCTGAAGTTTATAGACAAGATTGGATATACTACCTTTGATGCTCTCAATGATATTAAGTTGATGGAGGCAGCTTGTCGTGAGGATCTCAATCTACGTGCGCTACGCGTGAGTGCAGTGGTTGACCCTGTAAAACTTGTAATTGATAACTACCCTGAGGGGGAAGTTGAAGACTTGGAGGCTATCAACAATCCTGAACTTCGCGATGCCGACAACAATATTGTCAGAGTTGGTAATACTCATACTATACGCTTCGCACGCGAACTATATATCGAACGTGAAGACTTTATGCTTGATGGTGGCAAGAAGTTCATGCGTCTTGGTCCAGGCAAGGAGGTACGCCTAAAGAATGCCTATATTATATCATGTAGCGATGAGCGTGATGCCGAAGGTAACTTTAAGTGTGTGGAGTTTGACGCTGATGGCAACATCGCATGTATACATGCCACATACGATGTAGAGAGCAAGAGTGGTATGCCTGGCGCTGACCGAAAGATCAAGGGTAAGACTCTCCATTGGGTGGCGTGCGACTATTGTGTGCCTGCCGAAGTGAGGGAGTATCAATGTCTTTGGACTTGCGAGAATCCTCGCGATGCCATTAAGCAGTATGAGCAGGAGTATGGCGTGCGTGGCATTGAGGCTATGCGTCCGTTTATCAACAAGGACTCGCTGCGTGTCAACAGGAATGCCTTTATAGAGCAGTGGGCTGCCTGTCTTCCTGCGTTGTCATACTTGCAATTCCAACGTATCGGTTATTATAACGTAGATACTGACTCAACCCCGGAACATCCGGTATTCAATCGTACTGTAGGGCTGAGGGAGAGCAAGTGAGTACTCTAACCATCAAAAAACAAATGTCCCATGCTCGACGATTATTTCTTCTCTGAGGATTTCCATGAGATCCTGAGACGTTACGAAACGGCTCGGGATTCTTCTGCCCCTATATATATGGATTGTGATGACTTTCTTGACATTGCTGAATACTATATCGACAAGAAGAGGTATGATGATGCCGAGAGATGTATGCAAATCGCAAATAACCAACATCCCGATGAGAAGGAAGTCACCCTCATGATGGCCGACATTATCTATGAGGCTGAGGAATGGAATCGCGCTGTGACTTGGTTAGAGAAGGTCTTGAACTTGGATCCTTTCTCTATGCCTGCTTGGCTCAATCTGACAGATTGTTATATTCATCTGGACAATATGGAGAAGGCTCTGGAGACTGTTGAGTATGCCTCGGCACTTAATCCTGACGACTCGCAGGTCACCATCTTCACGGCTGTGATATATACCCGCACAGAGCGATATAAGGAAGCTGAGAAACTATATGAAAAGTATCTACAACAATATCCAGATGATGATGTTGCCTTGTATCATGCAGCATGTAATTATAGCTTCCTTGAGAAATACGACAAGGCTTCCGAACTCTTGGTCTGCGCTGAAAGGGTGAGCAAGAACAGCGAGGAGGGATTGTTCAACATCTTCCTGCAGCGTACATATGTCGAGGCAAGACGTGGCAATAAGGGTCTGGCTCTCAAATATATGGACATGGCAAAGGGATGTTCTGGCAAAGATTCGGCGTCTGAGCTGGAAGTACTTGAGGGGCATATCTATCTGATGTTTGGTGAGAAGGTAAAGGCTGGCAACCTGTTTTGCAAGGCAATAGCCGACAGCAACAACCAGTATTATACCATGCACGGAATCATACAGATGTATATAGACTGTAAGTGTTATGATTTGGCGGTAGAGTTGCTCGAAAGTATTGAGTCCTCGATTAAAAGCAATGATGTCGAGACTCTGACCCAAATGCATGCCCTCGCCCACCCTCCCTTGGCATACTGCTATCTATGTATGGGTGACAAACAGAACTTTCTGAAATATATAGATTCTGCCGCCTTCTACAACGAGACAGAAACCAAAAGTCTCTTCTCTGGATTATTCCCTGAAGGGACTTTGGTCTCTGAATATGGTTATTACGGAGAAATGCTGATTGATATCGGTGGTTTCCACTAACTGCGCGATAACTGAAAACCTGTCTTTGATAGGCTCATCTCAACAAAGCGTGCGCGAGAGTTTGGTGGTTCAGAACTAAGTATCTCCCGTATACGTAGAGCGGCCTTGGGATCCTTGGCCATAATATATAGAAATCCACCACCACCTGCTCCTGGCAGTTTGAGTCCGTAGCATAGATCCTGAATTCTATCGATGATAGCTTGAACCTGCGGTGGATTGGTACCGCTGTCGAGAAGCTGGTTTTGTCCCCAAGTCTTGCCTACGAGATGACCGACCTTGGCATAATCGCTCTTGAGTAGGGCATGATACATATCTATGGCATGGTTTTTCATCTCCGATAGGAGCGCAAGACGTTCTGTGTCATAGAGGAACATACCTCGAACTATTTCCACCAATATTTTCTTGGCTGTGCGGGTGATACCTGTGTAGTATAACAAGTGACAGGATTTGTATGCTTCATCTGTAAATATGTTGTCTCCAAGGTATCTTACTTCGGGAGTTTGGTCAAAACCACTCTGAGTCTTGAGAAGTTTCACGCCTTGCAAGACACCGCCGTACTGGTCCTGCCATCCTCCTCCTGTAGTAAGCATCTGTTCGAGCACAAGGGTACGGTTGCAAATTTCGGTCTTGTCCCATCCGAGCATACAGAAGTCACTCAAGGCACCCAATACCGTAGCAGCAAGGATGGAACTCGTACCCAAACCACTACCTGCTGGTACTGCACTTAGGAGGGTTATCTCTATTCCGCACCCGAAGTCTCTCAGTTGCTCCTGCAGGCTTCTGTATTTGACTTGACAGAATCTAGGCATGAACCCTGCAAGACACAACGCGGCCTTTGGGATTGAAAATGGTGAGCCGACCTTGTTGAAATCCGAAAGTTCTTCCCACGTATGCACTATCTCCATAGCACCAAGATCTATACTTCGCAGGACTACGTCGTGATGTATTGCAGGCTTGATGTAGCATTGCAATGGGGGCTGTCCATTGAGTTCAATGGCTATATTGACAACGTTGCCTCCTACGGTGAGGCAATACGGAGGAGTATCTGTCCAACCTCCTGCGAGGTCAATGCGTACGGGGCTTCTGCCCCATACTATCTGGTCGGCATATACGCCAAGTGTAGGGTGCTGGAGCTGGGCTTGCGCAGACCGGGTAAGTCCTTCGGCAAGGAGAGAAAAAGCACTCGCTCCGTGTACACTACCATCCTGTCCACTAAGTTCGAGTAGGCGCGAGCGAAACATCTGGTCGCTGATACGCTTTATGAGGGGTTCGTCTGAACTGATAGGCTCTGGCATCGGCAGACCTAGTTGCATGTACTCATGGGCGAGGTCTTCAAGATTGATCTGATAGAAGACACTGGCCCGATGGTTGCGACTCATGGTCTGAAGGTTCTCTTTGCGAAATTCGAGACGCTGTCGGTGCAACCTGCGCAGATTTGCTCTATCCGATATTTCGTTGGCAGAAATGTATTCGCACACTATATCCTGACTCAAAGACTTCTCTGGAGCAGAGAGCATCCAGTCGAGGCATTGTCCAAGTGCATGGATATTGTTACATACCGGGAAGATGCGTGCAGACTGTATGTCGTGATTTCCATAGATGTTTTCGGGATTGAGATGATGTGAGGATAACCATTGTGTGACAGGGAGTCCGAGATATTGTGTGGAGGGATCGCGGAGGTCTCCTCTCATGGCATCGTTGAATCCGTAAGGTCGCAGAGCCCACTTGTCGTCGTCTATGGGTATAATGTCTACACACTGCCCTGGAGAAAGGTTGACGTGCCAATCGTTGCGTGGTACGCCTGTGACAATGTTGTGATTAGTGAGGGTCCAACCTTTGCCTATGTGAGAGTTTTCTATCCAGGTGTTTTCGTTTGTCGGCTTAAAGGTTATCTCATTGTGGCAGTTTTGGGTAAAGATGCTGGGATGTGCCTTGACTCCGAGGTGCATAATGGACCTTTGGTCAAAGACGAGATTTTGTATGGCAAGAGTTGAGGAAATCATCTCACGACTGGTACCATAGTGGTAGAACTCTCCTCCTTCGAGGGGGAGGACAACAACTTTCAACTGGCTGATATCAGGGTCTTCATGAGTGGGGGTCTGCCCCATTGCCTGTCCAAAGTCACTGTATAGGTCATAGTTTTTGATTGATTTGGCATCAACGCCTTTGGAGATGGTATATGCACAATCATGGTTGCTCTTCTTCATAAGCACACTGACAGCCTTGTCACTGAGTAGCCAAATGCCTATGTCCATCAGAAAGAGGTGTGTATGCATGAGTCGTGCAAGGGTCTCAACCGCAGGCTTTTGCAAGACAAAGTCGAGAGAGTCTGGACTTTCGCGTTTTGACAGGAAGACTCCGTGGTTCTTAGCCAAACTTGGGTCTGCCCAAAGTCCATAACACACAATATCTGCCTGAGGGATAGTCTGAAGTTTACCTGCACGTATATAGACATCACCGCTGGCTATGAGGGTATGAAATTGCTCCGGAGCATTGTCCATGATACGCTGGTATAGCGGCAGTTGCAGTTGTAGCAGGTTCTGCCCTATGCGCTGTCCACGTTCCCATCTGAACACAGGTATGGGAGTGAGAATCTTTCCACTAGGTGCATAGGCTGGCAGTCGTCGGCTTTGACCTCCAGCATGGAGGAGTATGCGCTTTTCCGACGAAAGCCACCTTAGGAAGTCCTGATCTGAAGAGTCCTCTGTTTCTGTTGTACTCTTGTCATGGAGATATGCGGCCTTGAGGAGCCAATGTGTTCCTCCGCCACTACCAAGCTTAGTACCTACTGGGTCTGAGGTACAAAAATATTCGCTTGTGGCAACGCCTGCTACTTCGTGAAAGCAGTCTACGAGATTGGGGGGCAATGATAATAGTTTCTTCATAGGTCTCCCTCTCACTTGACAATGCCTTTTTCAAGATACTCAGCCAGATTGACTCGCACTTGCGCAGCAGCGGCATCAGCCTTGACTTTTGCCATATCGTGCTTGACCATGATCTCTACTAGTTCTTCAAATGTAGTCTTCTGTGGGTTCCACCCAAGCTCATGACGAGCTTTAGATGGATCACCCCATAAGTTGACGACATCGGTAGGACGATAGAAGTCTTTACTTATTGCTACTACTGTATCTCCAGGCTTTAGTCCACTCCGTGACGCTTCGGGAGTAAGGCTGTCAACGATTCCTCGCTCATCAATGCCTTGTCCTTGCCAGCGCAGGGTGATACCTGCATGACGGAATGCAAGGGTGGCAAACTCACGTACCGTATGTTGTACTCCTGTGGCAATTACGAAATCTTCAGGCTTGTCATGCTGAAGTATCATCCACATGCATTCTACGTAATCCTTGGCATATCCCCAATCGCGGAGACTGTCCATATTGCCGAGATAAAGACACTTCTGTGTACCCTGGGCTATACGAGCGGCAGCAAGGGTTATCTTGCGCGTCACAAATGTCTCACCTCTGCGCTCACTCTCGTGGTTGAAGAGTATGCCTGAGCAGCAAAACATGCCGTACGCCTCACGATATTCCTTTATTATCCAATACCCATATAGCTTGGCTACTGCATATGGGCTGTAGGGATGGAATGGAGTATTCTCATTTTGGGGCACTTCTTCCACTTTGCCGTATAGCTCCGAAGTTGAAGCTTGATATATCCTGCATGTCTGCTCAAGATGATTGGTACGCACAGCTTCGAGTATACGGAGTACACCCACGGCATCGACATCTGCCGTAAACTCTGGTGCATCGAAACTGACCTGTACGTGACTTTGCGCTGCAAGATTATATATCTCGTCAGGCTGTACCTTCCCCACAAGCTTCACGAGCGACATGGAGTCGCCCATATCTGCATAATGTAGGTGGAAATCACTTTGACCTTCGAGGTGTGCTATACGTTCACGATAGTCCACACTGGAACGTCGTATGATACCATGTACTTCATATCCCTTACCGAGGAGGAACTCACTGAGATAACTGCCGTCTTGACCTGTCACCCCCGTGATAAGTGCTATTTTCTTCATGAACTGAACTCCTTTATTCGCTGCTCTTCGCTAAGTTTACAGATGAGCAGGGTGTTGTTTTTCTCCGCTACGATGTATCCGTCAAGACCTTGCACTACCACCTTGCGCTCTTCGCTGCAATGTATTACGCAGTTGCAAGTCTCATAAGTCTTTATATTATTTCCTACGATGGCATTCATATTGCGATCCTGCTGGATAGTCTCACGAAGAGACCCCCACGTACCAAGATCACTCCAGCCAAACTGGGCGGGCTGGCAATATATCTCATCACTCTTTTCCAGAATGGCGTAGTCGATGGATATGTTTTCACATTTGGGGAACTCCTGGTTAATAACATCTTGTTCCCGTTCTGTACCATAGATAGGGAGTAAGTCTTCAAATATGGTGTTTATCTCTGGAGCATAGACGCGAAGTTCATTGACGATAGTTTTGACGCTCCACACGAAAATACCAGCATTCCACAGCATATTGGGTTTCCTGATGTACTGCTGCGCTGTGGAGAAGTCTGGCTTCTCACGAAAGGCATCCACACGGTATATCTCCTTGTTGCGTACGGAAGGACAACTCATATCAGTCTGGATGTAGCCGTAGCCAGTCTCAGGACGTGTCGGTCTCATACCGAGGGTTACGATTGAGTCGCTTTCACTGGCAAACTGCAATGCTCCCTTGATGACACGCTGAAACTCCTTGACGTCGAGCACAAGATGATCTGATGGACTAACTACCATCACTGCCTTAGGGTCAACACTCTTGATACGCCATGCCGCATATGCGATGCAGGGCGCAGTATTGCGCCGACATGGTTCAAGTAGGATATTTTTTTCTGGGATTTCGGGTAGTTGCTCTTTCACAATATCAAAGTATGATTGCGAGGTAACGACCCAAATATTCTCAGGACTCACTATATCAGCAAATCTGTCTGCTGTAAGTTGTATGAACGTACGACCGCACCCAAGTGCATCAACAAACTGTTTGGGACGTTCAGGGGTACTCATAGGCCAAAAACGGCTTCCTATACCGCCTGCCATTATTACAAGGTGTGTGTGTGTCATGTTATAATTTGATTTTCTTGACAATGCCGTCCCAAGGCTTAAGCTTGATTGAGATGACCTTGTCACCTACGAGAGCATTGCCATGCTCCATACTTCCTAATGAACGAATTGCATCTGCTGGTACTCGCACTTCAGTCTCTACACTGTCATCGCAGAAATTAGCAACAACAAGATACGTTACCTTCCTGTCACTACGCAGGAAAGCATATTGTCTGTCCATGTGTGGGTTGACATACATAAGATCCCAGAACATTCCTTCAGCAAAGGCATTTTCGTTCTCGGAAAAGCGTAGCACCTTCTGGTAATACTGACGTAGGTCTTTTTCTCCTTTCGTGAGCAGAGCTCCGTCAAACTTGCCTCCATTGCGCCACCGTCGTATAGTGTCTATGGTCCAGTAATCAAAGATTGTTGTACGTCCATCTTCACCACTGAAGCCCTCGCTGTCCATACCGCGCTCCCCAAGTTCCTGTCCGAAATACACCATAGTAGGATTGGTGTTCATGAGCGTGCTAACAAGTAGCATGGGACGTCCTTTTCGGGCATCGCCCGCAAAGAAATCACTGGCTATACGCTGTTCATCATGATTCTCAAGGAAATTGAGCATGTGACTCTGTATGTCTTCGACACTCTGCCAACACCCAGTTATTTCCTTTGCTGAACAAAAGCCTGCCTGTACAGCCCTTAACTTGTCGTACAGCCCCACTTTATCATATAAATAGTCAAAACCTCCACGGTAAATATAGTCGCGGTATAGGGCTGGATTGTATACCTCTGCTATGAAGATGATATCAGGATACTGGGCTTTTATCTGAGGTATTACCCACTCCCAAAACTCTACAGGCACCATCTCTGCCATGTCACAGCGGAATCCATCCACACCCTTGGCTGCCCAATACTGAAGTATCTGCAACATCTTTGCGTACGTATTGCGACCGTAATTAAGTTTTACGGTCTCATACCAGTCATTGCGTCCTGGCCATGCAGTAAACACATCGTTGCCCGTAGCTTTGGCAGGATTCTCCTCATATATGGGATATTTGTCCTTTTCTTCCTGACTCAACCCTGCGATGATATTGTCCGTATGGAGAGGCTCACCAAGATAGTAGAAATTGTTGTCGGGCGAATACATCTGACTAACATCGTCCCCCTGTCCCAAATCCTGACATCCTATAGGACAAGCATCACTATGGTACTGACGTGCCACATGATTTGGCACAAAGTCCTGTATTACCTTGAGCCCAGCAGCATGAGTGCGCTCTATCAGCCGCTCCCACTCGGAGATGCGTTCATCTACCTTTGTAGCCAAATCTGGATCTACATCATAATAATCCTTGATGGCATAGGGACTGCCAGCCTTGCCCTTGACTACCAACGGATTGTCTCTTCTGATCCCATACTTGGTGTAGTCTGTCTGTGTAGCGTGTTCTATAATACCTGTATACCAAACATGTGTAGCTCCGAGGTTTTTTATCTCTTGCAATGCCTTAGGGGTGAAAGCAGACATTGTGCCGCATCCACTTTGCTTCTTTCCTCCGTTTGGCACAGGATGCTGCACATTAGCGCCAAACAGCCGTGTAAACACTTGATAGATGACCATGGTTGTGAGGTTTTAAGGTTTTAAGGTTGTGAGGTTGTGAGGTTTTGAGGAAATTAACCCTTAAGCATTCATTAAAAGCTAATCAATGTCAAAACCTCAAGACCTCAATGAACCTTCTCAATCATGCATGTACTACAGTGACTTCTTTAGAAATCTTGCCAATCATGCCTGTAAGAGCAGTGCCTGGGCCACACTCCACAAACTCTGTGGCACCTGCCTCAATCATAGCCTGTACCTCGGCAGTCCAACGTACAGAAGCTGTGAGCTGAGCTATAAGATTCTGTTTGATTTCATCAGGATTGGTATGAGCCTTACCATCTACATTTTGGTATACTGGACAGCGTGGAGTATGGAACTCCGTTGCAGCTATGGCAGCCTCGAGTTCGTCCTTAGCACCCTGCATCAGCGGACTATGGAAAGCACCGCCTACGGGAAGAACTACGGCACGCTTCGCACCTACTTCAATCATCTTGTCACACGCCACAGCTACAGCTTCCTTATCTCCACTGATTACGAGCTGCCCTGGACAATTGTAGTTGGCAGCAACTACCGTACCAACACCTGTAGCGGTAACCTCTGCACATACTCGCTCTATGTCACTATCCGAAAGACGCAATACTGCGGCCATACCTCCAGGGTGAGCATCGCAACACTTCTGCATAGCCATAGCACGGGCATAGACAAGTTTTAGACCATCCTCAAAGTTGAGAGCCCCTGAGGCTACAAGTGCACTGAACTCTCCAAGGCTGTGACCGCCCACCATATCAGGTTTGAAGCCTTCACCCATAGCTACAGCCATAGCCACACTATGCAAGAAAACGGCTGGCTGTGTGACCTTGGTCTCCTTAAGAGCCTCAGCGTCACCTTCAAACATTATGCCTGTCAGATCGAAACCAAGAATCTCGTTGGCCTTATCCATCATTGTCCTTGCCTCAGCGTTGTTCTCATAAAGATCCTTGCCCATGCCAGTAAACTGTGCTCCCTGACCGGGAAATACAAATGCTTTCATATCAGTTCTATTTTATGTGTTTAACCATCCTTATATATTTAAGATGAATATAGTATCCACGCTTTTTACGCTTACAAATATACGCTTTATTTGTCGTTTATCAAAAAAAAGTTGTATAGATTATTATTTTTAACCTAATTTTAATAACTTTGCACACAACAAATGTTAAACATCGGCACTTATGGAGGATTATGACCAAATAGTAACAGACCTTGCGCAACAGGTTTTCGATACATTGGAGAGTAGGGTATCACCAGAGGATTTAAAACGCGTGCGTAGGGCGTTTTCGCTGGCGAAGGAAGCTCATGCTCCACAGCGCCGCAAATCGGGCGAACCATACATCATACACCCTACCAGCGTGGCACTGATTGCTGCCAAAGAGTTGCGTCTTGATGCCAATAGTGTAATCACCGCCTTCCTACACGATGTGGTTGAAGATACACCATACACGGTCGAGGATATACGCCAACTGTTCGGTACTGACGTGGCGGGACTTGTAGACGTAGTGACTAAGAAGAAAAAGAAGTCATACAACACCACCAAACAGGTCGATAACTACCAACAGATACTCGATTCGCTGCACTACGACATCAGAGCCGTAATGGTCAAGATTGCTGACCGTCTCCACAACATGCGCACTCTCGAAAGCATGCGTCCAGACAAACAGATGAAGATTGCAGGAGAGACCGACTTCTTCTATGCCCCTTTGGCCAACAGACTTGGACTTTTCGAGGTAAAGTCAGACCTTGAGAACCTCTCTTTCAAATACCGCTGCACACTGGAATACAACGACATCTCAATGTGGTTGGAACAAGAGAAAATCGACGATGCCGGGCGTTTGACACATTTCTGCAAAGAACTTAGGGGGACGCTCAAGGATCATGGTATCATGTGCGAGTGCAAAGTGATATATCGTCGTCCATATTCCATTTGGCGTCGTATGCGAGAACAAGGAGTCGACTTTTACCACTTGCCTAACCATTACTACATACGCATTGAGTTTTGGGATGATATCCTTGATGACCCTCTGACTGAGAAGGAGACTTGCCTTAAGATATACAACCTCATCACTCGCGAATTTCGCGAAAAGCCTGGATCGTTTATAAACAACATCGATCAGGCCAAGGAAAATAGCTACCAATGCCTGCGCCTGATGCTTCTGTCGCAGAGCGGAGTGTGGGAAGATATACAGATTTGTTCAACCAATATGGTGCAAGCCTCCATCGTAGGCTGTATGGGCGAGATTGGTTCAAGCATAGGCAATTGGGTCAAGCGTTTCCGTCTAGTGCTCGAAGACATTGCAAAGCGTGGAGACGGAGAATATTTTCTCGAAAACATATCCTCTTCGCTCTATTATGACGACATAACGGTATTTTCACCCAATGGACAGGGGCTGTTCCTGCCCAAAGGAGCTACAGTAATTGACTACGCGTTTAAAAAAGGAGAATACGAAGGCAACCATGCACACTGGGCTCGAGTCAATGGTAAATTATGTAGTGTCAAGACCCGCTTGCACAGTGGAGATTGCGTAGAGTTACACACTTCACCCAATATCCACCCAGGCAAGGATTGGATAGACCACTGCGAGAGCTATGCAGCCAAACGAGGTCTACGCCTCTTCCTCATCTCGCGCAACATCATGCAGGGTGGCGTGCACCGTTGCCCCCTATGTAGCCCTCTGCCTGGCGGAGACGTGATAGGTATACGCAACCATGGTACGTCTGACACTCCCGGAGGCATCACCGACATCACCCTACACCGACGCTCCTGCCCCGAAGCAATCCGCATGGCGAGCAAGTTTGGCGATGATGTAATAAGTGTGACATACGCCACTACCCCAGCAGCACCTCCAGTACAGATAGAGAGTGATACAGCCATTATCATCAACCGACAGGGATACTCCTACCCTATCACTTTAGAAGTCCTAGCTGTAGACCGCTACCATCTGTGTATGGATCTGCTCGAGGAAATTGCCGACAAAATGAAACTTGCCATAACCCACATCTCAGCCTCGAGCCAAGATTCGATTGCACATTGCCGTATCACATTCATGGTGCACGATGTCAGCGAAATGCTATGCGCCATAAAACATATCCAATCTATTGACGGAGTCGACTCCGTACACCTCGTCAACGAGTGAAAATGCCATAAATGCGTGTACTAACAATAAATTTGCTGTATAAAATGCATTTTTTTTGCATATCGCTTGCAGATATGGAAATAAAGTTATACCTTTGCAACGCATTTGAGAGAAAGATGCTCAGTGGAGCGGTAGGAAAATTCTCTTGACTACCATAAAAGGAAGTTTGGGTGAGTGGCTGAAACCACCAGTTTGCTAAACTGACGTACGGGTTTACCGTACCGGGGGTTCGAATCCCCCAGCTTCCGCAGAGCAATTCGCTATCAAATGCAAAATTTGGCGCTTTCGTCTAGCGGCTAGGACACATGCCTCTCACGCATGGAACACGGGTTCGATTCCCGTAGGCGCTACATAGACTACTTAGAAAATTCTTTTCCAAGTAGTCTTTTTTTTGTCTCGTAACATGTAGGCTGATGACATTAATGACCATCAGTCAACAGTCTTTTATCTATCATACAAACACCAACTCTTTCTCTATTATGTACAGTCCAATGACAGAGTCTAAAAAAACTCTCATTTGAAATGAAAATACGCAATAAAAGTACACCCTAAAATCCGCAACTATCATCCAATACACGATTAAGGGTAGATTTATGA
>CAMEQD010000056.1:0-14335 GCA_945932615.1 uncultured Prevotellaceae bacterium | reverse complement strand
TCATTGATTTTCATTCTCCGCTATGTGTTGGCGCAAAAAAGTGATGAAGTCAGGACAAAGTTACGAATAAGCGAGCGGAAAAGCAAATAAAGCTCGCTTTAATTTGTTTTCCCGAGCGAAAGGATCACAAAACTTGTTTTGCTTGGCTTGTCCAAGAACTTCGGCGTCCGCCAGAGTTACGAATAAGCGAGCGGAAAAGCAAATAAAGCTTGCTTTAATTTGTTTTCCCGAGCGAAAGTAATTTCGGCGTCCGCCATAGTCACGTCATTATTTAATCTTAGCCCCTCTTCATCGCCATTTCCAATCCCCTGATGCTATCGTTGAAATAAATACCATACTTCCCGATGAGGGAGCAGTCCATGCTCAGGTTTCTGGTTTGCTCGCAAAAGCGACTATAGTCGGGTATAATCCAATCCTTGGCAGAACCCAATCCCATCAGTCTTGCAGTCTCCACAAAAAGAGAGTAGCTGTCCAACGAGTTCCCACTGCCGAAATTATAAACACCACCAGGGAGGTTGAGAACTTTCTCTATATTACGTACTACCTCCCAGACGTCGGTCACACCACGATATTCATGAGTAGCGACGTTGATGACGGAACCCTCTCGCGACGCTTTCTGCAAGTTAACCAGTATGTTGCTGTTTAACTTCATCTTACTGTCGGGCATATCATACATCCACGTCAGTCGTAGACCAACGGATTCGTGCAGATTAAGCAGAGCCCTTTGTTCAGCCTCGAGCTTGTGTCTGCCATATACATTGACTGGTTGGAGCAAACAGTCCTCTCTAAGTGGACCAGATGCTATAGTACCATTGTATACCTGATCGCTCGACATGAATATGAATTTCGCTCCAATCCTCTTGCAAGCCTTAGCCATTTTGACAGTGCCCTGCACGTTCACGCGGTGAGACTCTTCGGGATGTTGTTCACAATACCACGTGTTGCTGAGGGCGGCACAATGTATGACCACCTTCGGACGGTGCTCCTCCATATAAGCCAGGACTGTATCCTCACGGCTGACATTCAGTTCGCTATGCGTAGGTAACAAGAGGTCATACCTCTTAGCGAGATACACAGCCAGACGACTGCCCAAAAAACCGCTACTACCTGTAATAAGTATCATGTTTCGTTATCTATAAATAAGTATTATTACATAAAGGTAATACTTTACCGTCTGTTGCGATATAGTTCGTCCCGGCCCAAAAGGGCTCGGGACGAATTCGTGAATGTGTATTCTATATCTAGGAGTATTATTTTGCTCCTCCTCCGAGAGCCTGATAAAGCTGTATGGTAGCACTTATCTGATCCATGCGGTTGGTAATCTGTGTAGTCTTGCCTTGCAAGAGAGAGTTGTGGGCAGTAATGACATTGAGGTAATTGCTGCCATAGTGCTGGTACAAGAGGTTGGTAGCATCGTAAGCACGCTGCAAGGCATCGACCTGCTTGTCGATGAGTTCACGCTGCTTGCCTGCCGTGTTGATACTTACCATGGCACTATTGACTTCGTTGCCAGCGTCAATGACCTTCTGTACAAAATCGTTTATAGCAATCTCTACGTCAATCTTGGCAGACTTGTATTGGGCACGTAGAGCACCACCAGCGAAGATAGGCTGTACGAGACTTGCAGCAAAGTTGTGCAAGATAACACCAGGGTTGGCAATGACGTTGCCACCCTGTCCATTAGAGAAGCTTCCTGTACCGCTCAGAGTTAGCTTGGGGAAGAAGCTGGCAATGGCGCGGTTCTTCTTGTAGTAGGCAGACTGGAGGACAAACTCAGCCTCGCGTACGTCAGGGCGGCGTGCAAGGATACTGATAGGAGCTCCAGTACTTATCTTGGCAGGCAGAGTAAAGCGGTCGAGAGCTTCGGCACTATGCAGAGAGCTTATTCCACCAGGCATCTCACCGAGCAAAGCACTGAGGTTGTTCTCAAGCAGCCGTATGTTGTCCTGAATACTGTTTACGCTCTGGCAGATGTTGTAGTAGGTGGCCTCGTAGCTTGCCACAGCCGCTGCATTAGCCTGCCCCGCGTCCATGAGTTGTCGCTGCATATCTACGTATGTCGCCCAGTTGTCGCGTGTTTCGCTGACGATGGCCAGAGTCTGGTCAAGTTGGGAGAGAGTGTAGTACATCTGCGCCACGTTGGCTACGATGCTGACCTGTATGGCCTGACGAGCATTCTCAAGTCGTTGTTTGCTGGACTTAGCACTCTTGGTCTGGATGATGAGATCTACGGGGTTGTAGTTTTGCCATCCGAGTGTAAGCGCAAGACCGTAGTTGTAAGAGGTCCTGTCGTACTGACCGCGGTTGTAGGTATCGCTTATCTGGGTGATGGTACCTTGAGGCGAGAACGTTATGAATGGGATAAAGGCAGTCTTGCTGGCCGAGAGAGCGTACTTTATCTGTTTTATCTGCAGGTCAGCATTACGCATATTGGTATTTTGAGCAAGAGCCTTATCGATGAGAGATTGTAGTTGAGGGTCGGTGAAGATGTCTCGCCACCTGAGGTCTCCGAGCCCGAGACTGTCGCTGCCAGTTTGTGCGTCGCCATACAGGCCGTCAGTTTTGACCTGTCCGACAACGTCATCGCGGTCGTAGCTTTTGAGTACCCCGCAGCTGCTCAATGTAGCCGCTGCGAGGGTTATTGCGAGTATTTTTTTCATTGTTCTTGTCATGTTATTATATATAAGGAGAGATTATCCGCGCTCGTTGTTGTCCATATATTCCTGCTTCTGGCGCTGTGAGCGCTCACGTTCCTTAAGGAATTGCTGGTCTGCCTCTTCAAACATTACTGGGCGTATCTTCTCTTGCAGATACTCAAAGATGATGAAGAAGAGTGGTACGGTTACGAGAATGGCGAGAGTACCGACAGTCATACCACCTATTACACCAAGTCCGATAGTACGGTTGCCATTAGCTCCAGCACCACTTGCCAGCACGAGGGGTATCATACCGAAAATCATGGTGAGCACAGTCATCAGAATAGGACGGAATCGTGCTTCAGCCGCTGCGTATGCAGCCTCGACTATTCCCATACCCTTACGACGACGCTCAAGGGCGAACTCAGTGATAAGGATAGCAGTTTTGGCGAGAAGTCCGATGAGCATGATGACACCAGTCTGGAGGTAGATGTTGTTTTCAATTCGTCCCATAAAGATGAAGGGGAGCGCATTGTAGCCCTGGTTCCATAGCCATGCGAAGCCGAATGACCCCATCAATCCTGCTGGGACTGAGAAGATGACTGCAAACGGGATGAGGAACGACTCATATAGACATGACAGTATAAGGAAGATGAGCACAACGCAAATAGCATAGATGTAGATAGTGTTGTTCGAACCCATCATCTCGTGTTCCTCTCGTGCCATGCCACCATACTCGTAGGTGTAACCCTCTGGGAAGACCTTATTCTTGACCTCCTCTACAGCCTGCATGACATCTGAACTTGAGTAGCCAGCGTTGGCACTAATGTTAACAGATATAGATGAGAACAGATTGAATCGGTTGTCAATCTCAGGTCCTGTGGTAGGCTCAAGTGTGACGAACTGGCTCAAGGGTGCCATCTGGCTACCGTTGCGCACGTACATGTTGCTGAGCGATTCTTTGTCGAGTCGGTAGTTGGGGGCAGCCTGCGTCATGACGCGGTAAATCTTTGAGAACTGGTTAAAGTTGCTGACATAAGCTCCACCGCAATAACTACCGAGTGCGCTGAGAACTGCCGAAGGTGAGATGCCTGCACGCTTGCACTGCGCAGCATCGACGTGGACGATGTATTGTGGGAAGTTGCGTGCATATGAGGTCATAGCTTGGGCTATCTCAGGGCGTTCGCCGAGCTGCTTCAGAAACTCAAGAGTGTAATTGTAGAAGACCTCCTTATTAGCAGCCGAGGTGCGGTCTTGGAGCTGGAGTTCAATGGAACCCATACCATAACCAGGAATCATACCAGGCTCGAAAGCAAAACATTGTGCTTCGGGTATCTCGGTCATGAGATTGAGGTTGAGCTTGGCATTAGTGACCATAGTTGAAGTAGAAAGGAAGTTGTCGATGGGGTGTAAAATGCCGTAGTTGCGTTCTGCCCAAGGCTTGAGCTTAACAATCATGAGTCCGTATGCAGTACCTTGACCAGCCATGAAGCTATAGCCAGAAACTTTCGTGTAGCGTGCCACCTCAGGGATATTCTTGACGATGTCCTCACACTTTTTCATGACGGTTTCGGTCTCAGAGAGGTTGCTACCAGGAGCACCATTGACCGCCATCATGCAGACACCCTGATCTTCGCTCGGGACGAGGTTTTTGGGAAGATTGCCCATGAAGTACACCATGCCTATACAAGCTAAGATGAGGGCACCAAAGCTCACAGCAAAGCGACGACGGCGACCAACGCATTTCCCGATGAGACGTATGTATTTGCCTTTCATAGCCTCGTAGCTCGCCTCGTATGCGAGTCGGGTGCGATAATTGATAGCACCGAGTATGCCTTTGCGACGTTCCTCGCTGGCCGGACGCATCATCATGGCGCAGAGAGCCGGGCAGAGCACAAGGGCACTCACGCAACTCAGACCTACCGAAGTAGCAAGGGTGACACCAAACTGAGTATAGAAGATACCCGATGTACCAGGCATGAAGCTGACGGGGATAAACACGGCCATAAAGACGAAGGTACATGATATTACAGCCATAGTTACATCGCTCATGGCATCTTTCGTAGCTTCGTAAGGAGATTTGTAGCCCGCATCAAACTTAGCCTGTACAGCCTCGACGACGACGATGGCGTCATCTACGACAGTACCGATGGCAAGCACGAGGGCGAAGAGCGTTAGCAAGTTGAGCGTAAAACCAGCAATAGCCATACATGCAAAAGTACCTACAAGCGATACGATGATGCTGATTGAAGGGATAAGTGTGGCGCGGAAATCCTGAAGGAAGAAGTAAACGACGAAGACTACGAGTATGATGGCTATAATGAGGGTCTCCTCAACGTTGTAGATTGAGGCGAGGAGGAAGTCATTGGACGACATCATGTTGGCGAATTCAAGACCTTCAGGGAGGTCTTTGCCGAGCTCTTCAAGCTTGGCGGTGATTCGGTCGTTTGTCTCTTTAGCATTAGCTCCAGCGAGCTGATATACCATGAACGATGTTGCGGGCTTGCCGTCAGTTTCGCCATTGAATGCGTAGCTCTGGGCGCCGAGCTCGATATCGGCTACGTCACCGAGACGTAGGATGGTACCGTCGGCCTTGGCAGTAATGACGATATTCTCAAACTCTTCGATACTCTTGAGACGTCCAGTGTAGCGGAGTGCATACTGGTATACGCCGTCAGCCCCCTTCGACAGGTGCTCACGTACTGGACGTTCGCCGAATTGTCCTGTAGGGGATTCAAGGTTCTGCTCAGCAAGAACACCAGTGATGTCATCTGGGACGAGTCCATGTTGGCTCATGACATCAGGCTTGAGCCATATACGCAGAGCGTAGGCTCCACCCATCATCATGACATCACCGACACCTTCCAGTCGCTTGACTTGTGGAATTACGTTGATGTCAAGATAGTTGGAGATGAAGTCCTGGTCATATTTCCCGTTGGTGCAGACGAGAGCGTCAATCTGCAAGAATGAGGTCTGTCGCTTCTGAGTCTGCACACCGATGCGGGTGACCTCAGAAGGCAAGAGTCCTTGTGCACGTGCTACGCGGTTCTGGACGTTGACCGCAGCCATGTCCGGATCCGTACCTTGCTTGAAATAGACGGTGATATCGGCACTTCCAGAGTTTGTAGCAGTAGAGGTCATGTAGAGCATATTCTCTACGCCGTTGATATTTTCCTCAAGAGGCTGTATGACAGCGTTCATGACAGCATCGGCACTGGCACCAGTGTAGGTGGCTTCGACTGTGATTGTCGGAGGGGCTATGTCGGGGTACGACTCCAATGGGAGCGTGAGGTAGCTGATGGCACCCACCAACAATATCATGATGGCGATCGACATGGCCATCACGGGTCTTTTGATGAATATATTGCCTTTCATTGTCGTATATGTAGTTTATGTATGCTGATATGTATGCGTAAGCTGTTTACTTGACTTTCTGCCCAGCCTTGACCATACCAGCTCCTTCGGCAACGATTTCATCGCTGGTGGTGAGGCCATTGGTTACAACGAATTCGGCACCGCTCTTCTTGCCTGAAATCTCGATAATCCTCTCATGTGCAGTGCTGTCTTTACCCACCACCCATACTTTATATTTGTCCTGGAGTTGGACGACCGCTGTGGCAGGTATCATAATGACATCGTTGTATTGGATAGGCATGACGACATTGCCTGTACTGCCGCTGTGCAACAAGCCATCGGGGTTGTCAAAGACAGCGCGCAGCTGAAGAGAACCTGTCTGTCTATCTACTACACCACTGACGCTCTCAATGCGTCCGGCGAGATTGTATTGACTGCCGTCTACGAGCGTGAGACCCACTTGAGGCATATTTTCGATAGCTTTGTCGAGCGAACCATATTTCCTCACCCATGTGAGCATGTCACCCTCATCGATGCTGAAGTATACCCACATCTGCTTATTGTCGCTGACCGTAGTGAGAGGTTGTGGCATCTGGGCACTTACCAGGGCTCCCTGACGATAGGGGAGTGTGCCTACGACGCCCGACGAAGGAGCCTTGACTACAGTATAGCTGAGCGAGTTGCGTGCGTTCATCACCTGAGCTTCAGCCTGGCCTACTTGAGCTTTAGCACTGAGCAGCGAGTTTTCTGCTGTTTGGAGTTCAAAGTCGCTGATTACATTCTGCTGGCGCAAGGTCTTCTTGCTGTCGTAGTTGAGTTGGGCAGTAGCTTCGGACGCCCTCGCTGCCTTGAGGGCAGCCTCAGCGGTGTTGAGGGCAGCCTGATAGGGAACCTGATCGATGATAAACAATGTTTGACCCGCACTGACTCTCTGACCCTCTGTGACACAAATCTTCTGTAGGATACCGCCTACTTGAGGATATACGTCAACGTCCTGACGACCGCGGATAGTAGCACTGTACTTGTTTTCGAAAGTCGTAGACTTGACAGCAGGCTTGGTGGTCTTGAACTTGGCCTGTGGAATTTCGCGATTCTTTTGACCGCCGCATGAGGTGAGTGCGAGAGTGGCGGCACTCAGCAAGGCGGTGAGGATGATGTTGCTCTGTAATTTCATCTTTTGATAAAAATATTGTTGTGATTTCTATTTATTCTCTGAATAAAGCTGTGCAAAGTTACACTTTTTTGCCTTATCATCAAAATTATATGGGCAAAGACTACAATTCTTTACCCATATAATACACTTGTTTAGGAAAGTTTAACGGATTTCTATTTGTTCTTTAACGTCTATCTCCTGTCCGTCAGAGTCATAAAATTCGTATTGTAGCATAGCAAGTTTCTGGCTGGGAATGACTTTGACTCCCATGCCATATTTCCACTGCCACTTGTTTTTCAGGCTCCATAGACCTTGACAGATGTACGCATATACGTATGGGTGTACGTGTATGGTGAACTGATTGATGCCAAGTCTGTTCTGCATCATCTGTATTTTACCTTCGAGTACTTTGGTAAATAGCAAGCTTGATTTAATCTTGCCCGTACCGTGGCATGTAGGGCATTGTTCTTCGACCTCGACGTCCATGACAGGGCGGACGCGTTGTCGTGTAATCTGCATCAGTCCGAATTTGCTCAGAGGAAGGATGTTGTGGCGAGCCCTGTCTTTCTTCATTAGCTCTACCATGTGGTCGTAGAGAGCCTTTTGGGCTTCACGTGATTTCATGTCGATAAAATCGACGATGATGATGCCACCCATATCGCGGAGTCTGAGTTGTCGGGCGAGCTCATCAGCCGCGCCGAGATTGACTTCGAGGGCGTTTTCATCTTGACCAGCATCCTTCTTGCTGCGGTTGCCGCTGTTCACATCGACTACGTGCATAGCCTCAGTGTGCTCAATGATGAGATATGCTCCGCCCTTATAGGTGACAGCTTTGCCAAAGCTACTCTTAATCTGACGCGTGATATCAAAGTTGTCGAATATGGGTAGTGAGCCTTTGTAGAGTTTGACGCAACTTGCCCGCTCAGGGGCTATAAGGTTGACATAGTCAAGCACTTCCCGGTACACGTCTTCGCGGTTGATGTAGATGCTTTCGTATGAAGGGTTAAACAGATCGCGCAGCATACCTACAGCACGACTTGTCTCTTCGTACACGAGGGTGGGAAACTTGTCCGCTCTCATGGCTCTCTCAAGGGTATCGTGCCAACGTTGGGTGAGGATACGCATCTCCTTGTCGAGTTCGCTGGCTTTCTTACCCTCAGCCACTGTGCGTACTATGATGCCACAGTTGTTGGGCTTGATGCTTTCGAGTACTTTTTTGAGTCGCTCGCGTTCCTGTTTATCCTTGATTTTGGCAGATACGTTGACCTTCTGTTCGAAGGGCATAAGCACGAGAAAGCGGCCAGCAAAACTCAGTTCGCAAGTCAGCCGCGGACCTTTGGTTGAGATAGGCTCTTTGACTATCTGTACGAGTACTTCCTGTCCTTGCTGCAAGGTGTGCTGTATCTGTCCGTCCTTGGGAGTATCGGGGAGTATCTGTGCCTTGTCGTGAGGGGCGAGGTTTTTCTTGTCAGAGAGAACGCGCTTGAGATATTTGGCGTATGAACTGAATTGCGGACCGAGGTCGAGATAGTGAAGAAATGCATCCTTGTCATAGCCTACGTTGACGAAGCTGGAGTTTAATCCAGGCATTAGCTTCTTGACCTTGGCGAGGTAGATGTTGCCTACCTGAAAGCTTGCCTCCTGACTCTCTTCCTGATATTCCATCAGTCGCTTGTCTTCGGTCAAGGCTATAGAAATCTTCTTAGGTTGTACGTCTATGAAAAGTTCACTTGTCATTTGGTGTAGTGATGTGTATACAAAATTCCGGTGACGATACCTCGTTTGTCTGTAAGGCATTGCCACCGGAGTTATTACCCAGCGTTTTCAAAGTGTAAAAACGCTAAATCAGACAGAGAAGTGGCCTACTTGCTCTTGTGTCTGTTCTTGCGTAGTCTCTTCTTACGCTTGTGTGTCGCCATCTTGTGGCGCTTGTGCTTCTTACCGTTTGGCATAATTTTTGCTATTTAATTGTTTGATGAATATTTTCGGTGTGCAAAGATAGTAGTTTTTTTTGAGAAAAAGCCACGTTTTGATCATTTTTTTTATTGTCAGTATGTAAAAAAATGTATTTCTGACATTTTACTCATTCTGTTGGGAGAAGTTGGGCTGCTTTCTCTGTGAGATATGGGCGTACGACATCGTAGGGTATAGTGAATGTCGGCATACCAGACGCATAGCATGCTATTTCGTATTGACCATAGGTGAAAGTGAGCCCATTCTTGCCAGGTCGGATTGACATAGTGGGGAGAGGAATTTCTGTACCGTCTATCTGTAAACAGTCGTTGATGTTAGCTTCAGTAACAGTTTCAAATTGACCGAGAGAGTTGAAGTATCCTATGAGACCTTTCCTCAGTTGGGGCTGTAGAGACTTGGCAGCCTGCGGAGTGAACCACTCTGTCAGTTGCGAACCGTCAGTCTTGTCAAACACAAGTGTACGCGTGGAGCTATTGGGGTGCGCGCCTCCGTAGTAGCTGCTGGCGTCAATGTCGAAGACTATGATGCGATCCGACTCAAAGCTCTTGTGCATATCCATGTCATGGCTATACTGGACGGTTTGCTGCAGAGCGAGATCTGCCTCAGCTTCAGACAACGTTTCGAGGCGTATCGCCTGATCTTTCTTAGAGGTGGAGGTGAGAAGCCTGAATGCCTTCTCACCATAGTGCTCCATTATATCTTCGGTATCGTCGCTATCGCCGTCGTATGCATTGATTGCCCTATCTTCCGAGTACGGGGCACTACTGAATTCCTTATCTATCTCGTCGATGAGCTGAAGATTGATGGCGTGAGCTACTGGAGTACGGTCGTCATCTTCGTCAGCCATCTGTATGCTTATTCTTATACTGGCATACTTGTTGTCTTTCTCGAAGAGGTCGGATTCGATCTCGATTCTTTCAGGTTGCAGACCTATAGAAGATTGTCGCCCTTGGCCTCCATCTGTTTGGTTGTTCTTGTCCTTGCAGGCAATGATAGCGAGGACGGCAACGCAGAAAAGGATTAGTTTTTTCATTTTTGTTTATTTAGTTAGTTGTTTAGTTGTTTGTCATTATGATTGTAAGGTCTCTTCGTCTGTGATGTTTTGAGTATTTGTTGCAGAGTGGTCTTAGAAGATTCAAGGTTTCAAAGCGGTATTAGACTTTCCTACTTAGTTCTAAGGTCAAGGTAAATAACCTCAAAACCTCAAAACCTCAAAACCTAATAACCTCAAAACCTAATTATCCGCAGCCGTCATGAGAGCTATATCATATTTGAGAGGGTCGATGGGATCCCATGTGCGGAACAGTCTGGTGAGTTCGAGGCAAGTCTGCCATGTGGCACCTTTGCCTTTGAGTAAGGGGGCGGTGAGTTGGCAAACGTGAGTATCCATGACAGCGTAGAGCGTAGACTGGTCGTGGTTCTTCCATAGACCGAGGTCTGGACAGCCCTTGCGTATCATCCAGCGCAGATACATACAGATGCGCTTGCATGCGCTACGCCCAGGCATACCGAGACGTGCCGGGGCAAGCCATGTGGCAATGGTGGCGATGATCTCTTGGGTGTCCTGCCCGTAGAACATTGCCTCAAGGGTAGGTGTATTCCGCAGGGTGAGTGCCTGACGGATATTCTCGCATAGGCTTATGAAAGCCTGACGATTGAGAGTCCTGTATACGCAGCCGTTTTTAGCATCGTGGTAACTATGCATATAATCACCGTTCAGTATGAATGCAGCAGGATGCCAGCTCATCTCGTCGCGCAACATATGGAGAGCTGCCCGGCGTATGGCCTTGCGGTTGCCCCATGAAATCATGGCAGTCATGAGAGCCCCGAGCTCAATGTCAAGTTGGTCAGAAGTGTGCCGACGTAGTTCATAGACTATGCCTATGGGGTCTATGCTGAGAAAATGCTCTATGTCGAAGGTCTTTTTGAGAGTGTCGTCGAGTCGTGCTTTTGTGATACACATTGAGATGTAGTTTGAATCAGTCAGTACAAAGGTAAGCTTTTTTCCGTCATCTCGTATGTGGATTTTGAATTTTTTATTTGTTTTTTTTATAGATTAAGCGTATATTTGCAGAAAATATCAGGTATTAGCGATATGAACAAGGTTATGCTTATAGGCAACGTCGGGGTTGACCCAGAGGTGAGGTACGTGGACAATGGTGTGGCTGTAGCACAGGTGCGTTTGGCAACATCGGAGCGTGGATATACTTTACAAAACGGAACTCAAGTACCCGAGCGTACAGAGTGGCATAATGTAGTATTGTGGCGGCAGCTGGCTGAGACGGTCGAGAAGTATGTGCGCAAGGGCGACAAGCTTTACATCGAGGGCAAGATTCATACTCGCTCTTACGACGATCGCAGCGGACAGAAGCGTTATGTCGTAGAGATTTGGGCTGAGGCCATGGAGATGCTCTCACCTCGTCCTGCTGCTGATACTCCAGCAGCCCCAAAGGGATAGATATTTTCACAATTTTGCAATAGTGCAGTTTATTCATACATTTTAGATGTCGTTTAGTTTAGATTTTTTGGGGTCGGTCGCAGACAATGTCGTTGTCGAGTGGCCCTCAGTTTTGGCGTGGGTATATCTGGCAGTAAGTGTGCTGCTGTTGTTGTGTAGCGGTTTGGCTTCAGCGAGCGAAATAGCATTCTTTAGCCTTAGCCCCAAGGATATGGAGGAGGTCGAGGAGTGTCGTAGAGGCAGTGATGCACGTATTCTGTCACTTAAAGCACAGAGTGACCGTCTGCTGGCTACCATACTTATCCTCAATAATTTAGTCAATGTAGCTATTATTATGTTGCTCAACTTTTTCTTTATGGACTGGCTCCATTTTGGAGAAGGGACAGAGTGGCTGGAGTTTGCTATCCTGACAGTATTGCTGACATTCCTTTTGTTGCTCTTCGGAGAGATTATCCCCAAGATATACAGTTCAAACAGAGCCTTAGGCTTCAGCCGGTTTTCAGCCCCGCTGATGCAGTTCTTTATGGTAGTGTTTTACCCTATCAGCTCAGTATTGATGCTCAGTAAGGCGTTTACAGACCGCATCGTGTCGCACGAGATAGAGCCGCTTACCGTAGATGATCTGGAGAAGGCTATCGAACTGACCGATCAGAAAGATATTGCAGAGGAGAGCGATATGCTGCAGGGTATCATACGTTTTGGTGGCGAGATGGCTCGAGAAGTCATGACCCCTCGCGTAGATATCGTCGACCTTGACCTGAAGACCACGTACCCAGAGGTCTTGAAGTGCATCGTAGAGAATAATTACAGTCGTATACCAGTCTTCAAGGACAGCGAGGACAACATCGTAGGTATTCTATACATCAAGGATTTGTTACCCCATCTGCAGAAGCCTGCCAATTTCCGCTGGCAGTCATTGATTCGTCCTCCTTATTTCGTACCCGAGACCAAGATGATTGACGATTTGCTGCGTGACTTCCAGCAAAACAAGGTACATATCGCCATAGTGGTCGACGAGTTTGGCGGCACGAGCGGTATTGTCACTATGGAGGACATCATCGAAGAGATAGTCGGTGAAATAGACGATGAGTATGACGACGAAGAGAAAAACTTCCAGCGACTCAACCAAAACACCTACATCTTCCAGGCCAAGACGCTAATGTCAGACTTCTGTAGGACGATGAAAATCGAGGACGACTATTTTCAGGAAGTAGAGGGCGATGCAGATACCCTGGCAGGCTTGCTACTTGAAATCAAGGGCGAGTTCCCCATGCTACATGAGCGTTTGACATTCAATGACTTCACATTTGAAGTAATGGAGATGGACGAGCGACGCATAGTCTCTATCAAGGTCATACGCAAAAAGGCTTGAGCAGCTCCAGCGTCTATTGCCGCAAAAACCTCTTGATAGTAGGGAGCATCTCTTGAGCTTTCCTGACACCTTGATCGTAGACTGATTTGACTTTCATAGTATCCATTTCAAGACGACCGACACCAAGAGTCTGTTCGGGGTATATGAGCAATGTGTCGCCTCTGTGCTCCGAAGCGAGAATGTAGTCGAGTTGAGCATTGTACATCTCATGTCTGTTAGTTATCATCTGAGCCACCTTAGGATAGTGGGGTAGGGCAAGGCGCAGTAAGGTACCGAGGTGCGAGGGTTTCTTGCGAAATCCTACGGGTTGTGTAAGTATGACGAGATTGCGAGCATAGCCCTGTCGGTGCATAAATTCGAGCGGAATGCTGTCTGCAATCCCCCCATCGAGCAAAGTATGACCGCCGAGGTGCAAGGGTTGGGCAAATATCGGCATCGAAGCCGAGGCACGCATCCACTGCAGTCCTTCGCCCCGTGCGTCAGAGATTTCATGATAGAGAGCTTTGCCCTGTTCAATATCGGTCACCACAGCCCAAAATTTTATAGGGTTGCTCTCGTAGGTGTCAAAGTCAAAAGGGTCAAGCTCATAAGGTAGACGATAGTATGAGAAGTGATTGTTTACGAAATGACCCGTAGTAAAAAGCGAGTAGTAACTCATATATTGGCGTAAGCCAATGTATTTCATGTTGTAGCGTATGGCACGACCTCGCTGGCGGCTCTTGAAGTTAGATCCGAATAGTGCCCCTGCTGACACGCCTACCATACCATCGAAGTCGATACCAGCTTCGAGCAGTACGTCCAAAACACCGCTGGTAAGCATACCCCTCATTCCTCCCCCCTCGAGTACGAGTCCTGTCTTTGCCTGTTTCATTTTGCTACTATAATGTGATTTTGTCTCGCCATGATTGTCAAGTACAAAAATACTGATTTTTTTCTGTATTGCCGAAGAATTCAGCAAAGTATTTTACGTGCAAATGGCAAAATCTGCCTTTGTTCAGGAAGAAACAAGAAAGGATGCCACACAGGATGTGCTTAACCTGTACAATCTAAACGAATCCGCAATATCGAGGAGGGTGCTTACTTCAACGGTCGCACCTATGCCTGGATGTTCGGCTTGGCTTTTGTAAGTTGGGCAATCATCTTGGTTGAAATAACCATTTGGATATGTATCAAACTATTTTAGCAAACTTAAAACATCAGGATTATGACAGACAACGAATACAGTAAGACAAGAAAAGCAGCTACTGATGCCCTTATCTACTGGGCAAAGACAGGCATGAGACAGTTCACCATGCGTGACGCAGTTAACGACTATCTGGAGGCGAGCGGTGCTAACCGCCCCTCCATCGGTGGCGAAGAGACCATCCTCGCACACAGAAAAATAGCAG
>CAMEQD010000055.1:0-15097 GCA_945932615.1 uncultured Prevotellaceae bacterium | reverse complement strand
CTATTGTCGCCAGAGATAATTTTGACGATGGTAGCATCACTTGGGATATCAGGTTGCTCTGGCTCTTCGGGAGTATCACCTCCGCCACTCTCACCACCTTCGCCACTCTCACCACCTTCGCCAGGATTACTCAGTACAAACTTTACTGCAGGCATAAAACTTTTCTCCCAGCTGTTGAGGGTATTGCTCTTGTAAGTACCATCGCCTGATGGTAGACTCTGATTACTGAACATACGCAATGAAATACTCACCGCAGCAGACTTGTAACCATCGAATGAAGAAATTGCATCAGCAGTGGCGTCGGCACCCACAAAAAGGAACTGGTACTGCTGGTTCTTGTTGAGAGTGACATCTGTGAAAGTGAAATCCATTGAGACCGAATTGTCATTTCCACAATTCTGATAAGCATTGCTATTGTCAGACAGAGCCACAAACTGCCCTGTCGTAGCATCAGCAGAATACTGATAGATGGCCACCTTAAAATCAGAGCCGTTACCATTTGCTGTACGGCCATAAATACTTAATGTCTGGAGATTGACTTCGTCAGCCATTTCATCGCCAGAAGCATTGTAGAAAGTATCTGTCAGCTTGGCGGTAAAGCCATAGTAACTATTACCATTGTCGTTCTTGTCTGTGGTAATAGTCGTAATGGCCCACATCACTCCAACACTGCACAGAATCACAGAAAGAAGTAGATAGAGTCTTCTCATAAGATTTGATTAGTTAGTTTGTTAGTTAATACATTTAGGTTAAATATTGCACAAAGTTACAGATTTTTTTGACTTTATCGTACTTTTTCTCGAGAAATCGCAAAAAATATCAGCAAAGTTCGACGAAGAAGTCGACCACGATACTCAAAAGAAGCACTATACGAGTATATACAGAAATGTCAGAGTCAGCACAAGAAGCACTATATACATATCGTCGCAAGAATAGCCCGATTTGGTATAGGCACTGCTGTAGTACCTATGTGCACCCGACATGAAGTAGTGTCGGATATAGCGCATTGCCATATAGACAGCGAAGGATATAATTGTCGAGATAAGCGTCATAACCACTACCAATATGGCTGTCATGGGCAATGCAAATACCGAGCTCATTGTGCCCAATATTGCAGCCAAAGACAATGCTACGGTGGTTGGGGCATGTCGATATACGAGCGACAGATAAACGGCGCATGATGTGAGCGCCACACATGTGGACGAGGTGTGAATGTCTATGATAGGCATGGCCGACACCGTGCAGACTGCCAAGGACAAGAGCAGTGATACACTGGTAAGTATCGCCTCTCCGACAGAACGGTCACGGAATATGACTATGATGGCAGCCAAAAGCGATGGGATCCAGACTACGAGGTGGTTTGCACATGTGAGTATCTCGTGGACAAAATAGTTGTCCATATCCTGTATCCAGGCCTGTATGAAGGTATTTATTTCAGTCATGTGTGTGTGTGCTGGTATCAAATGGTTTCGAACACGTCCTTGCGTACCCACCCGACCTTGCCATCGGCTATGACTACTTCTACCCAATCGCGCAGGGTGTTGTCGCGTATGACGATTTTGGTACCTTCGTGTATGACGAAGAGGTCAGTGCCAGACTTGTCAGGAGTACTCTTGACCACTACGGCTGGTGACATGATGATGCCTTCCATGCGGTTGTCGTTGCGCGAGCGCAGACTCCACGCCATGATATTGAACAGTATAACACACAGCAGCGACAGCATTGAGCCAAAGAAACTTATCTTGCGCCACATGATGCCAGAAAGGTATATATACGCCCCAAACAATACAAGCATCACGGCAAAGGCCGCCGTGGCAAGGTATGCCCATTGGCTTACCGAGAGGCTGAGCATGAGACTATTCCACCAGGATATGAAAAACATCTCGTGTCGCGGTGTGATGCGGTCTATGGTCTTGGAGCGTGCCATATCGAGATTGAAGCGTATATCGTCGTCTGACGGGTCGAGTCTGGCAGCACGCTCAAACCATAGTACAGACTTGGCAATGTTATCCATACGATAGTATGTACAGCCGAGATTGTAGCTGACGATGCTGCTCTCGCCCATCTTGCTTAGTTTCAGATAGCATTGTTCTGCCTTTCCGTAATCTCCCTTAGTATATGCAGCATCAGCAGTCTTCTTGAGCCCGGCAACATCTGCGGCTGAGGCGGTAAGACCGACCAGCATGGTCAGTATGATTATGGCGTACTTCTTCATACTTTCTATCTACAATTTGCAATTTTCTATTCTTGATATGGCAGCCTGTGCCGATTCGAATATCTTCTCCATGTTTGATGCTGGGTCGCCTGGAGCAAAGCGTGCGAACTCGCAGTCCGAGAGAACCGCCATGTATTGCTGCACGGAGGCTTCGTCTACTCCACGCTGTGTGAGCCCTGCCGCTACGTTGTCTTTGTTGAGCTCGGCTACGGGAAGATTGAGCTTGTCAGCGGCATAGCCCATGAGGGCACGCAGGGTCTCGTCGTAGAAAGCGTTTGATTCCTTGCTCTTGAGCAGCTTTGAGGCCTGCTTCAACCGTTTGGTCGCTGCCTTGGAAGCCCGTTTCGTACGGCGTCGTGCTATATCGGCATTGGCCTTGGCCTGACGGCGGAACACAGCCAACACAAGAGCAAAGACTGCCGACAAGGCAAGGAGATTGCCAAAATATCTCCATGTCGCAAAATAATTGTCTGCATGAGGGACTATGTCTGCCTCAGTCTGCTTGATATAGTGTATGTCGTTAGAGAGTACCTTGAGGTCCTCCTTGTCGGGTGCTGTCATACGGCTTCCTCCCTTGCCCTTGGCCACACTGATTGCAAACGGGTCGGTCTTGAGAGTCTTGTATTGCTTGGCATCTGGGTCAAAATAGGTGAACTCTACTGGATCTATGTCAAATTTGCCTCCATGTCTGGGTACGATGACATAGTCGTATATCACATTGCCCTTTGCTCCTGAAGAGGTGATGGAAGTCTTGTCGTTCTGTTTCGGCGTATAGACCTCGAAATCCTTTGGAAACTCTACCTTGGGGGCTTTCATCAGCTTCATATTGCCATGTCCTGACACTACCATACGGAGCGATGCAGCATCGTTGGCATTGACCTGCTCGGGAGTGAGCGATGCAGAGATACTGAATTGCCCTACTGCACCTGAGAAGTTGACAGGTCGCGGCTCTGGCAGGGGGCTGACGTTGAGTACCAACTCTGGAGTCTTGATAGTCTTTCTGACGAGCTGGGCAAGAGAGCCTCCACTAAAGAATATGTCGAAGGGGTCTGCACTCTGGTTGATGACCTCGACCTCTGCGTCAAACGACACACTCGGTATGACGAGCTTGCCGCTCTTCTGCGGGAAAAGCACATACTGACGCCACACAGCTGTTCCGTAATTGCGTCCGTCGCGTCGTTCGTGTTTGAGCGTCATCTGCGCCTTGCTGTCGAGCTCCTGGCAATGGAAGCCATCGAGTTCGGGCATTTCACCCGACAGTTGTCGCACGTTAACGAGCGTATAAAGCTTGTAGGTGAGCAGCACAGCCTCTTGCTCGTAGACTTGAGTCTTGTTGGCAGAGACTGTTATAAAGATGTCGCTGTTGCTGACGACTCGTTGTGACGACTGCTGGTGCTGACTGTTGTTGGGCAGAGGTCCCTGAGCACTGGCACCACCCCCCTGAGAAGGATTTGAGGCTGGATAAACCTGTATGGTGGCAGTCTGACTCCTTATGCTCTTCCCGTTTGAGATGACGGTAGCCGCTGGGAGTTTGAAAGTTCCCTCCTTCTGAGCGAGCAACGTGTAGGTGAAGGTCATGCTCGAGGACTGCGTAGTCTTGCCGTTGACCATCGAAAACGAACTCTGCGAGCTGGTAGAGGGACCATACAGTACCTCAAAACCCGGAAAGTCCTCGACCTTTATATCGTCCACATCTTGAGTGTTGAGCACATAACTCACACGTATCCTCTGCCCCACCTCACAGTGTTGTGGGGCTTGAATCCTGAGTGTCTGGCACCATGCTGAGATGCCAATGAGAGAAAAGACTAAAAGACTGAGCGTTTTCTGTCTAAGCATTTTCTATTTTTCCAGAATTATACAATTATATTCAGTTATCTTCGATTGCTACTGGCCTGATGCGTAGGAAAGTATGCACTACCACTGTTTGAGCAACTGCCGTCTCCTACTCTGCTGCTGCTGGCGTCTGACCTTCTCCTGAGTGTCTTTCTCGCGCTGCATTGCAGCCTGCAACATCTGCTCCGCGTTCTCACGCGACATTTCCTGCTCTTGCTGCTGTTGCTGCTGCTGTTCCTTTTCCTTCTCCTTCTCCTTGTCCTGCTTGTCTTGCTGCTGTTGCTGCTTCTGTTGTTGCTGCTGATCCTTGTCCTTGTTCTTGTCTTGGTCCTGGTTGTTGTCGTTCTGCTGATTCTTCAGCTGTCGCTGACACAAGACATAATTGTAGCGCGTCTCATCGTTAGCGGGGTCGTTGCGCAGCGACTGCTTGTAGCACTCGATGGCCCTGTCAAACTGTTTGGCAGATTGCAGTATCACTCCCATATTATGGTAGACGTCGCTCAGGCGCTTGCTGTCCTTCTCTAAGCGTGCAGCCTGCTCGTATTCCTTCATGGCATTCTGTACTTTGCCTTCGAGCAAAAGGGCATTGCCCATATTGTAGTGGGCTATGGCACACGAAGGATTGTATTCGACAGCCTTCTTGTATTGGACTATGGCCTTGTCGGAGTTTTTCTGACGATTGACCGAATCGCGCAAGAGGCGGTTGCCACGGCGTACGTAATCGCGGTCATTCTGAGCATGGAGCACAGAGGAGCTCATCGCAGCCATTGCTATCAGTATCAGAAGTTTCTTCATAATTCTAACGTGCAACTTGATTTTTCTTTTCGAAAATGGTGAATCTTTGCAGGACATGATTCTCACGTTCGAGTATAATGACATCAGCCAGCAGGAGTATCAGTCCGAGTATGAGGAACCCCTGAAACTGCTCGTCAAACTCGCTGTACATCTCCGTCTCAAGGGTCGCCTTAGAGAGCTGGTCGACATAGGCATTGAGCTTCTCCTGAGCCGAGCTGCTGTTGTCTACATAGATGTAATGCCCCATGCCTGCATCGGCTATCTCCCTACACATTCCCTCATTGAGTTTCGAAACGACGGTGTTACCCTCATTGTCTATGATATATTGGCCCGTACCGGGGATTGGTATAGGAGCACCAGACGGTTCTCCCACTCCGAGCACATAGACGTGCATGCCAGCCTTTGCAGCCTCTCTGGCAGCCTCGACCGCACCGCCCTCGTTGTCCTCACCGTCGGTAATCAGGAAAATGGCTCGCGACACGCCCTCCTGACGAGTGAAACTGCGCTGGGCCAGACGTATCGCCGCAGCAATGTCCGTGCCCTGCAAGTCTATCATCGAGGGAGAAATAGTCTCAAGAAACATCTTGGCCGAAACGTAATCGCTCGTGATAGGGAGCTGGTTGAAAGCCTCACCGGCATACACCACGAGACCGACTTTGTCATCGACCATATTGTCTACGAGACTACTGATCAACATCTTAGACTTTTCAAGACGTGACGGACGCACGTCCTCAGCAAGCATGCTATTGCTGACATCAAGAGCTATGATCGCCTCAATGCCGTTGCGTTCACGCTTATCGATGCGAGTGCCGAACTGAGGTCGAGCCAACGCCAGCGTCATACATATATATGACGAAGCAAGCAGCCAAAATTTCACCTCGCGTCTGAGCGTCGACACGTCCTTAGTGAGGTTGCGTAGCAAAGCCCATTCGCCGTATCTACGCATCGCCCTCCTCCTGCGGTAAGTCCACGCATAGTGGAGCAGCGCGGCAAGGGGCACAACGAGCAGCAGCAACAGATATTCTGGATTCTCAAATCTAAACATGGCTATGGTATTCTCTTCAAAACAGTAGCGCGCATCAACAATTCCAACAGCATCGCAAGCACGGCTATCCATACGAACATCTGAAATGCCTCATAACGCTTGGAGTACTGCTTGACTTTCATACGCGTCTTTTCCAACTTGTCTATCTCACGATACACCTCACGGAGCTTCCCAGTATTAGTGGCCCGATACGTCGAGGCATCGGTCTTTGCAGAAATCTGCGACAATACGCGAGTATCTATCTCAACTGGTATATTGACATACTCCTTGTGACCCGCCACCATCATAGGGTAAGGAGCAGTACCGTTGGTACCAACCGCAATGGTGTAGACCCTGATACCGAAACTCTTAGCTATGTCAGCAGCCGTATTGGGCGAAATCTCGCCCCTGTTGTTGGTACCGTCCGTGAGCAGTATGACCACCTTGCTCTTGGCCTTGGAGTCCTTGAGTCTCGTGATAGCATTTGCAAGTCCCATACCGATAGCAGTACCGTCGTCAATCATGCCACGCTCCACCATATTGCAGTCCATGCCCTGGAGCAGGTTGAGCAACACGGCATGGTCGGTAGTCATAGGACACTGGGTGTAAGCCTCGCCAGCGAAAACAGTCAGACCAATATTGTCATTCTCACGCCCATTGATAAACTCCAGAGCGACATTCTTGGCAGCCTCTACCCTATTAGGCTTCAGATCCTCAGCGAGCATACTCGTAGAGACGTCCATACACAGCATGATGTCAATACCCTCAATGCTCTTGTTTGTCCACGAATTTGAAGTTTGAGGCCTCGCCAAAGCACAAACCGCAGCCACCACTATGACGATATTGAGCAGAAACGGAGCGTGCTGCAACCACACTCTCCACGTCTTTGGCGCACGGGCAAATGCCGCGACAGAGCCAACCCTGAGCGAAGGGCGCAGCCTCCTGTGCTTGAGCACATACCATACTATATAGGGTATGATGCCTGCGAGCAGAATAAAATATAGCGGATTCTGAAATTCCATACTCATCAAGCTAACAAATCATACAGTTTCCATACTATCCAACCCAGCGTAACGACAGCAATCACCGCGCCCAGAGTCATAATCATACGCATGGCGATTACCTCATTCAGACGCTCCTTGTCGGTCTCCTTCACCACCTCAGGTTCAGGCTTGGCATTGGGATCCTGCTCAAGTTTTGTCTCATTGACATACTGCAGAGCATAATACAGATTGGCATCATTCTCATTGATCTGTGTAGTCCACTTGGCAAACTTCACCAGATCCGCCGTGCGGAATATCTCACGGAGTTCATCAAGCGACTTCTCGTCGCCGTCAGCCACGAGCCTCTCGATTATCTCAGACGAAGTCATCTCCATAGCTGAGAATCCATATCTGTCCTGGATGTACGTACGCAACGTATCGGTCAGACTGGTATAATATTCCTTGCTGTCCTCCTGAGCCCACTGTTTGCTATCCTTGAGAAGCTTAATCTGTGAGATAGCAACCTCGTGTGCAGGGAGTTTCTTCTTGCGACGTACGAGACGCACGATAGGTTTGCCCGAGCGTATGCGGAAGAAGAGCCAAACTATCAGCCCTACACACAAACACACTACTGTGACGCCATACGTGATACCTCTAAAATCGTCCCAGCAGAAAGGTACCTCCTGTATCTCGCGAGGAGGGTAAAACTGATCCGTATGCACGGTATCCACATCGAGAGTGTACACCTTCAAAGCCAACTGGTTGGTCTGCAACTTCTGTTTACCCACCACTACCGACAGAGGGGGAATATAGTATAGCGACGAGTCCCATGCAGTTATGATATACCGCTGCGACACCTGCCACTGCTTGCCTTCGTTCAGTTCGACAGTATCAGCCTTGGGCATACTGACTATCTCAAGATTGGGTAGGAGCAAGTCTCCTGGCTTCAGCCTCGGCATCTGCAACTTCTCGCCCTTAGGCATCGATACCACGAGCTCAATCCCGTCCTGTTGACCCACAGACATTTGCACGCTGTCAATCTTTGCAGTCACCGTGACCTGAGCCATGGAGCACAAGCAGTTTGCCAATATACATATGATTATGAAGAGACGTCTTGTAAACACTTTTCCTATTGTATTTTGTAAATTACGGGTCAAGCCCTACTCTTGAACATACGCATCAGCGCCGTCACATAATCTTCGTCTGTTCGCACACTGACCGTATCAACACCGCTGCGCTGGAACGTATCCTGCAGCCGTCCCTGCAAGCCACGCCACCACGCAGCCTGTAGTCTGCGCACCTTCTTGCTGCTCGTGTCGACGAGCATCTCCTCTCCCGTCTCAGCATCACACACGCTCATCAAGCCCACATCGGGCAGATCCTGCAGCCTGCGGTCGTACACCTGTAGAGCGATGACATCATGCTTGCGCGCAGCGATAGTCAGCGGTAGGCGAAAATCCTTCTCGTCGACAAAGTCACTCAACACAAATGCCGTACAACGTCGTTTCATCACCTGCGTTAGAAACTCCACAGCCTGTGCCACATCAGTCCTGCGACTCTGGGGCTGGAACTCAAGCAGTTCCCTGATGATATACAGTATATGCTTGCGACCCTTCTTGGGAGGAATGAATTTCTCAATCCTGTCCGAAAAGAATACCACGCCAATCTTGTCGTTGTTCTGTATCGCGCTGAAAGCAAGCGTCGCAGCAATCTCTGTCAGCATCTGACGCTGCGTCTGCCTAATCGAGCCAAATTCAAGGCTGCCGCTCACATCGACCAAGAGCATCACCGTGAGCTCACGCTCCTCCTCAAAGACCTTGACGTAAGGCTTGCCGAAACGTGCCGTGACATTCCACTCGATATCACGTATGTCATCGCCATACTGATACTCGCGCACCTCAGCAAAAGCCATACCCCTACCCTTGAACGCAGAGTGATACTCTCCAGCAAAGATATTGTTGCTCAGCCCTTTGGTCTTTATTTCAATCTGGCGTACCCGTCTAAGAATCTCAGAAGTCTCCATCTCCTGTCAGCTCATCGTGCCCTACAGACATCAGGGCACCTCAACCTTGTTTATTATCTTGCTTACAATCTCCTCAGAAGTCACATTGGCAGCCTCTGCCTCATACGTCAGCCCGAGACGGTGACGCAGCACATCGTGAGCGATAGCCCTGACATCTTCAGGTATGACATAGCCCCTGCGCTTGATAAATGCGTATGCACGCGCAGCAAGAGCAAGATTGATACTTGCACGGGGACTTGCGCCAAACTCGATGTAATCCTTGACCTCAGGCATACCATACTTGTCAGGATAGCGAGTAGCAAACACTATATCGGCTATATACTGCTCAATCTTCTCATCGAGATACACCTTGCGCACCACAGCACGAGCCTCGATTATATCGTCAGTCGTCATGACGGCACTCACCTTGGCTCTCTCGCCCATGATATTCTGACGAATGATAAGCTTCTCCTCGTCAATCTTAGGATAGTCTATCACCACCTTAAGCATGAAACGATCGACCTGCGCCTCGGGCAAGGGATAGGTGCCCTCCTGCTCGATAGGGTTCTGCGTAGCGAGCACAAGGAAAGGCTTGGGCAAGGCAAAGGTCTCCTTGCCAATAGTGACCTGACGCTCCTGCATAGCCTCAAGCAGCGCACTCTGCACCTTGGCAGGCGCACGGTTTATCTCGTCAGCAAGTACGAAATTGGCAAAAACCGGTCCCTTCTCGACCGTGAAGCGACTCTCCTTCTGAGAGTAAATCATCGTACCGATGACATCAGCGGGGAGCAAGTCCGGAGTAAACTGAATACGGCTGAACTGAGCGTCGACCAACGACGCCAAAGTCTTGATGGCCTGGGTCTTGGCCAAACCTGGCACACCCTCAAGCAATACATGTCCGTCACTAAGCAAGCCGATGAGCAGACTCTCGACCAAATGCTTCTGACCCACGATGACCTGCGACATACCCGTCTGCAGGTTAGTAACAAATGCGCTCTGACGCTCGATCTCCTCGTTCAACGCGCGAATATCAAATGAATCCATACAAACAGATTAAAAATTTTCTGCAAAGATAAAAAATTTCCCACTCATACCCGAATAGTACGTATTAAATATCCTTGCAGATTTTTAAAAGTGTGTTAATATTTCCTCACCAGCTTCGGAATTCGTATTGGGTCGCCTATCCGTATCAGGTTTGGGTCTTTGAAATCATTAAACACGACCAGATACGGCATCAGTCTTTGGCTGCCCAACTCCTTGCCAGCCACCTTGTACAAAGTCTCGCCGACCTGCATCTTGTGTACCACACCCATATCGCCCACTATCCAGTAGTCTCCACCCTCCACCTGCCTGTAGTTGCGGGCAAGCACCTCGGGCGAAGGCTCAGCAGGCTTTGCCGGTTTAGCGGTCTTAGGAACCACAGCAGCACTATCGCGCCCTACTGCAGCCACACTGTCCTTGCATTCATCTACGACAGCCTTCTGCGACCTTGCTGTCTTTTTCTTCACAGGCACCGTAATGACAGCAGGCTGCACAGACTCATCATGCTTCGGCAAAGTCTCCTGACGCTCAATTTTGATAGTAATACCGTCCAAGACTCTATAATACCCGAGGAAATACATACCGACAGATACACACAACGTGACACAAGTCCATATCCACCCATGCAGTCTACCTTTGCCAGCAGTCCCCGACATCACCATATCTTGCGTCACCTGGACATCAGGCCCAACAGAGTCACTATCACTGACAGACGCTGGCTCATCGGAGACAGACGGTGATTCGTCAGAGTCAGAGTCATTGGCAGGCTGCTGTACGATGTCATCGACAGGAGGTACGCCCTCGCCAGACTCAGCCTCATCAGACTCAGTCTCATTGACACCAGCGCCAGCTGCCACGACCTCATCAGAGTTTATCTCCGGTTCCTCAGCCCCGACCTCATCAGGGCTTACCTCAGCCGCCTCCACATTATCCACTACAACGTCAGTCTCCGACATCACACCAGCATCACTCCCCTCAGGAGCGACGAGTTCGTCCTGCCCCTCCCCAGAAATACGCTCCATCTCCTCAATAGGAGTCTTTTCGTTGAGAATGACAGTTTCAAAGTCTGCAAACGGACGGTTTACAGCATTTTTCAACGCCGTGTCGGGTGTAAACGACAGCTTGCTATGCCCGGCAATCAAGATACGCTCACCCGTGTTGACATTGACACTCTCCCTGTCGCTGACTCCAATCAACTTGAACGTGCCCAGCCCCTTGACCTTTACAATCTTGTCCGACATGACAGCCTCCGTCACGACATCAAACACTGCCTTTACAAACATCTCAGCAGCCGATTGACCTATCTGCGATTCCTTGGCCAGAATCTGAGCCAGCTCCGTCACAGTCAACTTTCCGTCCATTACTGAATCAAACTTTTTATATTATTACTCGGTCTAAAACTCACCACAATCTTTGGAGGAACAAGCATACGCTGCCCACTATTAGGATTGACCAGCACCCTCTCCATACGTTTCTTGGTCTCAAACGTACCGAAGCCAGACACCATGATGCTGTCTTCATCGCTCAAAGCCACACTCATACCCTTCACCAAGAGATCCACCTTCTGCTGCGTCTCCTTGAGGTTGCCCCCCGTCCTTGCCGCCAAAGCCGCTATAAATTCCTTATTATTCATAGTCAGAAACTCCGTTTATCACTTCGCCATATAAATCAAAATCATCAGCACTCACGATCTTCACATCATAAAACTCCCCGCAACGCAAGCTCCCCCCAGCCTCGGGCACAAGCACCTCAGGGTCCACTTCAGGCGAGTCAAACTCCGTTCTGCCGATATAATAGCCACCCTCCATGCGATCAATCATCACACGCATCACACTGCCCACCTTGGCCTCCTGCACCTCGGCAGAGATATTCTGCTGTATACGCATGAGTTTTGACAACCGTGCCTGCTTCACTTCCTCAGGCACATCATCATCATACAGACGCTCACTCGGAGTCCCCACCTCATGACTGTATGCAAAAGCCCCCATACGCTCAAACCTGGCCCACTTCACAAAATCACACAACTCCCTGAAATCATCGTCGGTCTCACCAGGGAATCCCACCATAAGCGTCGTACGCAGATGAAGCCCAGGCACCTCACGTCGCATAGCCTCAATCAAGTCGTAAGTCTCCCGACTGGAGATATGTCTGTGCATGGCACTGAGCTGATTATCACTAATATGCTGCAAGGCAATATCCATATACTTGCAGACATTGTCATGCTCACGCATCACTCGGAGCAAATCCATCGGAAAATCCTTAGGATAAGCATAATGCAAGCGAATCCACTTCACCCCGTCAATCCCAGCGATAGCCTCTATGAGCTCTGCGATACGGCGTTCCCTATAAAGATCAAGCCCATAGTACGTCAGCTCCTGCGCGATAATCTGAAACTCCTTGACCCCCTGCGACACCAAGTGACGCACCTCACCGACAATATCCTCCATAGGGCGCGAGCGATGTCTGCCTGTGATGATAGGAATGGCACAATAAGCACACCCACGGTCACAACCCTCGCTAATCTTGACGTAAGCATAATGCCCCGGTGTAGTCAGATGACGCTCAGCCGCAACAGACTCGTCGTACTCATGCCCGAGGTCGCGCAACAACTCAGTCCAGTTAAACTTGCCGTAATAGCGATCCACCTCAGGGATTTCTTTGCCGAGCTCCGACATAAAACGCTCGCTCAAACACCCCATCACATACAACCTCTTGAGTGTCCCCTCGCTCTTGCGCTGAGCCAACTCAAGAATCATATTGACACTCTCCTCCTGAGCATCAGCGATAAAACCGCAAGTATTCACCACCGCCACCTCAGCCTCCATACGTTCAGCGTCGTGAGTCACCTCATAGCCCACCGCCTCAAGCTGGCGCATGAGCCTCTCGCTGTCCACGAGGTTCTTGCTACAGCCGAGAGTGACGACATCAATCTTTTTTTTCTTCTTCACCATTTCTTCACCTTCCGACAGGATTTCCAAAATCAAGACACCTCAACCGAAGAGACTGTCCACAAACTCCCTACGATTGAACGGCTGCAAATCGGTCATCTTCTCTCCAAGCCCTATGTAGCGCACCGGTATCTTAAACTGGTCGCTGATGCCAATCACCACACCCCCCTTGGCCGTACCGTCCAGCTTCGTGATACTCATGCTCGTCACCTCAGTAGCAGCCGTAAACTGCTTGGCCTGCTCATAAGCGTTCTGCCCCGTAGAGCCATCAAGCACCAACATCACATCGTGAGGAGCATCGGGCACAAGTTTTTGCATCACACGCTTTATCTTCGACAACTCGTCCATCAGTCCCTTCTTGTTGTGCAGACGACCCGCAGTATCAATCAGCACCACGTCAGCTCCCTGCGCTATCGCGCTCTGCAGCGTATCGTAAGCCACACTTGCCGGGTCACTGCCCATCTGCTGCTTCACCACAGGCACTCCTACCCTTTCGCCCCATATCACCAATTGCTCTACGGCCGCAGCGCGAAACGTGTCAACAGCTCCGAGCATCACCTTCAGTCCAGCCTCCTTAAACTGGTAAGCCAACTTGCCAATCGTGGTAGTCTTGCCCACTCCGTTCACGCCTACCACCATTATCACGTAAGGCACCTTTGCTTCTCCCTCGCCCCCGAAACCCTCTGGTATAGAAAATCCCTCGGTATCGTCCGTATTGTTCTCCATGAGCAACTGGCTGATCTCGTCGCGCAGGATATTGTTGAGCTCCGTCGTACCGACATACTTGTCGCGGGCCACACGCGCTTCGATACGCTCTATCACACGCAGAGTCGTGTCGACCCCGACATCGCTCGTCACCAACACCTCCTCAAGGTCATCAAGAACCTCGTCGTCGACCTTGTCACGACCGGCCACAGCCCGCGTCAACTTGTCAAAGAAACCCTGTTTCGTCTTTTGCAGACCCTGCTCCAGAGTCTCCTTCTTCTCCTTGCTGAAGAATTTGCTGAAAAATCCCATATCTACCTAAATAAACTATGACAATCAATTATTTGCGCACAAAGATACAAAAAAAAACTGACATAGGCAAAAGAAACGGTAAAAAATTCCCATCACCAAGTCAGCTGTTTCAAATAAAAATCGTATATTTGCATAAATAAACAGTCTGACCGCGGACAGAAGCAGCACATTAAGCAGCGGAATTTTTATGACAAAAAAAAGCATACCCAGACCCAATAAGTAGTCGAAACACTTCGCGAGCATGGCGGATATTCAACATTGGGCAATCTCTACCATTCATTCTACTGATATTCAAAATTCAATAACTAAATTTTGCGATCTACAGGATTTCTTCGCGCGTTTCATAATAGTAGCCCCTAACAACAAAAGAGAGCAGTACAAAAAAGTCATTGGAAGGATCGCATATACGACTATTCGCGATAGAGTATCATTCTGCTCATACGAAAATATTTCAAATCAATATGGACTTATGTGTAAAGAACGCATGCTCGAAGAGCAAATCTAAAACGCAAACAGTCACACAGCCATGAAATACGCCGTAACCATACAGGAAATTCTTGAGAGAGAAGTTGTCGTCGAGGCAGAATCTCGCATTAAAGCAAAACAAATTGTCAGACAACTATACAATAATTCTGACATTATTTTGTCTAACGAAGACTACACAACCACGGCATTTTCGATAAGCTGACACAGAGAAACCACAGCTAATCTGCCAAGCCAAGGATTGAATCGCAATACAATTTCCCTCACGCTCGCATATATGTCTGGGCACAGGACACCTGCGCATGCGACACCTGCGCATAGGACACCTGCGCACAGGACACCTGGGCATAGGACGCCTGGGCACGAACCTACAGAAAATTTTAGAGACTATTTAGAGTAAAAAAAAGAAAATAACTATGTTATTTTAGAAAAAAAATTATTCAGGCAAAGCCTTTTTATGATATTTTATGTCGACAAAAACCAACAGATGTCTACTAAAGTAGACAATCACACTCAACGGATTTCGTACCTTTGCACTGCAATTCAGCAAAGGCAGCACCGCCAGAGTATAATCAAGACACAGCTCGGGCTCTTGTCGGACATTCGTTAGGCATCGTTAGACCTTCGATAGATCATCGTTAGATCATCGTTAGATCATCGTTAGATCATCGTTCTACCTTCGCTCGAACATCGTTCGGACATCTGTCTTTTCCTGATTTCACTAGACACTTTTTTCTTTCATTAACTGAAACAGTA
>CAMEQD010000054.1:0-16022 GCA_945932615.1 uncultured Prevotellaceae bacterium | reverse complement strand
CAAAGCCGAGCACTACTAATAGCCCGAAAGCTTTCGCCAAAAGACTCGCAGGTTGTTATACTTGCAGCGATGTCATGTACATGCTTTATAAGTTTCAGTCCGATATGTCACCATATTAAGGTGGTTATAGTGGCGGGGTTCCACCTCTTCCCATTCCGAACAGAGAAGTTAAGCCCGCCCGCGCCGATGGTACTGCACACCCGTGGGAGAGTAGGTAGCCGCCGTTTTTAAAAAGTAGAGTCCCTTCAGTCGCAAGATTGGAGGGACTCTACTTTTAAAATAAGGCAATCAAGGCTACCTGCTCTCCCACGCAGTGGGACTTTCGAAGTCGTTCGAAAGTAGTAGGTAGCCGCCGTTTTTAAAAAGTAGAGTCCCTTCAATCGCAAGATTGGAGGGACTTTTATTATGAGGTTATAACCTCATAACCTCATAACCTTACAACCTCAAGACCTTATAACCTCATGAAAACAGTAAAGAGTTTTGAATAATATTAAATTCTAAATTCATTCTTTACCTTTTTTGATATGAATGTTGTACTTGTGAGATATTTTGTGTAATTTTGCGTTTGAAAATTAATTTATTATTGTTTGATAGACTTTTAATGAGATGAAGTTTATTGGTAGTTATGTGTTCAGATCTATGTGTGCATTGCTGATTGGCCTTCTGCTTATTGTCAAGGCTAATGAGATGCCCGTGGTGTTGGTTATGCTGATAGGGGCTTTGTTTATGCTTCCTGGTCTGATAAGTGTGTTTGTATATATATATGGTCTTCTGAATAGAAATGCTGTTGTAAGACCGTCCTTCCCTTTGATGTCAATAGGCAGTATATTCTTGGGTGGCTATTTGATGTCGTTTCCCGAATCTTTTGTCACTTATCTTGTTATATTGATAGGTATCATTCTTATACTGGCTGGTATTAGTCAGTTGTCTGCAATGGTCGTAAACAGACGAGTTACTCCATTCTCATGGCTGTTAATGCTTATTCCTGTTGTCTTGATAGGGGTGGGAGTATTTTCTGTGATGTACAGCAGAGACGCTGCAGCTTTGCCGTTCAAGATAATTGGGTTTACGTTGTTGTATTATGGAATAACAGATTTGTTTCTGGCGTTGCGTACTCGTCATTATAGTAGTTTATATGCTAAGCAGCAAGCTAAAAAGGAGGAGGAGGAACGACGTAGGCGTGAGGCTGAGTATGTGGAGTTTGAAATCGTCAATACAAACGAGAATAACGAAGAGTAATACGCTGAGTTAATACTTAATTTCATGTCGTTTAGAAGAGCTTGTATTTTAGTGTCAGTCTGCTTTGTCGTGCATTGTGCGATGGCTGGCGTGCCTGAAGGATATTACAATAAGGCAAATGGTAAAAAAAAGGAAGAATTAAAAGTTGCGTTGAAGTCTATCATAGGCAATCCAACAGTGTTGGAGTATGGGAGTGGTGCTGGCAAGACTTGGACCGGCTTCTATTCGACGGATCGCTACAATGGTAATCAGGTGCGTGACAGGTATAGCAATGAGGTGTTTTATTTTAGTAATACGGCCAATGCTAACTCTGCAAGTGCTCCTGCGGGAATGAATATAGAGCATTCTTTCGCTAAAAGCTGGTGGGGTGGAGAATCGAATAAGGCCTATAAGGATTTGTTCAATCTGATGCCGTGCGAGAAGAAAATTAACAGCAGCAAGAGTAACTATGTGATGGGGAAGGTCACCTCTACAGTGATTACGGACAATGGTTGCACAAAGGTTGGTAAGACAAGTGTTGATGGCAAGACGTTTAATGTGTGGGAGCCTGCTGATGAGTGGAAGGGAGACTTTGCACGTACTTATTTCTATATGGTCACTTCGTACAGTGATTTCACTTGGAAGACGGAGGGCGTAAATATGCTTGAACAGAATCATTGGCCTACGCTTAAGAAGTGGGCATACGAGTTGCTGCTCAAGTGGCACAGAGAGGACCCCATTGATGATATAGAGCGAGAGCGTAACGAGGCTGTTTACCTAATACAAGGAAATCGTAATCCCTTTGTGGACTATCCTAATCTTGCCGAGTATATATGGGGTGACAGTATTGAGTATGCATTTATTGTGGATAGTTCATTTCCTGATAGTCCTGATGATGATCTGTTTGAGGCGTATGAGGCGGACGAGATTGTGAGCAGTATATATTCTTGCCGTTTTGATGCGAGGTGGGAGATGTATAAGGTGGGTGCTACCTATATCTTGGACGTATACACCAAGGACGATAGTGGTGCAAGGACTTCGTTGCCCGACTTCCCTGTTGAGACGCAAGAGACGTCATATAGGGTGAAGAATGGTGTGAAGCCATCTACCACGTATTATTATCAAGTGACGGCATACGAAGATGGCGTCGAGCTCGCTCAGAGCAACGAGGTGAGGGTTGATTTCCCTGCATATACGCCGGTGTTTACTGCTGCTCCAAGTGTGGTCAACCTGACTGCTACTCCTGGCAATCCAAGTTCTTCTGCCAAAATAGAGGTGACTATGATGCATACGCAGACTGGTGTTGCAACTGTGCAGGTGGAGGGTCCGTTTGAGATAGCTATGACAGAGGAAGATGACTGGGACGAGACTCTGACTCTCTCGGGCAGTACGTCTACATTCTACGTACGTCTTGCTTCTCAACGGAATGAGGGTGATTACACGGGGTTGCTGATGTTGAATACTGAGGGTGTAGATGAAGTCGAAGTCCCTCTGATGGCAAAGGTAGGAAGTATGTTGGCTTTCTTTGAGGATTTTGAGAATGGAAGTAAGGCTTCTTATGCCGAAGCCGAGGTGAGGTGTACTGCTGCCACTTGGTATATGAAGGACGCGCTGATAGGCAAGGATACTAATGCCGAAGATGTGTATTCTGCAAGGATAAAGAGTGGAGGCTATATCGAGATGATGGATGAAAAGTCTGAAGGCTGCGACTCTCTTTGGTTCTATGCAGGCAATTATAATAAAGATACTGGAGCTGTGCTGACGGTAAGCTATACCACAGACGGAGGTGAGAACTGGATTCCAGTAATCGCGAACGCGAGTCTGGAAGGTTGGCAGCGTTACGGATATGAGATACAGCAGGAGGGGAATATACGCCTAAAGTTTGAGGTAGGCGGAACTTCGGGCAAGCGCATAAATGTCGACAATATACAGATGAGCGACTACGATGCTGATACTCGTATTGTGGATATTATTGGGCAAGTCCGAGCCAAGACCGACGGCAGGGTATACGACCTGACGGGTCGAAGGATAGATGGAGCGAGGGGTAGGGGCTTGTATATCGTTGACGGCAAAAAGTGTGTGTGTCCATGAGGTACTTCATGACCTTGGCATACGATGGCACAGCATATCACGGGTGGCAGATTCAGCCGCATAGTGTGAGCGTGCAGGAGCAGATACAGGAAGCGTTGTCTACTATTCTTCGGAAGCCGATAGAGATAGTCGGGGCAGGACGTACGGATACGGGTGTGCATGCCAGCAAGATGGTGGCACACTTTGACCTCGCAGGTGAGGAATGTGTGGACTGTGGGCAGGTGGTGTATAGGCTGAACAAGATTTTACCTCGTGATATTGCCATACAGCATATTGAACCGGTTGCTGATGGTATGCATGCAAGATTTTCGGCAGTGAGCAGGACATATCACTACTATGTACATACGTGCAAGAGTCCGTTTTTACGTCATTATAGCTGGCAGGTGTATGGTAATCCAGATTTTGAACTGATGAACAGGGCTGCACGTCTGCTGATGGAATATAGGGACTTCACGTCGTTTTCCAAGGTAAATACCGACACAAAGACTAATGACTGTACTGTCACTGAGGCACATTGGGATAAGGTAGGAGATGGGCAATGGAGATTTACGATTACGGCAAATCGATTCTTGCGGAATATGGTGAGGGCTATAGTGGGTACACTCATTGAGGTTGGGCGAGGGAAAATGACTATAGACCAACTGCGGAAGGTAATAGAGGCAAAGGATCGCTGTAGAGCGGGTGATAGTGTGCCTGGCAATGCTCTGTTTCTTGTCGATGTGAAATATCCTGTATCTGAAACATAAATGGAGAAGAGCACCGATGTGGATAGTCTTTGCTTTTGTAAGTGCAGCATTGCTCGGATTTTATGACGTATTCAAGAAGAAGTCTTTGAGTGGCAACGATGTGATGATGGTATTGTTGCTCAATTGTCTCTTCTCAAGTCTGCTCTTTGTGCCCGTGGCCTGCCATGAACCCTTTGGGGGCTACGAAGTGCAGAGGTGGATAGTCCTTAAGGCTGTCATCGTCTTGAGCTCGTGGATATGCGGATATTTTGCGATGAAATACTTACCCATCACCATAGTAGGTCCGGTCAATGCCACACGTCCCGTATTGGTATTGATAGGCGCGCTGTGTGTGTTTGGCGAGAAACTGAATGTATGGCAATGGGCGGGAGTGGTATGCGCCATCACAGGCTTGATTCTGCTCAAACGTGGTGGCAGGAAGGAAGGGATAGACTTCTTGCACAATCGCTGGATATTCTGTCTCGTGGCGGCAGCGATACTCGGAGCGGTGAGTGGACTCTATGACAAATTTCTGTTGTCACCGGAAGAAAAGGGGGGATTGGGCTTGCCCAGACTTACGGTGCAGGCATACTTCAATTTCTATCAGCTTGCGATAATGGCACTTCTCGTGGTGGCGCAACGGCATGGGCATATCTCAAGTACAGGTCAGGGCTCACGCTTTGAGTGGAGGTGGTGGATTCCTCTGATCAGTGTGTTTATATGTCTGGCAGACGTGGCGTACTTCTACAGCCTGAGCTTGGAGGGCGCGATGATAAGCGTGGTAAGCATGGTCAGACGAGGAAGCGTGGTGGTAAGCTTCATGGTGGGGGCATTCCTATTTCATGAGAAAAACATAGTGAGTAAGGCTTTGGATTTGCTCCTTGTATTGATAAGTATGGTGTTATTATATATAGGTACGATATGATGAAAGTGTGTTTCATGGCATGCCTCACGAGCATGATGTGTGTGAGTCTCCCGGCACAGACTCAGCAAGCGAAAATGAGAGAGGTTTTCGCTCAGGCGCCAGACAGTATTTTTGCTTTGCTCAGCACCAACAATAAACTCGACCTCATAGACTTTGCTGAGGCTGGAATGACAGCACGTGTGCGCAACGTCTTGGACGAAGATGTGGTACTTGAAGTACTCACCGATGACTATATGTCTCTGCAGAGTAGCGCAGACAGTTGGGTAGAGGTGAAACTTCTCCCTACGTCACATCTGCTCGTCAACAAGACATACTCTGGCCCGGGATTGGACAGTGAGGTAAGACTCTACGATACGCAGTGGACCTTGCTCCAAGTAGTTCCTCGTCCGGAGATAGAACGTTTTATGACGGAACAGGACGAAGATGTGAGAGCCGAGGCCTCTGTACTGCCACTTATAAGCGCAAAACTCTCGCCGGACGATTGTACAATCAAGTGGACTCTGCAAAACACGGAAATGTCAAAGGACGTAAAGCAGAAAGCAGGGAATTGTCTGCAAAGCGTTGTGGAGGACTGTCAGACATTGTAATAGGTACAGCCTTCGTACTCTTATGCCAATGTCAGTTCCATTTCCATTTGCCCAGATCTTTAGTCTTCTCCACGTTGTTTTCTGTGGTATCATCAAGGTTGTGGAAGAAGTCAAAACCGGTGAGCTCTTCAATCTCGTCAACAGACTTGGTGTATGCCTTGACGTTGGTGTCCTGGTTGCGTTCGTGCTTGGCCCAGAAACCAATGGCCTGATACGAATTGTCGCTGTTGAGTTTGAGTACGACCATAAAGAAATAAGCCGGCACGGGTATTTTGCAGCGAGAGTCGTCGATTAGTGGCTCTGGAACCTTGGCAGTACGTTGTGTAGTGCCGCCCTTGACGATAAACAGGTATTCGCTACCCTTGAGCGCCTTGCCCCAGGCGTTTACCCGATTTTCGAAGTTTAGCCATATACCACCGCCAGAGGCACTGCCGTTGAAGTCTGAGCGTTGGGGGTGTATGTTGCTCAGATAGAAAGTCTGTCCGTTGGCACTCTGAGAGCAAAGCCTGTCGTTGGAGTTGACGATATGGCCGCGGTCATAGCCGTTGTTCAAGTGGTCATTGAGGGTGGTGCGGAATGCTGCGGGGATAATGCTATCTTCCTGAAATGGGTCCTTGTCCCACAGGCAGCCCTTCCACTGTACCATATTGCGCCAGGTACCGCGGTCGTACTGCTTCTTGTTGTTGTTGGTACACAGATAGTAGGCGGACCAACGCTGGCATTTGAGATTTTTGTCCCACTCAAGACAGTAGTTGATGATAGGGTTGCCGTTGGCATCAGTATAATAGTGTACTATAAACATGCTTGGGTCGATGACGGCAGGAATCTCGCGACGTCCTGCATAGACCATAGCATCGTCGCCAATCAGCGAAAACGGAGTGTCTGCCTTAGGTCGGGATATAGGTTCGATGGGTTCTTCATCTCCGCAAGAGCAGAATGATATCAAGGAGACGAACATTAAAAGGGATAGGATTTTTTTCATCGTGATGGATAGTTGTGATATAAACTGCCAAGGAGTGGGTAGTGGAGAAAACAAAGAAGTGTGATGGACATACCCCAATCACACTTCTTTATTTCTTGCTCTCTCCGCGCAAAGCAGAGATGCAACAATTACTTGCGAGTACGAGCGTAGCGGCTCATGAACTTGTCAACGCGACCAGCAGTGTCGACGAGCTTGCTCTTACCTGTGTAGAATGGGTGAGACGAACTTGAGATTTCAAGCTTGAACACAGGGTACTCCTCGCCCTCAAACATGACGGTCTCAGTAGTCTTGGCTGTAGAGCGGCTCAGGAACATGTCACCGTTGCTCATGTCCTTGAACACAACAGGACGATAATTCTGTGGATGCAGATCTTTTTTCATTTCTTTTTGTGATGTTTAGGCCCCCGACTCTCCCGGTCTGAATGGAAGTGGATAAGGGGCTCGTTAGTAATTTGCGGTGCAAAGGTACGAAAATAAATTGAAAAACAAACGCGTAAGACATTATATTTTGTACAGGAAGCATAAAAAAAGACCACCAGGCACCAATCCCAGTGGTCTTATGCTATGTGAAAGTCGTGAATTCACTATTTAGCGTAGTAGATGGTAATCTGCTTTGGACGAAGTTGTACGCCGCCCTTCTTCTCTTCGTTGTAGTTGTTGTATACGGCGGTGCTGCCTTCAACAGAGAAAGTGGCAGTCTCATTGCCTACGTAGCTTGTGCCGTTGTACAGATCGCACTCCATGACAATCTTTGCAATGGTCTTGCTGGCAGAGAAGGTCAGAGTATTGCAGGCGTAGATACGGAAACCTTTGGTAGCGGCGTAATACGTGGGAGCTGTTGTTCCTTCTCCCTTGGCGATAGAGACGGTAGCCCCGTCGCTGAAACTATAGGACATACCGTCAACGCTTGCCTTGTCGTCAATGCCGAGTTCTTCGATAACCATAGTCACACCCTCGGCCTCGGCCGTGGCAGAAGCGTTGGTCAGAGTCACCGTAGTGCCGCTTATAGAGACGCCATCATCGCCAGAAGGTACGTCAGGCTCATCTCCAGGCTCATCTGAGCCGCCACCCTCGCCAAGTTCAAGGATTTCAACGGTAGCGTTCTTAATCTCTGGAACAGAACCAAAGCGCATAATCTGACCTGTGATTTTTACCTTGGAACCTACTACAAAGCTGCTTGTCCCCTCAGGCAGGTCAGCCCAGTAGGCTTCGAAGACCTCACCGCCATCTTTGGTGTCGGCCATCCAGAACGTTTGCTGGTTGCGGCTCACTTCACCAACAATCTTTGTAATATACCCCGTGACCGTATAAGTCTCGGTAGTAGTAGCCTTGTCATCAAGGGCAAGAGCGATGTCGCGAGCCTCAGCGCAAGTCACTTCCTTGCCTGGAGTGATCTCCCCAGGATTGTCAGAGCCGCCAACATCATTAAGCTTGAGAATCTTGCTGTTCTGCCCGATTTGGAAAGCACCATTGTATTGGTCTATAGTACCCTCGATGAGCACCTTGTCTCCCACCTTAATCTGATCGTTTGATGTAAAGTTGGCTCCATCTAAATAAAGACCATTATAGATGTAGAATTGCCCATTAGTACTCTCCGTATCATTAATATAATACTGAGCGCGAGTATATTTAGAAACATCAAGCGATTTGATGCTCGAAATCACACCCTCTACGACCACCGTAGTACCCTTTGCTGTGCTCTCATTCTTTCCGATAAAGTCAACAAGGCCAGCTACATTGTATGGGTCAGCCAAGGTTCCGCTACCCTTAGGAGCAACGACCTCCCCAGGCTCATCAGAGCCGCCAACATCATTAAGTTTGAGAATCTTGCTGTTCTGCCCGATTTGGAAAGCACCGTTGTATTGGTCTATAGTACCCTCGATGAGCACCTTGTCTCCGACCTTGATCTGATCGTTTGATGTAAAGTTGGCACCATCTAAATAAAGACCATTGTAGACATAGAATTGCCCTGTAGCACTCTTAGTATCATTGATATAGTACTGAGCGCGAGTATAATTGGCGACATCAAGCGATTTGATGCTCGAAATCACACCCTCGACAACGACTGTAGTTCCCTTGGCCGTATCCTCATTTTTTTCGATAAAGTCGAGAAGACCTGCTACATTGTATGGGTCAGCCAGAGTGCCGCTACCCTTAGGAGTAATAATCTCCTCCTCGCCACCAGATGGATTCCCAGGCTTGTTGTTAGGGTCATCGTATGGAGCAGGGACGTCATCGCACGCAGCAAAAGAGAGAGCTGCGAATAGAACAAATGCAATAGTTTTGAAAATCTTATACATAATACTTCTTGTTTTTTAGATTATTGAGTTATGATTTCGCAACAACGGAGCGGCACTTGTCGCAGACGTAGTTGCCATTGTCGTCTCTCGTCCACTTGGTGCTGCCGATGTACTCGCTGCAGCCAGGGCAGAAGATGCGGATATCGTCGGCATTGCGCAGTTGGATTTGGAATCTTTTCTTGTAGGAGTCGCGCGTCATGATGCCAAACAAACGTACGTCGGTCGCGGGGATAAGCTCGGCGGCAAAGTCTGCATAAGTGCTTGTACGCACTATGATGCTCGTGCTGCACTTGTCCGCGACGAAAGTCTCATTTACTCCATTGCCCGTATCTTTGTTCTCCACCTTGTTGGGGTCTGCAATCTTGGTGTTGCCGTCATTGCTGGCAAAATGTCCGTCTACGTAGACCAGACGAGAGACGTTGAGCGTCTCGTCATACATGGCATCAGTCAGCTCTACCGCATCGGGCACGCGAGTGACGTCGGGGCGTCCGACAGCCTTGAAATGCTGGTACCACGTGTAGCGGCTCATGAACGACATACGATACACCGTACTCGAATACTTCTCGTTGGGATAGCCTATCTGCGGAGTCTCGCTATATCCACCGATATACAGTCCTCTGAGGTTGACGAGTATCTCCTGTCCCACGGGTAGATATGTCATGATATCATTGTCAGCGATGCTGATCTGAATATTCTCTCCGCTCTTGTCGTTGACGATGATACACTGGCTGAGGTTGCCTCCCTCATCGTTGGTTATGACGACACCCTTGATCTGGATTTCGTCCTCGACGAGTTGCACACTATTGTTTGAATACTTGAGCCCCTGGCCGAGAATAGCCTTCTCGTAGGTCTTCTTGAGGTCCTTGATTGAGACCACGTTGTGCTCCGTAATGGTATCGTTGCCGATGGTGTACGATGTGTCAATCTCCTTGTTCCAATCACCATCCTGACAAGATGCAAGCCCAAGAGAGAAGAGCAGAGCTATCGAAATAAATTTATGTTTCATAGTTGTAAATATGGCGGTTTAGAATCGAAGATTAGCATTGATCATGAAGTTGAAGCCCTGAGCATAGTATTTGCGAGGGTTCTTGCTAAAGTCGTAAATACGGGGATTGCCATAGGCAGAACCGTTGCTGAGCACAGGCCTGTTGGTGCGGCTCTGCTCGAAGCCGCCCGTGGTGATGTTCTGGCGGTTGGTAAGGTTGCAGAGGTTGATATTGACCGACAGGGTCTTGCTGCCCTTCAGACGGAACTGGCGTCCGATGCTTGCATCGAGCATGAATCCGCCATTTCCCTTAGCCTGATCGGGGATAACATAGGTCGTCTGTCCCGTAGTAGGATCTTCTGCTGTACCGAGGAGTGCCTCCGTACGGATATTGGGGGCGAAGGACAGATAGATGCGGTCGTAGTAATTGCCGATGAGGCTGAGATACCAACCTCTGAGACGATAGTTCAGGGCAAGACTTGCTGCCGCCAGAGGGGTGCCGCCCTCGTGCATACCCTTGCTGTAGCAAGTAGTGGGGTTGCTGTAGAGATGATCCTCGACTACGGCAGGGATAGAGCGTGTATATGTGTATGTCGCGTTGTTGGTATATTTGGCTTCGCTGTAAGTACCCAGGGCCACGACATTAAACTCGTTGGTGATATTGACCTTGACTCCAAGTTCTGCACCGTAATACAACTTCTTCACGTCAGAGAGCGTATTGTAGGTAAACGAGTTCTTGTCATCATCGTAGAACTGGGAGAACTCCGTGATGTCATACAGGTGATAGAAATATCCGTTGACATTGAGCTGCACCCACTTGTTCTTCAGCGAATATCCGAGGTCGGCACATACGTGCTTCTCCGACTGCAGGTCGTTGGCAAAATTGTTGTTGAGTTCCGGAGCCTGGAAAGCATGGTAAGCCATAGGAGCGGTACGCTCAAAGCCTGCGTTCACACTCAGCGTGTTGCCGTGTCCGAGATTGATAGTAGTACCGGCCTTGACACCACCGTTGAGGAAGTCGGCAGTATGGCTCTTGCCGTAGGAATTGTCCTTGTATATGCCGTTGCGCATGAAGCCCTTACGCCACATGCTCGTGCCGTTGATGTTGGTCGAGATGAAAGAGTGCGTGATGCCCTTGTCCATCACGTAGGTAGCCCAAAGCTTGGCATTCTGCGTGTAGATATTATAGTCATAGCCATAGCGGTCACCCTCACGAAGCGCAGCGTTGGGATTGTTGAGGTCATACTGATATACATCACTATCAACGGTATACTTGCCGAGCGCATAGCTGTTGACATTATGCAGATACCAGGCTCCCATCATGTCGCTTATAGTCTGGTAGTGCATGGCCTGATCGCGCCCCAGCTGCAAGCCGGCATAGAGTTTGTGCCCTCTCTTGAGGTTGATGTCAAGACTCGCAGCAAGGTTGGTCACGAGGTGGTCATTATGTCTGCGCGCCATGAAGTAGGAAGCGTCCTCACCAGCGACGTTCCTGCCGCGGTTCTTGGCGTAAAGCTCATCCCAGTTGATTTGGGTGTTGATGCCAGCCTGCCACATGGCTACAGTATTGTTGTACTCGGCCAGCGAATACTCGTTGTTCTGGGCGTGCCCCTCGGGCCAGGGGTTATACTTGGCACTCGGGAGGTTCTTCCAGTAGTCTGGAGCAGGATTCTGAGCATCGTTGTATTTCAGAGCCGACGAACTGTACATGGCATATTTGAAGAAAGCTCCGGCGTTGAGCTTGAGGGCATCGTTGAAGCGCCATTCGAGCGAGACAAGCGCACTCGGCTCGTAGTTGTTGACTACGCGGGCACTACGCTTCTCGCCATTCTGGTAACCCCACGAGGGGTTGTACTGCCAGTTGTTGGTCAGCCATCGAGCCTCGTCGACAGTAGAGCCTTGAGTGGCACGCTCAGTAGGGCTGCCCCAAGTGGCGAAATTCAAGCGGCGTTCCTCGCCCCACTTCTTCTCGGCAGCGAGAAAATACGAGGCACTGTTGTAGAACGTACCCTCCACGTAGGCCGTCTCCATGTTGGCCCAACGGTAGCCCACCGTACCGAAGAAGGCCCAGCCATACTTGTTGTAGCCGCTACCATAGGTATACATGGCACGCAGAGTATAGTTGCGGTTGGCTCCCGACAGAGTCAGCTTGTGCCCCGTAGCCATAGAGCCGGCACGCAAATCATAGTTTGCAGCACCTCCTATATTGCCATACGCATAAGCATTGTCTTCAAACGGGTTAGCATTGTCCTTGCCTCGCATGGCATCGTTCATGCCGCCGATGGTAGAATAGTTGAAGCGGCCGTTCTCAGCCGTGTTGACCGAAACGCCGTTCATGTGGACATCATTATAACGATTGTCCAAAGCACGATAGCGAAAACGCATGGCGCCACCCCAAGTGTAGCCAATCTGGCTGACATAAATGTTGTTGGCCGAACCCACCTGAATGACCTCCGTCGTCATGTCGTCATTCTCGCCAAGCTGCGACTCGTTGAAAGTGAACTCGGCAGATTCAGCCATGCCAAGACTGTCCTCGGGCAACACCTCACCCTCGGACTGAGCTAGACAGACGGTACACGGCAAGACGGCCAGCCACAATACCAAAAGTTTGGATTTCATCCGACCTTTTCTGCGCTCGGCAGAGCAAGCGAACTTTCTCTGCTCCCGCCTAATGAAAACGTTCTTTTTCATTTCCAGAATTGAATAAATATGAGTTTATACACTTGCAAAGATAAGATATTTTTGTTAACAGAAAAAGAAATTAACTATTACAATGCGTTTACAACAAAGATTTAACTCTATTTTTCGAGGAAAAAACGCGAGATATTATAAAAAAATCATATCTTTGCACAAAAGACGAAACACATGAACACAAGACTCAGCATACTTGCACTTCTGACATTACTTCTTGCAATCCCAGTAGGGAGCTCCTCACAAGAGCGCAAGATGCAGATGCATGCCATAGCCTTCTACAATCTGGAGAACCTCTTCGACACCTGCCACGACGACCAGAAAAACGATTGGGACTTTCTCCCAGACGGGTCGTATCGTTGGGACAAGACCAAATACGAGCACAAGCTCCGCAACATGGCGCGAGTCCTGAGCCAGATAGGTACTGACAAGACCCCCATGGGAGCCAGCATCATCGGCGTCAGCGAGGTGGAAAACGACCGTGTCCTCACCGACCTCATCATGCAGCCTGAGATGAGAAAGCGCGGATTTCGCTACATACACCTCGAAGGTCCCGACAAGCGCGGAGTAGACTGCGCCTTGCTATACAATGAGCGCGCCTTCAAGGTGAGCAAATACTTCCACAAACAATACGTCTACGAAAACGGAGACACCGCCCGCAAGACACGTCCATACCTCTGCGTTCAGGGCAAGCTCGCCGGCGATGACCTCACCGTCATCGTCTGCCACTGGCCCAGCCGTGCCGCTGAGAGCATCTTCCGCGAATACGCAGGTCGTCAGGTACGCGCCCTTGCCGACTCCATAGCCCAAGCCGACCCCAGCCAGCACATCATCGTCATGGGCGACATGAACGACGACCCCGACAACAGGTCAATGGCCGTCAGCCTCGGAGCCAAGCGACGCATCAAAGACATGGGACAGGGCGACTTCTATAACCCCTGGTGGGACGTGCTCCGCAGCAAGGGACAGGGAACCCTCGCCTACCAGGGGGCATGGAACCTCTTCGACCAAATAGTCATGAACCAGCGCATCGTCCACGAATACGGCCAGAAGACGTACAGCCACCTCACACTCCACTCCTATCACATATTCAAGCGCGACTGGATGCTCCAGAACGAAGGCAAATACAAGGGCACTCCAAAGCGCACACACGCTGCAGGCGTATGGCTCGACGGATATAGCGACCACCTTCCCACCGTAGTCTATCTCGTCAAAGCCCTTTAAAGACAGCAAGCAATATTATTAACCAATAAAAACATTACAACAAAATGACAAGTTACAAGGAATTGGGTCTGGTGAACACCCGTGAAATGTTTGCCAAGGCAGTAGCAGGCGGCTATGCAATCCCAGCATTCAACTTCAACACAATGGAGCAGATGCAGGCCATCGTACAGGCAGCTGTAGAGACAAAGTCACCCGTCATCATGCAGGTATCAAAGGGCGCACGTGCATACGCTAATGGTACAATCTTGCGCAACCTTGCTAAGGGTGCTGTAGAGTATGCCAAGGAACTCGGCTGCGAGAACCCACAAATCGTGCTCCACCTTGATCATGGTGACACATTTGAGATCTGTAAGGAGTGCATCGACAACGGCTTCTCATCAGTCATGATCGACGGTAGCCACCTCCCATTCGAAGAGAACATCGCTCTCACCAAGAAGGTCGTAGACTACGCACACCAGTACGACGTTACAGTCGAGGCAGAGCTAGGCGTGCTCGCTGGCGTAGAAGACGAGGTGTCAGCAGCTGAGTCACACTACACACGGCCAGAGGAGGTAATAGAGTTCTCTACCCGTACAGGCTGCGACTCACTCGCCATCTCAATCGGTACCTCACACGGAGCCTACAAGTTCACTCCCGAGCAATGCACCGTAGACCCAAAGACAGGTCTGCTCGTACCCCCACCATTGGCATTCGACATTCTGCACGCCATCGAGAAGAAACTCCCAGGCTTCCCCATCGTGCTCCACGGCTCATCATCAGTTCCACAAGACGAGGTAGCAACTATCAACAAGTACGGCGGCAAGCTTCCTAACGCCATCGGTATCCCCGAGGAGCAGCTCCGCGAGGCAGCCAAGTCTGCAGTCTGCAAGATCAATATCGACTCAGACTCACGCCTTGCCATGACAGCCGCTATCCGCCAGCACTTCGCAGAGCATCCTGATCACTTCGACCCACGTCAGTACCTCAAGCCAGCACGTGAGAACATGAAGAAGATGTACATTCACAAGATTGTCAACGTACTCGGCTCAAACGACAAGCTCTAAACCGAATTTGTCATACGCATGAATACAGAGAGGAGGAGCGCCGCGTGAGGTAGCTCCTCTTCCAATATTTTCCTTTGTCCCATTACGACGCACAAAACGATGAATACCAAGGCAAAGCGCATACCATACGGAATGATGAACTTCGTGGCAGTCCGCGAAGATGACTGCTACTATGTTGACAAGACGAGATTTATTGAGAAAGTGGAGGCTGCAAACAAGTTCTTCTTCTTCATACGCCCACGCCGCTTCGGCAAAAGTCTGACCCTGTCGATGCTGCGACACTATTACGACATCAACGCGGCAGACAAGTTTGAGCGGCTCTATGGCGACCTCTATATCGGTCAGCACCCTACGCCCAATCGCAATAAGTATCTCATCATATACCTCAACTTTGCTGTCATCAACGCAGACCTTGGCAACTATCGCAGTTCCTTGGACGCCCATTGCAACACGGAATTCACGATGTTCTGCAGAAGGTATTCTCATCTGCTCCCGTCTTGCTGCCTTGAAGAAATGCAGAAGGAGGAGGGAGCAGTCAAACAGTTAGACTATCTGTACAAGACCTGCAATGACGCTGGTCTGAAGATCTACCTCTTCATCGACGAATATGACCATTTCACCAACCATATCCTCTCTGACGCGGCGCGTCTCGACGAATACAAGAGCGAGACACACGGCACAGGCTACCTGCGCACTTTCTTCGACACGATAAAGGCTGGTACAGATTCGTCCATCGAGCGCGTCTTCGTCACTGGCGTGAGCCCCGTGACCCTCGACGACCTCACGAGCGGATTCAATATCGGAACGAACTACACCCTCTCGTACGCCTTCAACGAGATGGTAGGCTTCACCGAGCAGGAGGTGCGCGAGATGCTGACCTACTATTCGCAGCAATTCGAATTTCACCACAGTACGGAGGAGCTCATCGAGATAATGAAGCCGTACTACGACAACTATTGCTTTGCCAAGGAGGCATACGGAAAGACCACGATGTACAATTCCAACATGGTGCTGTCCTTCCTCTACAAGTATATAGACAACGACTGCTACATACCCGACGATATGCTCGACGAAAATATCCGCGTGGACTACAGCAAGCTGCGTATGCTCATACGCAAGGACAAGGAGTTTGCTCATGATGCGTCCGTCATACAGACGCTGGTCTCTCAGGGATATGTGACAGGCGAGCTCAAGAGGGGTTTCCCAGCCGAGAACATAGCCAACGAAGACAACTTTGTAAGCTTGCTCTACT
>CAMEQD010000053.1:0-16400 GCA_945932615.1 uncultured Prevotellaceae bacterium | reverse complement strand
ATAATTTGCTGATTTTCAGCGTTTATTGCGGAGAGAGAGGGATTCGAACCCCCGGCACCTCTCAGTGCGGCAGTTTTCAAGACTGCTGTAATCGACCACTCTACCATCTCTCCGGACGCTTGGTCTAAGCGGCATTGTTTCTCAAATGCGATGCAAAGGTATAGCTTTTTTTGGAAACGTGCAAGTGTTAGACGAAAAAAGTTTTCAAAATTGCGTAAAAATTTGCTTTGTAGGTGCTCTCTGGCATAGGAATGACATTATATATAATATATTTGCATAAAAATAGTGTCGATCGGATGAGATTTACTATAATTATGTTCGTGGTCATCACGCTGGTCGTGGCGGCTGTGCCTAATCTGGTCTTTGTGGTGTCCAGGTCTGTGGCATGGTTGAGGGGCAGGCAGCTGGGGTATGGGTGGTTTGGCTACGCTACGCTTGCGATGACTGCGCTGTGGGTGATGATGTTTGTATATGGTATGGTGTGGGGAAGATTTGAATGCAAGGTGACTCAGGTGACGTATCGCAATGAGGCTATTCCTGCTGCTTTTGAGGGCTATACTATCGTGCAGATTTCTGACTTGCACCTCGACGGATGGAGAGGACATGAGGAGCTGCTCAAGGAGAGGGTGGAGACTATCAATGGGATTGATGCTGACTTGATTTGCTTCACGGGAGATTTGGTGTCGCTGAGTAGGGCTGAACTGCATGGCTTTGAAGAGATATTGGGGGGACTGAAGGCAAAGGACGGTGTCGTGGCTGTCATGGGCAATCATGACTATCTGCCCTACGACGGTCTGCCTCCGTTGCGTAGTCTTCGCTCAAAGGCGAAGGAGATTGAATTACTGCAACGCGACATCACAGACAGGCTTGGCTGGAGGTTGCTGCTCAACGAAAATGTCATAATCCGACGTGGCAATGACAGCATTGCTGTAATTGGGTGTGAGAATCAGAGCATGGGTGTACACTCCGTCATACGGCGTGGCAATCTAAAGAAGGCTGCGACGGGGACTGAGGGTATGTTTCGCATACTGCTGACTCACGACCCGACTCACTGGCGCGGTGAGGTGCTTGGCAAGACGGATATTCACTTGACCTTGTCCGGACACACGCATGGTATGCAGGTCAAACTGTTTGGGCTGAGTCCGGGACCTCTGATATACAGCGAGTATGAGGGCTTGTATAGCGAGAGAGGACAGTCGCTGTACGTCAACATCGGTCTTGGCGCCACCATGCCGATGCGCATAGGGGCTACACCTGAGATTACTGTTATAAGGTTGATAAGGTTTTAAGGTTATAAGGTTATGAGGTTGTTAACCTTTAGCTATTGAAAAGCTATTAAATAGCCTCTAAACGACCATTAAACAACGATTTCGTTAAGCCATAAGACCAAAGAGAGCTTGCTCGCTTTGGCTTGGCGAGAAATCGCACTTTTAAGAAGCATTAAAATCCTTGGATATCATCCGACCTTTTGACTTTGTCTTCCTCCTCCTCGCTCAGAAAAGCCCGAGTAAACTCAGCTCTCCATTCGCTCGTTCGTCGGCTCTGCGCTCGGCAGAGCAAGCAAGCTTCCTCTGCTCTCGCTTAATGAAAACGTGGGATTTCATCCGACCTTTTCTGCGCTCGGCAGAGCAAGCAAGCTTCCTCTGCTCTCGCTTAACGAAAACGTTCACAAACACATTACAACCTCAAAACCTAAAAACCTTATAACCTCATAACCTTACAAATAACCTCAAAAAACATGTCCCTAAACTATCTTTTGTGGCTCCAGAGGCTGAGAGAGTCATCGGGCGATGTATTGTCGCCGGTGCTGATGTGGGTGTCAGACATAATGGTTGGCTTGGTGCCGGTATGTGTCGTGGCGTTTGTGTATCTGTGTGTGAGCAAACGCTGGGGATACTATATCATGGCTTCGGTTTTTGCCGCTACGACGGTCAACCAGTGTCTGAAAAACACGTTTTGCGTGTATCGGCCTTGGATTAGGTGTTCGGAGATTCAGCCTTATGCTGACAGTGCGCTGAAGGCTACGGGGTATTCGTTCCCAAGCGGCCACGCGAGTACGGCGGCATCGTTTTTCGGTGCTTTTGCCAGTATGCTCAGGCAGCGGAGGTGGGCTGTGTGGGCGTGCGCAGTGTGTGCCTTAGTAGTATGTTTCAGCCGCAACTACCTTGGCGTTCATACTCCTGAGGATGTTCTGACGGGGATTGTCGAGGGGCTGGCTGCGGTATGGATAGTGGATCGCTACGTCAGGGTAAGGCGTGATGGCAGGCGCGATGCTGCTGCGGTAGTGATGGGGCTGGTTGCAGTGGGGGCTGTCCTGGCATACGCTACTCTCAAGCCCTACCCTGTTGACTTGGCTGCTGACGGTTCGATATTGGTTGACCCTATGCTGATGATTACGGACTGCTATGTGACTGCGGGGTTGATGACGGGGTTCCTGACGGGGTGGTATGTGGAGAAGCATTATATCTGTATGCCTCAAGACAGGCCCTGGTGGAAATACCTCTGGCGCATAGCTCTGGCTGTGACGCTAATCTTGATACACAGTTATCTTTTCGTACCTGTACTGCACTCTATGCTCGGCAATGACTGGGGGGCATTTGTGCAATGTCTCATAATGGTGTGGATTATCACCATCGTGGTGCCTTATTATGCTTCTTTAGGGTAGAGTAACGGGATTGTAATATCTCTGTCACACTCCTGTAATACGGAGTCCGTATTTTTGCAACGTCAATACATAGGTAGTGTATTGGCGTTGTAACTTTTATATGATATGAGACGAGAAAAAGCAGAGAAATTCATTAGGATTTACAATTGGTGTAGGCTACTTTTCCTGATAGCCTTGCTTGCTTTCATCTACATCGGAGCGGCGTTTGCACAGGAGTCGGAGGACGACCGCGTGTATCTCCTCGAAGAGAAGATGGAGAAATGGCTACAGAAGAGCCGCTACGCGCCGCAACTGCATGGCATACTGCGTGGAAAATATGAGTATCAGCCGCAGATGGGGGCTTCGCGTTTTGAGGTGCGCAATGCGCGTATCTCTGTGAGCGGACAGCTTCCCCTGGCGTCGGAGTACAAGGCTGAGATTGACCTCTGCGATGAGTCGCAGATAAAGATGAAGGACGCATGGGTGAGAATCACTCCGACAAAGAACCTCCGCCTTACGATAGGACAGCAGCGTATGCCGTTCTCCATTGATGCTCACCGCAATCCCTCGGCTCAGTATTTTGCCAACCGTTCGTTTATTGCCAAGCAGGTCGGCGACATGCGCGACGTGGGTTTTCAGATAGGATATGATTTCACCGCTAAGGACAAGAGGAAGATTCTCTCGCTCGACGCCGGTGTGTTCAATGGCAGCAACCTGGAGGGACAGAAATCGGCGTGGTTCAAGTCGCCGGGCTACTCTGCGCGCATACAGTACTTTCCCATCAAGGGTCTGGCTGTCATACCCAGCGTGCAGCACCAGAAGATAGCCGACCACAAGGCTTCGTACACTTCGCTGGACTTCGGCTCATACTACGAATACCGCGGCTGGCACATTGAGGCTGAGTATCTGCACAAGTTTTACGCTCACGATGCTTTCAGCGACTGCAATGCTGTAGATGCGATGCTCATCTACAGGCAGAAGCTGCCGTTCAAGAAGAGCCTCATCGAATATGTCTCATATCTGGGGCGTTACGACTATATGGGCGACCACTCTTCGGGCAAGGACGGCTTTGAGACAAATTACGAGGGTATAGCTTCGCAGAGACTCGTGCTGACTGATGCCGAGCGTCACCGCATGACCGCAGGGCTGACCTTTGCCGTACGCAATCCGTATTTCCCCACACACTTGCGCCTCAACTACGAGAAATACTGGTACACTCATGGCGGTGCCAAGGAGAGTGAGCAGGACAAGATTGTCTGCGAGCTGATGGTATCATTCTAAGTCAAGCAAGGCTTGGATTTCATGGGTTATTTGTTGTTTTGTTTTTTAGTTTCGCAAACAAATATTAGAGATCATTTATGAATACATTGTTTCTCGGGATAGTAATATTCCTCATCGTTTTGGCGGTGTTCGACCTCGTGGTGGGTGTGAGCAATGATGCCGTCAATTTCCTTAATTCTGCCATCGGAGCAAAGGTGGCGAGGTTCAAGACCATAGTGCTCGTAGCCGCCGTCGGTGTATTTGCCGGTGCCGCGATGAGCAACGGCATGATGGACGTGGCGCGTCATGGCATCATGACTCCGGAGTACTTCTCGTTTTACGACGTGATGTGCGTTTTCCTCGCTGTCATGGTCACCGATGTCATCTTGCTCGACATTTTCAACACTCTCGGTATGCCGACGTCAACGACGGTGAGCATGGTCTTCGAGCTGCTCGGAGGTGCCTTTGCCATTGCACTGATAAAGATTGCGAGTGGTGTAACTGACGAGGTTGGCATACCTCTGACGCTCGGTGACCTGCTCAACACGGAGAAGGCTCTGAGCGTGATACTCGGTATCTTCCTCAGCGTGGCGATAGCCTTCGTGATTGGCTCTGTGGTACAATGGGTGGCACGCATGGTCTTCAGCTTTACCTATCGTGTAAACGGCACGAGCACGAGTGCCGATGACCTCCGCAACGACAAGCAGCCTGGTCTCCTGTCGTCGGCTCTCAAAATAGGGGTGTTTGGCGGAATAGCTGTGACGAGCATAATATGGTTTCTCCTCATCAACGGTCTGAAGAGTTCGAGCATTATGACCCCTGAGCTCAAGGAGGCTATCAAAGAGAACACCACTCTCATCATCGTAGGTGGCATCATCTTCCTCTCGTTCATAATGACGGTGCTCAGCTCATTTAAACTCCCTGTGCTGAAATTCGTGGTTCTGCTGGGCACCTTCGCCCTCGCCATGGCTTTTGCCGGCAACGACCTCGTCAACTTTGTTGGTGTGCCTCTCACTGGTCTTGATGCTTACAACGACTTCACTGCCAATGGTGGCTCGGACGCTTCGGGCTACATGATGAAATCACTCATGGGCAGCGCGCAGACCCCGGTGCTCTATCTCGTGACAGCAGGAGTGATAATGGTGTTGGCTCTCATCTTCTCAAAGAAGGCGCAAAACGTGGTCAAGACCTCTGTCGACCTCTCGCGTCAGGACGAGGGCGATGAGATGTTTGGCTCAAGCGCAGTAGCGAGAATCATCGTGCGCAACACTCAGAAGGCTGCACAGGCTGTCGCTGCCATCATACCAAGACCACTGAGCCGCTGGGTCGGCTCTCGCTTCAACCAGGATGCCGCTGTACTGCCTGAGGGTGCAGCCTTCGACCAGATACGCGCCTCTGTCAACCTCGTGCTGGCAGGTCTGCTCGTAGCCATCGGTACGAGCATGAAGCTGCCGCTCTCTACGACATACGTCACCTTTATGGTAGCCATGGGCAGCTCGCTCGCTGACAGGGCTTGGAGCCGCGAGAGCGCAGTGTTCCGCATCACTGGCGTGCTGAGTGTGATCGGTGGCTGGTTCATCACTGCTGGCGCAGCGTTCATCGTCTGCTATCTCATCACGAATATTCTCGTGTTTGGCTCGTTTGCCGCGATGATCGCTGCCGTAGTCATAGCCGTTGTCCTGCTGGTACGCAGCAACCTCAAGTATAAGGGCGAGGCTGAGAAGACCAAGAGCGACTTGCTCTTTGCACAGCTCTGCCGCAGCCACAACAAGATAGAGAGCTGGCAGCTGCTCAAGATGCACGTCAACGAGAACACTGCCACACAGTTGCAATTCGCTTCCGAATGTTTCCGCAAGATTACCGATGCCTTCCTCCATGAGGAATACCGTCCGCTCAAGCAGGCTACACACGAGATTGAGACGGCTCGCAAGCAACTCAAGCGGCAACGTCGGCGCGAGATAATCGGACTGAGGAAGATAGACTCCATCATGGCACTGGAGAAGAATACATGGTTCTTCCTCACAAACAGCTCGATGGAGCAGATGCTGTACTGTCTAAAACGCATCAACGACCCTTGCCGCGAGCATATTGGCAACAATTTCTCGCCCGTAGATACGGACTTCAGCTACTCGTTTGTGAGCCTTCAGACTCAGATAACAGACTTGCTGCACAGTGCAGAGCACGCCATCTCTAACGGTACGCTCGACTCTCAGGCTGCCGACACGCTCAGACGCGAGGCTGAGGTGCTCCAGCGCAGCATATCTGCCTATCATAAAAGAGTCATTGACTCAATGCAGCACAACAACGTGAACATCGAGTCAACGACCACCTGTCTCAACATGCTTCAGGAGACCACGCAGATGCTCAGCTGCCTGCGCCACATGCTCCGCGGCATAGTCAAGTTTCTAAATTAGAAGATAATCACCTTGGCGCCGTTCGGGTTGATATACACTCCACCGCGCTTGAGATTGTGAGCTCTGGTACCATCTATATTATAATAATAGGTGGTACCCTCTTTTTTACCGTCAGCCTCAACAGTGTCAATACCTGTAGGGAGTTCCTGTACCAAATAGACCTTTGAGACGCTGCCTGGGGCATCAATATATGCCTTGTTGGCAGGCAGAGAGGTAGTATTGTTGAGACCGAAACATGCCTCGGCACCGGCATCGGTAGTGGCAGAGATGGTATACATGGTGCTCGCTTTGTCGATGGGAGTGAGCTTGAGCGTAGTGCCCTTCAGCAGGCCGGTATCAAAGGGCGTACCCTCATCAATGGGGCGCAGAGAGAGCTTGTAGCTGCCCTTGGCACCACAGAGCATGAGAGGAGTGCGGACTGCGATTACGCGCTCGGGCACAGGGGTCATGACAGCATAGCTGAACGTCTCACCCTCATACTCCTCTGAGCCTACCTCGCTGATGTAGTATGCCTGCAAACCCTCGGGCATCTCGAATGCAAAGGGGTAGCACACCGGCAGATAGCCCGACGAGGGTATGCTTACGGAATACTCGTCGATGGCGGACACTGTCCAGAGGTTGTTGGTATCGCCGCTGCCTCCACTCCACAGGCCCGTCTCGTTGGAGCTGTAGGAGTTGAGATACTGTCCGCTGCCGCCCATTTCAAAGGTGTATACGGAGTTGTTCTCGTCTACGAGTCCTGCCACCCACGTAGGTGCTGAGGCGGCATCATACAGCTCACTGGTCTTGGTGCCTGCTACACCGCCATAGTAGGCATCAGCCTGAGGATTGTACAGATAACGCTTGCCATCCTCACCCTTGCGTAGCACCCACAGCTGGTCCAGCGATTTGGTATTGGTAGCTGCACGCCCCAAAGACCATGTCTTGCTACCGTCTGGGCTGACGGTGCTTGATGCTACTGAGAGAGAATTGCTCTTGCCGAGGCTCTTGATATTGTAGTAGCGGTCGGGAGAAAGCGTGGCGACGAGGTTGCTCATGTCGAAGATGCGCTGGCGGGTGCCGTCATAGCCTACGGCCATGATATATGCCGCAGCCTCGCTCTCGACGTCGGACGAAGGATAGAGCACCATCGTGAAACTGTGCTCATTATCGCTGCCGAGACCATACATGGTGATGCGGATAAGCTCGTCGCTGGCATTGTATGTCTCGTAGGCCACGGCGTTCTTCACCTGAGAGTGCATCACCTTGACCTTGCCGTTCTCATACGTACACCCTGTGCCTCTGTTGGCAGGCACTGACAGAGGGAGACAGTCACGGTAGATATGGTAGTTGTGACCGTTGATATAGTTGATCTCTTCTGTCGGAGTGGGATAGCCCTTGCCCTCGATGTAAGACTTGAGGTCGTTAATCATCTTCTGGCTAATCTTGTTCCAGCCCTTGGAATAATCGTCGATATAGGCGTTGATTGGGCGCAGCATACCGGATTTCTCAAAGAAAGGCAGAAGGTTGAGCTTGGCACTGTCGCACGCCAGTTTCATCCAGTTGACCTGCTGCTTGCCGTTGGTGTTGTAGGTTGTCGTATAGTTGGGGGTAGTGCGTATGCTCTCTATCACCATAGGAATGATGTCTGGACACTTGCGTGAGAGCGTACCCCAGAGATTGAGCTGCCAGAATGGCGACAGCTTGACGAAATGGTCGTAGTGTCGCCACTGTGCGGTGACAGTACCAAGCTCATTGCCATTATAGTCGACGTCCTTGACCCTGACCTCCTGGAAGGCCTCGCCATGATAGTCGGGACCGTCCTGCAGCTGCCATGCGACACCTTTGCGCAAGCCCTCCTCGAAATAGCACTGCATACGTCCGCCACGCATACCGGCATATTCGCCTACGCCGCTGGTCTCGTCCTCAAGGCGCAGGTATTCGTTGCTCCTGCCGCTGTAGAGAATCTGTGCCCACGAAGCGTAGATATTGTTGGTAGTCTCGCCACAGCCGCTCCATTTGAATCCCTTGGCAATCTGGTTATTATGTCCCCATTCATGACCTACGCCCCAAAACTCGAACTCTTTGGCGTCGGCCTTCATGATATTCTTCAGACTGCTTACATTGCAGTATGCTCCCACATGACCGGCAGCCATGAATCCGTATGTAGTAGCAAAGAAGAGCATACGGTTCTTACACTGGCGTCCGTACTTTTCCAGACCCATCATCTCGCGCTCGGCGTCCTGCACCTGCTGGTAGAGGGTCATGAGCGTATTGACATCATCAGGGCAGTATCGCTTCCATGCGCTCACGGGGTAAGCCAGTTGGGCGTGTCTGCTGCGCACAACGATGATGCTGTTGTCGTCAGGCAGCTTGGCAAGCATAGCCTTCCAGTCATCGTTGGACATCGTAGCCTGATCCCAGTATCCGCGTACCGGAGCGTTGATGAAGTGTACACGTACGTTGGGCGCAGACTCGTAGTTGAGCGTATAGTAGTCGACGAAGACGTTGCCCTCGCTCTCGGCTGTAATAAGGTTCAGACCGTTGCGCAGAGAGTATGAGGTGTTGGTCTCGTTCTCCACCCAGTTCTTGATATTCAGCCCTACTCTATCCTCACCGATACCGCTCACCACGACGTAGCAGCTCTCGCCCTGCTTGAGATAGATACCCGTAGGATTCTCCCATTGGTTGTAGGGATTGCTCGTGCCGAGTTCCAGCTGAAGGTCATTGACCGAACGATACGCTTCGTATTCGCCTACACGGAATTTCTTGTAGTCGGCATCGGAGAGCAGATTGTCTACCAGTGCCTTGACATCAGCGTCCTCGATACCCTCGCTCGAAGTCACGCCGTCGCGCAACTCGGTAAAGAGGTCGTCTGAGAAATACTCCTGAAAAGCCTCCTGCTTGGTGTTGTCATAGAGCCACGCCTCAATCTCGGCAGCCGAAGCAAAATTGTTCTTGCCGCTCTTTATCTTGAAGCGGAAGCGCGATGCCTCAACACCCGCTGGTATCTCAAAGTCTGTAGGCGAGCTCTTACCCTCCAGACTGTAGCTGCCTACGGTTACCCAGCCTCTAGTGCCTGTGGCTGCCTCGTTGTACTCGAGGTCGACGTCTTTCCAGTTGCCATTGGAATTGCCGTCTGTACGTGGTATGTAGCGCAGCATATCTACGCGCCCCTTGGTCTTGAGCGTAAGGGACAAGGTCACGGGAAACGAGGTCCCACTGTAAGGAGTGTGCCAATGAGAGCCGTAATTGCCGTCTATGACACGCGAAGCCTCCTCGCCTGCCTGACTGCTTGTAGCCGCGGCAGACTTGAACTCGACGGGATTCATCGTCTGTGCGCTGACGCCAAGAGAAAGGCAAAGCAGGCAAATAAGATGGAAAATGTGTTTCATGTTGTTTGGTTGTTTGGTTAGTTGTTTTGTTGGTTGGTTGTTTGTTTGGTTTGTTGTTGGTTTGTTAGCTGGTCTCGGATAGTCGTTAGAACCAACTAAACAACTAAATAACCAAATAACCAAATAACCAAATAACAACTCCACCACTCCACAAAGGTAGCATTTTTTTCTGATAATACCATGAATGGTATTGTTTTTTAGGGTGTCTATTCGTGAAACTACCATTAAACAGCATTAAACAACCATTAAAGGAGTATTAAAACCTAAAAAATTGTGGGACTCTCAAGACCAAATTTGGAAAAAATGTCCATCACTTGATAAATTCCGCCAAAAGATGTGATGTTCTCACATTTTATTGCTATCTTTGTCATGTCGGAAGTTTTATTTGTTTTTGTTTTCCAGCACCAATATAGGTGAAATTTCTGACATGACCAAGTGTTTTAAGAACTTTGTTTCTCAAACACTGGGAAGACGGTATACAGGTGCTGTATAAAGACGAGACAGTTTGGGCTACGCAGAGGGCGACGGCTACGTTATTTGATATAGATAGAAGCGTGATAACCAAGCATCTAAAGAATATCTTCGACTCTAGAGAACTGATTACAGACCGAGTATGTGCAAAATTTGCACATACTGCCGAAGACGGTAAGACATACGTTTGTAATCTACCCACTTTGGTTTGTAAATGCCGCATTTTGCACGTCCAAACACCCAACTAGTGTTAAAAACACCCATCAAATCATCACTTTTACATAAAATTGGCTGCGGCTCGGAAAAACAAATAAACAAGTTTGTTGATTTTTCTCTCGCCTTGCACAATTTCTCTCCCCAAACACTTGCACAACTCAAATAAAAGTCGTACCTTTGCACTACCAGAACCCGCCAAGCCTCTCAACGATGCTCAACCGACGACAAACCGAGAGCAATGTCAAACTTGTTTGAACATTGCCGAGGTGCGAAGGAGGAAGAGACTTCTTGAAGCTCAAATGAGCGGGTCGTTTTTTTATATGCACATGACAGAAAGAATACCATTTGGCAAACATTATACAGAAGAACAGAGTCTTATCACTCTTCTCCAATCAAGGGGATTGTCAATAACCGATGTGAACAAGACTAATCACTACCTTACTCATATCGGCTATTATCGTTTGTCCGCATATATGTACCCTTTGCTTCGAGTGCCCAAAGAACAACACTTATACAAGCCTGGAGCAACATTCAGTAAGGTAATGATGCTTTATCGTTTCGACAAGAAGCTCCGTTTGCTGTTGTTCAACGAGATTGAGAAGATAGAGGTGGCTGTGCGCAGTGCTATTGTCAAACATGGTTGTGAGGTAACTGGTGACCCTTTCTGGATGACTAATCCAAACAACTTCTCCAACCCCGTCAAGTTCAACAAGACTATTAGTCTGATTGAGGACGAGCTGAATCACTCAAAGGAAGAATTCATCACACATTTCAAGGAAGCCTACTCTGACCCCTTTCCTCCTGCCTGGATGTTGTCAGAGATACTTCCGTTGGGAGTAATGACAAATATATACTCCAACATCAAGAATAAGAAGATTAAGAAAAGGGTGTCCCAGTCCTTTCATCTGCAAATAGCCCCATTCGAGTCGTGGATGACCATTGTCACACTGACACGAAATCTTTGTTGTCACCATGCCCGCGTTTGGAACAAACAGAACACGCTGCGCCCCATGATACCAAATATCATAGTGAGACCATGGATAAACCTGCCAACAGATTCTCTCAGGATTTATTTTGATATGTGCATCATCAAATACTTCCTCAATATCATATCTCCGGGAAATGACATGCTGGACAAGATGCAGTCTCTCTTCGCAGAATATCCCGAAGTTGACCTCGGCGCACTGGGCTTCCCATCAGGCAACTGGCAGAACGAACCATTGTGGAGCATACGATGACGAAGACAGGGACTGTCGAAAAAAGAAAAGATGGGGTGGTTTGTACCCACCTCATCAGCGCATATCGAAAACAATTATACAGACAATAAAGTGAAGTTATTCAATATAACACCCCAGAAACTTTCAGGTATTCCATTTGGTGTATTTTATATTGTGCTTTGGCTTCTATCATATTGCTTTGTGCCTGTTGCCATATTGATTGAGCTTCAAGCAAGTCCGTGAGAGTACACAGCCCATTACCGTATCGACTGGTCATGACACGCAGGTTTTCATCGGCTTGTCTTTGTCCGGTTGTTGCTGTCTGTACCAGTGTGTAACTGTCACTCACGTTTTGTATGGCTTGATGTATTTCCAGAGTCATAAGTTTTATATTTTTTTGAAAAACCAGTTGGGAGTTGTTTAAGTCAAGTTTTGCCTTTTTTACCTTTTTCTGATTTTCACCCCAATTCACATCATACTCTTGTGATATAAACTTGACTTGTTTAAAACCGAGTATTTTTTCTTTCTCTACTGGCGTTATAACTTTTTTTCTGTCTATATGAATGAATACATCGCAGTCGTGCTTAAAATATTCAACCAACCTACATAATTGTCCGATGTTCTTGTGGGCTAATATTAGAATTGCATGCTTCATGGCATCAGTATGAATCGCGTGTTCTTTTTGCGTAACTCATTTTATTTTAGAGTAGTACTCTGTGGTGCCGTCCACATCTGAGTCGTCATACACATACAATCTTACATCAACCCTTATTCCACCTCTATGTCAGAAAGTCGGAATCTTTTCTTTTCCCGTGTTACCCTAACCTTTATATTTTTGCTCCACCCCATAACGCCCGTGTCGTAAGCAATCCGAAAAGTGAGACTATCGATAATCTCAGTCCTGACAGAAGAATACCAGAATACATCAAAGTCTGCACAATCAATCAACGGATCTATATCCTCGCCATCTTTCTGGAATTGTTGCTTTAGAGCAGAATACTTTCCTTGCAGAAATGGTGTGCAGTATCGTTTACGCAATTGGTCCAAATCCTGCTCCAAGGTGGGAGACATAGTTGCATAAGAATAAGCGTAAGCTTTGAAAAAGGTATCTACGAAAGTACAAGCATCCAATCGGTCTGTTACCTTTTGAGTTGAGATGTCAAACAAATAATCACCATAACTATCTCCACCCCAATATGGCGTGATATAATTGATACGAACATCTCCATTCTCGTCATTTGTGGCTCTCACTGGTATGCGAATGCTTACGGTGTCCTGTTCATCCCAGTCAAAAGTACGATATGCCACCTCGAACCAATCACCCTCCAGATGTCGACATGTCAAAGACTGTCGAGCATGTTCTGACACATCCTGCGCACGCAATAACGGGTCGGAATCCGTAGTAGCCATCAGGCGTGCTCTTTTCTCCAGCATTTCGCGTGTTAAGAACTTGCCCAGCAAATCACTCTCCATCTTGCGGTCTCCAGTCTCGAAACACTCCATATAGCAGTCATAAAAATGGCGAATTTGTTCAGCCTTCGTTACATATTGTGCCCGAGTCCCTGACGCAAACAAGAAAAAAGACAATAGAATAGCTAAATATTCTCGCTTTCGCATGTTTTATCTTCTAAATAGTGTGTATTCCGCTTTATTTCTGTACGCAGAACCTCCCCACATATCTTGCTGAACGAAATCTGAGATCCATCTGTCTCCAGAAAACATAGCAATATCTCCATTGGGATGCTCATCTACAGCTTCCAGAACAATAATATCACCCTATTGAGGAAAATAATTTTTCTTGTCCACCTGATAGAATCCAAGCTTTGGTAAAAATGAATCATAACTGCAAGCACTTTTAGGATGTCCCATCGTAGATAGTACTCCCGCTTCTAAAGCCATTCTTACAGCATAAGCACATTTACCACATAGACCTTTTACATAGTATGGTTGTGCATGATTTTCCAAATAAGCGACCGCTTTAAAAATGCTGTAACTTGTAGAACTACCATTATTCCCACCACTATTACCTTCATAGTCATTTCCAGCTTGATGCCCTACATTATTGTTGCTCCCAGAACCGCCTATCACTGAAGGTTGCGTTAATCCGGCTTCTACAGAATTCTCCCAAGGGTCACTGTCGTAATTCCATGAGTCGAAATCATCGGAAGTCCACGGTTCATCGGAAGACCACGAATCCAGATATGTTGAAGAAATAACAACCTCTTTCACACAATATCCTAAATTCTGGACATAACCACCAGGCCATGTTCCATTGTTTAACATTGCTTCGTATTCTGCCTCGTTGTAAGGGTTATCCGTAGTTCCCTTTGCTGCATCACTATTGTTACTCTGTACCTTTGCGATGTATAATTTTATCTTTGCCATAGTAGACATATAGAAAGTTAGTCATAGTCATTCGAATCTCAAAGATAACAATAAAAACTAAAAAATCCATCACAGAGTCTCTTAAATTATATTTATTAAACAACCATTAAAGGAGTATTAAACAAGCTTTAATTGACTTTATAACCAAAAACGATTTGTGGGACTCTCTTATATATATCTGTCTTATTTGCAAATTTATTTATGGCTTTTCGTATAAATATATCATAATTCCAAAATCATTTCTTAACTTTGTGTCTGTAACATTGGTATTATAAACACGACAACTATGATAACAATGGCAACATAATAGAAAAGTTGTTTCAAATTATCCCCGTTGTCATCATAAAAACAAGAACATGGAAGCTGACGCAATGAGATCGCCCTTTGAGGTAATCAAACAGACGGACGAGGCTGGCAATGAGTGGTGGAACTCCCGCCAACTGGCCAAGGTCATGGGCTACACGAAATATTGGAACTTTGAGAGGCTCATGGACAAGGTGGCTCATGCCTTGCAGGTGGAGCGGGGAGTGGATTGCAACGAGCATTTCCGTGAGATAGAGGAGATGGCACAGTTGGGCAACGGCACAGCTCGCCGTGTGACAAGCTTGTTGCTCTCACGTATGGCATGTATGGGCATCGCTTGCAATGCCGACCAGCGAAAGCCGATGGTCAAGATGGCACGGGATTATTTCCAAGAGGCATTGACTGGCAAGGAACTCGCCAAGGGAATGGAAGGAAATGTGCTCATCTACCGTTCATCCACAGGCAAAGTGAAAGTGTCAGTATTGTTCAACCAGGAGACTTTCTGGCTCTCGCAGCAACGGATGGCGGAACTGTTTGGAGTTACAGGTGCAGACATCAGCTATCATCTGATACAGATAGAGAACAACGGAGAACTACATTTGTCCGACTGCATCAAAAAAATTTTGATTCCCTCGGAACAATGGGATGAGCAGGGCGTGACGCTCTACAATCTGGATGCCGTCATTGCCGTGGGATATAGGGTAAACAGCTACGAGGCCACGCAATTTCGCATTTGGGCGACCAAAGTGCTGAAGGAATTCATTGTCAAGGGATTTGTGCTGGACGATGAACGTCTGAAAGGCAAGACTGTCTTTGGCGAGGACTATTTTGAAGAGTTGCTTGAACGCATCCGTGAGATACGCACCTCAGAGCGACGCTATTACCAGAAGATAACCGACATCTATGCCGAGTGCAGTTACGACTACGACAGGAACTGCGAGACCACACGACTTTTCTATAAGACCGTTCAGAATATGATGCACTATGCTGTCACTCACCAGACGGCAGCGGAAATTGTCTTTGATCGTGCCAATGCCGAAAAACCCTACATGGGACTGACCACTTGGAAGAATGCCCCTGACGGCAGAATCAGGAAGAGCGACGTGACCATTGCCAAGAATTACCTGTCGGAGAAGGAGGTACGCTCCCTTGAACTGCTTTCCACAGCCTTTGTAGATATAGCAGAACTAAGGGCGGAACGTCAACAGCTTATGTCGATGAAGGACTGGAAGGAGCAACTAATCAAATTCCTGTCTATCAACGACCATGACATCCTTCCCGATGCAGGACGCATATCCCATACTCAGGCAGAAGAGAAAGCGTTGGGGGAATATGAGAAATACAGAATAATCCAAGACCAGACTTTCCTTTCCGACTTTGACCGCTTTTTGGATGAAATGAAATAATAAACAAAAAGATGAAACTCAAATTCAAGATACAACAATATAAGAAGGATGCCGTGAAAAACGTGGTGCGCGTGTTCGACGAACAGCATAACCTCTGTCTGTTGAAGTACGAGAATATCAACCATATACAGGTCGGAAGCAATAGCCACCTCTCCAACGATGTGGTGAAAAAAAATCGGACGCGACCAACTCGACGTGGAGATGGCTACGGATACGGGAAAGTCTTACGTCTATGTCAAGACTCTGTTTGAAGTGAACAAACGCTACGACTGCACAAAATTCATCATCGTGGTGTCAAAAGTCGCCATACATGAGGGCATGAAAAAGAGTTTCGACATCACCTCCGAGCATTTCATGGAGTGCTACGGCAAGGGCAACGACTTTGAAACACTGATGCAGTTGGCGAATGCAGAATAATGATAGAGTATGATGCAAGACCTCACCAAATCGATTATTCTCCTGAACGGAGAGTTGAAGACATTGCAGATAGCTTCCATCAGCAAGTTGGGTGCTAATGCCTTTCGTGTCTCTTTCAAGAACAATCCGAAGTTCTATACATATAGTGCGGACAAAGTTGTTTGGCTCACCAATCCACAATGGCTTTTACCTGAACTGTGCAAGGTGTATCGTGGCGGTCGCCTACAAACGGATGTCACGGAGATATGGCAGTTTGAAGCCGGACAGAGCAATTATTGGCGAATCAAATACCG
>CAMEQD010000052.1:0-16877 GCA_945932615.1 uncultured Prevotellaceae bacterium | reverse complement strand
TAAATCTACCCTTAATCGTGTATTGGATGATAGTTGCGGATTTTAGGAATATTAAAGATCTTAACAAATTATTGATATTCTGTAATGAAGTAAGGAGTATAGCAGAAATGTTATCATATATGAATTATAGCGATAGGACTAAGTTCCGTAAGAAATATATTTATCCTTTGTTAGATGCAGGAATTATCCAAATGACAATACCAAACAAGCCCAACAGTCGAAATCAGAAATATCAATTGACCGCAAAAGGTTTAGAGTTGACTGAGCATTTGAAAAGTAACAAATAGAGGTTTAGACTGAAGATTCACGGTTACATTTCCGTATTGTCTTTTCCTGATTTCACTAGCGATTAAGCAAACGACAACAAAGCGTATACCAAGACGTAAAAGCAGGGCGACCCTCACGGGCGGCCCTGCAAACATCAATTAACAAAATCTTCTCAACAACGAGAAGTATGTATTACCATTCGCTGTCCCAAACGTTTGAGCCAGCGTTATCCTCACGACCGAGGATACTGAAATCGTCCTTATTATCATTGTTAATCACGGTGTCATCATCCAGAGCAAGAGGATTTGATCCTGGTGACGTTGCAATGATGCTCTGAGCATTTACATTGAAACACTCTACTGATGGTTTGATATATGTCTTTTTCATTTTTTTATTACGTTTAGTTTGATTTAATGTACCTCATTTACTTAATCACCTTCTTGCCATTTACGATATAGAGGCCAGACTTCGCACCCTGTACGCGGCGTCCGCTCAAATCGTAGATAACTGCGTTGGCAGGAGCAGCCTCCTCTGTCTCTACAGCGTTGATACCAGTCTCTACGTCCTCGCTGCTGAAGTAGAATGCACGGGCGTTAGATGTCACAGTGAGGTAGCACTTATACTGTGGGCACGTGACATTATTGCCTGTAACCTTGAAGAAGCCTACCTTACCTTCTTTGTTCTTTGCAAGAACATAGCTATTCACAGGGATATTTGCACCTTCATCCGCCAACACACCAGTCAAATAACCATTATCATCTGTGTGTGTTTCACGGCTACCCTTATCCCAGCCAATGATTGTGAACCTAGCTCTAGGAGTAGCTTCGATGATGTAAGGTACTTCTTGCGCAAGGGCACCACCACCATTAGTACCATTTGGAGCAAGAGTCACCACATTGTTAGCGTCAACGCCAGAACACCTGTAAGTCTTCAAACCTGCAACAGCACTTGATGGGCAAGGCATAATCAGCGTACCATACTGTGCCTTCATTTCGAACTGGATGTTGGCAAGATTGCCATAGGTAGCCACTTGATTAACATAGTTTATTAACTTCTGGCCATTTGAACTATGTAAAAATGCTCTCTTTTCTAACAATGTCCTACTTGCTACAGATTTAGTTGTAAAGTCACTTATAGCTGCATTTATCTCTCTCGGATTAGCAAACTCTGATGGTCCCTGTACTGTTGAACCATCAAGGATATCAAATGGTTCTAGCCCTGCCATTCGGCTCACCCAACCATTGACACCATCATCCGTCTTCAGCTCTTCCACCTGCATGGACGAACCAGCATCGGTTTGATTCCAGTGAACCACCTTTTTCGAATTATTATTCGCATTCAAGTACTGTGTAGAACCTGGATATTTCATGCAGAACCAAGCATTGTTTGCTGAACTTGCAATTAATACAAACGCAGTACCCTCATCCTCAGTCGTCGTAAATGATGCATCCCCACTGCCATTAGACACCACCACTTTTTTTGACTTGCTTACCAACTTCATACCAAATGCATCACCTACGAAACCCCAAAGAGCAGAGTTGTGATTATCTTCACTTTCGAAAATCTCATCGTCTTCCGAGCCATCTCCTGTGTACGGGTATGAAATATAATCTACTGCATCCCTTATATATCTTGTATTGTTTGAGTGCATCTTCACATAATACCACTTAGATATTTCACTTACGGAATTAAATGCCTCAAATGGAAGACTCTGTGTACAGGAGACAGACTTTGTTAATATACCGTCAACTGCATCTGCCGTATTAACTACACCCTCAGGTCTTGCAGCAGACACATACTTTGGCAAGCCTTTAGGAGTGGGGTACATTGCCCCATTAGCGACTACCATTTGCTCAATTGTTGTCTTTTCTGTTCCATTGAGATTATAGGCATATTTAACAGTTGCGTAATCTGTCGCTTCTGTGATTTGGAAATGTATTTTGTAAGTACCCGATTCCGGTTCCGTAGAACTTGAACCATCAATATAGATAGACTCTGGGTGACCTGTCTGATAATTCAAATATGTATCCTCAGTCTTACCTGTTCTTGGTGCTTTCAATGTGTAAGAACCATCAGACGCTTCTATTGTCCAAACTGTTTCTCTCTCCGTTGTATTCCAATGATCTCCATCATTAGTTCCAAGACTTTTTCCCTCCGCATTGGTAAGAACAAAACCGCTTTCTCTTGCAGTAATGCGAAATAGGTCACCTTTTTCCCCAGCTGCCATCATGCCAAAACTACCTTCTGCACCTGTAGCAGATGTTCTAGATGCTACATACTTTCCAGTACTTACCTCAGTAATTAGGTACCATTTCGTATTGTCAAATGACACCTGCGCCCAAGCCCCCACTGCGCTCAGCAGTGCGAGCGTGAATAAATAAAATTTTCTCATGTTTTTTGTGTTTGTTTTGATAATTGATTATTGATTTGTTTAAGAACACGCACCTACATGACGTGCATCACCCCCTCAATGGGCAAGCCTACGTCTTGCCCATTGAGGGGGTGATGCACGAAATTGTTCAACGCAAGCGAGAGACTCGCGCGAACATTATAAATCAAAGAAAGCGCTTGCTTGCTTGCTTGCTTGCTTGCTTGCTTGCTATCAAAACAACTCAAACCACCAAATATTTTGGCAGTTATTTTCCCATTATTTTGAGACATTGCGAGCATTGTTTTGATATAAATTGATGTTTTTCGACTTCAAAGGTATGACTTTTATTTTATATTTCAAACTTTTTTTGGAGAAAATTCTATGATATAGCACATTTCTTTATGCCACCAATATTGACTCTTACAGATTTTACACACAGATTGAAATAGCAAATTCCCCAAAGTCCGTTCCGACTTTGGGGAATACTCTTAACAAAATAATCAGTATCTGAGTCCCACTCTGATTTCGGGGCTGTGCTGGTTGAATGCCACACCGTAGTAAGTACACCCCTCGTAGAGGTAGCCCAGGCCAAGATCGAGCGAGAGGCGTCCCTTGATATGATAGTTGATACCTACCAACGGTGCTACGTATGCGCCGCCACCAGCACCCGTGCTCGTAGCGAAAGCATACCCTGCACTCATATCGACAAATGGAGACCATCTGCGATCCTTCCAATACCAACGTGCATTGAGGTACAGAGGTGCAATATTGGCATTGTTGCCGTCGGGGTTGAGATTAGAGATAAATCCTGCACCGACACCTACAAACCAGTCAGGATTGATGCAATACCCTATGGTCTGCCTTGCACCGAGTGCCCAATGGGAAGCTCCAGCAAACACGAATGAAGACTCCGCCTGTATTCCACTCTTGCGACCAGATACAGACTGTGCATTCACATTCAAAGCAAGCATCGCAAACGCGATGATGGGGAATAATAGTCGTTTCATGGTTGTTTTGTTGTTTTGTTGTTTAGTTGTTTAACACCTAAACCCCCTTTGCCTCATTCCATAGAGCGTCCATCTGAGTGAGGGTCATATCCTGAAGTTTGAGTCCCAGCTCCTTAGCTTTCTGCTCCACATAGGTGAAACGCTGTATGAACTTGCGGTTCGTACGCTCCAGAGCATTGTCGGGATTTATATGATACAGACGAGCAGCATTGATGAGCGAGAAGAGGAAATCGCCAAACTCCGACGTAGCCCTCTCCGCATCGTCCTTCTCAAGCTCGGCGCGAAGCTCGTCAACCTCCTCGTGTACCTTCGCCCACACGTCCTCGCGCACCTCCCAGTCAAATCCTACGCTGCGAGCCTTGTCTTGAATACGGTAAGCCTTGATGAGCGAGGGCAAGGCATCGGGTACGCCCGACAGGACAGTTTTATTACCATCCTTCTCCATCTGCTTGATTTTCTCCCAGTTGAGCACCACATCGCCCGCGCTCTGCACCTCCTTGAGATTGACATCAGAATGCTTGAGGCTCTCCTCCTCACCATACACATGAGGGTGACGAAAGATGAGCTTGTCGCAACACTTATTGCATACGTCAGCTATATCAAACACTCCGTTCTCGCTGCCAATCTTGGCATAGAAGACTATATGGAGGAGCACGTCTCCGAGCTCCTTGCAAATCTCCTTGTTGTCATTCTTGATCAGAGCGTCACAAAGCTCGAAACACTCCTCTATCGTATTAGGGCGCAGCGACTCGTTGGTCTGTTTGGCGTCCCAAGGACATTTCTCACGCAGAGTGTCCATCACATCAAGCAAGCGTCCGAAAGCCTGCAACTTTTCTTCACGTGTGCTCATTTTGTCGGGTATAATTAGACAAGAATAGAATTATTTCTTGCAAAGGTACAAAAATATGCTGATTTTTTAGTAATTTTGCGCCCGAATATATGTATAAAAAATGCAAAATATGGAATTGAAAGCAAAGTACAGTCCAGCCGAAGTAGAGGGCAAATGGTACCAATATTGGCTTGACAACAAACTGTTCAGCAGCAAACCCGATGGTCGCGAGCCGTACACCATCGTCATACCTCCACCCAACGTGACCGGAGTGCTCCACATGGGTCACATGCTCAACAATACCATTCAGGACATACTCGTGCGCCGCGCCCGTCTGCAAGGCAAGAACGCCTGCTGGGTACCAGGCACAGACCATGCCAGCATAGCCACCGAGGCCAAGGTAGTAAACCGCCTTGCCGAGCAAGGCATACGCAAGCAAGACCTCACACGCGACGAGTTTCTCCGCCACGCATGGGACTGGACCCACGAACACGGAGGCATCATACTCAAGCAGCTGCGACGTCTCGGAGCCAGCTGCGATTGGGATCGCACCGCATTCACCATGGACGAGCAGCGCAGCGAGAGCGTGCTCAGAGTCTTCTGCGACCTCTACGACAAGGGGCTCATCTACCGCGGTCTGCGCATGGTCAACTGGGACCCCAAGGCTCAGACAGCCCTGTCAAACATCGAAGTAATCTACCGTGAAGAGAAATCAAAACTCTACCACCTGAAATACTACGTAGCCGATGCCGACACCAACCCAGTGCAGCTCACAGGGCAAGAGGGCGAAGTCTTCCACCGTGACGAGCGCGGCTACTACGCCGTCGTAGCCACCACACGCCCCGAGACCATCATGGGCGACACAGCCATGTGTATCAACCCCAAAGACGTCAAAAACCAGTGGCTAAAAGGACACCGCGTCATTGTCCCCCTGGTAGGCCGCGTTATCCCCGTCATCGAGGACCGATACGTAGACATCGAGTTCGGCACAGGCTGTCTGAAAGTCACCCCAGCCCACGACGTCAACGACTACAACCTCGGCAAGACACACAATCTTGAAACCATCGACATCTTCAACCCCGACGGCACCATCAGCCCAGCCGCAGGCATGTATGTTGGCATGGACCGCAACGACGTGCGCAAACAAATAGCCAAAGACCTCAGCGAAGCAGGCCTCATGGATCACGTCGAAAACTACGAAAACAAGGTAGGCTACAGCGAGCGCAATCCCGACACAGCCGTAGAGCCTCGCCTCTGTATGCAATGGTATCTGAGCATGCAGCACTTTGCCGACATAGCCCTTCCCCCAGTACTCGAAGGCAAGATCAAGTTCTACCCTCAGAAGTACGTCACGACATACCGCAACTGGCTTGAGAACATCGACGACTGGTGCATCAGCCGTCAGCTCTGGTGGGGACACCGTATCCCAGCCTACTACATCAAAGGCAGCGAGGAAGACTTCGTCGTAGCCATGAATGCTGAGGAAGCACTCCAGAAAGCCCGTGCCAAATACGGGTCAGACATTCAGGCCTCAGACCTGCGCCACGACGAGGACGCCCTCGACACCTGGTTCTCATCATGGCTCTGGCCGATATCACTCTTTGACGGCATCAACAATCCAGGCAACGACGAGATAAACTACTACTACCCCACCGCCGACCTCGTAACCGGTCCCGACATCATCTTCTTCTGGGTTGCACGCATGATAATGGCAGGCGAGGAATACCTCGGCGACGTACCCTTCCGCAACGTCTACTTCACAGGCATAGTCCGCGACAACCTCGGTCGCAAGATGTCCAAGCAACTCGGCAACTCGCCCGACCCCATCGGACTCATCGATAAATACGGAGCCGACGGAGTACGCATGGGAATGCTCCTTGCAGCCCCAGCAGGCAACGACATTCTCTTCGACGAAAGCCTCTGTATGCAAGGCTCAGCATTCTGCAACAAGATATGGAACGCATTCCGCCTCATCAAGGGCTGGAGCGTAGACGACACCATCGAGCAGCCCACAGCCAACCTCCACACTATCGAGTGGATGCAAGCACAGCTACGCACCTACGCAGCCGAAATCAACGACCTCTACAACAAGTACCGCCTCAACGAAGCCCTCATGGCAACATTCAAGCTCTTCACCGACGAGTTCTCAGGCTGGTACTTAGAGATGATCAAACCAGCATACCAGGCGCCCATCGACTCCAAGACCCTCACAGCAACCCTCGACATCTTCGAGCACCTCATGAAGCTACTCCACCCCTTCATGCCGTTCATCACCGAAGAGCTCTACCAGCACATCGCAGAGCGTGCCGAGGGCGACAGCATCATGACCTCAACCCTCACACTCTCAGAGCCAAGCGCAGAAGACGCAGCACTGATAGCCAGATTCGAGGCAGCCAAGCAAGTAATCTCCGGAGTACGCGCAGTACGCCAGCAGAAGAACATCTCACCACGCGAAGCCCTCAGTCTCGAAGTAGTAGCAGGGCGACTTCCCCTCTCTGAAGAATGGGGTGAAGCCCTCGTCAAGAAGATGGCAGGTCTGAGCGAAATACACTACGTAGAGCAGAAGAGCGACTCATCACAGTCATTCCTCGTAGGAACGAGCGAATACGCAGTCCCTCTGGGCAACCTCATAGATGCCGCAGCCGAGATAGCCAAGGCCGAAGCCGAAATCAAGCGTTTGCAAGGTTTCATGGCAGGCATCGAAAAGAAGCTCAGCAACGAACGCTTCGTGCAGAATGCACCAGCACAAGTCGTAGAACTCGAGCGCAAGAAACTCTCTGACGCACAGAGCAAGATTGCAGCCCTCCAAGAGACCGTCAAATCCCTCAGCTGAAAAATCCCAGCCAATCCAAGAGGGAAATGACCGTCATGACAATCATAGCAGAACTGTGCCGCCTCTCATACATAGAGAAGCGGCGCAGTTTGCATTTCAAGCGCGACATACTGATCTGGACGCTACAGGCAGCCCTGTGGATAGTCCTCGCATGGGGAATGCAAGCACTCAGCCCACAGCAGACCACACACATGCTCCCCGCCCTCATCATCAGCGACCACATCATACGCCTGCTGCTACAGACTACCCCCTCCCCCTTTGGCACCCGTTTCCGCCACCTGCCCATACCACGCTACGCCCTACACCTCGCCTACGCCCTACGCTACACCCTCATGCCCATCAACTATATCTGGGTGGCAGCACTATGGCCCCAGTGGTGGCTATGCCCCATCTTCATAGCCAACGGATTCGCATACCTCGCCCTGCGACACGTCAGCCTCACCCTCGCCCACAAGACAGCAAAAAAAATGCCGTGCCCAATCACAGCAGGACGCGGCTACATAAGCCGGGAGATGCGCCTCAGATGGCGTACCCCCTCAATACGGCGAAAAACAGCAGGCAGTGCCCTATGCGCAACGATAATGACAGCCCTCTCCAGCATCAACACGGACTTTCAGGAATTTGCCATACTCTACGCCATGCTTGCACCCTCGCTGCCAGTCCTCGCCTCGCGCCACGCCTGGGACGAAGACAGCATGGGGCTCCTCAAGAGCAGAATGCACACCACACGCCCCATCGACACAGCACGATACATCGTCTCCGTCCTTTACGCAAGCATCGCAGCAATACTGCTCAGCCTCCCGGCATCAATGGGCTACATTAGTCTACCACTCGTCATAGCATGGTACGCCATCACCACCATAGTGATAATGCCCATACTGACACGCTATGCCCCCAGGACGAAGAAAGACTCGCCAACGAGTCAGATTGTGACCCTGGCAAGTCTTACTCTCCCTATACTAATCTTTCATCAGATCATCAAGGAAACTATCCAGATCCTTGTCCAAGTCCTCTAAGAGGTCTCCCGAGATAATCATCGTCTCATCGTCATCTACGATATAAAGGTCAGTCAGCGTATCGCCCTCCTCGTCCTGCATCGTAAACGAGAACGGACGCAGGAGCGACATCTTGTCGATGATATCCTTGCGCGAGTCCGCCAGCACCTGACGCAGCACTGGAGCAACCTTGTCGTAGAAAGCCTCGTCACACGAACCCTTAATCCACTCCGGTATGACGATACGCATCAGTTCCTGCTCCTCATCGTCATAGAAACGCACCTCACCACTATGAGGGAACACCCTCAGCGCGATGTCAGTAAGCACAGGCTCCCTATCCTGAGGGAAGCGTGCTGCAACGTGCCTCAACGCACGTTGCAATTCTAACTTAGGACTCTTCATAATATCTCTATCATACTATACCCTTGCCGTGACAGTTCTTGAACTTCAGACCCGACCCGCAAGGACAAGGCTCATTGCGTCCAGGCAAGTTCTCCCTGCGTATAGGCTGTCGTGGCTGCTGCTCTCGAGTGTCACGACTGGCAGCAGAACGCATACCCTCGTCAGTCATATCCGAGCGACTCTCCTGCAGACGCTGCTTAGGCTGTCTGACAGGCTCAGCAGGAGCCTCACGAATCTGCAGTTCAGGCACCTGTGCACGCATCAGCACGCTCACCGTGCGGTCATTGATCTTATTGACCATCTGGTCGAAATACTTCACCGACTCAAGCTTGTAGATAAGCAGCGGATCCTTCTGCTCATACGAAGCATTATGCACAGAATGCTTCAACTCATCGAGCAGGCGCAAGTTCTCCTTCCAAGCCTCATCAATCGTATGCAAGATAAGACTCTTATGGAACGCCGACACAACATTCTGCGCCTTCGTATCATACGCCTCGCGTATATTCACCTGGACCTGATAAACACGACGTCCATCAATCACAGGCACCATTATATTCTCATAGTGAGGCATGGAGTCAGGATTCTCCACAATCATCGACACAGCCTTGTAAGCATTAGTCGAGATGATCTGACACTTCTGCTTGAAACGCTCCATCGCCTTCTGATAGACCTCCTCAGCCATCTCGTCCATATTGCCGCTCTGATAACGATCCTGCGACAGAGGGAACTCCATAGCCAAGACCTCAAGGAACTGCTCACGGCAATTGTCGAAATCACGCCCCTCCATGATATGACACACACGATCCCATATCATATCAGCGATATCCATGCCGAGACGCTCACCCATGAGAGCATGACGACGCTTCTCATAGATTACCGTACGCTGCTTGTTCATCACATCATCATACTCAAGCAGACGCTTGCGCACGCCGAAGTTATTCTCCTCCACCTTCTTCTGCGCATTCTCGATCGAACGAGTGATCATGCTATGCTCAATCATCTCACCCTCCTGGAAGCCCAATCGGTCCATAACCTTAGCAATACGCTCGCTGGCAAAGAGACGCATCAGCTTGTCCTCAAGCGACACATAGAACACAGATGAGCCCGGATCACCCTGACGTCCCGAACGACCACGAAGCTGACGGTCCACACGACGGCTCTCATGACGCTCAGTACCAATGATGGCAAGACCTCCAGCCTCCTTGACCTCAGGAGTAAGCTTGATGTCAGTACCGCGACCAGCCATATTCGTAGCAATCGTCACCGTGCCCAGACCGCCCACACTGCGACCAGCCTCCTTGACAATGTCAGCCTCCTTCTGGTGCAACTTAGCATTGAGCACCTGATGAGGAATCTTACGCATCTGCAACATACGCGACAGCAGCTCACTAATCTCCACACTCGTCGTACCAACCAGCACAGGCCTGCCAGCATTACGCATACGCTCCACCTCATCGATCACCGCCATATACTTCTCACGCTGAGTCTTATAGATACGATCATTCATATCCGTACGAATCACCTCGCGATTAGTAGGCACCTCGACCACATCAAGCTTATAGATGTCCCAAAACTCACCAGCCTCAGTCACCGCAGTACCCGTCATACCAGCAAGTTTGTGATACATACGGAAATAGTTCTGCAGAGTAATCGTAGCATAAGTCTGCGTAGCCGCCTGCACCTTGACATGCTCCTTAGCCTCCACAGCCTGGTGCAAGCCATCACTCCAGCGACGTCCCTCCATGATACGTCCCGTCTGCTCATCGACAATCTTAATCTCACCATTCTGAATAACATACTCATCATTGAGATTAAACATCGTATAAGCCTTGAGCAGCTGCTGGAGAGTATGCACACGCTCGCTCTTGAGCGCATAGTCATTGTAGACCTCGTCCTTACGCTGTACGCGCGCCTCGTCGTCGAGCGACTTGTCTGCCTCAATCTGCGACATCATGCCAGCAATGTCAGGCAAGACGAAGAGCGAATGGTCGTTCACCTGCGAAGCCAGCCAGTCATTACCCTTGTCCGTGAGATCCACACTATTCTGCTTCTCGTCGACCACGAAATACAAAGGCTCGATAGCCTCAGGCATACGGCGGTTATTATTCTCCATATAAATCTCCTCAGTCGAGAGCAACCCCGACTTGATGCCAGGCTCAGAGAGATACTTAATCAAAGCCTTATTCTTAGGCAAAGCCTTATAACTGCGATACAGAGAGAGGAAACCACTCTGAGTCTGTTCCTTGTTATTGTTAGCCATACCCTCAGAGATAGCCTTCTTAGCCTCAGCCAAATACTGAGTAGCCAGAGTACGCTGTACACCCACGAGACGCTCCACCAAAGGCTGATACTCCTCATACATCTGATCATCACCCTTAGGCACAGGTCCAGAGATAATCAGCGGAGTACGAGCATCATCGATCAACACAGAGTCCACCTCATCGACGATAGCATAGTTATGCTTGCGCTGCACCAAGTCAGCAGGATCCTGAGCCATATTGTCGCGCAAGTAGTCAAAGCCAAACTCATTGTTCGTACCAAAAGTAATGTCAGCCTGATAAGCATTGCGGCGAGCCACACTATTAGGCTCATGCTTGTCAATACAATCCACACTCAGACCGTGGAACATATATATCGGTCCCATCCACTCAGAGTCACGCTTGGCAAGATAATCATTGACCGTCACCACGTGCACACCATTGCCCGTCAGAGCATTCAGGAAGACAGGCAGAGTAGCCGTCAGAGTCTTACCCTCACCAGTAAACATCTCAGCAATCTTGCCCTGATGCAACACCGTACCGCCAAATAGCTGCACATCAAAATGCACCATGTTCCACAACGTAGAGTTGCCGCCAGCCACCCACTCGTTGTGATACACAGCCGTATCACCATCAATATCGACAAAATCATGCTTAGCAGCCAGCTCACGGTCAAAATCCGTGGCCTTCACACGAATGTCAGCATTCTTCGCAAAACGCTCCGCCGTACTCTTGACGATAGCAAAAACCTCAGCCCTCACCTCGTCGAGCACCACCTCAAGCTTGTCAAGCACATCCTTTTCCAGCTTGTCAATCTGATGGAACAAAGGCGCACGGTCCTGAATGTCAGTCTCAGGAATCTGCGCCTTGATACGCTCGATCTCCTCACGCTCAGCCGACACACGCTCAGCAATCATACGACGAATCTCCTGCACACGCTCGCGCAACTCATCATTGCCCAAAGCCGAAATCTTAGGATAAATATCGCATACAGCGTCCACCAAAGGACGGTAAGCCTTATAGTCACGCGACTTCTTGTCGCCAAATAATTTCACTAAAAAATTAGATATACCCATTTTTGTTGTTTTGTTGTTTTGTTATTTGGTTGGTTTCTCTGTTTCACAATCCGTTGTCCTTACTTACTTACAACGGAGCCTGCGCACACCCATTGGGCGAACGAATACGCAGAGCCCTGCACACCGTAGGCGCAATGCGATCCACAGTCACAGGCACGTCCACCTTCTGCGGCACCACACCAGCACCGAAGAAAAACAGAGGGAAACACACATAGCCCTCGCGCGAGATACGGCTCTCACCCGTCACATCGTTGACCAACGACCACCCCGGCGACACCTGAATCATAATATCGCCCGAGCACTGCGGGCTATACGCATTACGCAACTTCGAGATACCCGGAGTCCAAGCCCCCAAAGCAAGCCTCTCGCGAGTGTACACGTCCTTCACCCCAGAGAGCTGAATCAAGAACGACGAACACCGCGCCAACATCTCGTCGATATTGACATTGCGCTGCTCAGCCATCTTAAGATTCAGATACAGCTCGTTGTCAAGAGCCGTCTCTACCCACTGCCCCTCGCCATACACCGCAATCAAATACATATTGAGCAGCATCTGCGCCCGCGTGATGCTAAACGTACCCGTAGGTATACGATAACGGCTCAAGTCATCAGCCTCAGCCTCATCACAATACCCCGAGCCCGTAAGCACAAAGAGCACACGCTCCCTACCCACCCTCTTGCATACAGCCTCAATGAGATTGGCTATACTATAGTCAAGACGCACATAAGTCTCTTGCAGCTCCGTCTCAGACCCCTTCGCAGCATTCGAAGCAGCAGAAAACGACACCGACATATAGTCAGCATCATCATCAAGCCCCATGCCCGAACACTGCAAACAGTAGCGCGCAAAATTGCACACCTCATCATTAATCGAAGCAAGCGAAGCCTTAGCATCTATACGCCCCGACGCCTTAGAAATATCATTATACCCCCCGAGCCACGCAGGCACGCTTCCATAATACGACGACGTACACCACGCCCCGTCAGGCACGTTGACCCAAAAAGCCCCATCAGCAGCATGACCAGCCGACAGTACAGCAGCCTCCCTACCATGCGCCACGCCAAACACCATGCCCCTCCCCTTGGTAGCCACCTTCAGCTCATCACCAATCGTAGACACCCTCAGTCTCAGAGGCGAAGCCCCACCATGCGTAAACACACCCTCGAAATCCGCATCATCCACACAATGCACAGGAATCAGCGTCTTCCTGTCGAGCCAGCGCAAACCCGGTATACCATTGTCATAAGGCGACGCGCCACACTGCACACACGCCGAAGCACTTGCCAGATCAGGACGCGCAAACGGATATTCAGCCTGCGAGTAGAAAGCCCCCTCGCTCATCAGCAACTTAAAGCCACCCTCGCCATACAGCTGCGAGAAAGCATCAATACACTCCGAGCGAAGCTGGTCCACCATGATATTGACCACCAGACGCGGCATCACCCGCGAAGCCTGCGCCTCAGCCCCATACAGCGACCAAAGCACACCCAGCGTCACCAGCAGCCCATATCTCGTACCGTAACCACGCATCATGACACAGCCCTCCCTCGCCTACTTATCACCAACAAATGCGCCACATACCTCGACATCAAAGCCAAGACCAAAGGCACACACAACACAGGCATACGCTGAGGAATCCACGGCATAAACAGCAAGAACAGCACCAGGACCACAATCATCACATAGTGCCAAGCCGACACACGCCCACGCCATACCGACCTCACCACATACGGCAAAGCCACCAAAGGCAAAGGATTGAGCACAGCCACAAGAAAGTTGCTATCCAACGTAGGGTGCTGCGAAAACAAGAAGACAAACAGCAACACACAGCCCATCAGACCATGAGCAAGCATCACCACCACGTCCAAAGGCAAGCAGACCCTGCCAGCCCACAATTCGCACGCCCCAATCAAAACGAACAAAGCCAACACACCCCACCCCACAAGGATAGGGTGAGCCCACTCCCCACCTTCAGCCATAGCCACAGGATGCTGCGATTCAGCCACCAGCACCTCAGTATAGCTGACCAGACGACGCGTATCGTCAGAAGGCCTGCGCACCACAGCAGCAGTCAATGCAGCATAATAATTCCAAGGCACGAAACACTTAGCCCTCTCACACAGCAGCGTATCCACATCCGCCCCAAGCAACACATCATTACCCTCCTGAGCCCAAGGAGACTCAGCCGTATACTGATGTATGATATCTCGATACGAGAGCGCGTCCCTATTCTCCGTATATACCACCGCCCCGTCCACACACGACTCAATCAAGTCCATCACCCTGGTAGTACAATTACACGTAAGATAATTATAGCGATACACCCTATTCTGAGGCATGACATTGAGCAAAAGCCTGTCGCGACACAATCTCGCCTCCTCAGGCGAGAAGTTGATCACCTGAGCCATCACACCGCTTCCCCGCAGTCTGTACTCCTCCAGGAAGTTACGCGTAGGCACAGCCATGCACATATAGTCCGTCCTACCCAACACAAATCTCCACAGAAACCAGTCACTATTGAAGTCAAACACCCCATAGTTAAACACGTAGTCCCTCCCCGACATACCCCGCTCTCTCACGCGCACAGCAGTATGTCCGTAGAGCGAATACACCTCACTTCCCGGTGAGCAAGTCAGCACACTAACCTCCACATCCCCCCACTCAGCCACCTCAGCTCGCAGGGGAATGATACCAAGCATCGTAGCCCAGCACACCATAAAAATCAGCACACTACGTATCACAGCTTGCAAAGTTACGAATAAGCGAGAACAAAAACAAATAAAACTCAGTTTAATTTGTTTTTGTCGAGCGAGAGTAGCTTCGAGCGAAGCTCAGAGTTACGAATAAGCGAGCGGAAAAGCAAATAAAGTAAGCTTTAATTTGCTTTTCCCGAGCGAAAGGACCACGAAAACTTGTTTTCGCTTGGCTTGTCCAAGAACTTCGAGCGAAGCTCAGAGTTACGAATTTTGCCGACGAGCAAAAGTAGAGCATTGAGCGGAAAAGCAAATTTGCCCACCTTTTTCACTATGTCAAGATACTTTGCCAAATATGTCCAGATACTTGGCCATTTATCTCCACATAGTTGGGCAAGTATCTTCAGATGCCAAAATCAGGGCTACCCTCACGGGCAACCCTGATGCGAAACTTAACTTAACTAAAACTTTCTCAAAAATGAGAAAATGCTTACCATTCGCTATCCCAGATGTTTGAGACAGAGTTGTCCTCACGACCGAGCTGAACACCTTCTAATGATGTATCAACTTCATCAGAACTATAAATGTTCAAGCTTCCTGACATGATATTTGTCACGCAGTCTATATTGTATACCCCTGTAGCTGGGGCGATATATGCTTTCTTCATTGTATTTTTACTATTTTTGGGGTGATTACTTGATTACTTTCTTACCATTGATGATATAGAGGCCTGACTTCGCGCTCTGTACACGACGACCGCTCAGGTCATAGATTGCAGCATTGGCTGGAGCAGCCTCCTCAATCTCTACTGCGTTGATACCTGTCTCGGCATTGTCGTCGAAGTTGAAGGTCAGGACGCGGGCACTTGCACCACCTGCTGGCAAGTAAGCCTTGTTGGCATTGTTCTTGAAATGTGTTAAACCAGAATTACCTGTCCCATCCATATTATGTTTTGCCTTATAAAATCCTACACCTGATGTTCCATCTGCCAAAACATAAGCCTCATCTGGTAGATAAGAATCAGTTACAGAACCCAACAAGTTTGTCGCAACCTCACTTGGATCTGTTGTAATAGTAGGTTCATTAAAAGTATAATTTCGCGCTTCGCCTTTTACTTCGCCTTTTACCAAATAGCCCTTATTAGCAGCTATTACACCGCTGACTTCTCTAAGCTGAGCCTTAGTGTCTCCTGGGTTTGCTGTCACTCCATATACTTTAACACCAGTAGGTATTGTCGCATTAAAGTCAAGATAGATTGTTGCCCACCCAGTAGCACCGACAGTCAATTCATATGAGTCAGGAGTATGTTTGTATGATGCACTGAATTCAGTAATGTTAACCTGCTGACCTGCAGTCATACCTGTCCACATCAGAACCAAGCGATCTTGCTTCTGAATATTCGCGTCTCCAGTAGTTATTGTATTTGTCACATCCTTAGAAAAATCAGCTGATGTTGAGGCTAACTTTGTTGCCACTCCTTCTCTAATTTTCCAAATAGAAAATGTTGTCCTACTAACGTTTCCTCCAGCTTTAAACGACACAGTAACAGAAGAAGCAGCATGCTCCATATCGTAAATTTGAGCTACAAACTCTCCAGATTTTTTTAGACGTCCTACATAACTAAACCCCGTTGCTGATATATTTGTGAGGTCACCTGCAAAGTTTGCATCACTTTGTCCATTACCCACGACCAATCTACGTTCTCCAATCTTTGTATTATCACCAAAGAAAGCCGCTACAGCCAACGCCTGATTTGCTTCATTACTAGAAACAATTTGTTTTTCAAGCTCTGTATTTGAACCTCGTGCGAAACCTGTTTGTTCATGCGATAAAGGCAAATCAACGTTCTCAACTTGCGCTTGCGCCGTGAACACATTACTTATTGCTCCTATGAGAGCAAAAGCTAAGAGATAAATTTTTTTCATTGTTGTTAAATTTAGATTATTTGATTATTATTGGTTAATTTATGAAACATAAGACATGAAACACGAAATGCATCATCCCTCTTCGGGGCAAGCCTATGTCTTGCCCCGAAGAGGGATGATGCACAAAAATTGTCTGTCAGCGTATGAACTATACGCCCATAGCTTTGCCTGCCTGCCTGCCTGCCTGCCTGCCTGCCTGCCTGCCTGCCTGCCTGCCTGC
>CAMEQD010000051.1:0-17522 GCA_945932615.1 uncultured Prevotellaceae bacterium | reverse complement strand
CTCAAAACCTCAAAACCTCAAAACCTCAAAACCTCAAAACCTCAAAACCTCAAAAAAACCTCAAAAATAAACTCTCTCAAACTCAGCCTTGATTCTTTGGCGTGCTCGATGCAGATACACACGTACCTGCGTCTCCGAAAGTCCGAGAATCTCAGCAATCTCAGCAAACGACCTGTTCTGCGACTCACGCAGTTCCAGAATCGAACGTTGCACCTCAGGCAGACTATCTATGAGCCTTTGCAGGAGCTGCCGCTTCTCCTTATCTTCGAGACTATGCAAAGGAGTCCGAGTACTCACAGGACTATCGCGCTCTACATCGAGAGAAAGATTATCCCTACCCGACCTCTTGGCGTAGTCCAACGACTGGTTGCGACAGATAGTCATCGCCATAGCCTCAAGCGAAGACACCCTGTCCCATTCGTCACGCCTGCTCCACAACTTCAAGAGAGTCTCCTGAACCGCGTCCTCAGCCTCCGCGCGATTCATAGTGATACGAAGGGCAAGCCTGAAGAGCTTGTCCTTCATGGGTAGTATCTCTATCTTGAACCGCTGCTCCAACTCGAATTATTCCTCCACTATTACCGTACCGCCCTCGCAGGCTATGTCGCTAAAATGAGTGATTATAACCCTACTCACGCCCTGTCTGATAGCCTCAAAGGCATTATCCAGCTTTGGCAACATTCCTCCCGACACTATGCCCTGCTCCTTGAGCTGCTGATAAGAGCGCAGCGAAATCTGCGGAATGACGCTATCGTCATCGTCAGGGTCGCGCATCACCCCAGGCTTCTCGAAGCAGAAAGTCAGAGTCACATCATAATGCTTTGCCAACGCACGCGCAGTCTCGCCCGCTATAGTATCAGCATTAGTATTGAGCATATTGCCCAGTCCGTCGTGAGTCAGAGGAGACATCACCACAGCCCCGTTACGCCCACCCTGTGCGAGAGTCTCGACAAGCGACGAGAGCACCTCGTCATCTACGCGGTCCACATCGCCCACAAAGCCGAAATCCACCATCTGAGAGGACCCGTCGTCCATCACCACCTTCTTAAGAGGACGTTTGCGACTGCGAATCACATCGACATCAGCCCCCGTCAGCCCCAGGGCATTCACCCCACGCGCCTGCAGCTGAGCCACAATATTCTTGTTGACAAGTCCGGCATAGACCATAGTGACCACTTTGAGCGTCTCAGCATCCGTGACACGACGTCCACCTATCATAACGCTCTCTATACCAAGACTGGCAGCCACACGCGTAGCACTACGTCCGCCACCGTGTACAAGCACCTTCCTCCCCTCAAATGCAGCAAACTGGTCAAGCAAGCACTTCAGCGACGCTTCGTCCTCGACCACAGCACCTCCCACCTTTATGACTGTTAATGGTTTCATGTTGTTTGGTTGTTTGGTTGTTTGGTTGTTTGGTTGGGTCTTTTGTTGTTTGGTTATTTAATGGCTGTTTAATGGTTGTTTAATGTCAAAGTATAAAACCTTAAAACCTCACAAGCGAAGCGACCTCAAAACCTCAAAACCTCACTCACTCCAAATACGTATATCCATACAAACCAGCACGATAGTTGCTGATAAACTCCTTTCCCTCAGCCTCAGTTATCTTGCCGTCCTTGATAGCACGGCTCACCCATATTTCGAGACGGCGTACAAGCTTCTTAGGCTCATACTGCACGTACTCGAGCACGTCCGCCACAGTCTCACCATCGATGACCTTGTCAATCGAATATCCATTCTCCTCATCGCCGTCCAGCGAGATATGAACCGCATTCGTATCGCCAAACAAGTTGTGCATATTGCCGAGTATCTCCTGGTAAGCCCCCACGAGGAAGACCCCGATGTAATAGTGCTCTCCCGGCTTGATAGCATGCAGAGGCAGATACGAAGTCTGCTGTCCGCCATTGACATAAGCACCAATCTTACCGTCCGAATCGCAAGTTATGTCCTGCAACGTACAGCTACGCGTAGGCTGCTCCTCAAGACGCGCTATCGGCATGATAGGGAAAAGCTGGTCTATACCCCACGAGTCAGGCATCGACTGGAAAAGCGAGAAGTTGCAGAAATACTTATCAGCCATCTGCTTGTCCAGTTTGCGCAACTCGTCGGGCACATGCTTCTGATGGTGAGCCAACTCAGCCACCTCACGGCTGATAGCCCAATATATAGACTCAATCTGCGCACGAGTCTTGAGATCAATGATACCATGGCGAAACATATCGAGAGCCTCCTCGCGTATCTCCTCAGCATCGTGCCAGTCCTCCAACATAGAGCGGCTCGACAACTTGTCCCATATCTCAGTTAAGTCATGCACCAACTTATGATCGTCCTCGCCAGGCTGGAAGTCCTCAGGCATCTGAGGCGGAGTGACACTCTCCAAGACATCGAGCACAAGCACCGAATGATGAGCAGTAAGCGAGCGTCCACCCTCCGTGATGATATTAGGGTGAGGAATTCCAGCCTGATTAGCAGCCTCGACAAAAGTATACACACAGTCGTTGACATACTCCTGAATGCTATAGTTGACCGAACTCTCAGAATTGCTCGACCGCGTACCGTCATAGTCCACACCAAGACCACCGCCACAATCCACGAACTCGATATTGCACCCCATCTGATGAAGCTGCACGTAAAACATCGCAGCCTCCTTCAAAGCCGTAGATATACGGCGAATCTTAGTAATCTGGCTGCCGATATGGAAGTGTATGAAGCGCAAGCAGTCCGTCAGCCCCATCTCTTCGAGAGTCTCCAGAGCGCGCAGCAACTCCGTGCTGTTCAAGCCAAACTTAGAAGCATCACCCCCACTCTCGCTCCACCTCCCACTACCGCTCGAAGCCAGTTTTATACGAATGCCCAGATTCGGACGTACCCCCAGCTTGGCAGCCGTGTCAGCAATAATCCTAAGCTCCGGCAGCTTCTCGATCACGAGATAAATACGCTTGCCCATCTTCTGAGCCAGCAGAGCCATCTCGATAAAGTTCTGATCCTTGTGTCCGTTGCAGATGATTAGCGAGTCGCTATCCATATTAGTAGCCAGCACAGCATGAAGCTCAGGCTTAGAGCCAGCCTCCAGACCGATATTATAACGCTTACCATGCGAAATAATCTCCTCCACCACGGGGCGCATCTGGTTGACCTTGATAGGATAGATGATAAAATGCTCACCCTTGTAGTCATACTCCTTGCCAGCCTTGCGAAAGCAAGCATCAGTCTTCTGGATACGGCTGTCCAGAATATCGGGGAAACGCAACAACAGAGGAGCAGACACATGACGCGCTTCCAGATAGTCTACCACCTCCTTGAGGTCGACACGCACACCATTCTTCTTAGGCTCGACAAAAGCATGCCCCTTCTCGTTGATACCAAAGAAACTCACTCCCCAACCCTTAACGTTGTAGAGCTCTTCCGAATCCTCAATACGCCACTTCTTCATTAGTTCTTACGTAGTTATAGTGTTATTTTAAGGTTAATACCGAATCCATCAGCAGGCGCACACTCTCGCCCACCCTCTCACGAGTCTCAAGCAGGTCGACGACAAAGACATGCTGCGCCTTGTTGTAGAAAGGCTCACGCTCCTTGAGCATATCCCTGATATACTCCACAAGTTCCTCGTCCGTCTTGCCAACGATGAGCGGACGCACCGTCCTGCCCATTCTCAGATGCGAAGCCAGCACCTCAGGCGAAGCCTTGAGATAAACCGTCGTACACAGACTATTCATATAGTCCATATTGTCAAAAAAGCAAGGCGTCCCCCCACCACACGAGATGACCACATTCTCAAACTCAGCCACCTCATGCAACATATTACGCTCAATCTCGCGAAAACCCTCCTCGCCGCGCTCAGCAAAGATCTGCGCCACCGTCTTGTGGAAACGCATCTCGATATACCAGTCCAAGTCGTAGAACGTCACACCAAGCACCTTTGCCAGCGCATGACCGATAGTCGTCTTGCCAGCACCCATATAGCCCAACAGCACTATGCTCTTCACTTCCTTCTACGTCTTTGAGTTGGTTCAGGGGCAGCGTTGATAATCTCCATACACTCCTCGTAGGTCAGCGACTCAGCCTTATCGTGCAAGTTGCGCGGCAGCTTGTAGTTCTGCTTCTTGTACGACAGATACGGGCCATAACGCCCATTCATCACCTCAAGCTCAGCGTCCTGCTCGAAAGTCTTCAGATGTCTCTTAGCATCATCCAGACGATGCTGTAGAATCAACTGCACAGCACCCTCAAGCGAAAGCGTCACCGGGTCGACATCCTTAGGAATGCTGATATAGACCTTGCCATAATTGACATACGGCCCATACTTGCCAGCCCCGACCCTCACCGTAGTACCGTCAAACTCGCCAAGCTCACGAGGCAGTTTAAACAACTCCAGCACCTCCTCAAGACTCACCGTCTCGATACTCTGCCCCTCCTTGAGCTGCGCAAACACTGGCTTCGTCTCGCCATCAGTACTACCTATCTGAGCGACAGGACCGAAACGCCCAATCTTGACCGACACCACCTGCCCCGTCTTAGGATCGTTGCCCAAGATACGCTCACCCACACGATGCTCGCTGCGGCTGTTCATACTCTGCTCCACCTTAGGCTCAAACTCCTTGTAGAACGAGCGAATCACACCCGTCCACTCACACTTGCCCTCAGCAATGTCGTCAAACTCCTTCTCCACCTGAGCCGTAAAGTTGTAGTCCATAATCTCAGGGAAGCTGTCCATCAGAAAATCATTCACCACGATGCCCGTATCCGTAGGCAGCAGTTTGCCACGCTCCGCACCCACAGTAATCGACTTCTCCCCCTTAGAGATCTTGCCGCCCTTGAGCGTCATCACAGCATAGCTCCTCTGCTCGCCAGGCTTATCTCCCTTGAGCACATACTCACGATCCTGGATAGTAGTAATCGTAGTAGCATAAGTAGACGGACGACCAATGCCAAGCTCCTCAAGCTTCTTCACAAGCGAAGCCTCGTTGTAGCGCGTAGGACGCTGAGCGAAACGCTGCGTAGCCACAATCTCCACATTCGCAAGCCCGTCCCCCATCTGAACCGCAGGCATACGCTTGTTCTCATTCTCACCCTCACCGTCAGAATCGTTGGCAGACTGATACACCTTGAGGAAGCCATCAAACTTGACAACCTCACCCGTAGCCACAAACTGATACCCCTCGCTCCCGAAATCATTATCATTCACTATCGTCACCACCGTACGCTCGATCTCAGCGTCCGCCATCTGGCAAGCCACGGTACGCTTCCATATCAGCTCATACAGACGGCGTTCCTGTGAAGTACCCGAAATCTGCGTAGTAGTCATATACGTAGGGCGAATAGCCTCGTGAGCCTCCTGAGCACCCTTCGAACTCGTATGATACTGGCGCGTACGCACATACTCCTCGCCCATTTGCTCAGCGATGTAGTCCTTGCACGCCCCGAGACACAAGCTCGACAAGTTTACACTATCGGTACGCATATACGTGATGAGACCATTCTCATACAGACGCTGCGCCACCACCATAGTCTGCGCCACACTCAAGCCAAGCTTGTGCGCAGCCTCCTGCTGCAAAGTACTCGTCGTAAACGGAGGAGCCGGCGAACGCCTCGCAGGCTTACACGTGACCTCATCCACACGGAACACCCCGTCCTTCTGGCCCTCAAGGAAAGCCATAGCATCCTGCATCGTAGCAAAACGCTTGTTCAGCTCAGCACGCAACTCCTCGCCTGACCTCGTCTTGAAGACCGCCGTCACACGATACGAATCCTCGCCCCTGAACGCCAGCACCTCACGCTCCCTCTCCACAATCAGACGTACAGCCACGCTCTGCACACGCCCGGCACTCAGCGCAGGCTTCACCTTACGCCAGAGCACAGGGCTCAACTTGAAGCCCACGATACGATCCAACACACGCCGGGCCTGCTGCGCGTTGACCAGATTTACATCAATATTACGCGGATGCCTGATAGCCTCAAGAATCGCATTCTTGGTAATCTCGTGAAAGACTATACGCTTAGTCTGAGCCGGGTCGAGTCCCAAGACCTGCTCCAAGTGCCACGATATAGCCTCTCCCTCGCGGTCCTCATCGGAAGCCAGCCACACACACGTAGCCTCATGAGCCATCTTCTTAAGTTGCTGCACCAACTTCTGCTTATCAGCAGGAATCTCATATTCAGGCGTAAAAGTCTCAGTATCGATACTGAAATTCCTCTTTTTCAAGTCGCGAATATGCCCCTTAGACGACATCACATAATAATCCTCGCCCAAGAATTTCTCGATAGTCTTAGCCTTGGACGGGCTCTCCACGATAACCAGATTCTTCTCCATAATATTGAGATATTTCAATTTGCGACGCAAAGATATACCAATATTTTATATCTGCACAAAAAACTTCGCAAAAAAAATCCACATTATATATAAAGAATACTATAAAGTATTCTAAAAATTATAACAAAAATTTACACAAACATTTCTTGTAATTTGAATTTTATTTTATACATTTGGAGCGGAAAAGGGCGTTCGCAAGGTTTTAAGGTCGCTTCGCTTGTAAGGTTTTAAGGTTATAAGGTTTTATACCTTGACCTAAAAACCTCACAACCTAAAAACCTCATAACCTAAAAACCTCATAACCTAAAAACCTCATAACCTAAAAAACCTAAAAACCTTATAACCTCACAACCTTATAACCTAAAAAATAACCTAAAAACCTCACAACCTTATAACCTCACAACCTTATAACCTTACAAGATAACCTCACAAAGAAAATGCTCCCCTGGTTCTATTCACTCGACCCCACACTCCAAGTACTATGGGTGATGGCAGGTCTCTCCACCCTCATTTTCGCCATACAGTTTGTAATGTCAATCATCGGTATAGGCGATGCCGATGTCGACATGGACTTCGACACCGACGGCGATGTCGGACTCGACGATGCCGGAGCAGGCTCGCTCTTCTCCATACGCAGCATCGTCAACTTCTTCGTCGGCTTCAGCTGGATGGGCATCTGCGGTTGGAAATACATAGAGAGCCCCGTGCTCCTCGGCATAGCCTGCTTCGCTATGGGCTTGCTCATGTCAGCCACCTTTCTCTACATCTCGCGCCAGATGATGAAACTCCAGTCGAGCGGCAACTTCGACATACGCGACTGTGCAGGCAAGACCTGCGACGTATACCTACGCATACCAGCCGCAGGCCATGGCACCGGCAAAGTGCAAATCAGCCTCAACGGCTCCATACAAGAACTCGATGCACGCACAGACTGCACCCACGACATCTCATCAGGCACCAAAGTCAAAGTCACCGAGGTAGTAGGCCAAACCCTCGTAGTAGAGGAGGTGTAGGGGGTGAGGTTTTAAGGTCGCTTCGCTTGTAAGGTTTTAAGGTTATAAGGTTTTATACCTTTACCTTGACCTAAAAAAAAACCTAAAAACCTTATAACCTAAAAACCTAAAAACCTCACAACCTAAAAACCTCACAACCTTATAACCTCACAACCTAAAAAAACCTAAAAACCTAAAAACCTTATAACCTTATAACCTTATAACCTTATAACCTAAAAAAAAAAAAATATGGACCTCTTATTCACTCTCCCCGCTCTACTCGTCATCTGCGCAGTAGCAGCCATTCTCCTGTGGGTAAACCGCTATCGCAAGTGTCCTGCCGACAAGATTCTCGTCATCTACGGTTCAGGCTCAGGAAGCAAGAAGTCAGCCACCTGCATACACGGTGGCGGTAAGTTCGTATGGCCCGTAGTCCAAGACTACGCCTACATGTCGCTCACCCCCATAGGCATCGACGCCAATCTGACCAACGCCCTGTCGCGCCAGAATATCCGCGTCGACGTGCCCTGCCGCTTCACCGTAGGTATCAGCACAGACCCCGAGTACATGAACGCCGCCGCCGAGCGACTCCTCGGACAGACAGCCCAGCAGATACAAGAGATGGCACGCGACATACTCTTCGGTCAGCTACGTCTCGTCATCGCCACCATGTCGATCGAAGAACTCAACTCCGACCGCGACAAATTCCTCGAAGCCATCACAGCCAACGTCGAAGTCGAGCTCAAGAAAGTCGGACTGAAACTCATCAACGTCAACGTCACCGACATCAAGGACGAGAGCGGCTACATCGAAGCCCTCGGTCAGGAAGCAGCCGCCAAGGCCATCAACGAAGCCAAGGTACGCGTAGCAGAACAAGAGAAACTCGGCCAGACAGGTAAAGCCAAGGCCAACAACGAAGCCAAAGTCAACGTCGCAGAGCAAGACAAGCTCGGTATGATTGGCGAAGCAGAGGCACAAAAAGAGATGCGTATACGCACCTCAGAAGCCAACGCCAAAGCCGTTGCTGGTGAGAACCAAGCCAAGGTAGAAATCGCCAACTCCGAAGCCGCCCTGCGCGAAGCCGAAGCCGAAGCCCAGCGCAAAGCCGTAGCCGCCGAGAAGATAGCCCAAGCCAAGGCCCTCGAAGAAGCCTACGCCGCCGAGCAGAAAGCCGAGATGGCACGCGCCGAGCGCGAACGCTCCACTCAGTCAGCCAACGTCCTCGTGGCCCAAGAGATCGAGAAGCAACGCATCGTAGTAGCAGCCGAAGCCGCCGCCGAGCAAAAGCGCGTCAACGCCAAGGGCGACGCCGACTCATACGCCTTCAACGCCCAAGGTGAGGCAGACGCCATCGCCATCAAGGCCAAGGGCGAAGCCGAAGCCATCAAGATCAAAGCCCAAGCCGAAGCCGAAGCCATCGCCATCAAGGCAAAGGGCGAAGCCGAAGCCACCTACGCCAAGATGAGCGCAGAGGCAAAGGGTCTCTACGAGATGCTCGCCAAGCAAGCCGACGGTTACGACCAGATGATCAAAGCCGCAGGAGGCGACCCCTCAAAGGCATACTCCCTGCTCCTGCTCGAGAAGCTCCCCGAGCTCGTCAAGACCCAAGTCGAGGCCGTCAAGGGCATCAACATCGACAAGGTCACCGTTTGGGACAACGGCACAGGCACCGCCGACGGCAAGACATCCACAGCAGGCTTCCTCTCAGGCATGGTCAAGAGCCTTCCCCCTCTGAGCGACCTCCTCAATCAGGCCGGCATGGAGCTCCCAGAATACCTCGCCAAGAAGCAAGACAGCCAGGCCAGCCAGGCCAGCAAATAAACACCCGTTCGGTAGGCCCTCGTAGCCTACCGAATGCCAAAACAACTAAAAAACCAAGCCAAAACAAACAAAAAGAACCAAAAAATTTGGTATTTACACCATAATTTCATACCTTTGCACTCGCAAAACTACCGAAGCTTTGCGCTAAGGCAAGCCCAGATGGCGGAATCGGTAGACGCGTTGGTCTCAAACACCAATACCGCAAGGTGTGCCGGTTCGATCCCGGCTCTGGGTACAAGAAACGGCTGCTAATCATTCGATTAACAGCCGTTTCTGTTTTGTTCTTTACCCTGCCCCCTTCTGACTAAAAGTCGCCAGGACCATAGAGGCCGAAATTAGGATCCTTCTCAGGCTGCCACGTACGCACTTTGATGATAGGCTTTTCGGGGTCGTTGATGTCGACCATCAAGAAAAGGTAGCCCTGATCAGCATAGTTCGACGAATAATAATCCTGCGCTATCTGGATGGCATAAAGCTCGCCACCGCTCGACATCTTGTAGACATCGTTGTTGGCAAAACGAATGTTGATAAACTCATTGGCAGCAAAGCAACCCTTGAGATTGCGCAGATACGTATCCTTGGTATAGCGATTCTTGCGCAAGATGTTGTTGTAGACCACCTTGCCCCCATCGCCAGGCACACGCTGCTGCACCTTGGCCATGCTGCCCACGATGATAACAGCATTGTCATCAAATATAGACTCGATATAGTCAATACGCTTCAGGGCATACGCCGTCTTGTAGTTCTCCAGGAAATTCATCACAGCCACACGCGCCGTCTCGCTCCATACGCCGTTGCACAGGATATCGTCGGCAGCCGTATTGCCCAGACCGAAAGCCAAGTTGTCAATCCTGCCCTCAGAGTCAAACGAGAACACCACGTCCTCGACAAACGACTTGCGCACACCACGCGCAAACGAGAAAGCCATCTGCACCCCACGCCCCATCACATAGTTGCCATTGCTGTAAAACTCATACCGCGGTGTCCCCACCAGACGAGCCCGACCATATCTGACCAAACGCGTATATACGTCCCAGCCATTGGCAGTAAAGAGCTGGCGCACCGAGTCGTAGTCCTTGCGCTGTATGGCAGCCACCACACGCTCCGTCACACCCCTATACCTCTCCACGTCAGTCACCGCAGCCGGAGCCTTGCGCTTGTCGGCAGACAACGACGTAAAAGACTCCCTGACCCCAGCGACAGACTCCCTGGCCGCAGACTGAGAGGCAGAGCTGCGCACATTGGCATACGCGCTACGCATCGGCGTCGACGACACCACACTCATGACCGACTCCACCTCGCGGTCGAGACGCGTCTGTCCGCGATACTCAAACTCATACTTCAGCTGCAGACGGTCAGCCTCATACCCCGACGTAAGCTCCAGCACCCCACGCCCGTCCTTCGCACTATAGATGTTGCTCCAGCCCTTGCCGTCGAAATAAGTGTAGTCCACGCTCCCCACAGGCTTGCCCCCATACGTGATGCAAAGCTCCACCTCGTCGCCCTCACGCCTGTCTACGCGAGCCTCCAGCCCGTCAAACACCTCCTTCATCCTTTGAGGTATCCACACAGCCAAGACATGCTCCGTCCCCTCGCCGTCCACACACTTCACCTCGTTGGGGTACTGCAAGGACTTCAACAGGGTCAACGCCCAATAATACTGGCGCAAGGCATCGTCTACCCTACCCTTGCTCTCAGCCTTGTCAGCCATAGAGACGAGGTCCTTAATCTTAGCTATGCGCGAAGCAAAAATCTTTTGAATCTCCGACTTCAAAATCCATCGCCCCACGCAGGCATCGGGCTCGTTGGTGATGATGACGCGCTCGGTATTGGTCAGCGTGGCCTGCGAATAGGTCTTTGCCGAAGCCTCAAACTGCGACACCTCGGTCACCTCCGACCCGTTCCTCACCGTCTGCCTGTCGTCCGATCTGGTAGAGGCCGCCACATTGACCACCAGCTTGCTAATCAAGGCAGACAAAGCATTATTGTCGGCCTCCTCGATAGAGTTGCCGTAGCCCTCGCCCCAAATATATCTCGAATCGTTCTGTATCTGCTCCCAAGTCTGAGCCGATGCGCCCAAACACACCATTGATAAAACTATTGCCAAAAAAGACTTCATAATCCTCACAAACTTGATTTTGATACAAATGTACAAAAATTTGTTCACATATATGAAGTTTTGCAAACTAAAACGTCATTTCTCAAAAATTTCTGTTTGCACAAATCCATTGTTCTCGACCGTGTCAGCAGACTCTCTGGGGCTTCGGGATCCGTTCGGGATCCGTTCGGGACAGCATGTGGAGATACCTTGCAAAGTATCTCCACATATTTGGCCAAGTATCTCCACATGTTTGGCCAAGTATCTGGACATACTTTTTTTAGTACCTTTTTACAACCCACTTACTTGAAGAGCATCCACTCATTCTGAAGTTCTAAGCTCGGATAGGACCAAGCGGAGGCCAAGGTTGTTGTTCCAGCCGCCACCGCGATTCACGCGGTTAGACCCACTCTTCGATTGTCACCTCAATTTCAACAGCCAGTATTTATAGAGATACACGCTCTTCGGAAAGACTCTATTCTTGGTGAAACAAGACTTCAAGAATAATCATATTCGGGCGGCTCCGCTCGCTCCTCATATAATCATTCTTTGATATATTATTTTATTCTTTTCTTTTTTTGCTTAGAACTTCAGAATGAGGGAACGCTCTTCAAGTAAGTGAGGTTGTTACTCGGAGAGGACAAGGCGGAGGCCAACGTCGCCGTACGTGCCGCCGGGAGAGTTGCCGCTACGATTAGACGAGCGACAGTTCCTGGCGCCGTCGTACCATCTGCCACCGCGAAACACGCGGTAAGACCACCCACTCGTAGGACCAGTAGGATTGGTCTGAGAAGTACTACTATAACTGCCGTACCAGTCCTGACACCATTCCCATACATTACCGCTCATGTCGTACACTCCAAGCTCATTAGGCCGCTTTGTGGCTACGTCGTGTGTATGAGAGCTGCTGTTATCAGTATACCATGCCACTTCGTTCAAATTATTGCTTCCGCTGTACTGGTAGCCTTGGCTCTTCTTGCCTCCTCGGGCGGCATATTCCCACTCCGCCTCGGTGGGCAGACGGAAGTTCTGGCCTGTCCTTTTGTTCAGCTTGGTGATGAACGTCTGGCAATCATTCCAGCTGACCTTTTCTACAGGTCTGTTGTCTCCCTTGAAGTTTGATGGATTGCTGCCCATTACTGCTTTCCACAGGGCTTGGGTCACTTCGGTCTGACCTATGTAGTAGTTGTTGGTAAGCGTGACTTGGTGTGTTGGTTTCTCGTCGCCGTAGGGATTGACTTGCTCCGATGTCGCTCCCATGGTGAATGTGCCTGCCTCTACGGGCATCATGGTGAACTGCACGCCTTTTACGGTGAAGGTCTTTGCTTCCATGAATGCCAAATTGATGGTCTGTAATGCTCCGCTGCCCATGGGGACATTGAGGGTGCGGACGTCTGTCTTCTTGCCTGCTTGGGCGGCATAGATGGTGTGGTCTCCGTAGGAGAGGCTGCCTTCGTAGCGTGTGGTGGCGGCCTTTTGGTTGTCGATATAGATGTCAGCGCCCTCGGGGGCGGTGATGGTTATGGGGCGGCCGCTTTCGAGTCGGCAGTTGATGTCTTGGGTGGCGGATTCGTCGAGGGTGATGGTGGTGGTATAGTCGCTGTGGCCGCTCTTGCTTATCTTGATGGTGTGCTGGCCTATGAGGCATTCGGGGAGGAGCATGGGGGTGGTGCCTACTTTGATACCGTCGATATAGATGTCGGCGTCGGTGGGGGTGGAGTTGATGTCGAGGGTGCCGTAGATGGGGCTGGGGGCGGTGAGGGTGATGGTCTGGCCTGTGAGCTCGGGGGTGACGGCAAGCTCGCGACGGGTGCTGCGGTGTGAGGCGAGGCGGCTCTCTATCTGGTAGTCGCCTGTGGCGAGGTCGCCGGTCCATGTGCCTTTGCCTTTGAGTTGGTCGTTGATCCATATCTCTGCGTTGCCGTCTACGCTGAGGGTGAGGGTGGCGAAGTCTGCGCTGAGGCTTGGGGCGAAGCGGTGGGTCTGTCCGTCGGCGATGGTGATGGCTTGGCTGACGGGGCTGTACATGTTCTGTACGAGGCGCACTTGGTGGCTGCCTGAGGCTATGCGTTCGGATTTGAAGGGGGCGGTGCCGATGTATTCGTTGTCGAGGAAGACTCGTGCGCCTTTGAGTTTGCCTTGGTCGGGGACTTCGATGTAGCCGAAGGCGGGCTTGAGTTCTACGTGGACTTCGTGGCGGTTCTTGGGGTCGTTGACGGTGACTTGTCCTGTCTGTGTGTGGTAGAGGCGCGACTGTACGGTATAGTTGTATGTGCCGAAGGCTTTGCGTTTGGTGGCGACGCCTGCGTTGGTCTCGAGTATGTCGCCGTCAAACTCGACGATGGCGTCGTTGGGGACTACGGTGAAGCGTACGTATTGCTGGGTGACGGTTGGCTTGACGATGGTTTCGACGTGGGCGGTGGTGAGCTGCATGTTGTAGGTCTTGGAGCTGGCGATGTTGATGGGGAAGGTGTAGTCCTTGAGGGTGCCGAGCTGCTGGTGGCGTATGGTGATGCGGCGCACTCCTGCTGGGACGTAGACCCATATCTCGCCGACTTTGCTGTCGTCGACTTTCTGTATGCCGAGCACGCCGACGTCGAAGGTGAAGCCTTTTTCGGTGGTCTGTATGCGCAGGAGGGCGCATTTCTGCCCGTTCTGGTCTTCGACGCTGGTGCCCGCGAGGTTGGCGGTGAGGTCTTTCTCGTCGAGGTTAAATGAGGCTACGGATATGTTTTGCGCTGCGAGGCTGAGGGTGAGGGCTAAAAGAATCAAAAAGGATGCTATACGTTTCATCATGTGCTTACATTATTTTTGCCTACAAAGTTAGTTAATTTATTTGAAATTTTGGGGCATTTATTACAAATTGTTTGTTGAGAGCCATCGAATTGTTCTAAAAATGTAATTCTTTTAGTATTTGCGAATTACGCATTCCATTCGGTATTCTTGTGGCAATTCATTCGGTATTCTTGTGGTGTTATGCTTTGGAAGTTGTGATTATCACCTCGTATGTGCGAGCGTATCTCTCAGTATATGAATCCGAAATGCCAAAGGGGTATGATGTTGGCAAATACGTATTCTGTGTCGTCTTTGACCACATAGCCCTCTGAGGCTGTCTTGAGTTGCTTGTTGCCCTTGTTTCTGCCTCCGATTTCGAAGGTTTTTCCTGCTAACTCAAAGTCTGAGATGGGAGATGATGTGATGTGGTGAAATGGGCTGAGCCATGCAAGAAAGACGGTTTCGCGCAGGTTGCCTACATCTGGTGTACCTTGGCCGAGTATGTATGCTATATTGGGATTCTGGAGGTAGAGTTTCTCTACCTTCTCAAGTATCTTCATGCCTGTGGCTTTTTCGCGGAGTGCAAGCAGCAGCCCTGCCTTTTCGAGATACTCTATATAGTCGGGAAGTGTGTTGCGACTTATACCCAGGTCCTTTTCTAATTTTGAATAGTTGGGCTTGAATGGCACGCTCTGAGCAAGTACATAGAGCAGCTTGCGCAGTTTGGCTCGCGATGTGTATGCCATCTCTGCGTATGTGGGTATGTCTTGGTCTACTATCTGCTTGAGCACTCCGTTCAGACGTTGGTGGTAGGCTCCTTCGAGAAAGAATGGATAGTAGCCTTCGCTGATGTATTGGCGAAAGAGCTTTAGTGGTTTCTCGACTGTGGCAGGATAGTCTACTTTGCCTGCAAGTATGTCGTCGAGGGTGTATGGGGGTAGGCTGAGACCTTGGCTGAGATTGATGTATTCTCGAAACGACAGCCCTACGAGGTGGTATTCTACCTTGCGGCGACTGAGGTCTGCTCCTCCCTTTTCGAGGTCGAGGATAGACGAGCCTGAATATACGACTTTTAGGTCTGGAAGTTTGTCGTAGATGTTCTTGATTTCGGTACTCCAACCTTTGTATTTGTGTATCTCGTCTATATACAGTTTCTTTCCTCCTAACTGTACGAAGCTTTTTGCAAGGTCGTAGAGACGATGTGTGGTGAAATAGAAGTCGTCGGCCAGGACATAGAGGCATTCTTCTCGCTGTTCGTGGAGCTTGATGTGCTGAAGCAGTAGTGTGCTCTTGCCTACGCCACGCGATCCTATCAGGGCTATCAGTCTGCAACTCCAATCGATCTGGTCGTGCAGATAACGTACAAATGATACTGGTGTTCGGTCTATGAGTTGACGATACGTTGTGTACAATTCTTCCATAATACGGCCTGTTTATGACGCAAATATACACAAATTGCACGACAGATTGTGCAATTTTTGCCAAAAATTGCACGACGCGTTGTGCAATTTAGCAAAAATCCCTGCATCTCGTGTGTTTTTGAGATGCAGGGATTGGGGGTGAAGGTCTGACGTGACCTTATGGTTTAGTCTGCAAGCTTGGCTGCTATGAACTCGCGGTTGAGGCGGGCGATGTTGCTGATTGACTCACACTTGGGGCATACTGCTTCGCAGGCGCGAGTGTTGGTGCAGTTGCCGAAACCGAGCTCGTCCATCTTGGCTACCATGGCTTTGGCGCGGCGTGCTGCCTCGACTTTGCCTTGAGGCAGGAGTGCGAGCTGGCTGACCTTAGACGACACGAAGAGCATGGCTGAGCCGTTCTTACATGCTGCTACGCAGGCTCCGCAGCCGATGCAGGTTGCGCAGTCCATGGCTTCGTCGGCTGCCTCCTTGGAGATGAGGATAGCGTTGGCGTCTTGTGCCTGACCTGCACGGATTGAGGTATAGCCGCCGGCTTGGATAATCTTGTCGAAGGCGTTGCGGTCTACCATGCAGTCCTTGATGACGGGGAAGCCTGCTGAGCGCCATGGCTCTACGGTGATGGTGTCGCCGTCGTTGAACTTGCGCATATAGAGCTGGCATGTGGTGGCTCCGCGCTCTGTCTTGCCGTGTGGCGTACCATTGATGTAGAGTGAGCACATGCCGCAGATGCCCTCGCGGCAGTCGTGGTCAAACACGAAGGGCTCCTTGCCCTCGTTGATGAGCTCCTCGTTCATAATGTCGAGGGCTTCGAGGAATGATGTGTCGTCTGGAATGTTCTTCAACTCATGTGTGTCGAAGTGACCCTTGTCCTTAGGACCGTTCTGCTTCCAGAACTTTATTGTGACTGAAATGTTTTTGGCCATAAATCTTTTGTTTTTTGTTGTTTTGTTTTTTTGTTGTTTGGTTGGTTGTTTTGTCATTCACGCTCTCCTAACGCTCTCTTTTTTGATGTTATCAACGAGCGGAGCATCTTGCGCACAGTCGTTGTCTTGCTTAAAAGTGCGTCTGCCTGCGCGGTGTCAATATATCCGAACCTTTCTGACAGTATTATCTGAGTATCGAGCTCGGAGGCAGAGCCTGACGATATATATAATTATGTGACTGCATCGTGAATCAACTAAATAACCAAACAACTAAATAACCAAACAACTAATTTTTATAATTACGCTGTTGCACCTTGATTATCTCGTAGTTGAGTGGCTCCTTGATGAGCTCTGGGGCTGTGGTATCGTTCTTCTGATACTCCCAGCAGCCGACGTAGAAGAAGTTTTCATCGTCGCGCTTGGCTTCGCCTTCTTCGGTCTGGTGCTCTTCGCGGAAGTGTCCGCCACAGCTCTCTTCGCGATGCAGGGCATCGTAGGCGATGAGCTCACCCATGAGGATAAAGTCACGCAGATGGATAGCCTTGTCGAGCTCGACGTTGACGCCCTCCTTGGTTCCTGGGATAAAGAGGTTTTCGTTGAACTCCTTGCGGATATTCTTCAGGAGTTTCAAACCCTCTTCGAGGCCTGCCTTGGTGCGTCCCATGCCTACGTGCTCCCACATGATGTGGCCGAGCTCCTTGTGGATTGAGTCTACGGAGCGCTTGCCCTTGATGTTCATGAGACGGTCGATCTCGTCTGATACGGCTTTCTCTGTGGCTGCAAACTCTGGCAGGTCGGTAGAGAGGCGTGGCCAGATTGACTGGTCGGCGAGGTAGTTCTGAATGGTGTATGGCAGTACGAAGTAGCCGTCGGCAAGACCTTGCATGAGGGCTGATGCGCCAAGACGGTTGGCTCCGTGGTCTGAGAAGTTGCACTCACCGATGGCGAAGAGGCCTGGGATTGAGGTCTGGAGCTCGTAGTCTACCCAGATGCCGCCCATGGTGTAGTGAATAGCTGGGAAGATCATCATGGGCTTGTAGTAGTCGAAGCCGCCTTCTGAGCGTACGAACTCGCCTGGGTTGACGTCGGTGATCTCTTCGTACATGTCGAAGAGGTTGCCGTAGCGCTGGCGTATCTCGTCGATGCCGAGACGCTGGATTGACTCTGAGAAGTCGAGGA
>CAMEQD010000050.1:0-17570 GCA_945932615.1 uncultured Prevotellaceae bacterium | reverse complement strand
CGCTGGCGTATCTCGTCGATGCCGAGACGCTGGATTGACTCTGAGAAGTCGAGGAAGACGGCGAGACCTGTGTTGTTGACTCCGAAGCCGTGGTCGCAACGCTCCTTGGCTGCGCGTGAGGCTACGTCGCGTGGCACGAGGTTGCCGAACGCCGGATAGCGACGCTCAAGATAGTAGTCGCGGTCTTGCTCGGGAATGTCCCAACCCTGCTTTGTGCCTGCCTGAAGTGCCTTGGCGTCTTCGAGCTTCTTGGGTACCCAGATACGGCCGTCGTTGCGCAGAGACTCTGACATGAGGGTGAGCTTTGACTGCTTGTCGCCGTGTACGGGGATACATGTGGGGTGAATCTGTACGTATGAGGGGTTGGCCATGTATGCACCCTTGCGGTAGCATTGTATGGCAGCGGTACAGTTACAGCCCATGGCGTTGGTTGAGAGGAAGTAGGCGTTGCCATAACCGCCGGTAGCGATGACTACGGCGTTGGCTGAGAAACGCTCGAGCTTGCCTGTGCAGAGGTTCTTGGCGATGATACCTCGTGCGCGGCCGTCGACGATAACTACGTCTTCCATCTCGTAGCGTGTGTAGAGCTTCACCTTGCCTGTCTGTACCATGCGGCTGAGTGATGAGTATGCGCCGAGCAGGAGCTGCTGGCCTGTCTGACCCTTGGCGTAGAAGGTACGGCTCACCTGTGCTCCACCAAACGAACGGTTGGCAAGCATGCCGCCGTATTCGCGTGCGAAGGGTACGCCTTGTGCCACACATTGGTCGATGATGGCATTGCTGACCTCGGCCAGACGGTATACATTGGCCTCGCGGGCACGGTAGTCACCGCCCTTGACTGTGTCGTAGAAGAGGCGGTATACTGAGTCGCCGTCGTTCTGATAGTTCTTGGCTGCGTTGATACCTCCCTGAGCTGCGATGGAGTGTGCGCGGCGTGGTGAGTCCTGAATACAGAAATTATATACGTTGAAGCCCATCTCGGCCAGTGAGGAAGCTGCACTCGCACCTGCCAGACCTGTACCTACGACGATGACGTCGAGCTTCAGTTTGTTCTTGGGGTTGACCAGACGCTGGTGTGCCTTGTAGTTGGTCCACTTCTCAGCAATAGGTCCTTCGGGGATTCTTGAATTGATAGTCTTTGCCATGATTCTTTTATCTTTGACTATTTGCAATATTCGGTTTATTATGAATGTTTAGCGCTGCGGACAGCCCTCACAGGCATTCTCACACTGGGCGGCACACTCGCTCTGGCAGCCTGCCTGCATGGGGCACTTCTTCTCGGAGCATGGCTTAGCCTCGTTGTAGTCAGACGGCACATAGCCTGCGCAGAACGCTACGGCTACGGCTGCAAACATAGCAACGACGATTACCGCCCATGCGTTGCCGATACACTTCCAGCGTTGGAACCATACCTTGCCGCTGAAACCGAGTGTCTGCATAGAGCTCCAGATACCGTGTGTGAGGTGGAAGAGCAATGCTGCAAGCCATACCAGATAGGTGACGGTGTAGCAGGGGCATGAGAAGGTGTTGATGATGTGGTACACGCCGTTGGCTGCATTGGCCTCAAGCTCCTCGATGTGTGCCAGCTCGGCAAACATCATGTTGTACCAGAAGTTGTAGAGGTGGAGCACCATGCCGAGAATGACGATGATACCGAGCACGAGCATGTTCTGGCTTGCCCACTCGACCTTGCCGGGCTTGTCGGTCACGGCATACTTGCTGTTGCCACGAGCCTTGCGGTTCTGGAAAGTGAGCCAGAACGCATAGACGAAGTGCAGAGCTACGAGTGCTGCCAGACCTGCCGTCGCTACGACAGCATACCAGTTGGCTCCCAGGAACTCGCAAATCATGTTGTAGCCCTTGGCACTAATGAGGGCGACAACGTTCATTGACGCGTGGAAGGTGAGAAACAGTACCAGTGCAATACCGGTCACCGACATGACTACCTTCCTACCGATTGATGAATTGATTAACCACATAGGATTTTGATTAAAAAGTTAAATATTGAACATAGATTTATCTGTCACATACAAGCGTTAATACCCATTTAGAGGTATATGCTACGCCACAAATTTAAGATTATTTTACGATTTATGCAACGAATAACCGAAAAAGTACAGAGAAAATGATTACTTTTGCACTTGAAAATTACAATCAGTATGGAATTTCAATACGACATCGTGGTAGTTGGTGCCGGGCACGCCGGTTGTGAAGCCGCTGCAGCAAGTGCAAGACTGGGGGCAAAGACGTGTCTGGTGACGATGGACATGAACAAGATTGCCCAAATGTCGTGCAACCCTGCCGTGGGAGGCATAGCCAAGGGGCAGATAGTACGCGAGATTGACGCTCTGGGCGGACGCATGGGCGAGGTGACAGACCGCTCGGCTATACAGTATCGTATGCTCAACCGCTCTAAGGGACCTGCCATGTGGAGCCCAAGGGCACAATGCGACCGCATGAGGTTTATAGCCGAGTGGCGACACGTACTGGAAAACCAGGAGAACCTAAGCATCTGGCAGGATCAGGTGAAGGAGCTCCTCGTCGAAGACAGCACCGAGGGCAAACGCGTGTGCGGAGTGAGCACATATATGGACGTTGACATACGAGCCAAGGCTGTCATCATCACCGCAGGCACATTTCTCAACGGGCTGATGCACATCGGGCATACCAAGCTCGAAGGAGGGCGGTGTGCCGAACCTGCATCACACCACCTGACCGAGAGCATCACACGCCACGGCATCACCGTGGGGCGCATGAAGACGGGCACACCAGTACGCATCGACGGACGTAGCGTACATTTCGACGAGATGTTGCGCCAGCCCGGCGACGATCAGCCATGTCGCTTCTCCTATATGTCGGAGCCCTCTGCCCTACCCCAGCTCCCATGCTGGATTACGTACACGAACCCCGACGTGCATGAGCGCCTGAGAGAAGGTCTGCCCGACTCGCCTCTCTACAACGGACAGATTCAAAGCATCGGTCCGCGCTACTGCCCCTCGATTGAGACCAAGCTTGTGACCTTTGCCGACAAGGACGAGCACCAACTCTTTCTCGAACCCGAAGGCAGCGACACCCAAGAGTACTACCTCAACGGATTCTCATCATCGCTGCCCATTGACGTGCAGCTCGAAGCGTTGAGAAAGATACCCTGCTTTCGCGACATCAAAGTGTACCGCCCTGGGTATGCCATCGAATACGACTATTTCGACCCTACAGAACTGCGTCACACGCTCGAATCCAAAATAATCGGCGGACTCTACATGGCCGGGCAGGTCAACGGCACAACAGGCTACGAAGAGGCAGCCGGTCAAGGACTGATAGCGGGCATCAACGCCGCACTCAGCATTCAAGGCAAGGAGCCCTTCGTACTAAAGAGAGACGAAGCATATATCGGAGTGCTCATAGACGATCTGGTCACCAAGGGCGTAGACGAGCCATATCGTATGTTTACATCGAGGGCAGAGTTTCGCATACTACTCAGACAGGACGATGCCGACGCACGCCTGACAGAACGAAGTCATCGTATAGGATTGGCATCAGACGAACGATACCAGAGATGGTGCGAGAAGAAAAAGAAGATAGACGAAATCATAGCATTCTGCGAAACATTCTCGATAAAAGCATCACTTATCAACGACACACTTACCGCGCTGGGGACTACACCTATGCAGAAAGGCTGCAAGCTCATTGAGCTAATCATGCGCCCGGGAGTAAGCATAACGTCGCTCGCGCCCCACATCGCTGCACTATCACGCCTTTTAGATGGAATCAACGACAGAAAGCAGGAAATAATCGAGGCTGCTGAAATCAAGATGAAGTACAGCGGATATATCAAACGCGAACGAGAAGTGGCCGACAAGATGATTCGCCTCGAAAACATACGCATCGACGGACGATTTGACTACGCCACACTCAATTGTCTAAGCACCGAAGCACGACAGAAGCTATCTAAAATCAAGCCTGAGACTATGGCACAGGCGTCGCGCATACCCGGCGTTTCGCCATCAGATATCAACGCGTTGTTAGTACTGATGGGCAGATAATGTTCCACGTGAAACTTTAAGTCTCAAAACCCTTGATTATATAAACAATAGCATATCCGAAAACGCACAAATACTTTAACCTATATGAACAACGAGATTCTAAAGAAGAACATTCGCGTGGTGCCCGACTTCCCTATAGCAGGCATTCAGTTTCAAGACGTGTCGACACTATTCGGCAACGCAGAGTGTCTGCGCATCATGCGCGACGAGACCGTCAGTCTCTACAAGGACAAAGGAATCACAAAAGTGGTAGGACTCGAAAGCCGCGGCTTCATGCTCGGCACAGTAATCGCAGCCGATCTTGACGCAGGATTCGTCATGGCTCGCAAGCCCAACAAACTGCCCGGGGCTACAGTCTCCGTGAGCTACGACAAGGAGTACGGCAAGGACACAATCTGTATGGTGAGCGATGCCATCAGCGAAGACGACGTCGTATTAATCCACGATGACCTTCTCGCCACGGGCGGCAGTATGCGCGCTGCCATCGAACTAGTAAAGAAGTTCAAACCCAAGAAAATCTACGTAAACTTCATAATCGAACTGACCATCGAGGGGCTGCACGGCCGCGACGCTCTGGGCGACGTAGAGATTACCACCTTGATGACAGTATAGGCCAGTGGCTACGAACGACGACATCAGCGAGTACCTCAGCGGCATAGTGAGCAATTTGCCCGAAAGCCCAGGTTGCTACCAGTATCTTGATGATACCGGTACAATCATCTATGTAGGCAAGGCTAAGAATCTGAAACGCCGCGTGAGCAGCTATTTCAACCGCGAGCATGACAATCTCAAGACAAGCATACTGGTGCGCCACATACGCGATATCAGATATATCGTAGTCAACACCGAGGAGGATGCCCTGCTACTCGAGAACAACCTCATCAAGCAATGGAAGCCCAAATACAATATCCTGCTCAAGGACGGCAAGACATACCCCTCAATCGTCGTCACCAACGAATATCTGCCACGCATCTATATGACGCGCAACATAGACAAACGACACGGCACATATTTCGGCCCTTACAGCCATGTGCCCACGCTCTATGCCCTGCTCGATCTCATCAAGAACCTCTACCCCCTACGACGTTGCAAGGAGTGCATCACCCCCGACACTATACGCCGCCACAAACACAAGGAGTGTCTGGAATACCACATGAAAAACTGCATGGCACCCTGTACTGGCCGACAAGACCGCGAGGAGTACATCAAGCACGTCAACGAAGCCAAGGAGATACTGCGCGGCAACACCTCAGCCATCGAGCGCAAGATGCTCAGCGAGATGCAGAGTCTGGCCGAGGAGATGCGTTTTGAAGAGGCAGAGGTGATAAAGAAACGCTACGTCCTACTCGAGAACTACCGCGCCAAAAGCGAGGTGGTAAGCAGCCTAATCAGCGACATCGACGTGTTTAACATCGAGGACAACGAGAAGGTCTGCTATATCAACTATCTGCACGTCACGAACGGCATGATCAATCAGGCATTCACCTTTGAGTACACCAAGCGTATAGAGGAGAGCGTCGAGGATCTACTCCTCTCGGGAATCATTGAGATGCGCACTCGCTACGGCAGTACAAGCCGCGAAATAATAGTACCGTTCCACGTGGAACAATGCCTCTCTGGCGTAGAGTTTACAGTACCCCAGAAGGGAGACAAAAAGAAGCTGCTCGAACTGTCGCGACTCAACGTCATGCAGTACAAGAAAGACCGTATCGCACAGAGCGACAAACTGAATCCAGAGCAGAAACAGGTACGCCTCATGAAAGAGCTCCAGACAGCTCTTGGCATGAATCGCCTGCCTATGCAGATAGAATGCTTTGACAACAGCAATATAAGCGGAGAAGATGCCGTGGCAGGGTGCGTGGTCTTCAAGAAGGCAAAGCCCTCTAAAAGCGACTATCGGAAATACAATATCAAGACGGTCACAGGCGCAGATGACTATGCCTCGATGAAGGAGGTTGTAAGGCGTCGCTACACACGCATGATTGAAGAAGGCAGCCCCCTACCCGACCTTATCATCACCGATGGCGGCAAAGGTCAGATGGAGGTAGTAAGACAGGTCGTCGAGGACGAGTTGGGGCTAAATATAGACATCGCCGGACTGGCTAAAGACAACCGCCACCGCACCAACGAGCTACTCTTCGGCTTCCCACCGAGAGTAGTCGGCCTAAGGCATGACAGCCAACTGTTTCACCTGCTCACACAGATTCAAGACGAGGTACACCGCTTTGCCATAACATTCCACCGCGACAGGCGCAGCAAACGTCAGACAGCCAGCGAGTTAGACAACATACCAGGCATAGGCCCCAAGACTAAAGACCTCCTTCTCAAACACTTTAAGAGCCTCAAGCGTATACGAGAAGCATCTGAGAATGAACTGATTGAGCTCGTAGGAAAGAATAAAGGTAAACTCTTATCTGATTATTTCAAGGGTTAGTTGTTAGGTGATTTAGTTGTTTAGTTATTTGGTTGATACTAACGACTATTCCCCCACTTGACCACCTGATAAACGAGACAACTAACCAAACAACAAACTAAACAACTAAACAACAATTAAACATGCGAACCGTTATCCAACGTGTGAAACACGCCTCTGTCAGCATCGATGGTACGATAAAGAGCAGCATCGGACAGGGGTATCTCATACTGCTCGGAGTAGTCAATGAAGACACCGAGGAAGACATTGAGTGGCTTGCTTCGAAGGTTGCAAACCTAAGGGTTTTTGACGACGAAAATGGGGTCATGAACCGCAGTATTTTAGACGTAAAGGGTGAGGTTTTGGTGGTAAGCCAGTTCACCCTTCTGGCAAGCTATAAAAAGGGCAACCGCCCCTCCTATCTACGCGCAGCAGCACACTCCCACGCCATACCCATGTATGAGCAGTTTTGCACACGCTTAGGAGAGCTTATCGGGAAGAGTGTAGCTACGGGAGAGTTCGGCGCAGACATGAAAGTCGAACTGCTGAATGACGGGCCCGTCACAATATGTATGGACACAAAAAACAAAGAATAATATGAACAAGTACGAAGAAATGTTGTCACAGTACAACACAAACATCAACGACGAAAATGTTGCCGCTGAAGTGGCCGAAATCCTGCGAGACAAGGTCGACGAAAACATGACCTCTGAGGTCAAAAAGTTCCTCATGGGAAGCATCGAATTGACTACGCTAAAGACTACGGACAACGACCAAAGCGTAATGAAATTCACCGAGCGTGTCAACGAATTTGAAGACACCTATCCCGACCTACCCCACGTAGCCACGATATGCGTTTACCCCTGCTTCGCAGCAGCCGTGAGCAATACCCTACAGGTAGACGGCGTCGAAGTAGCGTGCGTTAGCGGTAGCTTCCCGAGCTCACAGGCCCTGATCGAAGTCAAGGTAGCAGAGACAGCTCTTGCCATCAAAGACGGAGCCACAGAGATCGACATGGTGCTGAGTGTAGGCAAATTTCTATCTGGCGACTACGAGAGCGTCTGCGATGAAATCAGCGAGCTCAAAGCCGTATGCGGCGACAAGAAACTGAAGGTTATCCTTGAGACCGGGTGTCTTCCCGATGCCCGCTCCATCAAGATTGCCTCTCTCCTATCCATGTATGCCGGTGCCGACTACATCAAGACCTCTACTGGCAAAGAGAAGATAGCCGCCACCCCCGAGGCAGCCTACGTCATGTGTCAAGCCATCAAGGAGTACTACGACAAGACCGGCATTCAGATCGGATTCAAGCCAGCAGGCGGAATCAACACCGTTCGCGACGCCGTCACCTACTACACCATAGTAAAAGAAGTGCTCGGCGAGAAGTGGCTCACCAACCAATACCTCCGTCTCGGCACAAGCCGCCTCGCCAACCTCCTGCTCAGCGAGATAGTAGGAGAAGAGACGAAGTTCTTCTAAATTGTTAAAAATCCCTAATTCTCCAAGCCGCGAGAATCCAAAATTCACGTACTCACGGCAAGAAAAGAGGATTTACGAGATTCTCACGAAACGAAAAACGGCCTTAACTTCTCATACACAAGAGTTTAAGGCCGTTTTCAAATGTTTTGCTAATTAATCATCTATATCTTTCTGTCCGAAACATAGTTGATATACGCCTGAAGAGCCTGCGCCACCGACCTGTTTTGAATCTCATCAAGCAGACCACTTGCCAGTCCCGACAATTCCGCCATCGCCGACTCGGCAAAGGCGATTCCTCCCTCGCTCTTGGTCATCTCTATCAGACGGTCTATCTCCTCGCGCCCCGCCCTACCCTCTCTGACCAGAATAGCGAGCTCTGCAGCACAGGCGTTTTTCTGACACACATACAAGACAGGCAACGTCAACTTACCCTCCCTGAGATCGTTGCCGACAGGCTTGCCTATATCAGTCGAAGAGTCAATATCCATAATGTCATCGCGAAGCTGGAAACACATACCGATGAGCATACCCAGACGCTTCATGACATATCGGAATCCCTCGTCGCCCGACGCGAGCACAGCACCCGCCTCGGCACAGACGCTAAAGAGCGACGCCGTCTTCTTGCGCACAACCTCATAGTATGACGACTCCGAAAAATCCCTACCCGAGATATTATCGAGCTGCAGCAACTCCCCGTCCGCCAACGTCTGTCCCAAAACCGAGACCATCTCGACGATGCGCACATCGCCCGTCATGGAAGCATGTTGCAGAGCCTTGCTCAGGATATAGTCACCGATGAGCACCGCAGCCTTGTTGTCGAGCAACGTGTTGACACTCTTCTGACCACGTCGGCGATCACTCTCGTCCACCACATCGTCGTGTACGAGCGATGCCGTATGAAGCAGCTCCAAAGCAAGCGCAGCATGCAGCACCCCCTCGCTCACCGCACCCTTAGCCTTGGCCGAGAGCAATGTCAGTATGGGGCGCATCTGCTTGCCCCGTCGCTGGGCAAGATGGTTGAGAGCAATTTTCAACAACGGATTGTCATGATCCAACGCCTCACGAAGCATCGAATTGAAAGACTCAAGCTCCTCCCTGACAGGACTCTGTATCAGCGATAATTCATCATTCATACTGCAAAGGTATAAAAAAATGCGATTTTTTATATAACTTTGTACGCAAATAAAATAAAAAAACTCATGAAACTCTTCCTCCTCGACGCCTACGCCCTCATCTACCGCGCTTACTACGCATTTATCAAGACCCCACGCATCAACTCAAAAGGCGAAAACACCAGCGCCATACTCGGCTTTGTCAACACCCTTGAAGACGTGCTTAAAAACATGCAGCCCACCCACATCGGAGTAGCATTTGACCCCAAGGGAGGGACATTCAGACATCGAGCCTATCCGCTCTACAAGGCACAGCGCGAAGAGACCCCCGAAGCAATAAGATTTGCCGTCCCGATAATCAAGGAAATACTCACCGCATACAAGATACCCATACTCGAAGTGCCCGACTACGAGGCAGACGACGTCATCGGCACCCTGGCACTCCAGGCAGACAGACTCGCCAAGTCTGGCAACGCAGACGAAGAAATCATGACATACATGATGACCCCCGACAAGGACTACGGCCAGCTCGTGACCGACCACGTCAAGATGTACCGCCCAGGCACAGGCAACACTCCAGCCCAAATCATGGGTCCCACAGAGATATGCGAAAAATGGGGAATAAACACCCCCAGCCAAGTCATCGACATACTCGGGCTCATGGGCGACGCCAGCGACAACATACCAGGCTGCCCAGGCATAGGCGAAAAGACCGCCTCCACCCTCATACAGACCTGGGGCAGCATAGCAAACCTACTCGACAACATCCCCAACCTCAAGGGAGCCACACAACGCAAGATCAGCGACAACGTCGAGCAGATAAAGCAAAGCCATTGGCTCGTCACCATAGCCACCGACGCCCCCATCACCCTCAATCTGGCAGCATTAGAGCGACGCGAGCCCGACACCCACGAGCTCGAACAGATCTACACCAGGCTCGAATTTCGCCAGCTGCTCAAGAAGACCGTCTCCCCCACCCCACCCTCAGAAAAGCCCGACACACGAAAGAGCCGCAAGAACACCGACGGCAGCATACAAGGCGACCTGTTTGAGACAGTCGGCACAGCGTCGGACACCACCGTATCCGAGCCCATATCCCAACTTGAAAAATACATAATCATCGACGGCATACTGATAGGACACGACCTCAAGCGATACTGGCAAGAAATCACCACAGAGCACCCCGAATTCACACCCAATCCCGACAGCGGATATGAAGAATGGTCAAAGCGCGTGTTTGACACCGCCATAGCACACTACGTCCTACACCCCGAGATGCGCCACCAGCCCGACTACCTCCAGCAGATTTATCACGCCAATACCCTCACCGAGCTCAAGACGCAGCTCTCCGACGAACTCGACCGACAGGGGCTCACACCCCTATACAGAGACATCGAGATGCCCCTGATGCCCGTCCTCGCACGCATGGAGCAGACAGGCGTGAGCATCGACACAGCAGGCCTCGCCCAGACCAGCGCACACTTCACCCACGAGATGCACCAGCTGGAGCAGGAAATCATCACCCTGGCAGGCCAGCCCTTCAACATCGCCTCGCCACGCCAAGTCGGCGAGATACTCTTTGACGTACTCAAGCTCGACACCAAGGCCAAGAAGACCAAGAAAGGCCAATACACCACCAGCGAAGAAGTGCTCCAAGGCCTACAAGGCAAACACCCCATCGTAGGCAAGATACTCGAACACCGCGGACTAAAGAAGCTCCTCGGCACCTATATCGACGCCTTTCCCAAGCTCATCAACCCCGACACAGGCCACATACACACCAGCTTCAACCAGACCGTCACCACCACAGGCCGCCTGTCGAGCAGCAACCCCAACCTCCAGAACATACCCGTACGCGACGCCCTCGGCAAGGAAGTACGCAAGGCATTCATACCCGAGTCAGGGCAAGAATTCTTCAGCGCAGACTACAGCCAGATCGAGCTCCGCATCATGGCACACCTCTCGCAAGACCCCAACCTCATCCAAGCCTTCGTACAAGGCCACGACATCCACGCCGCCACCGCCGCCAAGATATTCCACAAGGATATCGACGAAGTGACCTCCGACGAACGCCGCCGTGCCAAAACCGCCAATTTCGGCATCATTTACGGCATCAGCGCCTTCGGTCTTGCCGAACGCCTCGGTTGCAGCAGAAGCGAAGCAAAGAGCCTTATAGACGGATATTTCAAGACCTATCCCCACGTCAAGGACTACATGAACCAAAGCATAGCCAAAGCACGCGAGTGCGGCTATACCGAGACCCTCTTCGGTCGCCGCTGTCCCCTACCCGACATCAACTCACACAACGCCGTAGTACGCGGATACGCCGAGCGCAACGCCATCAACGCCCCCATACAAGGCACAGCCGCCGACATCATGAAGATAGCCATGATCAACATCGACCGCCGAATGCAGCGCGAGCACCTCCAGAGCCACATGATACTCCAGGTACACGACGAGCTCAACTTCAGCGTACTACCCGACGAAAAGGAACACCTGCAGCAACTCGTCATCGAAGAGATGCAAGGCGCCGCACGCCTCAGCGTCCCCCTCATAGCCGACGCAGGTTGGGGCTCAAACTGGCTCGAAGCACACTAATCCAGCCAGCCCCTCACCCCTCACACTACAAAAACACCACAATATTAACGGTTTTTCACCCCGTTTATCGCAGATATTCACACAAAAAATCGTAACTTTGCCGCAAACAACAACAACAGTCAGGATGAAAAAGCTCCCCATCATAGCCCTTCTGCTCGCCTTGGCGATGGTACACTCAGCCGGCGTGGCACGCATCAGCCCCCACGGCAGTCCCTACCATGACGACAACGACACCACCGCCACAGACACCACCGCCACCACAGGCAAGGCAAGCACAGACACCAGCGTCAACGTGCGCACCAAGACGCTCGACACACTCGTAGTAAACAGCAAGGAGAAGGAGCTCCCCGTGATCGACGCCATACGCCAGAGCATGAACAACGGCCTCGTCACCCCACGCCAAAAGTCCGTCTCAGACGTCATCGGCAGCAAGGCCAGCGACTACATACTCAACCCCTTCGGCTTCAAGAAGCGACACGACGACAAAGTCAAGAAGCGCACAGAAAAGAACCTCAAAAGCCTGCGCACCGCCGAGTCGTACGAAGACGAGCTGACCCGCGCCATCATGCAGCAACTACTCGAAGACTCGCTCAACGCAGCCAAAGGCAAGTAGTACAGATCTGCATCAGTCGACACAAAAAAACATACAAAAATCAGCCCTCGACAACACCACACGTTGACTTGGGCTGATTTCTGTATGTCAGACAAAGCAAGACTACTTCTGATAAAGCTCAGTACTCAGATAGCGCTCGCCCGTGTCAGGAAGCAAGACCACTATACGCTTGCCCGCGTACTCAGGGCGTGAAGCCAGAGAGAGAGCAGCATGAGCCGCCGCACCGCTCGAAATACCCACAATCAGACCCTCACTCGTCGACAAGTCCCTGCTCGTCTGCAAGGCATCCTCGTTGCTCACCCTGATAATCTCATCTATCACCTCGCGATCCAGAATATCAGGCACAAAGCCAGCCCCTATACCCTGTATCTTGTGAGGACCAGGAGCACCACCGCTCAACACAGGGCTGCTCTCAGGCTCTACCGCCACTATCATCACATCAGGATTCTTCGCCTTTAGCGCACGACCCACACCCGTGACCGTACCGCCAGTACCAACACCAGCCACAAAGACATCTACCCTACCCTCCGTATCGCTCCAAATCTCCTCGGCCGTAGTGCGCCCATGCACCTCAGGATTGGCAGGATTGACGAACTGCCCCAGGATTACCGCACCAGGAGTCGTATCTCTGAGACGCTCCGCCTCAGCTATAGCCCCCCTCATGCCCTTGGCACCCTCAGTCAGCACCAATTCAGCCCCAGCAGCCTTGAGCAAAAGCTGACGCTCGCGGCTCATCGTCTCGGGCATGACAATCACAGCCTTATACCCCTTCACACGGCAGACCCACGCAATGCCCACACCCGTATTGCCACTCGTAGGCTCGATAATAGTAGCACCAGGAGTCAGCACACCCCTCCTCTCCGCGTCCTCAATCATACCGAGAGCCACACGATCCTTCACACTACCTCCAGGGTTGAAATACTCCACCTTGGCCACGACCTCAGCCACCGCGCCACGCGCACCAGCAATCTTCGAAATCTCAACGAGCGGAGTGTTGCCCACCAGCTCAAGCAAATTCTTGTAAATCCTTGCCATAACAAAATTCCATTTTTATCACTAAGATGCCGCAAAGTTACACCAACTTTGCGTTATATCCAAACAGAAGACTAAATAAAGAACGAGAAATCGTTGGATTTCATCCGACCTTTGACTTCGTCTTCCTCCTCCTCGCTCAGGAAAGTCCGAGCAAGCTCGGCTCTCCGTTCGCTCGTTCGTCGCAGAAAAGGTCGGATGAAATCCAACAGTCATTTCTTCCATCTGTATCCATCAGTGTGCTTTAATTTAATTTAACTTAATAAGGGAGGGGGCATTCTCGTATTTTTTTTATATTTGCACAAAATCACAAACATAAAATCATATAAATCCCATGAAACAGCTGAAAACGTTTTTATCTCTGACCTTGATGCTTTTGCTGTCGTTTGTGCAGTCCTATGCCCAATGGTCCGACGAAGGGAGAGACTTTCTCCTGCACGAGACTTTCCAGGCAGTCAATGGAGACGACGAAGAGAACGCAGGATCTTCGCCAATCAGCGACTATACTGCAAAATTCGACAACCCCGAGGGTTGGACCTTCACGGGCGAGGTGTATGCCGGCTCACAATGTATTTATCTCAACACTGGAGCCACAATCACTCTGCCAGCTATGCCACGACTCTACGAAAATGCACAGTTTGACATCGCCTTATTCCCATGGTATCAAAAAATTCCTGATGAGAATTTCGATGAGTCCCTCTTCAGAAAACCATGTCGTCTCTCTATCAGTCACGGAGAGTTGAGCACAGACAATTTGTCGGCTGGTGTGAGTGTAAACGGATCTGGTCTCTATATCTACGGCGGTTCCCCCGAGAGCCGCATCACGCTCACCGCTGCGCACCCGATTGTAATCAGCGAAATAGGGGTATGGTATGGGAATAATCCTGAGTCTAAAGCAACCTTCTTATACTCGCACGAAGTTGGTGAGTACTTCGCTCCCATCGATGTCACTCTCGAACTGGACAGAAATTCCTACTGGGGTCAAGACTATGATGACTCGCACGACATAATCGTATATACCACCGATAGCAGCACACCGACAAAGCAATCCGCACGCTATACTGGCACACCCATACATATAAGTGAGACCACGACTATCTTCCCCGCCCTGATTAGCGCCAATGGCCAACTCTCTGTGGCGAGCAATCCACGTACCTTCACCTTCGCCACATCGTCTCAGCCAGAGCAGCCCGACAACACGTTTGAGGTCACCGTACCCGAGCCAGGCAAACTGAAAGCGCAGCTGACGAACATCGATGCCGACATCATCGAGGGTCTGATAGTGAAAGGGGCTATCAACGGCGAGGATATCACCTACATAAGGGCAGCAGAAGGTCGTGCCGCATCGATTACATATCTTGACCTGTCGGACGCTACGATTGCCCTCGACGGATCCCAATACTCCTCTGCTGCCTTTGGCCCTCCAGGAGGCATGGGAACCTATTATTATCACTACTACTTCCTGAGCGACACAAACTATGACGAGCGGCAGCCCTACCCAAGACCCGGTGTAGAATACTGGTATCACTACCGCAACGACCTCTCGTACGCTTTCTACAAATGCACAAATCTTACTGCCGTGATATTGCCCAAGACCATGACTACAATAGGCGAGTCTATATTCTCTGAATGCAGCAATCTGAAATACGCCCCTATCCACGATGGCGTTACCGAGGTGAAGAGTGGTGCCTATGCCTATAGCGCAGTCGAGATGCTCGACGGCATACCATCTTCGGTCGAAAAGATTGGCGAGGGGGCATTCTTCTGCAATGGAGGCGAGGTCGTAACATTCGGAGTACTCAACCTCGACAGACCTATGGAAATCGGTGCTGGTGCATTCGGTGGTGCCAAGGTACAGGTGCTCAACCTTCCCTACCCTGGCGATTCTATCCAAGCTCAAACTTTCGCCTGCCTCGGACTGCGCGAAATCAACATCGGCGAGGGACTGAAGTATATCGGCGAGGAGGCATTCAGTAGTGGCAGCTACAATTCTGAAGATTATGTGCTGGAAAAGGTCGTATTGCCCTACGCATCAATCCGCGAAATCGGCTATAATGCATTTGATGCGAAATGCCCTTTCATAAAGAATATCGAGCCCGAAGGTGGAATCCGCTACATAGGCAATGTGGCCTATATCGTAGCCGACAAGAATCTCGGAGAGTATAGCGTGAAAGACGGGACAGTCTCGATAGCAGACAGACTCTTCGAATATACCCTAATCCAGAGTGTAAGCCTGCCGTCATCTCTTGAGTCGATAGGCAACGAAGCTTTTTATGGTACGCAAATCAGCTTGCTTCCCGCTATGCCAAACTTGAAGCGAATCGGCCGCGAAGCTTTTTATGGCACGCAAATCAGTTCGCTGCCCGAGATGCCTAACCTCAAAGTGATAGGCTATGGAGCATTCTCAGACTGTCCGAAACTCTCACGAGCCACTCTGCCCGAGTCGCTTGAATATTTCGAATACGGATTTTCTGGCTGCAATGCCCTGTGGAGCGTCACATACAATGCCATCGACTGTGAGTGCCCGTTCGGAGTCAGTCCGCGCGACCTCGAACGCATCGTAGTCGGCGACAAGGTACGCCGCCTGCCAAAGGGGCTGTATACTGGCAACACCAACGTTACCGAGGTCGTACTGCCCAGGAGCGTTGAGATACTTGACCCCGAGGTATTTGCAAACTGCGTCAATCTGGAGTATGTCGAACTGTCGGACAATATCACCACGATTTCCGAACGAGCCTTCGAAAACTGCTCCTCTCTCACAGGACTTCACTGGCCGCTCAGCCTTGACTCAATCGGCAATAGTGCCTTCTACGGCTGCAAATCGCTGAACGTTGTATCTCTGCCCGAAGGCGTCAAGACGGTCGGAGATTTCGCATTCGGCGACTGCAACGGAGTGGAGACCCTCTATATCGCATCGACTGTCGGCAAAATAGGGTATGACGCTTTCACTTTTGTCAATACAGACAAGGAGTTTACCATAACAGCCACCTCTCATACCCCCATCGAATACGAATGGAACTGGCACAATGTAGGCACACCCATTATCAAGGTCCCAGCAGCAAGCATCGAAAGATACCGCTCAGATGCCAACTGGAACGGCAGCAACAACGGCAAGGAGAACCTCATCATACCAATCGAGGAAATTGGCGCAAAGGAGGAATCTGCAACCACCTCATTTGATAATGTGAGTGAAAACACAGACCTCAGCGACGCAGTCGTGGGCGACGTCTACGTCACGATAGGCGAAAACGACAGCTATGACAGCAACGATGGCAGCATTGTGCTCAACTCGACGATGACCGAGGAGGAAGGCAACGCCATCGGAGGCATGGCTCCTGGTGTCACAGACCTCAGCAATCGCTTCAATGGTCTCGTGGTGATGGTGCCCTCTGGCAACGGTGTCGTCGACATAGACTGCCAGACCATTGGCGATAGGAGCGTGGCAGTCAAAATCGGCGAAGACGAGCCGCAACTCTTTACCAAAAACGAGAAAGGTCGCATCAGCGTGGAGTACGACGTAGAGTATGAGACCTATGTCTATATCTACGGTGTAGCCCCAGCTCCCGACGGCAACACCTCTTCACGACGCCTGAATGCACAGAGACGCGATGCAGCATCGAGCGACAACTGTGTGAAGCTGTATGCCATCTCTGTCAATCCGCTGACCGTAGGTATCGACGACATCGACTCTGTCGGCTCGTCATCATCTCCCGTCACAGAATGCTATACCATCGAGGGCAAACGCGTTGACTCACCTCGCAAGTCTGGCATCTATGTAGTGAAGAGGGCTGACGGCTCGTACAGCAAGATTATCAGACGATAGGGTAGGGGACACACCCTCCTCACGGACATACAATCAGGGCTGGACTCTTTTCCGGAGTTCCAGCCCATTTCTGTAAAGGGCGAAATAAACCGTCCAACGCCCCTACCACAATCGTAGCAAGAGCGTTGTTCTAAAAGGAGAACGAAGTTTACAGAGCACTCATACAGCTCGTTACGCCGAGCGAGGTTGCGATAGCAGTCAGTATCGCAGCAACAGTCTGGATTATGAATTTCCAAGTATCACGGTTTTTCATTTTTTTAAGGTTATTTTGTGAGGTTTTAAGGTTGTAAGGTTTTGAGGTTTTGAGGTTGTTTAGTAAGGTTTTGAGGTTTTGAGGTTTCATCTCTCATCTCTCAACTCTAAGCTCTCAGCTCTCATCTCTCCTCGAACGCCAATCTGAAGCCCTCCATCACATCATCGTGGCGCGGAGCAGAGCCGTTCTCGAACGTCGCCATCG
>CAMEQD010000049.1:0-17750 GCA_945932615.1 uncultured Prevotellaceae bacterium | reverse complement strand
TGACAAGTTCTTCTATCGACCTAAAGTGTGAAAGTGTATCCATATTCTAAATATATTTATTAGCAATTAAACTATCCGTGACAAAAATCATTGAGATTATTTTTTCTTCTTCTGTTCCCCAAGAGATGGTTGCTGAATTTCAATAATTTCATTCTTCGTTTGCAATCTCCCAGTGCCCCTTTTTATTGCTCCCTACGTATCTGATGAGATTCGTATCACGGAGAACATAAAGGTCTCGTTTCGTAGTTCTAAGACTTATACCTAAGACTACGGATAGATTTTGTGTATTTACCGTGCCATTTACCGTGCCATTTACCATGCCACTTTTTATTAGCTCGTAAATTTTTCGTTGTCTATCAGTAAGTTCTGCAATGTTTGCTTGAACATTTATCGTGTCATTATCTTGGGCAGTATTTGGTTGGTCAAACTCCTTCTCTGTTGTCCACTCTGCCATCAAAGTTGCCTTCAAAATGAAGGCATCGGCATGGAATGATGGGACTGCGCAACCCTTAGTTTCCAGTTCACAACATATACGGTCAATACCCTCACCGAACTCCTTCACGTATTTGTATGCCTTTAGATATTGGGCTATCTTGGGATTACGAGAGAAATGGGTGTGTCGGATATTGTCTGGTCGTACTAGTCCAGGAAGATCACCAGGAGTTTCAAAGACAAGGCGGTCATCAAACATCTTTATCTGTATCTCTGTGCCTTTGATGTTGTAGGCTCTGTGGCAGCAACTATTGACAACCATCTCTTGTATGGCGTACTTTGAATAGTTGCGGCGAGTAACGAAAACACCATGTTCGCCAAGGAAAGAGTGTTCACTGACTTGCGTTTCGAGATAATCAATAGTACTTCGTACCTGTTGAAGTATGGCACCCTCGAAAGTCACATCTTTGATAACGTTCATTTCCCGACCAACTTTTTCCTCTTTTCCTTCATAGCGGATGAAGCGAGTGCGGGCACGTGGGAAGAAACGTTGCGGATTCTTTCCAAATAGGAGGATGCAAGCGGTACTGATTTTCTGTTGTCCATCTACTTCCGTTACGAAATCATTGTTCTCACGAAGGTACTCCATGGCAGACTTCCCATAACCGATGACATTCACATAGTCGCCCACAAGATTCATGTCGACGTCATTGATGGTGGCACCATATACATCCTTATCCTCGTAGTAGCGTTCTCCTTTGTCGTAGAGGAGTTGCATGCGCTCGTCAAAGTTGAGTTTCTTGCTCTTATCACCAACACGCATGAAGCATTCGTCTGCCTGATTAGTATGAAGCTGACCACTGGCAGGAATATGCATCAACAGAATTCTGTTCTCATGACCTTCCGCATCTGTACATGGCAGATACTCGCACTTAACCTTTACAGACGGATTGCAGAAATCGAAAGGAACTCGTAGCAGTTCATTGAACCGTTTCTCGTTTCCGTTAACGCCCTCAATCCTTCGGGTCTTGTCTGACACGCCAATAGCAAGCACACCACCATCAGCGTTAGCCATTGCCACAATAGGTATAGCCAATGCTTTGGGTTCTATCTGTATGCTCTTGCAATCGAATGTCTGACATTCCTTGCGAGTCGTGATTTCTTCTATTGTCATATCCTGTGGACTATTCGTTTTGCTGAATATTTTCGTTTGTTTCTTCCTGAGTAGGAATCTCTGGTAGAGCTTCAAATCGGACGAGGTCATTCATTTCCACATTGAGCAGTTTTGCTATCTGCATCATGGTCTCAAGAGTGGGTTGAGCCGAATTGGTACACCATTTGCTGACCGTTGCAGGATCCTTGCCCAATTGTGTGGCTAACCAACGATTCGTCTTTCCCTTATCAACCAACATGACCTTTATTCTGTTTATCTTTCCGTCCATACTGACACATTATTAATAACATATGTTCGCAAATATACAAATATATTCTGTAATACGTGCGGGAATGTCTAAAAAATAGCATACTTTCTTCGTTTTTATTGCGTTTTGTGCATCATTTAATATGTACGTTCCTGATGTTTCTAATGTAAGGTTACAAAATCTTTTGGGATTTCTGCATAAAAATAAGGCATAGGGGAAATTATCCATGGAAACCTTAGCTTATTTTATATCAAAAGCAAGGTGTTTGTCAAATGCTAAAGCTGATGAACAACGGATTCGGCTGGAACAGGCTTCCAAAATCCTTCATGGGCGAGAATACGGTATTTCTTCTGCTTACGGCACTCATTCGAAACTTCTACAAATTTATCAAGGAAAGGCTTGACGTAAAGAAGTTCGGACTCAAAGCAACAAGACGCATCAAGGCATTTGTCTTCAGGTTCATCTCGGTGCCGGCAAAATGGATAAAGACATCAAGGCAGTATGTGCTTAATATCTATTCATGCAACAATGCCTATGCCAATGTGTTTCAGAATGACTTTGGATAACACCAACAACTTATGGTCATGATTCTGCGTATTTTTTCGCTTCTGTATCATATTAGGCGCGTAGTTGCGGATTTGGGGATACTGACTCACTTGACAATACCCAAATATCCAGCCTTTTTTTCTCTCTCCAACAATTTTTTAAAAGCTGCTACTTTTTCAGGATATTGAGAGGCTACATTATTTGTTTCTCCAATGTCACTTTTCAGATGATACAATTGTTCTTGGGAGGAGTTACCGGACTCCGTACGTGTCAGCGTATAGTAAGCAGAACGGTTATTGGGAGTGATATACTTCCATTCACCATCCGAAACAGACAATGAACTAGCCGATTCAATAATATAGTCCCTTCCCTTTTCATCTCTACCTAACAGTGCCGGCAATTGATTAGTGCTATCCATAGCATCATCTTTTCCAATTTTTCCACCAACCAACGCACTCATTGAAGCAAACAGATCTATGTGTGATACCAAAGCACTTGAAACTCCCTTCTTCACGTATTGAGGCCAGCTCACTAATAAAGGCACACGAGTACCCGCCTCAAAATTACTATATTTTCCCCCACGTAAATCTCCCCACGGACGATGACTTCCCAATAACTCTACAGCTTGGTCTTGATAACCATCATCAAGAACAGGGCCATTATCGCTAGTAAGGATAATCAGTGTATTTTGCAGTATGCCTTTCCTTTCCAATGCAGCAACGATTTCACCTACGGACCAGTCAAACTGAAGAATAGCATCTCCTCTATATCCCATGCCACTCTTTCCGACAAATCGTGGATGAGGATAACGCGGGACATGAACATCATTGGTTCCTACATACAAAAAGAATGGTTTATCATTTTGGTTCTCAATAAACCGGATTGCTTTTGAAGTGATTGAGTCGGCAATGTTCTCATCCTCCCATAATGCTTTGCCGCCTCCTTTCATATAACCGATACGTGAGATTCCATTGACAATAGCCTGATTGTGCCCGTGATTTGGGGAAGGTTTCAACTTGGTCAATAACTCAGGATTATCTTTTCCGAGGGGCTCTCCTGGAAATGGCTTTTTATAACTCACATAAATCGGTGCCTTTGGATCGTAGTTTGCTACTTTTTGGTTCTCTACCCACACACAAGGAACCCGGTCGCCTGTAGCTGCCATCAAATATGAATAATCGAATCCGATATCCTGTGGTCCAGGAGCTATTGTACCATTCCAGTCCTGAGTACCGGTTTTATCTCCCAATCCCAAATGCCATTTACCAATTGCACCGGTGATATATCCTGCCGATTTGAACATGTCCGCAATGGTAGTCTGCTCCGGATGGATAATCATACCGGCATCTCCCGGTGCAATTCCCGTGTCGTTCCGTCTCCAGCTATAATGACCTGTGAACAAGGAGTAGCGGGAAGGAGTACTGGTAGCCGCTGCCGCATGTGCATCTGTAAAGCGGATACCATTGGCGGCAAGTCTGTCTACATTCGGTGTGTTTATTGTTTTCTCGCCATAACAACTCAAATCACCGTAACCGAGGTCATCGGCAACGATAAAGATTACGTTAGGCTTCTGAGGCAATGAAACCTCCGTTATATTTTTGTTGACTCCTATACAGGAAGTGAATAGGCAACCACCTATCCCGCATCTTACTGCCAATGTTAACTTCATCTGTACTTCTATTCTATCCGATGTTAATCCTTAATTCCGCAACACTATTATAAATTTATCTTTTTAAGTACCTGAACAATAAAAAGTTGCTCAGGATTTTGTCATGTCGGATTTTTTACCTATCTTAGTGTTGCAAATATGTATCAAACCCGACATACATGGCAAAGGTAGCAATTAAATCTGAGAAACTCACTCCTTTTGGAGTAATATTTTCAATAATGGAGCAATTTGACTCCAAGCTCTCATCTGATGTACCATCTCTTTTCCTGATCTCACTAGACACTTTTCTTTTTCATAAGCGGAAACAGTAGACAGTGTTGTAAATGCCATACTGAATCAATAGACACATGCCTCACATCCGACTGCTTTTGTCGACACGGCAGTCATGCTGGACATCTGAAGATACTTGGCAAAGTATGTGGAGATAAATGGCAAAGTATGTGGAGATACTTGGCAAAGTATGTTGACATACAAAAAAACTGATTTTTGTGTGTGCAGAAGGCTGAAAAATCCGTTATTTTTTGTACCTTCGGCCTAAAAGACAATGCAAGAATATGGAAACAGTGTTTTCGATGCTACAGCAGGCCAATGACTATCTGTGGGGGTATGTGGTCATTACAGTCTTGGTATTTTGTGCCCTCTTCTTTACCATAAGGATTCACGGAGTGCAGTTCCGCCTGTGGCGCGACATGTTTCGCATCATGGTGGGCAAGCCTGTCTTCAGTGGTCGTGATGAGGAAACGGGAGAGTCTGGCGAGGAGTGTGAACGGCGCAAGATAGGCTCTTTTCAGGCCTTTGCAGTCTCGCTGTCCAGCCGTGTGGGGACGGGCAATTTGGCGGGTGTGGCGTCTGCCATCTTTGTAGGCGGTCCAGGTGCTGTGTTTTGGATGTGGGTGATGGCTCTCTTCGGTGCCGCTACGGCTTTCGTTGAGGCTACCTTGGCGCAGTTGTACAAACGGCGTGGCCCTGACTCCTTCTTCGGAGGTCCTGCCTACTATATGGAGTATGGACTTCACCGCAAGTGGATGGGCATTCTCTTTGCAGTGCTTATCACTATCACCTTTGGCATGGCCAACCAGATTGTGCAGAGCAATACTCTCTGTGATGCTCTTTCCGACTCCCTTTCGCTCGACCGCCGTTGGATAGGCGGAGTGCTTACGCTGGCCACCTTGGTCATCATCTTTGGTGGCGTGAAACGCATCTCGCGTTTCTCCAGCATCGTGGTGCCTGTCATGGCCGTGGGCTACGCCTTGTTGGCACTTGTGGTCATCGTGCTCAACCTCACGGAGATACCCTCTATGCTCTCCCTCATCGTGAGGGAGGCGTTCGGCATCGACTCTGCCGTGGGAGGTGCTGTGGGTGTGGCAGTGATGCAGGGTGTCAAGCGCGGACTTTTCAGCAATGAGGCCGGTGAGGGCAGTGCTCCCAATGCTGCTGCCATAGCTCATACGTCTCACCCTGTGAAGCAAGGTCTGCTGCAGGCACTGGGCGTCTTTACTGACACCCTCGTGGTGTGTACCTGTACCGCATTTATCATCCTCCTCTCTGGCCTTTATGACAGCGGACGCGATGGCATCATACTCACCAAGTATGCCCTGGAGGCACATCTTGGACCTGCTGGAGGTTTTTTTATCACGGCTGCAATCTTCTTTTTCGCCTATAGCACCATCATTGCCAACTACTTCTATGGCGAGACTAACATACGCTTCATTACAGGGAAGAAACTTTACGTCAACCTATTCCGCATTCTCACGGCGGTTACCGTCATGAGTGGTGCCTTGTTGTCGTTGCAGGAGGCATGGAGCATCGTGGATCTGGCCATGGGTACCATGACGCTGGTCAATCTGGTGGCCATCGTGCAGCTATCGCCCAAGGTCTTTTCCCTCCTCAGGGACTATATGCAGCAGCGTAGAGCTGGCAAGGATCCTGTCTTCCGAAAGGCTATGATGGAAAAAGGACGGGAGGACGTAGAGTGCTGGGACTGAGCCCCCCCCCTGTCGTCCTCAGTAACTTTGCAAAATGAGTCAGGAGGTTGTCTCCGTATAGGTTTCGAGCATCTTGATTAACTCTACGTCTGCGGGTAGCCACTTGACGCTGTTCAGAACCTCTCGTTTTAGCCATCGGGCATCTTCGTGTTCGAGCAGATGGGGAGTGGAGTGGGAGAGTGTGCAGAGGAAACATTGCATCGACAGATGGAATTTGGGGTAATCGTACTCCACTGTGTGAAAGAGTTTCCCGATGCTGATGTCGCAGCCTAACTCTTCGTGAATCTCGCGCAGGAGTGCGTCTTGTGGGGTCTCGCCTGGCTCAATCTTGCCACCAGGGAATTCCCACCAGTCTTTCCATTCGCCGTACCCTCTCTGTGTGGCGAAGATGCGCCCCTCGCTGTCCGTGATAATCGCTGCTACGACGTTTATGGTCTTCATGGTCTTCATGGGTTTTTACGATAGATGATTTTTGGCGTCAGTGCCTGAGTGACAGCATCATTGTTGTGAGACTATCTTTGCCCTGACGTACATGCCAGGACGGAAATCCTTGTGCCCATTGGCTACCTGTGCGTAGACTTTGACGGAATAGTCTTTTTCGTTGATGGATTGGTCGATAGAGACGATGGAAGCGTCGAAGGTGGCATCGCCCAGTCCGTTGACACGGAATATTATCTTGCGTCCTTCCTTCATCAGCGTGAGGTCTTTCTCGTAAACGGTCAGTTCGATGAGCGGACGGCTCTTGTCGATGATGTCACACACGGGTTCTCCAGCATCGAGGTATGTGCCGGTGTTGACGCTGATGTTGGTGGCATAGCCTGAGAATGGTGCTGTGACGGGTAGGTATGATATGATGCCTTTGTCGCCCAGCTTGGAGGGGTCTATGCCCAAGGCGCGCAGTCGTGCTGCCGACGCCTCAACCCGGCTGCGTACGGATAGGAATTCAGACTTGCATTGCTGTACTCGTTTGGCTGAGGCCGCGTCCTTTTCGCCCAGTGTGCGTTGCCGCTGGTATTCCTGTACGAGGTATTCGTCTTGTGCGGCTGCTTCGAGGTAGGACTGCTGCAACTCGATGAAGTCGGGATTGTCGATGGTGGCCACTACTTGTCCTTTGTTGACGTACTGACCAGGCATAATAGAGAGGCTATGTATCTTGCCTCCCATGGTCAGCGACAGTGTAGCCTTGTTGCGGGGCGATACTATGATTACACCGTTGAAGGTCGGGCTGTTTCCTACGTTCGTCGCGCTCGATATGGCGTCGACGTTCTTGGCTGAGGTTGTGTCTTCGGCCTCGACGTGAGTCTCGGCAGGGGCTGTTGTGAGTGGCTTGCTGCTGTCGGTGTCTTCGTTGTTGCCTTTTTCTCCGGTACAGGCTGCAAGTAGTAGCGCAGCGCATAGGTATATGTATGGTTTCATTTTGATTGAGGTTATTTTGTGAGGTTTTTAGGTTGTTAGGTTATGAGGTTATGAGGTTTTAATGGTCGTTTAATGGTTATTTAATGGCTGTTTAACGAAGGCAAAGCCAACCAAACAAACAACACTACTCAACTTCCTGTCAGTGCTTCGTATTCAATCACGAGTACATTGTATTCGTGTAGAGTGTTGTAGTATTCCTTTCTTACCATGCGAGCTGCTGAGAGACTCTGCAGGAGCTCGGTGGCGTTGGTTTCGCTTTCGCGGTAGAGCATTAGGGCATTGCGCTGGAGTTCGTCAGCTTCGCTAAGGGCAGCGTTCTCGTAGTAATCCAGACGTTTGCGTTTCTGGCTGATGCGTGACTTGAGCTCTTCGAGTTTCTTTCGCAGTTCGATGCTGTGGTTTTCGGCCTCCCATTGTGCCATGGTCACAGCGGCTTTGGCTTGCTTCACCCTGCTCTGCTGAGGGAAGCAAAGGAGCGGAAGGGCTACTCCTATTGACCAGGAGTCGAGCCCCTTGAGCGGCGCAATTTTTTGTAGGCTGTAACCGAAGGAGAACTCCGGGAAATACTTGCTGCGCTCGACTTTGAGCATATCGCGCTTGGACTTGACCTCCTGCTCCATGAGCCTGGTGTAGATAGTGCTGACCTCCGAAGCCTCATCGAAAGGGCGAGGGGCAAGGGCGGTATCGGAGGGCACTACACTGCCCTCGGCAAAGCACGTCCAGGCGAAGCGGCGTGTGGCTAAGACGAGGTCGTCGTCTGCCTGCTGCGACTCTGCCTGCAGGGTAGCAGCCGAGGTCTTGATCATCAGATATTCGAGTTTGTTGATGTCGCCTTGCTGCAGACGCACTTCCGCTATTTCCAATAGGCGTCCGGCTTCGCGTTTTTGCTCGTCAGAGAGGCGCGACACGCTCAGGGCGAGCAGATAGTCCTCCCATGCACGTCTGACCTCGGTCACGACCTCGCGGCATACGATTTCCTTCTTTGTGGCGTTTGTGGCAGCGAGGGTATTGACGAGGGCGTTCTTGTAGATAGGGGTGAGCAGCGAGCCCAAAGATTGCTCGACGGTAAACTCGTAGTCGCCACGCTCCTCGCCGTTGATCTGCCCCCAGGCGTATCCAATCTGGGTGTTGCCTCCGTCCCAGATTTCGCCCTTTGCGGCTTTTGCCTGTATGATTTCGCTGTCTGCCATCTTCACCCTTGGGCTGCGTTCCAAAGCCATGGTCATCGCCTCATTGAGAGTAATGCTCCTTGTGGCAATCTCTTGGGCGTGGGTCGGGGTGGGGGAGAGCATGGAAGAGGCTGCAATCATGAGCAATGCGGCGTATACTCCAGCTCTGCTGCGTCTGAGCCCAAAGCGTCTCAACATGGCTGGCATACTGTTTACTATATGGTAAAATGCTGGAATGATAATCAAGGTAAGTACCGTGGATACAATCAGACCGCCTATGACTACCGTAGCCAAAGGTCTCTGCACCTCAGCGCCAGCCGAGGTAGCTACCGCCATGGGTACGAATCCCAATGAGGCTACGAGACCAGTGAGGAAGACGGGTCGGATCAGGTGCTTGCAGCCGGTTATGATGATGCGGTCGGTACACATGGTGTAACGTCTGCGTCCGCGAATGTCGTTGAAGTGATTTATCATAAGTATTCCATTAAGTACTGCCACGCCGAACAAGGCGATGAATCCCACTCCGGCAGAGATGCTGAAGGGCAGTCCGCGTAGCCACAACGCCACGATGCCTCCGATGAGCGACAGAGGCACGGTAGAGAATACCACGAGCGAATAGGTCACGCTGCGGAAAGCGAAAAACAGCAGCAGCAATATCAGACCCAGCGCAATGGGAATGACTATGAGGAGAGTGCGTATGGCGTTTTGCAGATTTTCGAACTGACCTCCATACTCGAAGTAGTAGCCGGGCTTGAGCCTGACATTGTCTTCGAGGGTGCGGCTGATGTCCTCCACGACTTTCTGAATGTCTGCGTCGCGCACGTTCACTCCGATTACTATGCGTCGTTTCGTGGCATCGCGGTTGATCTGCAGAGGACCGTTGACGAGGTCGATGGTGACGACTTCGCTTACGGGTATCTGTGTCCCGTCGACAGTACGCACGAACAGGCGGTTGAGATCGAGGTCGCTCACTTTCTTGCTGTCGAGGCGGACTACGAGGTCAAAGCGCCGCTCGTTTTCGAAGACCACACCTGCCGTTTCGCCAGCGTAGGCTGTGCGTATGATGTCGTTCAGCTCCTTGATGTCGATACCATAGCGTGCGAGCTTGTTGCGGTCGAAGTGTACTACCAGCTGGGGCAGCCCCATGGCTTGCTCCACGATGACATCAGATGCGCCCCGGACTTTGGCTACGTGTAGTGACGCTTCGCGAGCCTTGGCATAGAGCTCCTCCATGTCCTCGCCGTAGAGCTTGATGGCAATGTCTGCCTTTGCTCCGGTCATGAGTTCGTTGAAACGCAATTGTATGGGCTGGCTGAAGTTGAACTCTGCCCCCTCGACCTCTTCGAGGGCAGCCTTCATCTTCTCGACCATCTCTGCGCGTGACGAAGCTGAAGTCCACTGCTTGAAGGGCTTCATCACAATCATCACATCAGCATCTTCGACCGACATGGGGTCGGTAGGCACTTCGGCCGTGCCTATCTTTGCCACGACGTGGCGTACCTCGGGAAAACGCTCTTTGAGTACCTTTTCGGCCTTGAGCGAGATGTCGATGCTCTGTGTGAGCGAACTGCCTGCCGGGAGGGTCATCTGCATTGCAAAGTCGCCCTCGTCGAGAGTGGGGATAAACTCGGCTCCGAGTCGGGTGAACAGCCACAGCGATGCGGCAAGCATGGCAAACGCTCCGACCACGGTCTTCCATACGTTGCGCATACACGCACGCAACACGGTGTAGTAGCCCTTGGTGAGCCACTCGAAAAATCTGTCTGCCAACGTGGGGCTGGCATCAATCTTCCTCTTCAAGAAAAGCGAAGCCATCATCGGGACGTATGTCAGCGACAGGATCAACGCGCCTATGATGCAGAAGACGAGAGTCTGCGCCATCGGGGTGAAATACTTGCCCTCGATGCCCGTAAGCGTCAGTATGGGGAAGAATACTATCAGGATAATGAGCACGGCAAAGGTGGAGCTCTTGACTACGCGCGAGGCTCCCTCCTCGACCTCAGCCTCCATCTCGTCGGTCGACAGGGTACGCCCTGCAAGTCGGCGCGAATAGATATGCGCCATGATGCCCTCCAGTATGACGATGGAGCCGTCTACCACTATGCCAAAGTCGATGGCACCGAGGCTCATCAGATTGGCAGACACACCGAATGCCCGCATCAGTATGAAACCGAAGAGCATGGCCAGGGGTATGACCGACGCCACGATGAGGCCGGCACGCACATTGCCCAGGAAGACGATGAGCACCACGAAGACTATCAGCGCACCCTCCAAGAGGTTGACTACGACGGTCGAAATATTGCGCTTGACGAGCTCGGAGCGGTTGAGGTACGGCTCGATAGTGATGCCCTCTGGCAGCATACGCTGCACTTTCTGTACCCTCTCTTCGAGCACCTGGGTCACCACATTGGCGTTGGCCCCCTTGAGCATCATGGCTATGCCTCCGACGCATTCGCCCTCGCCGTCCATCGTCATTGCACCAAAACGCTTGGGCGCACCAAAGGTCACCCTACCGATGTCGCTGATGTGCACTGGCATACCGCCACGATTGGCAACGACAATCTTCTCGATGTCCTTAGTGCGCGAAATCATACCCTCAGAGCGTATGTAGTAGGCCTTGCTGCCCTTTTCGATATAACTGCCGCCGGTGTTCTGATTGTTCTTTTCGAGCGCATCGAAAACATCGGAGATAGTCAGGTTCAAGGCTGGGAGCACATCGGGGTCTATGGCTATCTCATATTGCTTCATATAGCCGCCGAAACTGTTTATCTCCACAATACCGGGTATGCCCGAGAGCTGGCGTTTCACAATCCAGTCCTGTATGGTGCGCAGTTCCATGGCGTCATACTTGTCCTTGTGGGCATCGTCCACCCTCAGTACGTACTGGTATATCTCTCCCAGCCCCGTCGTGATAGGCATAAGTTCAGGAGTGCCGAGCTCAGGCGGTATCTCGCCAGCCACGGTCTGAATCTGTTCGTTGATGAGTTGGCGTGCCTGAAGGGTAGGTACGTTCTCCTCGAAGACCACCGTCACGAGCGACAGCCCGAAGCGCGACACGGAGCGAATCTCCACGACGTTCATGATGTTGCTCATGGCAATCTCGACAGGCATAGTGATGAGCTGCTCCACCTCCTGCGGAGCCAGTGTCGGCGACACGGTCACAATCTGTACCTGATTGTTGGTAATGTCCGGAACTGCATCAATGGGCAGAGTCAGCATCGAATATATGCCGCCCAGCAAAAGAAACAGAGTCGTCAGTGCTACGAACAGCTTCTTCTTGATAGAAAATCTTACTATTGACCTAAACATAATGCAAACGAGTCTATGTTTTTGCGGATTCCAAACGTAAAGTTACATATTTCCTGTGTAAAATCTGCAATGTGTGGCAGACTTTATCGAAAAAAATGTACCTTTGTGGGAACATTGTAACATTATTCCCATATATGGATATAGTTTTATACGTCATCGTTGCGTTTGTCTTGATAATTGCGGCTTTCCTGGCAGGGAGACAGATGGGACAGTCTCGTATGCAGGGAGAGATAACGCGGCTCACTGCTGAGCGCGAAACGCATAGAGTATGTGCAGAGACTGCTACCGAGCAGTTGCGACGCGAGCGCGAGCAGTATGAGCAGCGTATGACAGAGGCTAAAGAAGATTTTCGGAGACAGATTGAGGCACTGCGCGAGACGACTAAGGAGCAGTTTCGTGATGGTCTGACCCTCATCAAGGAGCAGATGCGCACTACTTCCGAAGACGTACTCAAAGCGCGTCAGGCTGAGCTCAGAGAGCAGAACCGAGAGCAGGTGTCAAAGATCATAGACCCACTGCAACGTAGCCTTAAAGACATGAAGGAAGCCATGGAGAGCAACAAGCAGCAACAGCAGGATGCCATGACGCGCCTTGATGCCACCATCAGACTCAGCATGGAGCAGAGTGCATCGCTCGGAGAGAGGGCAGACCGTCTGACACGCGCACTGACCGGCGAGGTCAAGGTGCAAGGCAACTTCGGTGAGCTCAAACTCAAGCAGCTCCTCGAAGACCTCGAACTCAAGGAGGGCGAGCAGTTTGATACCCAGGAGACTCTGCGCGACAAGAGCGGCAAGGCCTTGAAGGGCGATGACGGCAAGGGACTGATACCCGACTTCATACTGCACTTCCCAGGCAACCGTCATGTCGTCGTCGACTCGAAGATGTCGCTCACGGACTACGAGCGCTACATGAATACTCCTGACTCTGCCCCCGAGAAAGCGGCCTATCTGCGCGCTCATATAGACAGCGTGCGCCAGCAGGTCAAGAGGCTTGCACGCAAGGACTATTCCAGCTATTTGCCTCAGGGGTACAACCGCCTCAACTTCTCGATTATGTATGTCCCCATCGAGGGAGCACTCAACTTGGCTCTCCTCAATGACAGCGCGTTATGGCGTGATGCATACGACGAAGGGGTGCTCATACTTGGTCCTCAGACCATGTATATGAATCTGCGCGTCCTTGAGATGATGTGGGTACAAGTACGCCAGCTTCAGAACCAACAGGTGATGATTGACGCAGCCAACACGGTCATAGAGCGAGTGCAGAACTTCGGCATACGCTTTGCTGAGGTAGAGAAGAGCATGACAGACACCGTCAGCAAGATGAACCAGCTCAAGATAACCACAGCAGAGGGAGGACAAAGTATCATCACCGCAGCCCGCAAACTCATCACTGCCGGAGCAAAAGAGAACAAGAAGAAACGCGGACTTGCAGAATTGGAGGAGATGTAGCTCTTTTGAGGTGATAAGTAAGGTTATAAGGTTATAAGGTTTTGAGGTTATAAGTAAGGTTATAAGGTTATGAGGTTATAAGGTTATGAGGTTTTGAGGTTCTTTTGTGAGGTTATAAGTAAGGTTATAAGGTTTTAAGGTTTTGAGGTCTTTAGGTTTTTAGGTTCTTTTGTGGGGTTATAATTTAATGGTCGTTTAATGGCTGTTTAATAGCTGTTGAATAGTTTTCCAAGGACCAAAGGCATACAACCTTAAAACCTTAAAACCTTACAAGCGGAGCGACCTCATAACCTCAAAAAATAACCTCAAAAATAACCTCACGTAGCAAATGTTTGATGGCGGCAATGGGGTGATAGACAATCATCCTTGGCCCTGACCAACGCATGACCTTCCTGATCCTTTCCTTCATCTCCGGTCGATAGCAGTGTGTGGGGCATTTCTTGCAAGTAGGCTTATCCTTACCGTAACGGCATCTGTCAAGGCGAGTGTGGGCATAATCCAGCAGTTCCCTACAGCTTGGGCATAGCTCGGTATTCCCTTCGCATTTCTGGCAATACAGACGTATCATCTGCTCCACCACCACCATCTCTTCTTTTATTCGTTTGCCTGTCATCTATTGTTTATCTTTTTCCTCTTATTTCCAGCGTTATATCCACATACGACCGCTTGCCGTCGATATAGTCGGCATAGAGCATTTCTTCGCTTCTGCCTTTCAGAACGTGGCATTTGCCGCACAACTCACAGTTGTGCAGGCACTTCCATTCGTTCAGAACGTAATCCATACGCTCTTCTCTTGTCGATGATTCAATATTAGGTGCAGTCATTGTTGTTTGGTAATTTACACTTGTATGCACGAATTCTGTCGACAAAGATAATGAAAATACTCAACAATGCGGATAATTGTCGTGAGATATCTGCAGAAATTATTTCAAAGGAAACCGGCCAACTGTAGGAATAAATAACCTTAAATAGTTGTATATTAGGATATTTATTGTTATCTTTGCAGCGACATATTATTGCAGTATTCGTAAAACCAATTAGAGATGCAAGACTTAGACATTTGCCTTCAGCTCGGCAATCCCCGGGCAAGTTCGGATAGCCCTCACTTAAACGGCAATTTTGCAGCAATAGATTTCGAGACCGCCAACAACGAACGCTCGTCGGTCTGCTCGGTTGGAGTCGTTATAGTACGTGACGGCGAGATTGTAGATAAGTTCTACTCCCTTATCAAGCCAGAGCCAGAGTATTACAATTACTGGTGCAGTCGGGTGCATGGCCTTCGTGCAGAAGATACAGAGCATGCCCCAGTCTTCCCCGAAGTATGGAAGCAGATAGAGCCCCTTATAGAGGGATTGCCATTGGTAGCCCACAACAAAGCCTTTGACGAGAGTTGTCTGAAAGCCGTATTCCGTGTATATCAGATGGACTATCCCGACTACGAGTTCCACTGCACTTGCATTGCCTCGCGCAAGCGTTGGCCAGGAGGACATCACAACCTCGACATCATCGCTGCTCGCTGCGGCTATGACTTGAAGAACCATCACCATGCCTTAGCCGATGCTGAAGCATGTGCAGCCATTGCATTAGAAATACTGTAATCCCTCCAAAAACCTCAAAACCTAAAAGAACAACCTCAAAACCTCACAACCTTATAACCTCAAAACCTTATAACCTCACAACCTAAAAAAGTATCTCAATTATCTCTGCAAGAGTGTTAACCTCGTATGTCACGGGCTCAGTGGCAGGATTCTGCGACGGGTGTTGGTTGAAATACATGGTGTCCAGTCCCGCTCTTTTGGCTCCGAGTATGTCCGTCTGGAAATTGTCGCCTATCATCAGAGTAGTTTCGCGCTTGGCACCGCTTCGGGCGAGAGCATAGTCGAAGAATTGCTTCGAAGGCTTGTTGGCACCAGCGTCTTCGCTGAGGATTATCGTGTCGAAAGAGTCCTGAAGAGAACTGGCACGCAGTTTCTTGTACTGCACCTCGTGGAAACCGTTCGAACAGAGATGCAGTCGGTAACCGCACTCTCTCAGATGGCTCACAAGACGGTGAGCACCCTCGATGACTCCACTCTTGCCCGAGCAGAGGTCAAGAAACTTGTCGCTGACCTTGAGGCAATATTCCTCGTCTAAGTCAAGACCGTGTCCCAGAGAGAGAGGGCGGCGGAAACGCTCGATTATAAGGTAGTCACGGCTGATTTCCCCCTGTGCGTACCTTGACCACAGGTCAACGTTGGTAGCCCAATATTCGGCATAGAAACGCTCAGCGTCGTCGAAATTGTCTGCCCAGCCAAAGCAGTCAAACAGTTCGCGGAGGGCAATATCCGCATTTCCCTTGGTGTCGTAGAGAGTATCGTCAAAGTCGATAAAGAGATCTGTGTATTTGGACATAGCAAAGCCTTGTTGAAGCGCGTGGAGAAATTGTGAATACCAAACAAAGGTAAGCAAATTTTCCGACAAAGAAAAAGTTTCGTGCCGATATATTGCATTTCCGCCAGTAAAACTGTAATTTTGTGTGTCAAAAGCGACAAGTCCAGCATGAAATACGAGATACAAAATCTCTCTACAGGGTATCGTCTCAGGGGCGGAGACAAGGTCATAGCCGCACGGTTAAGTGCCACGCTCTCGCAGGGCAGACTCACGTGTCTGCTCGGTCCGAACGGTTCGGGCAAGTCCACCCTGCTCAGGACCATGTCAGGTCTGCAGCCAGCCCTGGAGGGCGAAATAATGGCAGACGGAGTCAAGCTATCGTCGCTCGACATCAGGGAGAGGGCGAAGTTCGTCAGCGTAGTCCTTACCTCCGTCCATAGTGTCAGCACCATGAGTGTGAACGAGCTCGTAGCCATGGGGCGCAGTCCGTACACAGGCTTTTGGGGGCGTCTCACCCAGCGCGACAGGGAAATCGTAGACGAGAGCCTGCGTCTCGTAGGTATGGAGCAGTTCGCCCGACGTCGCATACAGACGCTCTCAGACGGAGAACGTCAGAAGGTATTGATAGCCAAAGCCATTGCACAAGAGACCCCCTACATATTCCTCGACGAACCCACCGCCTTTCTTGACTATCCCAGCAAGGTTAAGATGATGCTCCTACTACACCGTCTGTCACACTCATACGGCAAGACCATCCTGCTCTCCACTCATGATGTAGAGCACGCACTGTCCCTCGCCGATACGATTTGGCTCTTGGACAGAGAGCACGGACTCGTGACCGGTACACCCCAGAGCCTGGGCGAGCAAGGGCTTATAGGGCAGTATTTCGACAGCGATGAGGTGGCCTACGACACTCGCGAACAAAGATTCAAGATATTTCAAAATCGCCATCTACCCTAAAACGCCGGAAAAACACCCTTTTTAAGCCTTTTCCTCCTGTGTTTCCCTTAGTATTCCCTTAGTATCCTCTTAGCATCCTCCGTGTTTTGTAGAGGATGCTAAGGGAAAACCGCGGTTTTTGCGCGGTTTTGCATAGGAAAGGTCGAAAATCAGTATAAAGATTTTTCTTATTCTGTATTCACCGACTGCATAAGCGTCTCAAAGTCTTTGATCTTGCCATAGCGTTTGTTCTGTTCAGACAAGGTACTTTCCTAAAAACATGAGAAATTATTGCCTGACTTTATTGAACGGACACAAGTCTATTGTAAGTTTCCGCAATTGCTCATCGGAAAGGTGCATATCCTTCAGCAGTTGCAGGAGTTCTTCCTGCCGGGGGTGTCCAAGAGTCATCCTATATAACGAAAGAACCTTTATCAGTTTCTCATATCGATAGTGGTCTCGGCTCAATGGGTAAAGTGGCACTATACGCTCTATGAATTGCAACTGGCAACGCTGTTCGGACGATAATTGTTTGACAGGAAGACACCAATATGGTACCATGTCGGAGTTGTCGCCTTTAAGCGTAGACCGTGCAATGTCAAAAAGCTCTTCCCATGATTTATAATCGTTGGATGCGAAGAGTGAGGCGATATTTCTTCTTATCGCAAGACATTTGAAACGGTTAATGCGCCCCTCTCGCTGTTCAAGGTCAACAGGATTGGAAGGCAGATTCCAATGCACTATCTTGCGGGCGTACAGGTGGAAGTCAAGTCCTTCTTGTCCGATGGATGTGGTGGAAAGAACAAACGGGCGGAAAGGTGAATTGAATGCCTTGCGGATATTGGTTGTACGTAGAACTGCCTTGTCAGTTACGGTTTTATCGATAAACGGAATGGCGAAATGGCATCGCATCATTAGTTTGTTACCATCGTCACGTATCGTGTCTGCGGTATCAATGCCCAAACTGCTGGTACCAAGTATCGCTTCTTCTATTGTCGTGCCCAAATGATTTGTTTGTTGGGTATGAGCATATTCATCAAGCA
>CAMEQD010000048.1:0-17815 GCA_945932615.1 uncultured Prevotellaceae bacterium | reverse complement strand
CTCAGCGGGCATCATTGCAGGAATCTCCTTGTCCCAGCCTGCGAAGGTGTAGCCAGTCTTGGTCGGAGCTCCGGGGGTTGCAATGTCGGTATTATAATCCTGAGTGATTGGAGCTATCGTGCTGCCGCCGTCGGTGTCAAAGCTTATGGTGTATTGGTTGATTGTCCACAGGGCTTTGATGGTCATGTCTTCGGCTGGCATGGTCGTTGGAACTTCCTTGTCCCAGCCTGCGAAGGTGTAGCCGGTCTTGGTCGGAGCCTCGGGGGCTGTGACTGCTTCTCCTATCTTTTGTGTGATTGGATTTATGAGAGTACCTCCGTCTGTGTCAAAGGTTATTACTCGATATTCGTTTGAGATTTTCAGCAGGCTGAGGGGCTGTGAGGCTTGACCAACCTGGTCGTTTGCCTGAAAAGCGACAGGGTCACTTCTCAACACGATTTCTTCGTCGAGGGTTCTGTCGTATAGCTTGAAGGTCAGCTTCTCGCCTGATGTCTCGTTGCTCCATACGCGGAGGTAGACCCACTTGTAGCCGTCTTTCTCTTGAGGCTGACCTACTGAGCGACACTCATCACCCACGAAGGCTGCTATCTCGTAATTGTCATAGCTGCTCACCTGACCTTCTTCTGCTATAAGCTGTGCGTATATTGTCATGTCATACTTATAGTCTCTGAAGTTGAAACTCCAGTGACTATCATGCGCTTGCATGATAGTCACACAGAGTATTGTGAGCAACAAAGAGATATGTCTTTTCAGGGATTTCATATCATTTGTCTTTGTATTAGGATTAAACTTCTGTTTTCGTTACTGGCACACTTGCTTTTTCACCAACGTATTGCCTTCTGAGTCTGTGGTAGTGACTATATACACGCCCTTACCCTTTGGCGAGCTTACTCTCATGCCTTGCATGTTGTAGGCTCCGACTGTCGGGCGGGTTGTGCTTACACTGCCGACTCCTGTCGACTCATTGCCTATAACCAACTTGTATGGTGATGCCACAGTTCCTACGACATCTCCGTCGAAGTGGATAGTCTGGTTGGTCTCGTAGATGATGCCTGTTGCGATGTCCTGTACGACAAATGATATTTCTTCCTTGCCATTCCCATATACTGAGAGGTACAGAATACCACCATTGTAGGTACCTGAGGCCCGGCACTCTTCGCCTGCGAAGGCTGCGACATGATATGTCTCACTGCTTACGCTGCCATCTTCGTTGCAGACCTGGGCTATGACTGGCATCAGATTCTGATATGCGTGCTTGTCTACAGTCCAGGGGGACGCGGTGATTTCGAGTCGTCCTCTGTTGAGAGCCCTTGCATTTGATGTGGTCGGGAGGTTGTTGTAGATGAATGATTTGTCTGACACGGAATTGTACAGATAGCCGTTTCCTGGCGACAATATCTGTAGTGTACCTTGCCATTGTCCGTCATTGTATACTGCAAAACCTTCTTCAAGGTTAGAGATGCAATCTCCTTCCTCTGCCTCCATCAATGAGAGTGCTTCGTCTATGTCCATAACAATGCTTAGTGGATAGCCAAGCCAGTTCCAGCCTTTATACAGATTTATCGGTGTCAACGCCGGATTGTATTGCTCTCCGCTAAAGGACTTCAACAAATTGTCCTTCGTCTTGATCTTCATAGACTGCGAACCGTCTATCTCGGTGAGTGTTCCTACCATTCCAAGTACGGGATCCTCTGTCAACTCGGCCTCCTGGGTCAGGATGCTGGATATTGAACTGTCGACGAAATCATTCACCGAAAGGGGTGATGCCTTGTCGTGAGAACTCCAGTTCCAACCCTTGGCGAGGTTGAGCTTCACGTTGGACTGTCGTATGGTATAGCTGCTCTCCTTGATTTCACTCTCGTCAAAGTTTGCACCTATGGCATAGTACTTGATGGTCATGTCGTTGTTGATGACGATAGGTCTCTCGTACTTGATACGGGTCTGCTCGTCGCATGGGCAACTTCCGTCTGTGGTGTAGTAGATGGTGGCGCCTTCCGACTCACATGTGAGAGCCACAGTCTGACCGCGATACACTGCCGTTCCGCTCACACGCGATGCTACTGGGGTCTTGACCAACTCGAGCTTCTTCTCGTCAACGACGTTGATGATGGTGCTGGCATTGATGCTGGCCTCATGCATGGTGTATGAGATTGCGGTTGAGCCATACAATTCGCCGCTGACGACGAGCGTGGCTTCACCGTTTTCGTCCAACGTGATGTCATACTCCTGACTCTCCTCTCCGTTGTCTGGGGTGATGAGAGGTCTTGCTATCAGTTCTGACAGTGAGCTTACCGTAATGGTCTTGCCTGCCGCAGCCTCGGCTGGTATGGCTGCGATGTGCAGCTCGGCTGTACCTTCGTATGCCACATTGACTGTTGCGTCGACAAGCAGCTCCTGAACCTTGCGTTCTACATCGAGCTGCTGCTCGAAGTTCTCACGCATCGTGATGCCTGCATAGCTTCGTACGTTCTTCGAGATTATGATTCTCGCCTCATCATAGTAGCCTAACTGGTCGGTAACGACCTTGACCTTTGAGGCACACATGTCGGTGCTGCCCTCAGATATCGCCTCGGCGTTGAGCATTTCGATGGTAGCATCTGCTATGACACTTACTTCTCCGCCTCGTACGACTTGGACATAGATGTTGTCCGAGTTGAGGGACTCCGGATTCATGTATTTTGAGAATTCTATCTCTACTCCGTCCTCATAGGCACGGACTGTTGAGACCTCGGGCTGGGAGTTCTGTACCATGGCGATGTTCACGTCCATCTGCGGTGGAGGCACTGGGAGCCATTCTGACTGTGTCGGCTCGTAACCTTCTTTCTCGAATCTTACCTGCCACAGACCTTGAGGCACGTCCCATGCATACATTCCGTTCTCGTCGGTAAACAGAGGATTCTTCTGGGCGTACTCTTCGGCATTCCACAGGACTACCTCCTCGTGTTTGTCACCATACATGTCTGATACGATTTCCTTGTAGTAGCACGTTGCCATCACTCCTTGCAGGCGATTGGACGGTACTGATTCGTATACGTAGCCTGAGGGGTCGAGTATCGGGCTGACCAATGGGTATGGCTTCTCTTCCTCTTCTTCCTCTTCCTCCTCGGCGTTGCACTTCAGTGCACTGACTCTGCGCTTGAGGTCGGTAACGACGGCCTTGAACTTGTCGCTATATGCCTTAGCTGCGATATCGTTGCTGATAATCGTGCCCAATGACACTGCTGAAGCTGCCAACGATAGTCCGCTGGTGGGCACTGCTGCTGCAATGCTTCCCTGCAGAGACGTGCTTGATGCTGTATTGGCGAGAATCACGCCAAGATAGAACGAACCTGCTTCTATGCCTGATGCGACAATGTCTCCACGCACGGTCTGCGCATTCGCTTCGTCGTCCAGACATGGTATTGTCATGGCATAGAGGTCAACCAGTTTTCTCAAGTCTGCGAGAGCGTCCTTCAGGGTAAACATGAAGCCGAATATGCCAAATGCCTTACATGAGTTGGGGCCTACGCGATACTGCTTGAGGTTGCTGTTGATGAAATCAAGCACCTTGCGGTTTGACTCCTTGACTGCGATGACGTTTCTGATCTCTGCTTCAATGGCTCCAAGCTTTGAGGTATTGCCTCCTCTCTGGTAGACTAACAGCTTGTCAAAGAGTGTGGCTATGACGTCAGAGTACTTCTTGTTTGACTTGATGATTGTGGCCTCAAGGGCATCTATTGCATCGGAGACGCCATTTACGGCATTCTGCAACTCCTGTAGTGCACTTGAGATTTGGTCGCACAAGGTCTTTACCCCTTCTATGTCATTGCTGACTACCATATCATACAGGTCCGAGCCGTGACGTACGACGATGCGGACGTTCTGCGACAGGTCTACGAGACTGATACCCTCTGCATCTATGAGAATGTATACGAAGCTTCCGTCAGTCTTTGGCATGAGCTTGTAGCCTGCATCGACAAGGCTCTCATGGCTGAGACCCTCGCAGTCCTTCAGCTCTATACCCTCCAGGTATTCCTGCAGTTGGGAGAGGTCCGCTACGTCTATGCCAAAAAGTCCGTCGAGGCTTACGATGTCGTCGCCCGAGTTGATGATTTCTGCAATTTCTGCAATCAGTGCATCGACGTCGCTATCCGTGACCTCGCCCTGATCATTGAAGGTGTATGAACTGCCGACTCTTGCTGCCAACTGCTCCATCAGTGACTTCTGGCTCTCAAAGTCGAAGGATTCTGCATTCATAGACTCGGAGAGTTGGGTCATCAGAGCGTCGAGCTCTTCGTTGCCGCTGTTCATTCTGTCGAGTGAAGCCTGAAGATTGTTGACGGCGACACTGACCATCTCGGAATCGAGACATACTGGTGTGTCACTATCTATCTCGACCTTCACTCCGACAGGTAGGCTGCTGCTCGTGAAATATCGTGAAGCAACCCATTTGCCCAATTTGGCATTGTAGGTCGCAGGCAGTCTGTACCACTCGTTGTGGTCGGTGTATACCTTGATTGTGACTCCCTTGATATTGTCGTTGTGACTTGACAACTTGGCAAGGAAGGTGAAATCCGTTGCTGAGTAGAACGAATACGAATTGGAGCTCGTCTTGGCATTGAGCAGGTCGAATGTGACTGACACATTGCGTCTGAGCCAACCGTTGAAGAACGACATCTCGACTGTCTCTGCCACTACGTAATCTTCGTTGTACGTGCAGGATTTTGTCTCGCTCTGCATCTCAATACCTGTCTTTGTCAGGACCTTGGCGTAGATATTGTAAGTGTTGAGGTTGCATGGCGATGGCAGACCTACGCTCAACGACCAGTAACCGTTTGCCAGGGCCTTGGTCGTACCGAGCATTACGTCGTCAGAATAGACCGTCACCTGCGAACCGCCGACAGCTACGCCGCTGACAACGATGTCGGAGCTCTGAGTCTCACGAGGCACCTTGATGCCAAGGCTCTCCACGGTATACTCCACATTGCCTATGGGTTGGTTGATACTCTTGCCGTTGAGCGAGAACATCACTGAAGCATTTGGAGCATATTTTCCGCTCTGAGTGGGAATGACACAGAAGCGTACTCGGTCGGCCTTATTGTCAAGGCGCACTCTCAGCTTGTTGTCTGCATAGTCGTACAGAGCTATGTCTGAGCCTACCATTACGGAATTGTCTACCAACGACGTTCCCTTGGGAAGCTCTACATTCAGCTCTACATCGGAAACGCTCTCGCTGACTACGTCCTTGAAGTCTATCTTTGCAGTCATCGTCAGATAGTTGCCTGCGACGATACTGTTCTTGTTGACAGAGAATGAAGTGCCGCTACCTGTATAGTAGAACTTGCTCTCGTCAAAGAAAGGTATCAGGGCGTTCCTTACTGTCGAAATAACGCCGCTCTTCACCTCGACTCTGTTGACTATGTAATCCACGTCTTGTCTCAGACCAGCTTCCTCATACTTGCCCAGATTGTAGATCGAACCGAAGAAGTCGCTCTCACCCATAGTGACAAGGGAGTATTCTCCGTCTGTCAGGTTGCTGATTGAGATGTTGGCCGAGCGATATGGATACTTGCTCACGAGGTTGCCCTCCGAGTCGTAAAGTATGGCTATGACCTTGCTGTTTTCGGTAGTGGTGAACGAAGCCTTTATTCCGCCGAGCTCAACAATAGGTACTGTCACCCTCATACGGCAGTTCTCGTCGACCACACCTGCTACGCTCACGGGCATGAACGAATTGTTCTTGCTCGATGCCGTTATCCTCAGTTCGTCGCCAGTCTCGACGTCCTGCAGAAGTACAATCGTCGGATACTGAATGTTGAACTGAGTGATTTCGCTCTGAGTCGTAACATTGAAGATTGAGTACGCCACATTGGAATAGTTGGAGTAGGAATTCTCTACCGTGCCCTCCGTACCACCTACGGCACTCGTCGTAAAGGTATAGTCCGTAGTGATGACTGCCCCGTTGATAGGCTTGAGACGAATCTCATCCAGGGTAAGCTCAGAGGAGCCCAGCTCGTCTGCGCTCAACTCCATATTCTGGCTCACGTAGTCAGCCGAAGCAAAGACGAGAGAGGTCGGAGCCACAAATGCCTCAAACGAGTACACACCGCGGCTGTCTGTCCTGACCGAATAAGACTTCGTATAGATGCCGTTGAGAGTCTGTGTGACAGTGACTGTGGCGTCTGCCAACATCGTCATATTCATTCTGTCAGACACCTTTCCACTGATGAGAATCTTCTCCATAGGCTGGAGGCTGAACGTTATCATATTCTCATCGTCTACAACCTCGTGGGTCTGCGGCTGTGGCAGCACGTACTGCATGGCAAGCTCATCCGGAAGGCTGACCATACACTTCAGGACATTGCCCGAAATCTGTCCGCCGACCCTGACATCGTCTCCGACAAACACGCCCTTGGCATTGTACCATTGTACACGGCAGAGCGAAGTGACATCATTCTCGTCTGCAAACACCTTGACGTACACGTCGCGGAACTCCTTCATGCCGTCTGCATCAAAGCTGACGCTGATGTTTTCGTCCTGAACGCTGATGTCAGTAATCGTAGCCAACACGTCGCCCGATGCTGTCTTGAGATAAGCGTTGTACTGAGTGTTCTTGACGATATTGTTGAAGATGTAGTTTATACGGTCAGTGATGACATAGCGATACTTCTGACCAGACTTGACGTTAACCAGTTCGAGCTGCGAATTCTTGTATCTGCCATCACTGCACACCTCAGGCAGACATACCTCTACGCTCACCACCTGATCCTGTATGGGCGCGATGGTGATGACACCCGACTCGACATACTCCTGCCAGCCCTCTGCACTCTCATACAGACGGACAGACGATGCTGGCACGTAGACAATCAGACCCTCGCTCACGCCGTCAAACACTCGGGCGCCGAGGCTCGGAGGAACAGTGCTGTAGCTGGTCAACTCGCTCAGAGCAGTAGCGTCCTTGAAAGCATCACTCTCTATGGCAGTCACGCTCGGAGGCAGCAGCAAACGGTTTATGTTGCTGTTGCCCCAAAAGCATGCGTAAGGTATGGCGTCCACAGCCGACGTTCGGCTCAGGTCAACCGTCGTACACGAAGGATAGTTGCCGAAATAGAAAAGGTCTTTCGAACTCAGTTCGCCAGCCACGACAATCTTGGTCACGGCCTCTGGGTCATCGTTCGCAGCCTTATCTATCGCCCACGACATATTGCCAGGAGTGAAATAGTCCACAATCACCTCACCCGTATAAGGATCAAAATGATTAGAACCAGGTATTACGGGACTGGTCGGATTATATCGGTAAACGGCAGTCAGAGCCAAGTCATGTTCGGGCATTGCGAAATAATACCTTGAGGAGGTAGACACCGTATCGCCCTTCTCGTCTGCCCAATAGACAAACTCGAAACCTGACATCGGCCAAGTCCACAGTCCTATCTCCTCGCCGGCAGCATATTTGTACTGATTGCTGACATTGATTCCTGCTGCACCCTTTGGCGTCACGTTGACACTGAGGGTATAGGACAGGGTCGGAGTGTCGGGCAGAGGAGGGTTTTCAGGGTTGTAGCCCTCTGTCTGCGACGAAGCAGACAGGGAGCACAACCATGCACTTATTATAATAATGTACTTATTCATAAAGCGGATAGTTTGTTAGATACTATTTCTGAACAGTAACCTTGCCGTTCTTGATAACGACGCCATTGTACTTCTGACCCTTCTCGATCTTGATACCACCGAGATTGTAGCCGTCGACATCAGCCTCATTGCCCTCCACGCCTTCGATACCAGTGGCCTCACCAGCGAAATGGAGAGTAAATCTGTCGTTATAGGTGCCAGCCTTTGCAGAGAATGTGTATGACTCACCGTCAGACAGACTGACTGTCACGCCCGTCACATGGTCGCAAAGCACTACACCTTCAGCAGAGTTCTTGCCAAGAGCGATACTATACTCACCGTCAGCGCTGCAGTATACACCAAGATTGACCACGCCTGAGAGCATCGGACGCTCGTTGATAGCATACTTGACGTTGCCGTAAAGCGTATAGAGCTGAGAGACGGTAGGATCAGAGTTGCTGAACTTAGAAGCATCGCAAGACACCTCGTAGAGAGCACTTGCCTCCGGATTGATTACCACGCGTGTGCGGTCAGAAGACTCGCCGTTGCTCAACGTGAAGTTGAACACCTTGCGAACACCAGCGTCGAACACACGAGCGCCAGAAGCATCCATATCGCGCACGTATTCATTAGTCTGACGACCCTCTGCCAGGAATGTCACAGAAGGCTGCTCGACAGGACGCTGCAGGAAGAATGCCTCGCCCGGGCTAAGGATATAGTCATCGTCAGCAGGGCTGAATGCCTCATAGTTCTGTTCTGCGCTGTTCCAAACGATGAACGGAGCACTCAGATCCATATAGCGGCTGTCATAGTAAGATGGGTAAGGATTGCCGATGAAGTTCCAGCTGCTGTTGTGACTGAACTCAGAAGGCATCTCCTCAAGCTCAACCTCACGATCCTCGGCAGAGAATATGAGCTGACGGTTCAAGCTTGACTTGAGAGGTGTCACTGTGAACGAAGCCATCTCATAGTTTGCAGGGTTGTAGCAATGCATTATGTAGCCCTTGCCAGCCTCAAGCACATCGTCGGCAGAGAGATTGTACCATACACTATCCATGTTGCCATTGGCACGAGCCTGACCGTTGTGACCGCGTATTACCCAAGAAGTATTGTCGTCGACAGGCTTGATATCAGACACCTGTACATCAAATGGGAACGTTACGAACTGCCACCTGTCAGTAGCGAGAATCAAGTTCATCACTACGTCTTCGGCACGCATCTGCCCTCTGACTATCAAAGAAGTAGAGTTGTGAGGAGTATTACCATAGTAGCCACCATAAGACCTGTTCTGATCAAGAAGCATCTTGGCATAATCTGACACTACGTAGTTAAACAAATTGGCGTTCAACCTGTTGTCAGCACTTACAGTGAGATTACCATGCTGATACCTGTAATTGCCTTGTTCATCCCGGTATTCTCTTGTAGTGTTCTGCAGATAGATGTTCGGAGAGAAGTCGGCAGCTTTCTCCTCGGGCATGACGAAGTGGAAGTCCTGAGTCACATACATATCCTGAGGGATATATCCGTCTATGCCGACGATGTTGCCAAACTCGCTCCAGCACTCAGCCAGTCTGAATGCACCGATGCTGACTGAAGGCACGCGCAGAGTGATGTTGCTCTTGTCTGTATAATCCATAATGTCACCTTCAGTGTATGGAGGAATGACAGCATGAACCTCTATTTCAGCGAGGCCGTCGCATGAATTGAAAACACCCCATCCGCAAGAAGTAACAGAGCTCGGCAATACCACAGAAGTCAATTTAGTTCCTGCAAACGCCTCGTAACCAATTTCAGAAAGACCATCGTTGAGCGTAACTGAAGAGAGATTTCTGTTTTGACGGAAAACACCTTCACCCAGAGTCTTGACACCATTTGGCATCTCTAAACTGGTCAGGTCGCATTCTGAGAAAGCATAACTGCCCAAGAACGTGAGGGAAGAAGGCAGATTCACCTCTGTCAGTCGCTTACATTCTGAGAAAGCACTTCCTTCGATGCTATCCAAGCCCTCAGGCAGAACGACCTCGCTGAGGTTGCGGCAATTGTAGAACATTTCTGCTGCTATACGCTTTGTCCCTACTGGAACATTGAACGACTTGATACCAGTCTGGGCAAACGCTCCGTAGCCGAACTTGTTGATACCCTCAGGAAGCAAGATATTGCTTATCGCCCACTTGCCATTGAATGCATATTCAGGCACGGCAGTCAACTGAGATGACGACATGTCGACCTCAATCAGGTTTCTCAAAGAGCGGAGAGTATTCCAGTCAGAATCGTCCATCACGCCCACAATCTTGAGCCTGTTCACGCGGTGAGGATTGTCGAATTTGCCAGCCAGAGTAGCAGAGAGATCACCGCCAGTCAGCTCAGGAGTAGTAAACGCTACACCGTCGCCACCGACAATCACGCAATTGCTCCAATTCTCATCGGCATTGTAAGCCTCAAAGGCAGCCTCATCGACATACGCAATAACCTTGTTGGAAGAGTAATTGCTAAACTTCGCAACAGGAGGCTCGGCAGAGTGCATGGTCAGTGTGATGACGTTCTCCGTCGGGAACACATCACGTCCTATCTTCTTGACCGAAGCAGGAATATCAATCTCGCTCAATCCTGTGTAACGGTACAAAGCTTCGTCACCGATATTAACCAAGTTCTTGGGGAGAGATACAGACTTTATATCATCGAGGTTTTCGTAATCGTATAAATAATCCTGCATTGAAACCACCTTATAGACCCTTGAGTTGAAAATAACAGAATCTGGTATCGCCAACTCAGAATTCTTGTAGCTTCTGTCGATGCCTACAAACTCAGCTATCCTATGAGAGCGGTCCAGGTGATATGCGAGCTTGTTCTCGTCAAACACGGTCTCCCAATCGAAGTTCCAGTCTGCCATGTCAGGCACAGAGTCGTTGGGCGACGTACGCTCAAAGCTGTATGACCACTTGGCTCTTACACTCGTAATGATAGACTCCGTCGGTACGGCAATGTATGCGCTCCATGCGCTGCCATTGCCCTTGGCCACTGTGCCACCATCGTAGATCAGCACTGACGTAGTACCCTCAGGCTTTGGAGTCACAGTACCCATCGAGCCTATGAGCATACTCTGAGCAGGCTGAGGTGCAGAAACGAACTCATCTCCTGCAGTCAACTTGATGCTCTTCATATTTTCAGCATAGAACTCCTCAGTATACTGCTTTATCTCAGCCTTGTTGAGGCAAGGAGTACCATAGTAGCTGTCGTAGCCAGTGCCTTCGGGTGCCCTCTCTGCGAGATATGCCTCAAGAGCCTCAGACTTGTTGACGTATTCGTCGGTTGTACGTACGATTACTGGACTGCCCGCAGCTATGGTCCTGTTTTCGGTCTTGTTGAGAATAACGACATTCTTTGGAGCATTCTCGTCGTAGTCATCAGCCATGAAGTCTGCGCCATCGATAACCTCTACGTTGTCGCCAAATGTCACGTCGCATGGGAATACGTAAGAATTGAACTCACCCGGCCATACCTTCAGGCTAAGGCTGTCAAGCACGTTTGGTTCGCCCACCTCGTCGGTATTCTCGATGAAGAGCATTGAGTTGGAACCGATGTTGGTGCTTGTCCAGTTAACAAGAGTGTTGGTTGTGCGCTCAGCGTGGAGAGGATTGATTCTCTCACCGCTGATTTGGAAAGCAGTAATCAGCGATGCGCCATAACCCATAGCCTCAGGGCGTACCAATACAGGTGTTATACCGAGAGCAAACCTGCTGCCTTTTTGGCTAAGGTAGAGACCCGAAGCCTTGTGCTGCATGTAGTAGAGTGTCTGGTCGCCCTGAGTCCTGGCCTCGATGAAGCGGAACAGACCGGCGTCGCCGCCCTTGCTTTCATCGTCGGTGAAGATGATGTTGGTGTTGATGTCCATCTCAGCTGGGTCGCTGATGAGGCTTGCGCTGTAGACGGCGAGTGAATCCTCATACTCCTCACCAGTCTCTGAGTTGTAGCGCAATACGGGTTCCTCTGTGTAAGTGAAGTCAGACTTACCCGTTGCTATATACTTGCCGAAGAGTTTGTCGTAGACCTTGATGTCGCCCTCACCCTTAGCGGAGTTGTAGCGACCGTCGGGATTGTCATCGCTCTTGATGTCGAGGTAGTCGCTGGCGTTGTACCAGTCCTTAGCGTAAATCTTGTCCCAACCGAACTGGTCGTATGCAGCCTCGGAGCCGAAGTGGATACGATACCACTTGCCCGCTACTATCTGGTTGGCTTCGCCCATGGTTGAGTTCTTGGCCTCAGCTATGCTTGCCGCAACGGCGTCGGTAGCCTCTTGACCATCGTACATGCAGCTCTCATCGAGTGCCTTGGCTGCATCGATGGCTGCCTTGTAGGTAGCGTTTTCTGAGCTCCACTCGCCCGGATTCTCACCGATTACAATCATATTGGAGTTCTCCTCAGCCTCTGCGATAGCTGCGCGAAGTTCCGTCGGATCGGCATAAACTGCCATCCATGCCTCATAGGCTGCCTTGAGGGCATTGTACTGTGCAGTCAGCTCGTCAAAGTCCGCAGACTCTTCGCTGTCAGCAAACATTTCGGGAGTCCATCCAGATGCTGTCCAGGTCTCGAGTGCTGCTACGAGAGCGTCGGCCTCGGCCTTGCGCTTGGCATACTGTGTCTTGTCTTCCGAGCCATAGTAGTAGCTCTGAGTGGCAGGGAAGAGCTGGAACCCTGCTGCGTGCCAGTAGCCACGGTTTGAATATTGCGGTGCTGACTCCTCGTTGTAGAAGCGGAGTATGGTCTTGCCCTGAGTGTTGAAGACTGGTGATACCTTGACCTCACCTGGATTTTCAAAGCCAAGCTCAAATTCAGCAAGGAGCGTACCATCAGTCTTTGCGATTGTCGGATCGTCATCATCATAGCCCCATACGCTCACCTTATTAAGATGGTCATTTTGTGTACTGCGGCGTGTGATGCTGAATGCTATGGTAGTGTATTGTGGGTCGATGTCCCTGACCTGGAAGTAGTTTGTACCAGGAGTCGTATTGAACTCGTCAGACGAGCCATAAGACCATGCAGCGTGCCAGTATGTAGAAGGGTCGCCGTCGATGAGTGCAGGCAGACCCTGACCATCATTATTGGCGGTGAATGGAGAAGAAAGCTGGTCAACCGAAGTGATGAGCCTGTTCTCCTCGTCGAGAGTTGTATTGAAGTCCTTCGCTATATCAATCATGCTGTTGACATACTCTGGAGAAATGGCTGCCATCTCGTTAATCATCTGCTGCGCCTTGTTCTCTTCGGTATTGAGCCAAGATTCGGCCTCTTCGTCGCTGACGGGGTAGAGATACCATTGTGATGAGCTTGCATCCCATGACCAACCTACTACGTTGCCGCTTGTACCAAAACCGCCGCTGTGACCATTGCAATGGAGCTTGTTGTAGCCTGTGTCTGCGGGCTTGCCGGCATTGCGGATATTGATGACTTGGCATACTACGTCCTCGCCATTTATCTGTACCGTGCGAGTCTCGTTGGGCACGATGTCAAATGCGAATACGCTGTCGGGAGCGTAGACGAAGCGCACCTGGCTGGATTGAGTGATGTCGCCAAAAGACTTGCCGTTGAACATACTCCTTATCTTATATGTAAGGGACTCGTCCGTACCAGAGAAAATATGGTGAGTGTCATCTGACGCAAAGGACTGCTTTTGGATATCGAAGAGGAACGTAGACTTCTTCTGGAATGTCTTCCACATGGCGTTGTCGCCATCGGCGTAGATGGCCTTGATTACTGAGCCTGTGGTCTGATACTCATCGCCTTCGCTTACTGGGTAGCCCTCGTCGTAGGTTGGAACGTAGCCTTCATCACCTGGCATCTGACCGTTCTCGTCCATTATGAGGTTGGCTTCGTTGGCTGCGGCTGCCTCTTCGGCGGTGTAGGTCTTGGTAATCTGACCTTGGAAGTCAAGGGCACTGACGATCATATACTTGCCGTCTGCTACATCGAGCTGTGTAGCTGGGATGACGTGGGCGTGGAATTCGTCGCGTGCTGCCTCGAGGGTTGCCTTGGCTTCGTTAATCATATCGATGGTGATGCTCTCGTCATGTTCTACTGACCAGACGTTGACGATCTCGTTGGCTGCGTTGATGGCAGTCTCGTATGCCTCGAAGTAGTCTTCGTCATACTGACCGCGGCTCTTGCCTACTCTTGACTCGAAGCCATCCGATCCAATCTCTTCCAAACACGGTTCAAGCACAAGCTGCAACTCCTCGCAGGCTGCATCGCGATCATCTACCTCTGTCATCGTAGCACCATACAGGCGGAATTCAGCAAGATGCCAATAACCACGACCTACGCCTCTAAGAGAGTAAGCATCCTCCTCAAAGATACAGATGCTCGTATAATCTTTCACTGTTATCGGACCAGAAAATCTCCATTCCTCAGTTCTCTCATAAGGAAATTCTATTTCTCCTATACACTTGCCGATAGCCATGATAAGATCCTTAGTCATCGTCGTACTTTTGTCACCTCCAGCAGCCACCATATAATCAGGAATACCCCAAATTGAGAGTCTCGTAACATGATCTTCCAAAGTGTTACGTCGCTGGAATCCGAATCCCCAACCCTGTTCAAACTTTCCGTCTTGCCAGAAATCCTCAGGGAGATCCAATCGCAAGTAATGCTCGCCGTTGGGCTGCGAGCCGTCCTCCCATCTGCTATGCCAATAGGTAGACACATCGTCGTCCACAAGGAAGCCGTATACTTGCTCCTCAGTAGCAGACATACCATCCACCATTTGGCCATCGGTAGTCGTGTACGGTGACGAGAACCATAAGGCGTCCGGGTAGACCGGGTTCTCAAGGTCAAGCGAGAGTACTTCATGCCTCTGCGCATTGATCGTCACCGCCATTAGCACAAGGCTAAGTAAAGAAATTAGCTTTTTCATAAGCAGTGAATTTAATTAATAGTTATTGTATTGTTTTTCTAACTTCAGGGAATTTCTCGCGGGGGATAAGAGACTTACTCAAACCGCCAACGGTTGTTTTACATTTATTGTATTTTACAATTATTTTGCGACATCGTAAGCATGATTTGAACAATTATTTTGTAAATACGCCACCAAAGGTATAATTTTTTATTCGTATTTATATAATTTTCTTTAAGAAAAATCGATTATATTACATAAATGCAAAAAAATACCTCCGAACACAAACAACGTAGCCAAACCTCAGTATATTTTCGCAGGGGTCAAATTACACATTATATATATATATATATACAGCAGTCGGCTTGGTTTTGTGCTAACCAAGCCGACTGTATCATCCCATGAGGACTCGCATTTTGAGCGCAGCCCCCCCCCTATCGGGGCAAGATATTACCTATTTTTTCTTATATGAGTGAACTCTCGCTGTATACCAAGTTGTACCACTCTTGACAACAAGCTTATTTCCGCTCAACTCATAGGTGTTGTTAAAAGTGCCCGGAACGGGACTCGAACCCGTACGGCCGCAATGGCCAAGGGATTTTAAGTCCCTCGTGTCTACCGATTCCACCATCTGGGCAGCCTTATCGGTTGCAAAGGTAATGAATAAATTTGAAATAACACACACTTTTCAACAGTTTTTTTAATTTTGACGCCCGTCAAGGCTTTGTCACGGCCAAATAACACTCCCGGCAGAGGGGCTCATACTCCATCTTCTCGCCCAAGAGCACCTGTTTATCCACGTCGACCAGACGATGTGATATATAAGCCAAAGCCCCGCATCTCACACATATGGCATGAACCTTAGTCACCTCGTCAGCAATAGCCAGCAGCGCAGGCATCGGTCCGAAAGGCTGCCCCTTAAAGTCAAGGTCAAGCCCAGCCACAATCACACGCGTACCATTGTCAGCCAGAGCATTGCAAACCTCCACGATATGCTCGTCAAAAAACTGGGCCTCGTCAATGCCGACCACATCGACATCTGTGCCAAGCAGCAAAATGCTTGCACTCGAATCGACAGGAGTACTGGATATGGCGTTACCCTCGTGCGACACCACCTCCGCCTCGCTATAACGCACATCTACCGAAGGCTTGAAAATCTCCACATTCTGACGCGCAAACTTCGCACGCTTCAAGCGTCGTATCAGTTCCTCCGTCTTACCCGAAAACATCGAGCCGCATATCACCTCGATACGACCACGTCGCATCATCTCACCATGTGTATTACTAACGTTTCTCATAATTTCGCTGCAAATATACAAATAAGTACCATATAATCAAGCCCCCACATAGCCATATATACAGGAATTAGTGAAGTTTCATAAAAAATAATACACTCAGAGTCGTGCATTTCGATAAATATGTATAACTTTGCGAGCGTTATGGGAACATTGTATTTAGTACCCACACCTGTGGGTAACCTCGAAGACATCACCACCCGCGCCCTGAGAATATTGCGCGAGTGTGACCTCGTCCTGGCAGAAGACACACGCACGAGTGGCAATCTTCTCCGCCACTTCGACATACACAAACCCATGATCTCGTACCACAAGTACAACGAACACCAGACTTCAGGCACGATTGTCGAACGCCTCAAAGGCGGTGAAGTGATAGCCTTGGTAAGCGATGCAGGAACCCCCGGCATCAGCGACCCGGGTTTTCTCGTAGCACGCCAAGCCATAGCCGAGGGCATCGAAGTCATCACCCTGCCAGGCGCGACAGCCTTCGTCCCAGCCTTAGTCAGTAGCGGACTGCCCTGCGACAGATTCTGCTTCGAAGGCTTCCTTCCCCAGAAAAAAGGGCGCATGAGCCGCATCGAAGCACTGAAATCCGAGACACGCACCATGATATTCTACGAAAGCCCCCATCGCATACAAAAAGCCCTCGAACAATTCATCGAAGTGTTTGGTGAGGAGCGTAAATGTAGCGTATGCCGCGAGATAAGCAAGATACACGAACAAAGCGTCAGAGGCACCCTCAGTCAAGTGTTGCAACACTTCCTCGCCAACGAGCCACGAGGCGAGTTTGTGATTGTAGTAGCAGGCGCAGACGAGACGACGCCCCCCAAGTCTCAAGAAAGTTCCTCCGACGAAAAAACCGACGAAAAAAGACATTACAGCAAGTATAGGCAGAAAATGTTGTGAGTAAGGTTATGATGAGGTCGCTTCGCTGGTAAGGTTAGCTGCGCCTTCGTTCCCTGCGCTCGGCAGAGCAAGCGAGCTTTCTCTGCTCTCGCTTATCGGAAACGTTTTAAGGTTATAAGGTTTTATACCTTGGTCTCAGAACCGAGCAAAAAGACTCAATTTAATAGCCTAAAAAATAACCTCATAACCTCATAACCTCAAAACCTCAAAACCTCAAAACCTCAAAACCTCAAAAAAAATGAAACATACATTATTTATCATTGTAAGCGCATTGGCACTATGCGCATGTGGCAACAAAGCCAACACAGACGAAGATCGCATGAAGCAACAAAGAGACTCCCTGCAAGCCATCATCGACGGCAAGGACAGCGAGCTCAACGACATCATGGCCACCATGGCAGAAATACAAGACGGCATACGCCGCATCAGCGAGGCAGAAGGGCGCGTGACCATCGCCGAAGGTTCGACAGAAAACACATCAGACCGAGCCGTTATTCGCGACAACATGGAGTACATCCGCGAAGCCATGGAGCAAAACCGCGACCTCATAGAGCAGTTAAAGCAGAAAGTACGCGCCAGCAACCACAACACCGAGAAACTCCAGAAAATGATCGACGGTCTGCAGGCACAGATTTCAGCCCAAGCCAAGCGCATACAAGAGCTCGAAGCCCGTATAGCAGAAAAAGACTCCACGATACTCAGGCAAGACCACGAGATCACCACCCTGAGTGAAAACGTCGACAAGCTCTCGACCAAGACCCAAGAGCAAGCCAGCACCCTTGCCGAACAAGAGAAAGACCTCAACACAGCATGGTTTGTCTACGGCACAAAGAGCGAGCTCAAGAGTGAAGGCATACTCAAAAACGGCGAAGTGCTCAAAGACGCCAACTTCAACAAAGACTATTTCACCAAGATAGACATACGCCTGACCAAGGAAATCAAGACATACAGCAAGTCAGCACGTCTGCTCACCACACACCCCTCCGACTCGTACACCATCGTCAAAGACGCCAGTGGGCAGTGTGAGCTGAAGATCACCAATTCCGCCAAATTCTGGAGCGTAAGCAAATATCTCGTCATGCAGGTCAAATAACCCTAAAATCCGCAACTATCATCCAATACACGATTAAGGGTAGATTTATGA
>CAMEQD010000047.1:0-20091 GCA_945932615.1 uncultured Prevotellaceae bacterium | reverse complement strand
TGAAATACCTCAAGAGTCAGGCTTCGGAGGCTGAGGTGCAGGCTGCCACAGAGCAGGCCAAGGCTCAGGTATGCCGCTATGCCGAAACGGTCAATGTCGGCGAGCATATCGCTGCGACCAGGCTCCACAAGGTCTATGTCGTCTATCGCGGTGTGGAGATGGTGGCGTGCGAGGAGGTTAATTTGTGAGGTTTTGAGGTCGCTTCGCTTGTGAGGTTATTAGATTTTAAGGTTTCTTTGTTGGTTGGTTTGTTGTTGGTGAGATCAGGAAAAGACAACATCTAAAGATACTTGGCCAAGTATGTGGAGATACTTGGCCAAGTATCTGGACATATTTGGCAAAGTATCTTGACATACTTCAAAACCCCACTCTGTGTATTGGAAGCTGTGCTTTTCGACAGCCGTAGAAAAATGGGGATTTTAGATCTTTCAACCATTCTTACGACAGCTCCGCACAGCCCATACTGCCATGACGAGGACTATACTCAGGAGTGCCGTAATTTGGTGCGCTACGCTATGGAGGTCCCACCCACTCACGAAGATGGTGCATCTGCCTTCGACGAAGATGGCAAAGCCAAATAGCAGCATCATCACTACGGGCATTCCGAAGAGCATGGTGCGCTTGTCGCGCAGGATATGCCTGGCTTCTTTTTTTACGAATGATGTGAACTGTTTCATGTCTGACTGTCTCCTCTTTTAGCTGCTCTCGCCAGAGTTGGCTTCGGCTGCCTGCTGGCATTCCTCCAGAGTCTGCCCCATCAGCGTCAGGGGCAGCAGCAGAAGCTGCAAAAACAAGATTGCATTTTTGTTGTTTTTTGTTTGAGTTCCAAACGATTTCAGTTCACTACGATGGTACGGAATGGCAGGTTGGGACAAAACGGGATGGTAAGATGATGCTCACAATAGATGATATTGCGCAGACCTACGATGAGACAGCTTGTGATTATGATGCCAATGATCAGTCGGGCTGCGAGGCTTAGGGGTTTGTGGTCTGTGCTTCTGCTGCGTATGATGCAATAGAGGGTGAGAATGAGGGCGATAAGTATGAGCGAGATGCCCCACCAAAAGATGACAGTTTCGCTGGCTGCGGGGACGAGGTTGTATGTCCAGTCGCTGCCGAAGAGTGCGGAATAGAATGCTCCGAGGGCTCCGGCGATACCGCCGAAGATCATGCCGAGGGCTCCGCCTGTGATGCCCATGATGCTTCCGAAGATTGTGCCGATGGCTGTTATGGTGAGGGGAATGGCTATGAGTATGATGACTGCTACCATCACGGTCTTGAGGCAGCCGCTGCCTTTGTGATCTACGGGGGTGGTGTGCTGGTCTTGCAGTATCTGGCGATTGATGGTGTCGGGGGTGACGGGGGTGCCGTTCATGCGCAGACGATCTTCGGGGGTGCGTGCCTCGGGGAGTATGACCCACAGGACTATGTAGAGTATGAAGGCGGGGAGGTTGGTGCATACGGCAAGGACGAGGTATACTATGCGCCACATGGTAACTTCGCCACCGAAGTATTGCGATAGTCCTGAGCAGACGCCGGCGATTATCTTGTCGTTGGGGTCACGGTAGAGTTTTTTGCCCCGAGTGTGGTCTCGCACTTTGTCGTAGGCTTCCTGTGCGGTCTTCTGTGCGCCGCTGGCTGCTTTCTCGAAGGCTGACTTGAGATCTTCGGCTCCAGTGGTCTGATGGTCATCGGGGGTGGAGTCTTGGCTGCTGATGTCTTGAGGGTTGCCTATCTTGGTGATTATCTCACGTATGACCTGGTCGTTGATGGCTTGCATGCCTTCTTGCTTTTTTGCCCATAGGAGCTCGGCTACGCGGTGTTCGATGTCATCGGCTATTTCGTTTCCCCCCTCTTGACGGCTGAAATAGCGTTTCATGCTTTCGAGGTAGTTCTCGAGTAGTTGGTATGCGTCTTCGTCGATATTGTAGAGGGTGCCGAAGAGATTGATTTGAATGTTCTTCTTCATAATGTATTGTCGTCGTTGAGTTTGTCGTGAAGGAGATTGACTGTGTTTGATATTTCTGTCCAGCTTTGGTCGAGCTGGATAAGGACCTGATGCCCTTGGGGGGTGAGGGTGTAGTATTTTCGTGGAGGACCCGTCTTGCTTTCCTGCCATTCGTATTTGAGGATACCGTCTTTCTTGAGACGGTTGAGCAAGGGATAGAGGGTACCCTCCATGACTATCATGTCGGTCTTACTGAGCTGTTCGATGATGTCGTTGGCATAACATGCGCGCTGTTTCAACAGGAGCATTATGCAGTATTCGAGGAGACCTTTACGCATCTGTGCCCGGGTGTTGTCTGTATTCATGTCTGTGTCTCTTCTGTGTGTTGCGATGCAAAGATATGTAAAAGTATAATACCTTGCTTTGCATAGTACTAAAAATTAACATATTTTACACCTTATCTTAGACACATACTACACGACATAAAATGTACAGCCAATCCTGCTGAGTGCAGGACTGGCTGACTTTCCATGTCTTCATTTGACTATAATATACTGGACTTCAGACAGAATCTTCGTTACACCAGATCGCTTAGCTCGTTGCGTAGTGCCACAAGCTCGGCTTTGAGACTCTGCAGCTCGTCAAGTATGAGCGTGGTGTTTGACGCCCCCCGCTTGTTTTTGGCAAGTACTTCTTTGGCAGTGGCAATCTTCATGCCTCGTACTTTCAGCAGGTTGTGTACGGTACGGATTTCGTCTATATCTGCTTGTGTGTATTGGCGCACGCCTGACTTTGACTTGCTGGGCTTGATATTGGAAAATTCCTTCTCCCAATATCTCAGCAGCGACTCATTGACATCGAATATCTTGGCTACCTCGGAGATGCTATAGTATTTTTTTAGGTCAGACATTTTGGGGTGTTGTTTGGTTGCTTGGTTATTTAGTTGTTTTGTTGTTTGGTTATTTAGTTGTTTTGTTGTTTGGTTATTTGGTTGGTTGTTTTGTTGTTTGGGCCTTTCTTGGGGGGATTGCTTTAATGGTCGTTTAACGAACAGAACCAACTAAACGACAAACACCCAACCAAATAACTAAATAACCAAACAACTAAACAACAAAAATATTTGCAAAGTTAATAAAAACGAAGTATCTTTGCAAAGTTTTTACAAAGAAAAAAAATAATAAAAGACGCAAATATGACTGCAAATGAAATTCGTGACTCCTTCAAGAGGTTCTTTGAGAGCAAGGGGCACGCTATTGTGCCAAGCGCACCGATGGTCATCAAGGACGACCCTACTCTCATGTTTACCAACGCTGGCATGAACCAGTGGAAGGACATAATCTTGGGTACTCGCGACCCTGAGCCTCGCCGACGTGCGGATACTCAGAAGTGTCTCCGCGTCAGCGGCAAGCACAACGACCTTGAGGAGGTGGGACACGACACGTACCACCATACGATGTTTGAGATGCTGGGCAACTGGTCTTTCGGTGACTATTTTAAGGAGGGTGCCATTGATATGGCATGGGAATATCTCGTCGATGTCTTGATGCTCAATCCTGCTGACCTCTATGTCACGGTCTTCGAGGGTGACGAGAGCGAGAATCTCCAGCGCGACAATGAGGCTGCGACGTTTTGGCTCAAGCACGTCCCAGCAGACCATATCATCAATGGCAACAAGCATGACAACTTCTGGGAGATGGGCGACACGGGACCGTGTGGTCCATGTTCGGAGATACACCTCGACAGCCGCAGCGCGGAGGAGAAGGCTGCCAAGCCCGGTCGTGAGCTTGTCAACAAGGATCACCCTCAGGTCATTGAGATATGGAACATCGTCTTCATGCAATACGAGCGTAAGGCGGACGGTCACCTTGAGCCGCTCGGCATGAACGTAATTGATACGGGTATGGGGTTTGAGCGTCTTGTGCGTTCTATCCAGGGCAAGACTTCAAACTATGACACGGATATTTTCCAGCCTCTCATCAAGGTGATGGCTCAGAAGGCTGGCTGTGCGTATGGAGATGACGAGAAGAAGGATATCGCCATGCGTGTCATCGTAGACCACTTGAGGGCTATAGCTTTTTCGATCGCTGATGGGCAGCTCCCGGGCAATGCTAAGGCTGGGTATGTCATACGCCGCATTTTGCGCCGCGCTGTGCGCTATGGTTATACTTTCCTCGACCAGAAGCAGGCTTTCATGTATACGCTCGTTCCGACGCTTGCGCAGGAGATGGGGGGTGCTTTCCCCGAGCTCGTAGCTCAGAAAGACCTTATCATGAAGGTGATGAAGGAGGAGGAGGACGCATTCCTGCGCACTCTTGAGACTGGCATACGTCTGCTCGGTGGTGTCATCGAAGAGACACGCAAGGCTGGCAAGTCTGAGATTTCGGGCGAGAAGGCTTTCACTCTGTTCGACACCTACGGCTTCCCTCTCGACCTCACGCAGCTCATCTGTCGTGAGAATGGGCTCACCGTCGACGAGGCTGGCTTTAACTCTGAGATGGCCAAGCAGAAGGCGCGTGCCCGCGGTGCCGCACAGGTCGAGACTGGAGATTGGGTCAATATCACCGATACGGAGGGTAAGGCTGAGATTTCGACTTTCGTAGGCTATGACTATACGGAGTATAGCTGCCACATAGTGAAGTATCGTGAGGTAAAGCAAAAGAAGGGCATCGTATATGAGGCTATTCTCGACCAGACTCCTTTCTACGGCGAGATGGGTGGCGAGGTTGGCGATACGGGCGTGCTCGTCAACGATGAGGAGACTATACGCGTCATCGACACTAAGAAGGAGAACGGCGTCAGCATACATCTCCTCGACCGTATACCGTCGCACCCCGAAGCTGAGTTTATGGCTTGCGTTGACGTGGAGCGTCGTCGTGCCACGGAGGCAAATCACACCTGTACTCACCTCCTCGACGAGGCTCTCAAGCAGGTGCTGGGCGAGCATGTAGAGCAGAAGGGCTCGCTCGTCACTCCCGATGGTCTGCGTTTTGACTTCTCTCACTTTGAGAAGGTCACGCCTGAGCAGCTGCGTGAGGTAGAGCATATCGTCAATGAGCGTATTCGTCAGGACTTCCCCCTACAGGAATATCGCGACACTCCGATCGAGGAGGCTAAGAAACTTGGTGCTATCGCTCTCTTTGGTGAGAAATACGGCGACAAGGTGCGTGTAGTGCAGTTTGGCAGCAGCGTCGAGTTTTGCGGTGGTTGTCATGCCAGCTCCACGGGCTGCATTGGCATGATGCGTATCGTGTCGGAGAGCAGCGTCGCTGCTGGTGTACGCCGTATAGAGGCCATCACGGGCAAGGCTGTCGAGGAGGCTCTCGACAAGACGCAGGATCTCATCAACGAACTCCGTGCTCTCTTCAACAATGCTCCCGACCTCGTCTCTACAGTACAGAAAGCTATTGCCGACAACAAGGAGCTCCAGGCTCAGGTCGATGAGTTTAAGGCCAAGGCCGCTGCCCAGTTTAAGAAAGACCTCATTGAAAAGGCCACAGAGACGGATAGTGGTGTCAAGATAATTGCAGGGGTACTCCCCCTCGATGCTCAGGGCGCAAAGGACATCGCATTCCAACTTCGCGCTCAGTATACCACCAATCTCGCTGTCGTCATTGGCGGTATGGCCGGCAACAAGCCTAACCTCACCGTAGCCCTCACCGACGATCTCGTACAGGCAGGCAAAAACGCTGCCCAGATGGTACGCGAGGCTGGCAAACTCATACAAGGCGGCGGCGGCGGTCAGGCACACTTTGCTACTGCTGGCGGCAAGAACCCCGACGGTCTGAAATCAGCAGTCGACAAGATTGTAGAAAGTCTCACTTATTGATTTGTATATCATAACAAAGCAAAGGCAGAAGCGTCAAAACGTTTCTGCCTTTACAATGTAAAGGTTATAAGGTCGCTTCGCTTGTAAGGTTTTGAGGTTTTAAGGTTTTATACCTTGACGACCTAAGGACCGAGCAGAAAGTCAGAAATCTCACAGGCCAACCCCAAAACCTTAAAACCTCATAACCTCAAAACCTTAAAACCTCATAACCTCACAAAACTTTACCCCTTCTTCAGAATACTATTTACTACTCTTACGCTGCTGACCAGTTTTCCTGTTGAGGTGAAGACGTCTACGTTCCATACGTGGCTGCTGCGGCCGATATGTACTGCGGTGGCGATGCCTAATACGGTGTCTCCATCGTGAGCTGAGGAGATGTGGTTGCCTGAGACTTGCATACCTACGGCCATTTCTCCGGGCTTGCAGGCTATGAGGCTGCCTAAGCCTGCCAGAGTCTCGGCGAGGGCAAGGGTGGCTCCGCCTGCCAATATGCCGAAGGGCTGGCGAGTACGTTTGTCTACGGGCATCGTACCCTCGACCCTCGTGGGGCTGGCGAATGTGTACTGCATACCGAGGTTGCCCATCAGAGTGTTCTTGTTTTGCTCGTTGAGTACGTCTACGGGGACTTCGGCATTCTCCTCGGGGGTCTCCTTTTCTTCCTCAAAGGCTCGCTCTATGGCTATGGCGAGACCGTCTTCGTCGTTGGTCAGAGTGGTGTAGTCTGCACAGCGTTTTACTTCGTCTGAGGCATTGCCCATGGCCAGACCTACGCCTGCCATCTGAAGCATATTGATGTCGGCGACGCCATCGCCAACGGCGAGGACTTGCTTCATGCTGATGCCGAGGTTCTGCACCAATGCACTCATGGCATAGCTCTTGCCTACTTGATAGCCGACGATTTCGAGTAGGTAGGGGTTGGAATGTATCGTGTCAAGCACGCCGTTGAGGTGACGCTTGAAGTGGGAGTCGAGGGCTTGCAGAGCCTGCTCGTCGTCGTTGACTATCATCACTTCAAACGGCCACTCCTCCTGCGCCCCGCCTTTGGGGTCAAACATCTTGCTGATGCTCTCTACCTGACGCAGTTTCAGATTGTTCATCTGTGCCTCGTCGATAATGTGCACGTTGCTGGTATCGGTAGCGACTACCTCGTCTTTGTAGTAGTATGCGAGTGAGGAGCCTGTCTTGGCGGTCTCGCGCTCGAGGTAGGGTATCATCTGTGGGTCTATCCTACGCTCAAAGAGCACTTTGCCTGTACTTGCCTCTGTCACCTTTGCTCCATTATAGCTGATAATATAGCCGTCGTTGAAGTCAAGGTCTATTTCGCTCGCAAACTGCAATATTCCGTGTGTGGGACGGCCAGAGGCCAATGCTATGCGTACTCCGTTCTGCTGCGCCTTGCGCAATGTCTTGATGGTACGCTCGGTCATCTCGCGATTGCTATTGAGCAGCGTACCGTCGACATCTAATACCAATAACTTTATATCCATGACAAAATATGGTTGTTCGTGGGGACAAAGCTAACAATTTACATTGACATTTCCAAACGAAAGCGAAACAATTTGCCTACTCGGGCTGGATATTTCTCACCTTCTATGGCGTCACCTGACTTTCGGGCCAGTTGACGAGATAGACATGGCGTGTGGCACGCGTGATGGCCGTATAGAGCCATCGGAGATAGTCTTCGGTAAGCATATCGTCGGTCATATAGCCTTGATCTATGTAGACTTCGTCCCACTGTCCGCCTTGGGCTTTGTGGCATGTCACGGCGTAGGCGTATTTGATCTGCAAGGCATTGTAGTGTTCGTCTTCGCGCACGGCTCTGTAAAGGTCTTTCTTGGTGCGCAGCTCGGGGTAGTCTTCGCATACTCGCTGGAAGAGGAACTGCTGCTGTGTGGAGGTGAGTGCTGGAGCCTCACTCATCAGCGTGTCGAGCAATACGGTCGTTTCTATCTCTTGCTCTGCGTCTGTGTCCGAATCCTGAGCGTGATCAAGGAGTTGTAGACTCACGTCGGCAAAGTTGAAGCCGAAAAGACTTCGATTGCGGCGCACCCGGCGCACCATCGCCATCTCTCCATTGGCAATAAGTTCGGTACGCGACGAGGTGACGAGCTTGCCCGTTTCCGGGTCTGGGTGCGACTCCTCACATTTGTGATATTTGTTTTTTGCCACCATAATCATATCACCACAGACGAGCTGCTCCTCATAGTCGAGGATACGGTTGCGAATGCCTTGATTATAGATGTTTGCCCTTTTGTTGCTACGGGTGATGACGATGGTGTTGCGACGCCCCGAACGGCTATAGCTATGCTCAAGACTCTCAATGAGTTCGGAGCCCACGACGATGCTTATATCGGGATAGTGCAGGTCTATCTTCGGCAGCATACCCGAGGCCCACTCTCCGCTCGTGATTATGTGTCGGATCATCGTGGCGTTGCCCAGGATGCCCGATTCGCCTATCTGACGCACTACTTGTGTCAGTTCGGCAGAGACCACCGAGATGCCGTATGCCGACAGCTCGTCTGCATCAAGAGCAGGCGAGAGCTCCTCGCCGACGGGGGGGAGCTGAGCAGTGTCTCCGATGATAATGAGACGGCAGCCTGGAGCAGAATAGACGTAGTGAATGAGGTCGTCGAGCAAGCGTCCTTCGCCAAACACGGCTCCCGAGAGCCCCGTATTGGCTATCATCGAAGCCTCGTCGACGATAAACGTGGTGTGGGGGTAGAGATTGGGTGAGGCGGTGAAACGCTCCTCGCCGAAAGCTCGCTGACGGTATATCTGACGGTGTATGGTGGCCGAGGGGTAGTCTGCGTATGCCGACATGACCTTGGCTGCCCGCCCCGTGGGAGCGAGCAATATGGTGCGCTGGCGCAGCTGGCAGAGAGTGCGCACCAAGGCTCCGACCAAAGAGGTCTTGCCCGTACCGGCATATCCGCGCAGCATAAACATCTGCTCATATTGGTGTTGGAGCATGAACGATGTCAGCATTTCCACCACTTTTTCCTGCTCCGAAGTGGGCGTGTGGGGAAAATTTTCGAGTATTAGTGCTTTTAGTTGGTCGTTTATCACAAAAAAAGGTGAGTTTTTGTGGTTAGTTGGATTCTTTTTATTACTTTTGTGTTGCGAATGTACAAAAATAAAACGAAATAAAAGGTCATGAACAAAAAAATTATCAACACAGTGTTGGCACTGTGCGTGTTGTTTTTGGTGTTGATCTGCTGGCGTAGCATCGCTGACGATCAGGACTTCAACGCCGATGTCGAGTATCGTGAGGCTCAGGTCAAGGCTCGCCTGCTGAACATCCGTGAGGCTGAGGAGGCTTACAAACTGCAGAACGAGGAGGGTGCATACTGCTCTGATTGGGACGTGCTTATTGATTTCGTCAAGAACGGCAAGTTGCCTACTGTGATTAAGGAGGGCGTGCTGAGCGACGAGCAGATGGAGAAGGGTCTGACCGAGTCCAAGGCTGCTGCTATCGTACGCAGCGGTGATATGGCTGCCATCAAGGCCAACGGTCTGGAAGGATTCAAGCGTGACACCATCTGGGTTTCTCTCTACGACAGCCTGTTTGCGAGCAAGGGTGTCAATCCTGACTCTCTGCGCTATATCCCATTCTCAGACTGCGATGCCGAGCAGGCTGACACGTTTGAGATTATCGCTTGCCCCAACACTATGAAGTCTGGTGCCATACAACAGGTGATGGAGTGCAACGCTCCCTTCTCAAGCTATCTCAAGGGTATGGGCAAGCGTGGCAAACGCGCTATCATGAACCGCACTCAGGAGGCTGAAGAAAAGGGCGCATACGCCGGATTGAAGATTGGTGAAGCAGGTAATGGTTGGAACAACAATGCCGGCAACTGGGAATAATTCACTATTGAACTATAGTCTGTCCATCCGCCAGTGTGCGGATGGATTTTCTTTTTTCGTGTACAGTGCCTCATCGGGGCAGCTGCTCATGCAGGACAATGTACACTGTACGGGAGAAGAGACCCTTGCTGACGCCTTGGAGCGAGGCCTCAATCTGAGCCGAATCAAAGGGCGCAGATACGAGCGCGTCACGCTCCTGTCGTCATCGCCGAGCACGCGTGTACCTCTGGACGAGTTCCGCAGGGAGGATATGCTCGCTGTCTATCGTCTGACCTTTTCGGGTATGTCGGTCAGACACGAAGACATGCGTTTTCAGTTGTTGCCAGGCCTTGAAGTAGTCGAAATCTTCACCTTGTCGAGCCAAGTGGTATCAGTCCTGCAGACACACTATCCGAGTGCCGTAATCAAGAGTTTCTACGGCTCGCTGCTCGAATACGTGTCGGAGAAGCAGCAAGGAGCTACGACGCCCGTCACGTATCACGCCGTTGTGGTAGAGGGCGGGCTGCTCATAGTGGTGCTGAAGCGCGGCAGACTCGCCTTTGCCAACGTCTTCCACGCCGAGCACGACGACGACAAGCTGTATTTCATGCTCTACGTATGGAAGACCCTCGACCTTGACGCATGGCACGACCCGTGTATGCTCTACGGGGCATCACCGAGTCTGCACGACAGCGTCGCGGACTATCTGCACAATGTTGAACTAAAGGACATCAATCTTGACGTATGAGAGTAATCACTGGGAAATACAAGGGCAGGCATTTCGATGTGCCGCGCACGTTCAAGGCGCGCCCCACCACCGATTTTGCCAAGGAGAATCTGTTCAATGTGCTCAACGGCTATATAGACTGGGACGAGCAGCCCTCAGCTCTGGACCTGTTTGCCGGCACTGGGAGCATCACCCTCGAACTCCTGTCGAGGGGGTGTTCGCAGGTCATATCCGTCGAGAAAGACCCCATGCACTACAAGTTTATCAAGGGGATTATAGACTATCTGCAAGACCTCAATGCCGTCCCCGTGAGAGGAGACGTCTTCAAGTATCTCAGCCAGTGTCGCGGACGTTTTGACATCATCTTTGCCGACCCTCCCTATGTACTCAAGGAGATTCCCGAGCTGCCCGACATGGTCTTGGAGCGCGGCCTACTTAATCCCGAGGGAGTGTTTGTCTTGGAGCATGGTCGGGACAACGACTTCTCGCTACACCCCCGCTTCGTAGAGCACAGGACGTACGGCAGCGTCAATTTCTCGCTGTTTCAGTAGATCGGTCTCATACGCTCCCCACCTCCAAAGCCGCGTCCGCCACCCTGACCAGGACGATTTCCGCCAGGCCCTTCGCCCAGGCGACCCATACCGGCACGAGCCTCCTTGTTGCCAGTGAGGTTGAGGCGGTAACTCACCTTAAACATGAAGTACGAATTGATGGCATTCGTATAAGTGTCGCTGCGCATCGTAGCAGAGATGACGCGAGAGATATTGCTACGCTGCTGCAGCAGATCGAAAGCCTGTGCCGTAATCGTGAGCGAACGTTTCTTGAGGAACGACTGCGAAATCTGAGCGTTCCATATCACCTCGGTAGTATTCATGCTCGCGTCAGAATAGCCCCTGCGGTAGTTCGGGCCAATGTCGGTGCTTATACTCATGCCAAAGGGCAAGTTGATGATAAAGTTCGCGCCATAGTTGAAGTTCCACGTATCCATATTGCCCGTACTCTGCACAGCGTTGCGTGCGTGCATATAGTTGAAGCCAGCGTTGAGACCGGCCTCAAGCGAGCCGCTCTCGCCCCAGTCCGTACGATAGTTGCCACGCAGATACTGACGCAGCGTCGTAGTCTTGGTCGTAGCCGTAGCGAGCAGTCCCTGCTCCAGAGCGTTGTCAAAGAGGATATGCATGTCGTCGAGCGTGATATTGTTGAGACTGGTCGTAGAGCTGCCGGCATTGCCGAGAATGTCGAGAACATCAATGCGGTTTGAGATATAGCCCACCTTGTTAGAATGGTCAATGCCCGTGTTGACATTTATGCTCCAATGCTTTTTGCCATCGAGAGCCGTATTGAACATCAGGTTGGCCCCCACGCTCCAGTTGCCGTTGACATTCATCGGGCGCGTATAGCGATTGCCCGTACTGCTGTCATAGATAGTAGCCGTCGAGATGCCACGCTGTGTCTGCCTGAAGTTGGCATTCACAGCCCAGCCCATCTGCCTGGGCGTGAGGTAGTCATTGTAGTCCAGATCAAAAGAATTGTTCCAGCTGCTTTCGAGCTCCGAGTTGCCGATGCTTACGTTCTGCAGATTAGTGTTGTCGAGCACCTCGATGAGATTAAGCATATCAGGCTGCTGCATACTGCCGCGATAGTTTGCCCTGAGCTGGCTGGTCTGGGAAATCTTCCAGCGCACGTTGAGCCTCGGAGCCCAGTTGTAGACATTGCGCACGATGGCCGTATCCACCGTGTTCTTCTTGTAGTCAAGATCCGTACGCTGAGGCTGGAAGCTGATGCCGGCATTAAAGCGAAGCTCCTGCTTGTTCTCAAACTTGCGCGTATAGCGCAGCAATGCCTGCGCATTGTGATTGTATTCGTTGTAGACCGAGTACTGCGAGTTCTCCCAGTTTTTTACCATATCGAGCACCTCATAGCCCGGCACATTGCCCATATAGAGCTCACGCAAGTTGGCAAGGTCAGCCTCAGAGTAGACATAGTCATACCCATACCACCGATACAAGAGCGAATCAAGGCTATACACATTGCGCTCGCCATTGTTGTAGCGATACTGGAACTGATACGAGAGCTGGAGATTCATGTGACGCGTCAGAGGCTCCGTATAGCTGATACGCGGCTGAATATTCCACGAAGTCGAAGGGCTCTGATTGAAGCGGTTCGTGTAGACACGCGGAGACGTGCCACGCGAGTCAGCCTCCTTATAGTAGTACACGTCATTGATGCTCCACGAGTTGCTCCCCGAAGTCGAATAGCCACCGCTGAGGTTGAACGTGACGTTACGCCCAGGCACAAACAGACGGCGGTTGACCTGGAGACTGGCATTAGCATTATGGCTATAACTGCGCGAGAGCGACTCCGAGAGATTGTGATTGACTATAAAGTCCTCATAAGCGTCGTCGGCAAGCGTATGCTTCCCTCGCTCGCTGTCCCACATCTCCTCCCCCGCCATCGTCTGCGTAAGAGGGTCCGTCATATACTGATACGGGTCCTGGTCGTAAGTCATAGACTCACCCTCTCTGCTGCTCTTGCCCTTAGAGTAGGTATAATTAGGGCGGAAGATGATATTAGTCATCGAGTCGGGCATCCACTCCAAGCGGAAATGCGCCCTCAGATTCATACTCACCGTAGTACCGTTTGAGATGGAGTTAGCCCACGTGCTGCTACCGTCCTGAAGGAAAGTCTGGCTCGACGTCTTGCTCCAGTCCTCGCTCGCCCTACGGCGGAAGAACGCACTACCGCCCATGCGCAAGAGCCCCGCACTATAGTCCGGCTTGCCATTCTCCCAAGCAAAGTTAGCACCCCCCATCTGGCTTGTCACGATGCCGCTGCCACCGCCGCCGCCCATACGCCCACCCCCAGGCATACTCTGGTCGTTGACATTGTTCACGCTCGCAATGACAGAAAACTGCCGATGGTCCAGAAAGCGGCTGACATTAGCCTTCACCGTATAGCGGTCCTTCGTGCCATAGCCCCCATCGAGATTCACAATCCAGCCCTCCTTCATACCCTTCTTGACACTAAGGTCGAGCACCGTCTCCTCCTCGCCATCGTCGATGCCCGTCACACGGCTATAATCGCTCTTCTTGTCGTAAGCCTTGATCTTCTTGACCATCTTGGTCGGAATATTCTTCATCGACATCTGAGTGTCATCATCAAAGAACTCCTTGCCATCGACAAGAATCTTCTTGACCGACTTGCCATTGACCTTGATCGTACCGTCATCGCCCACCTCAACCCCAGGCAACTTCTTCACCAGCTCCTCAAGCACCGCCCCCTCAGGCACCCTGAAAGCATCAGCATTGTAGACAAACGTATCAGCCTTCATCTCGACCTGCGCAAGACGCTCCACCACGAGAGCCTCCTTCATCAGGCGCGAATCCTCGCTGAGCGCAATCGAGCCCAGATTCTCAGACTTCGTCAGCGCGATGTTGCGCAAGTGAGGCTTGTAGCCGATATAGCTGATACGCAGGATATAGCTGCCCACCTTGACAGCAGGGATACGGAATACACCGTCATTCATCGCCGCAGCGCCAGACACCTGAGAACTATCCTCAGGATTAAGCAAAACAGCAGTCGCCCCGATGAGAGGCTCGTTGCTGCCCTGTTCGACAATCTTGCCCGTGAGCACCACCTTCTGCGCCAGAGCAGACGTCGCCACGCCCAGCAAGACGACGAGTAATAAGGCTTTACGCATAGAAAAGAGAAATCAATATAATTAGTAAGTCAGTCTGTTTTATCCATCACCTTTGACGGGAAAAACAGACCAAGGTTTAAAGCCCCACGCAAAAAAAGTTATGCCACCGCCTCAGTTTTCGCGATAATAGTCGAGCATCTCCTCAATCTCAGCCTTCGAAGCAGACTGGTCGATACGAATGTCGCCCACCCCACCCAAGAGAGTAAAATTGATAACGCCACCCTGATTCTTCTTGTCGTGAGTCATCAAGTCGTAAAGCACATCATAATGACGGCACTCAAACTCAAACCTGCCATAATGCTCCCTCACGAAAGCCTCAATCTGATGGAACAGCAAGCTCGGGAAGCCACACCTGCGCACGCTGAGATACAGCTCCATCACCAAGCCCCACGCCACGGCATAGCCATGCAACACCGTACGATTCTCACTCAGCGCAAGACTCTCGATGGCATGCCCCACCGTGTGACCCAAGTTAAGAGCCTTACGAACGCCCCTCTCCGTAGGGTCCTCCGTGACGACAGCCTCCTTGATTGCCACACTCTTCCCCACCAGCCTCATGAGCCCCACATAGTCAGGCTCCTCGATGTCGAACGCCAGCAGCTCCGTCAGATGCCCACTCCCGTCAAGCAAGCCATGCTTGAGCATCTCAGCATATCCCGAGAGGAAATTAGCCCTGTCGAGCGTACGCAAGAACTCCCCCGAGAGCAGCACACAGCCAGCACAGTTAAAGACCCCAATCTCATTCTTCAGCCCCCCGAAATTGATACCCGTCTTGCCCCCCACCGAAGCATCGACCTGCGCCAGCAGCGTCGTCGGCACATTGACATACGCCATGCCACGCTTGAACGTGCTTGCAGCAAAGCCCCCCAAGTCCGTCACCATACCACCCCCGAGGTTCACCATCAACGAGTGACGCGACGCCCCACCAAGCTGCAACGCCGCCCACACCTCAGCAAGAGAGTTGAGATTCTTCGCCTCATCAGAAGAACCAATCGTTATCATCATAGCCCCACTCATACACCCAAACCCCTTGACAAGCGGCCAGCAGAGCTGCACCGTCGTCGTATCCGTCAAGACAAAAAGCCTGTCATGAGCAATCCCATCAATCGCAGCCGTAAGCTCACGCTCAAGAGCGTCCACCAAAATCACATTCTGTTTCATCATCACAACAATTACATAACCCTGTCCTCAGTCAGACAGAAGTCAGACACATCAGTTATCTCAATTCCCGAATAATAGAACTGCAGAATCTCCCTATACGACTTTCCCCGATGCCCCATGACCGCAGCCCCAATCTGACACATACCCACACCATGCCCCCAACCCCTGCCATGCAAGACAAAGTCAGGCCCCACAGCCCCCCCAGCCGCAGGAATCACCTCCACATCAAACGCACTCGAAAAGAGATGCGACCCACTCAAAGCCCTGCGAATCTCCAGCTCCTTGCCGATAATCATCGAACGCAGCGAGCCCACAATCCTAAGCCTGCTGATATGATAGCCAGGACCACGCTCCACCGCCTCCAGAGCAAGCACCACACCGAAATCCACCTTCAGCCTGTCGAGCAGCAAGTCATGAAGCTCCCCCTGAGCCAGACGCACCTCCCAACGATAGAAATCACGCGTCTCAAGATCATAATCATTCAGCACCTGACGCAAGACCACCTCATCAGAAGTGTTGCAATACGGATCCGCCACACTACGCAGATACGGCTTCGACACATTCTCCCACGCAAAGCGAAACTCCTCAGTCCGCCCCCCACAACACTTCGAAAACCTCGCATCGACAATCTCATCGCCAAACACCATGATCTGCCCGCGCGTAGCCTCCACCGCCTCACGCACCACACTCCGCGTAGCGCGCGTCACCCCCTGATACCGCTGGCAATGATCATCAGCACACACATCAAAAATCGTATGGTCCTCACGATCATACCAACGCACGATCTCATTGTCATTCTTCGTAAAAGCAAAGAACTGAGGCTCCCCACCCACACGTCTCCTCCTCACCATCTGCGCATACAGCCAACTCCGCGAAATCACCGCCGCAGCCTTCAAAAACTCCAGCGAACACGTCTCCTTCATCTCGCTCGAAATCACACTCGCCAGATACTCCTCCACATCAACGACATTAATCGCCACAATCTTGTCCTCGTCCACCACCAAGCGCAGCACACCCCGAAACGTCAGCGTCTCCTGCCTCTCCCAGTGAAACTTCACCCCAATCGTCACACCATGCAAGCTAAACGAAGGCACCACAGCTCCCCCCACGACAGGGCGGAACGTCAAGTTGCGATACAGCTGCCCCCTCCAGCGCAGCGACCCCTCCTCAAGCACCACCACCTCAGACCCCGAGACCACATGCCCCTTGGCCGAATACTCCCCATTAATCGTAAACCCAATCGAATCGCCACTCATGATCCCCACACAGACCTCATGCGACAAACCCACGCCCTCCCTCAGAGCATCACCCACAGCCACATCATTCGAGCCAGCCCCATCAGCGGCAACATTCGAACGAGGCGCATCAGACACAGCATCAATGACAGGCCCCAGCTCCTCCCAACTCAACGTAACCTCCCTCAGAATACCAGCCGCCCTCTCATACGTCATACCCACAAAATCCCCCTCACGAGGCGTAATAATCAGCCCCCCCATATCCAAAGCCCCCGGAGAGACCATCACACGCCCCCTCCCCTCCTCAGCATAGTAACACTCAGGCCTATGCTTCGCACGAGGGAAGATCAGCGTCACCAACTCGTCCCCACGCCCCAGCGAGCCCTCCTGACGCCAACAGATAAGATTCATACGAGGCTCCGCCTCCCCCTCCACCAAAGGCAAAGCCCTATACAGCCGCTGACACAACACACTATCCGCATCAGAAGGCAAACTCCGAATCACAAACACCGGACACACATACGACTCCAACACGAACAACCCACAACGATCACTCGTATTCCCAGCCTCCCTCATATCCACCGCCCTCGCCCCCGTCAGCGGATAGATCTTACGCAGCTGAGACTCATACCTACGCCAGTCACGCTCAATCGGCACCACCCCCCTGCTCCCCGACTGCAAATGCATATGATCCGGACACGAAGCCCCACACACCGGGCCATTGTAAAACACTATTTGCTCCCTCAGAGCCCACGCCATTCTACGCATCGCCGTAAAATGCGCCCAAATACTCTGAGGCGAATGCCTACGCGCCGCAATAGTGAAATGCCGAGGCAAAATCGGAAACGGATTGACCAACACCTGATAATGCCTCTCCACCATCAACGCCCGCTGCACCGCCGGACGATTCTCATCGCACAAGAAACAAGGACGCGCCTCCAAAGCCGCCCTGTCAATCCTCGCCCCCGTCGACACCATACGCGCAGGATTCCACTGCACACACAGCACCCCCGCCCCATCAGCCACACCCTCACCCGAGCGAGCCAGCCCCCTCGACCTCACCCCCTCCAGCGCATCATACCTCTCAGCCACCTCAGGCCACACCCCCAGCTGATCGTCAAAAAAAGCATCCACCTCCTCCTCACACACTTCATGCCCCCACACCACATTCAACGCCCTACGCGCCACAATCTCCTGCGAGCGCAGACTGTCCTTATAAAGATTATTCGCATTAATCCTATCCTGACTCAAAGCCGCATCACTATTGCCGTCCCAACGGCGACACAGATACAACTCATCGTAAATACGCCCGATACGAAAACGCCTGCTAATCATCAGCCCCAGAGCATAATCCTCCCCATAGCTCGTATTCGGAATCTCAATCTCCCTCAACACCCTCGTATAGAAAGCCCTCGGCGCCCCCAGCCCATTGATGCGCAACGCATTGTTACGCCCATTCTGAGCCGTCCACTCCCTATGGTCAATCAGCCCCGGCGGCAACGTCTCCAGATTAAAGTCACACATCCTGTACGACCCAATCACCATCGCAGCCCCCTCCTCGTAAAACTTATCCACGATCCTCTGCAACGTATCCTCCCCACTATAAAGGTCATCACTGTCCAGCTGCACCACAAAACGCCCCACACGCCCATCGTGCACCGCCAGATTCCAGCACCCCCCGATCCCCAAGTCATCACGCTCCGGCACGATATGAATCACCCTCCCGTCAGCAGCAGCAAACCTCTCCACAATCTCCGACGTCCCGTCCGAGCTCCCATTGTCCACCACCATCAGATTAAACGCAAACGACGTCCGCTGCCTCAACACACTCCCGATGGCATCAGCAATCGTACGCACACGGTCCCTCACAGGAATCACCACCGTAGCCTCCACCGCAAAATCATCATCCTCCCCAAACCTCACCACATCAAACTCCCGAGGGTGCAAAAAAGCATTAATCGCCCTCAGATGACGCGTACACGCCCTCTCCATCTCCACCTGCCGGCTACGATTCCTCACGTCCACATAGTCAAACTGCTTCTGCCCCGACAAACGCGTATCCATCTCCACCTCCGTATACAGAAACTCACGCACATGCACAGGCAGCCTCCGTCGGCTCAGCCACAGACGCAAGTCATACAAGCCCGCAAACCTATAGCGATGCAGTCCCCCCTGCGCAGCATACTCCTTCAGCTCCGCCGTACGCACCAGCAACAGCCCCCCCATCTGGAAATCGTCCCTCACACTACCCTCCTGATAGTCAATCAAAGGCATCGCCCGCCTCTCCCCGTCAGGCAACACGATATAATGATCCGCATACAACAGCAACGCATCGCTGTCGCGCGCCACCGTCAGCATTCTCTTCAAAGCATGAAATCCCAGCCTCAGCCTGTCATACTTCGTATAGATCAACACATACGGAGCCGAAGCACGCTCAGCCATCTCACACACCGAGCGAGTCGAACCCACCCCCTCCACCAGATGAAACACATTGTCCACCAGCGCATCAGCCCTAAGCTCACGCTCCGTATCACCACCCTGCTCACTATCAATCCAAGGAATAAAGCAATCAATCATATAGTCGAAAGAATAACATCAAATCCAAAAACTAACATATCAACGACCACAAATTTAGCAATTAAATTTCAAAAAATCCCCCTTCCCCACCAAAAATCTCACAAAAACACCTAACTTTGCACCCACACCCCCAACACCCACAAACAATGCGCATACACATCTTCAACCCCGAAAACGACATGGCCCTCGCCCACGACCACCCCGGCTACACCCCACCCGCCAGCATACGCGCATACATCGAGCGCAACTGGCGCCTCCCCTACCAATGGGCAGCCCCCGGCGACATCGTATGGGACCGCCGCACCCCCTTCAGCCACTACCACATCAACGACTACACCCACATCGAGCTCTGCCCCTGGGGGTGGTCCAAAGCCATCGTCCACCAGCTCCAGAGAGCCGGCGTCCCCCGCCAGCATATGCCCAGCGACTCCACCCTCCGCCAGCTTCGCACCCTCTCCAGCCGCGAGACCACCGTCGCCATACAACAAGAACACCACCTCGAAGCCCACGCCTGCCACACCATCGCCCAAGTCGAAGACATACTCGCCCGGCAGCAAGCCCACAAGACCTACATCATGAAATCCCCCTGGAGTTCCAGAGGCAAAGGCCTCATGACCACCGCCAATCCCCACTGGCGTCAATGGGCACAGCGCATCCTCCGCCAGCAAGGCGCCCTCACCCTCGAGGGCAAGATGCCCCGCGAGCGCGACTTCGCCATGGAGTTCACCCTCGACGGCCGCGGCACCTGCACCTACCTCGGTCTCTCCCTCTTCGACACCGACCCCCACGGCCACTACCTCAGCAACCACCACGGCACCGAAGAAGAAAAGACCCAGCTACTCCTCGCCACCCATCCCCACCAAGCCCAGACCCTCGCCGCCCTCCGCCGCTACTACATCGAGCGACTCCCCCAGATGGCCCCCTGGTACAAAGGCCCCGTAGGAGTCGACATGCTCATCACCCCCGACGGCGAGATAAACCCCTGCATTGAGATAAACTGGCGCATGACCATGGGGCTCGTGGCGCTTTTGGTTCTTTAGTTTGTTGTTTGGATGTTTGGTTATTTTGTTATTT
>CAMEQD010000046.1:0-20745 GCA_945932615.1 uncultured Prevotellaceae bacterium | reverse complement strand
TACTGTTTCCGCTTATGAAGAAGAAAAGTGTCTAGTGAGATCAGGAAAAGACAGTATGTGGAGATACTTGGCAAAGTATGTGGAGATACTTGGCAAAATATGTGGAGATACTTGGCAATTTATCTCCACATACTGGAAATGGGGTCTAAACCGCTTTGTGATGCCGTATGAAATGAGGGTATGCTTCCTCTCCGTGGTTGGGGGAATACTCGAATCCTTCGTAGGAGAAAACTTTCAGTTCTTCAGGAGATGATATACTGTTTTCGAGAATGAATCTTACCATAGCTCCTCGACATGATTTTGCCCATACAGCCTGCATCTTGAGTGAACCATTTGCCTGACATACGTAGAAGAGAGGATGAATGACTTTGACCTCTGCCATCACTCGCTTCCAATCAAAGAGATGCTCGTATTCCTCGGTAGAGAGGTGAATGAGAATGCCATCATCTGCCTTGACGCTATCAATGAGGACGTCGGTCAGCTTGTCTTTCCAAAACTGATTGACAGGTCTGTCGTGGGTCGCTTCAAGCGTGACACAATGTTCCATTCTGTATGGGACGACAGCGTCCATAGGACGAAGTAGTCCGTAGAGGAAACATGTGATCCATAGATGGTTCTGCGCAAACTCTAAAGCATCACTCGATAGTGTTTTTGCCTTAAGATGCTTATATGCCTGTCCGTTGTATGCAAGTATTGCAGGCATAGTCTCTGCACAGGTAAACTCTTGATAACGTCTCCAATTCTCTGCTGCCAGCCTGCGACTGCAATCCAGTTGGCGAGTCAACAGATCAACGTCCATCTGAGCCATCTCTGCTGCTAACTGATTGGCTACAGATTGGAAGAGTGGGGTAGAGAGGGGTTTCCTATCCGCTCTCTCGAACATTATTTTTGCGTTAGCGAGTAGTATCTGCATATCGCGCTCTTTACTTATGTATTTTACTATTTCACGATGCGAAATTAATAAAAATTAGTCAAAAAGTCGAATTCATGAATGGTTTTAACTCTTTTTCCTATGTATTCTCATATATTTTGCGTACCTTTGCGAAATGAGGAAACGTATTCTGTCCTGCTACCATCAGAGATGGAGACATGGACAGAATACAGGGTTGAACTAAAAAGGTGAAAAACAAGAAATAGACATCAGACGAGAAACAGAAATGCAAGGGGACGTTTAAGCTAAGGCTTGACTCTCGTTTATAACTTAAAAATATATAGAGCTTTTAGCTCTTGTTCTCTTTCGATTGAATACCGCCAATATTCGCATACTGAGAACAAGCAGACTGAAGGTTCGCGTTGATAAGGCGTGAACTATTCTGTGCTTGTTAGTATGCAGGTCACTTGGCGGTAACCCAATCGAAAAGCAAGCAAAAGTAATGGTTACACGCCTTCTACTATAACCTAATAGTCTGACATAGATGACGAAAAAAAACTTAGTGACAATATGCTTGGGGGTATTGCTCGTATGCGCTGCCGTCACCGGTGGGGTGGGGTGGTATAATGAGCATCGTCTGACGGTAGAGTTACAATCCCAAATCAAGGAACTGGAAAGACAGGAGAAGCGTTCTGCCATCGACCGCAGTATCAGCTCACAGATGGAGAGGATAGCCTATCAGCAGAAAGAGATCTCCGACGAGCAGCGCGAGGAGGCCATCGAGCAGACGAGGATAGCCAATGAGATGAGGGCACAGTCAGAGATAGAACGTCAAAACGCTGTCAATGCCGAGCGAAATGCTGTGGCTTCGGAGAAGAAAGCTGTGGAGGCCTCCGTAGTGGCAGAGAACCAGCGCAAGATGGCAGAGCATCAGCGTGTGCAGGCTGAATTCTCAAAGCGTGTAGCAGACACGTTGAGCTACATCGCATTGGGGCGTTCGCTCGGCTCGTTGTCGACACTTCAGTATCAGGCGGGAAATTCAGATATATCTGACATTCTCACGTATGCTTCCTATATATATACAAGCCGGTATGGAGGTGATGTATACAAACCTGACGTGCTCCAGGCCCTGATGCAGTCAAGCCAGAGCAAAATATCGTGGGCCACCCATATCGGGTGCGTCTCCAGTATAGCCCTGATGCCCAAGGGGGACAACCGCCTGGTGTCTGTAAGCACATACGGAGAGATAGCGTTGCATGAACGCAAGGGCAACCAATTGCAGTCGAAGACTCTGTTTTCCGACAAGTCGTATGATTTCCGCGACGTGTATGTTGACACCAGCAGCTCAAATATATATGCGGTGAGCAGGACAGGTCACCTTGCCATTGTGACCTCCAAAGGAGTCGAGATGCTCTATCTGGAACAGGTATCGCATCCTATAGCGCTCAGCAGTATGGACAACGGCAAGAGCCTGCTTGTGGTCGGCTATTGTGATTTGGCCGTACTCGACATAGCTTCCAACAAGATTACCCACAATCGACATATAGATTACAATATCTGTTCGGTAAGTCGTCTTGGCGACAGTCCATTGTTGTTTGATGACAATGGCGGATCACATCTTGTCAGGACTATTGAAAACATCAAGTCAGGCAAGGTACCCGTCAAAGGGAAGATTACCGCATTCGCCAGTTCAGGCAAGACAGGGCTTGATGCTTACGGTACAAGCGACGGAACGCTCTACATCATAGACAAGCAGGGCAAGGTGCGGCAGCTGATTGGTCATAAGTCGAGGATATCAAAGATAAAAATTGATGGTATGTTGGTATACTCCTCAAGCTATGACGGCACTCTGAACCTCTGGAAGACAAACGACACAAAGATTGAGCCTATACAGCTGTTTGCCGAAGATACATGGATAATGAATTTCACCTTCGACAACTCGAAGAACTATGTATGGACGGGAAACCAAAATGGCAGGATTACGTCTGCGCTCATCTCTGTGCCCATGATGGTGGAGAGAGTCAGGGGCAAGCTCAAGCGAGACCTTACTGCCGACGAATGGGCGTATTACATAGGCGGGATAATCCCGTATGAATCGTTTACGGGCAGACAAAAGTAACATCGTAATTTCACCGCAATGAAGAAGAAACTCTTTTTGCTCTATTTCTTGTCGGCTCTGAATGTGATTGCAGGACTTGCACAGGGGCTTCCGTTCGTACGCAACTATACGTCGGAGGATTACGGTGCGCACAATCGTAATTTTGATATAGAGACAGGCAACGACGGAACGGTCTATGTGGCGAATTTCGAAGGACTCTTGTATTTCGACCATGCCGAATGGCGTATGATACACACCCCTGGTATCACCCGCATCAATGTGGTGAAACGCGACAGGCACGGAGTGATATGGGTAGGCGGATATAATTATATCGGGCGTGTCGCTAAGGACAGCCATGGCAACCTCCGTCTCCATCAGATAGGGCGTACGGGGGGGTTCCGTGGCGAGATAGAGACTATATGGGAGGCAGGCGAAGCCATGTTTTTCAAGGCAAACAACGGCGAGGTGTATAAAATCGAGAATGATCATGTCGCCGTAATCTCCAATCCTTCACGGGTGAAGATAGTCTACAAAAACACCGCGCTCAATCTTGGAGAGGGTATCACTGCGTCTGTCATGGAAGGGGAGGGTCTGACACTTACCGACACGAAATGCAAAAGAACTTATACCATGTCGGAGGCAAACGGACTCTGCTCTAATGTGATCACGAATATAGCCTTCGACGGCAAGGGACAGTTGTGGGGAGCTACCGACAACGGGATCTTCTGTATAGCCATATTTTCGGAATATTCGCGTTTTATGCAGTCGGAGGGTTTGCTTGGCGAGGTCTTGTCGATGGAAATGCTTGAAGGCACGATGTATGTAGGAACGTCGAGAGGACTGTTTGTACGCAGAGGCAATTCGTTCGCTGCCCTGCCCGGGATAAAGTTTGCCTGCTGGCAGTTGGTCCACGACGAGTCGGGACTTCTTGCGGCAACGAGCGACGGAGTGTATCACATCTCTGCCGATGGGGTAGTCGGCAGAATTTCGTCGAGAAACACGATGTCGGTGCTGGCTGAGGGACCCCGTTTCTATACCGGAGAGATAGACGGAGTTTATCTCATGGGGAAGGACGGCTACCGACAGAAAGTCTGTTCGCAGGAGACGGTCACCAAAATGCTTCGTGACGATGAGGGCACAATCTGGTTGCAGAGTATCTACGGACAGGTATGGAGCAAGTCAGCGAAAGACAAGAATTTCAAGTCATACTCTACCGGCAATTCCGACGAAAAAGCGTTAACTGTCGTAGAAATATCGGGAGATGTGGTGTCGGTGAGTGCAGAAGCGGTGAAGCCTTTTCCATATCCGCAGTTCTCATACGCTGACGACGAAGGCGTCACCTGGCTAACAGACAACAAGGGAAAGAATCTCTACGCATGGAAAAATGGAGCAGAGATATCAGAGTTTACACCATTGCTTCACCCCCTCAGAGACATCACGATACGCGCCATGTATCGCATCGGCAGCGAGATATGGATAGGGTGTGACGACGGAGTGTGTATAGCCGATGCTTCACGCCAATCCTCACGCCACTACCAGTCACGCCTCCATATCCGCTCGGCAGTCCTTGGCGGTGACAGCATACTGTGGGGCGGTTACGGCAAGAAGCCCGACGAACTCTCTACCCTTTCGAGCGATGACCGCAATCTGAGGTTTACCTACTCCCTCGACTACGAGCCGCTAAATGGTGCGACTCTCTACAGGTATCGGCTGAACGACGACTCATGGACAGCATGGAGTACAGAACACGATGCAGAGTTTGTAAATCTGCCCTACGGTAGCTATACCCTTTGTGTACAGGCCAGCTATGCCACAGGTGAAATGTCGGAGGTGGTGAGACTTTCATTTGAGATAGAATACCCGTTCTACATGCGCTGGTACATGATAGTGGTCTACGTCCTGCTGCTTGCCATGCTGGTATATATGATATTCCTCCTACGCTTGAGATCACTCAGACAGGACAAATTGAAACTGGAACATATCGTCAGCAAGCGCACATCAGAGATACTCAGACAAAAGGACGAGATAGAAGAAAAGTCTAAGAGCCTTGCCAAAGCCCTTGAGGATCTTGGCAATGCTCAGGACAAACTTATACGTCAGGAGAAGATGGCAACGGTGGGTAAACTCACCAAGGGACTCATCGACCGCATTCTCAACCCTATCAACTATATCAACAACTTCTCAAAGCTCTCAGAAAGTCTTGTCAAAGACATCGAGGCAAACATAGACGATGAGAAGAATAATATGGACGAGGACAACTACGTCGACACCAAGGATGTAATCAACATGCTTTTGGGCAACCTGCAGAAAGTGGGAGAGCACGGGCAGAACACCACCCGTATGCTAAAGGCTATGGAGGAAATGCTGAAGGTGCGAACGGGAGGATACGTCGCAATGGATCTCGCCAGCGTGGTGAAGCAAGACGTCGAGATGCTCCATAAATACTACGAGTCGGAGATAAAGGAATACGATATCTCCATCGACGTCAGCATGGCGGAGGACAGCCTGATGATTCATGGCAATCCCGAGCTTATGAGCAAGACCCTGATGAGTATGCTCTGCAACAGCATATATGCCATCGTCAAGAAGGCACAGCGTGTCAGCTATGATGCTCGCATATCGCTCTCGCTCACGTCGGACGGAGATAATTACCATATCGTCATTCGCGACAACGGCATCGGTATTGAGGAAGCAATCATCAGCAAGATTTTCGACCCGTTCTTCACCACAAAAACCACTGGTGAGGCTGCCGGAGTGGGTCTGTATCTAAGTCGCGACATAATACAAAACCACGGCGGAGAGATAACCGTGACCTCAGTTAAAAATGAATATAGCGAGTTCACTATTGTGATACCAGCCATAAAAGTTTAGGCCATGAATCAATTTAGACATTCATATCGTACCATGAGCACCAGAATCCTACTGACCATACTGTCTGTGGTGTGGTTCTCCTTGGCTTCCGCACAGGAAGGGCGTGGGTATCAGTTGTGTACCAATGCAGAGAAAGCCTACAAGATAGGCCGTATTGACGAGGCTCGGCAAATGCTTAATGTCAACCTTGACACCTTCTCCGTACGCGCCAAAGTGGAGGCCTTGCGTGTGCTGACTCTATGCTGTATTGCTCAGGACTGTATGACTGAGGCAGAGTCGTACGCGTTGCGACTGATAGAAACTTCGCCATACTACACGCCAGGCATCTCCGACCCGATGCGATTCATAGACATGGTAGAGCGACTCAAGGCAGGACGTTCCAACACCATCACCACAGCATCGCAACAGGCGGAGAGCATAGAGGAAACTCCTGTGCCTGTGACTCTTATCACCGAAGACATGATAAAGGCTTCGGGGGCGAAGACATTAAGTGACCTGCTCGTGATGTATGTGCCTGGTATGACCAAGGTCGAGGGGCTTGAGTCAAATGTCGCGATGCATGGTGTCTACTCCTACACACAGGAGAAAATATTGATTATGCTCAATGGCCACCGACTTAACAGCAGGACGACGAACTCCGAGCAGCCCGATTTCAGGACGAGTCTCGAGAAGATTAAGCAGATAGAGGTGCTGCGAGGCCCTGCTTCCTCTCTTTATGGCAATGTGGCATTAACGGCAGTGGTCAATATCATCACCAAGACTGGCAGCGAGGCAGACGGAATAAAGGTCTCTGCAGGAATCGGCAACAACAAGACTTATCTTGCAGATATCCTGATGGGGAAGAGCTATTACGGCATCGATTTCCTCGTCTGGGCTTCGATCTATTCCTCGCAAGGAGAGAAACGCAGTGTCAGTCCCGGAGATAGGGAGTTTTATGGCAGAGTGCCGACGCCCGGCTACATGTTTATCGAGGGCTATAACCGCAAGCCATCATACGACATAGGAGTGACGGCGAAGTGGAAAAATTTCAGTTTCTTGTTCAATACACAAAGCTCCAAGAGAGTTCCAGCTTATTCTAACTTGGTTCACATCGGACCCTATTCCTATGATAAATACAGGAAGATAAACGGAGCCACTCCCGGACACTCAAGAGACAATACTCATTTGGAACTTTCTTACGAGAAGTCGTGGGATAAATGGTCTGCAAAGATTCAGGCATACGTTGACATGGAGAGTTGTACGAACTATGATGTGTGTGGTGATACTATATTGCCGGGAAACAGGTATTTACCCGCGCGTCCAGGTGAAGTGTTGGAACCCAGTCTTGCGCCAGTGGGAATGTGCGAGAATGGGTTGTACCAAGTCCAATCGTGGAACGACTACACCTACGGAGGTATCGTGCAGTCAAACTATGCTTTCCAGAAAAAGAGACTCAAAGGCTCTGTACTTTTCGGAACTCAGTTTGAGAATTACACCATGAGTAACAGTACCTTTTTAATGGGTGACAGGTTTAATCGGGTTTTGCTTACATTTTCAGATGAAAACCAGACACTCAAGTCCGGTAGCGAGTGGTATTTGTCTGCGTTTGCCCAATTGAAGTTATTATTGGGCGAACGCTTCATTTTCAACGGAGGCATACGCTACGACTTCAAACACCGTTACAACGATAACAATCTGAGTGAGTTTTCTCCCCGTCTGTCTTTGATATACAAGATTTCTCCCTACAATAACGTGAAGTTGTCATATTCACGCTCCTTTGTCGACGCACCGTATTTGTATCGTGCTTCGACTCTTAGCATGTACAAGGGAGGTGATCAGCTGGAAGCGGAGAAAATGGATGCCATACAGTTGTCCTATAGTCATGATTTTGCGCGTGTGTACTTGAAATATGACTGTAATGTGTACTATAATTCGTTGATAAACAATATCTATTTTATTATAACCCCACAAGACATTATGCACAATGCTGGTTCGTTGAAGGTGCTTGGTGTGGAGAATGTGCTCTCGTTCAAGAAGAAAAGATGGTATGCCCAAATGAACCTCTCTTACCAGCGAGTCTTGGGCAGCGACAAATATCTTGTCACCAACTCGCATATCAATGGCGTGCCGGATTTCAAACTCACGGCTTTGGCACAATACCGACTCCTGGACAAAAAGAATTGGAAGATGCACATCAAGGCTAACGTGATGTATCAAACGAAACAATATGCACCATTAGATGGTACCTATATATACATCAATGATGAACGTATCAACGAGCCTCTTAACCAGTTGAACGGTTACGCGGTGCTCAATGCAGGACTCGATTGTGCGTACAAAAGATTGCGGGGAGAGGCAAACTTCTACAATGTCCTCAATAGCGACTACCTGCAAGGAGGTAGTTTTGTTGTACCAATCCCGCAGCAGAGATTTAATTTTTTATTTAAACTTGCATACACTTTCTTATGACTAAATCCCTTAGACTGAATCCGCTTCAAGAAAAACTATGGTTGGACGACGTATTGAAGTTTCCCACTACAGAATATAATGGGCCTAACTACGCATTTCGTGTCAGGGGAGACCTCTCCATCCCAACGCTGAGAGAAGCATACAAGAACATAATGCAGGAGTATCTGCCTTTCTCGTCAACCATTCAGGTAAGGGATGACATACCCTTTTTCATTCACGAGAGTAATACTTTTGAAGTTCCCTTTCGTATCATTGAAGAAAACGAAGTCGGGAGATATGGCACTCTTGACACCCTCATTGACACTTTGGCAAGACAGCCTTTCGATCTGAGCCGCGAATTTCCCTGTCGTTTTTACTGCATAAGGTATGGCGCGGAATTCTACTTGTTCCATCTGATTCACCATGTGGTACTTGATGCCAATACAGCACACCATTTCTTCGCAAGACTTTCAGAGATATACGACCAGCTCGTACGCGATGCCTATATCTTTTCCTCGCAGACTCACGACCTTGAACAATATAACAGCGTTCTGGAGAACAACTTCAAGTCAGGAAGACAAGACGACATCACATACTGGAAACAATATCTGGCCGACGTGTCGGCCGGCATTGCCATACCTCAGATTATACAAAAAGAGGCGTCTCCCAGTGCGTCGTTCTCATTCCTGTTTTCCATCAAGCCCGAACTGGAATCTCGCCTGAGGGAACTGTGTGGGCAGTACTCTACGACTCTGTTCCGCATCTATTCGTCTGCATGGGCATTGACGCTGTCAAGAATGTTGAATGCCGACGAGTTCCTTTTGCTACATTCGCTATCCATGTCGCCAAGAGACAAACGAATTTTCGGCACTTATATCAACAATCTTCCCATAAAGTTCAATTTTGGCAAGTACGGGACCTTTTCCGACCTGCTGAGATATGCCAATGAGAACAGGCAGCACGAGAAGACACATGTCTATGTCCATTACAGCGATTTCATGCCACAAAGTGCGGATGGAGAAAAACAGAAGACCCTCAACGCGGTAATCAACTATCCATTGAGCATGAATAGCACGAGGTTGGAACTTGTCGGTTGCGAGGTAGTGCTCTGGAAGCACGTGCCGATGGAAATCTCCACAGATCTCATGCTCTCAATCGAAAATGACGGAGTCATCAGTTGTGAGATACGCCACAATCCGAGGTTTGAGACTGGTTTCATCAATTCCGTTGCTGAAACATTCAAATATATCCTTGCACAGGTTGCCGAACAACCGGACATTCGTTTGGACGATATCCGCATGGTGACGTCCCAGCGTCAAACCGAATTGCTCACGATCGAGCACGACTTTCTGCACAGAGCCGACGAGCCCAAGACGTTCCTTACATCTTTCAGGCAAAGAGTGGCGGAAAGCCCCAGGCAAACCGCCATCGCTCACGACGGCAAGAGCATCACATATACAGAACTGGACCACATGAGCGATCTCGTCGCCCTTGCACTGGTGTCGCGAGACATAAGGCACAACAGGGTAGGGCTCGCTATGCCCAAGAGCATAGATGCCATTGCAGGCATCTTGGGTATCCTCAAATCATCCAACTCGTATGTGCCCCTTGATTACACCAGCCCCGAATCCCGAATCAGACACATATCCGAGGATTGCGAGATGTCCCTCATCCTCGTCAATCAAGATACGGAAAATTACTTCCGGGGGATTGCCAGCCTCAATATAAGCGACATCGATCATGCCACCGCCACCATATCTGACAGGTTGCCCGATGTGACACCCCAAGACGAAGCCTATATGATCTACACCTCAGGCACGACAGGTGTGCCAAAAGGTATTCCGATAAGTCACAGAGCCTTGGCTCATACCATCGCAAACAATATCTCCTTTCAGCAATTGGACGCGGACGCACACATCATGCAGTACGTCAACTTCGTCTTTGACGCCTCAGTGGTAGAGATCTTCCCGGCCCTTGCCATAGGAGCCGCACTGTTCCTGCCTTTGGAGGACGAACGCAAGGATGCCAATCTGCTGCACACATTCATGCGTCAAAACCATATCACCAACGCCAACATCCCTCCCGTGATGCTCTCCAACCTACCTAAGGCAGAACTGCCTTCGCTGGCGACCATCGTCATGGGCGGTGACACTACCACCCACGAGGCAATGGAGTTTTGGAGCAGGAACCACAAGTTAATCAATGCATACGGACCGACAGAAAATGCCGTCGACGCGACATACAACATCTGCACCCCCAACTCGCAGATTAACGACATAGGCATCAATATGCCGGGAGTGACCTGCTACGTGTTGGACAGGAACCAGAAGCTCCTGCCCGACTATGCAGTCGGCGAGTTATATATCGGAGGCGTAAAACTGGCCCGAGGCTATCAGAACCGTCCCGAGCTGAACAGACAAAAATTCATACCCAACCCATACGCCTCAGCATCTGACCTGGCATCAGGCATAAACACGATCCTCTACAAGAGTGGCGACCTTGTGATGCGACGCGGTGACGGGCATCTGATCTTTCTGGGGCGGGTTGACTTCCAGGTAAAAATCAACGGCTTCAGAATCGAATTGGGCGAGGTGGAGTCCCAAATCAAGAACTACGGTCATGGCATCAACGATGTCGTTGCCCTCGCGCATGATGACCAAGCAGCCAAGACTTTGGTGGCATACGTCCTTACAACCGATGCGGCAGCGTTTGACTCCGGCGCACTCATTGAGTATCTACGCCAGCATCTGCCATCATATATGATACCGGCCGTAATAGTCCCCCTGCATAGTTTCCCCTACAACACGAGCGGAAAGGTAGACCGTGCCCAGTTGCCTCGTCCTAACATGGCGAAACCCCTGCAAGACTATAAGATGCCGGTAACGCTCACCGAGAAGCGGCTGGCTAAGATGTGGCGCATCCTGACAAAAGCCGACTTCATAGGTCGCGATGACAATTTCATATCAATCGGAGGAGATTCCATATCAGTAATCAGATTGGTCTTTGACATCAACAGAGTCTTCAGCGTCACCTTACGCGCCGCTGACATATACAGGCACTCCACTCTTTCGGAACTTGCCGCATACATAGACTACAACGCAAATACCAATCCCGACACCATCGGGCAGCAGTTGCTGGACGCAGCGGGCACAATCCTCAACGTGCCGACACTAACCCCTGAGTCCGATTTGTTCGAAGCAGACATGACATCGTCCACGCTCAACGAATTCGTCCGTCATGCGGCATCAGAATACAACCTCTTCTTCACCACCTATGATGTCATCGCCTCAAGGAGCATACGAACCCTTGTCAGGACTATAGACCCGAATCTCTACTTCTGGAGCGAAGAGACCTATACGGACAAGCCCGTAATCATTTTTATCAACGGTATCGTGGACTACTATCCCTACAACGAACCCGTGGTTACAGCCCTTGAAAAGCACTTCTCCGTATTCTGCCTCGAGTCGTTCTGCTCCAATTTCATTGACAAGGACAAAGCTACACTCGACGAATTGTTCAAGATCTACGAAGATATTGTCATGGTGGCCCTCAAGGGCAAGCCAATCTTTGCAGTCGCAGGCTATTGCGTGGGGGCGGAACTGTCAATAGCCTTTGCCATATACATGCAGCAACGTCACCGGGGACTTGACCTGCAAGTAATAAACATGGAAGGCATATATGACCGGACCCTATACTGCAAGATAGAGCAAAAAACCACCCAACCGCCAAGTTTCCATAAGCGACGGGACATCTTTGACCAACTTTACGAAACCATGCCAACCCTGAATTATTCAGGTCCAATCATCAACATCATGGTCAGCCAGCCAATGGATTTTATACCAAACGATGATGAAACTGATGAAGCGGCTTTCAGAGAGCTGGTCTGCCAGGCATGGCACGATAACATAGAGAATTGGAAACGTCATTATCCAAATTCGCCTCTCTACTTTGTAGACTGTACACACTTGGCTTTCCGCGAACCAGATAATCTAAAGAAATTCGACGCCATTATAGAGCGGTGGAAGAGTGATAAAGAGTACAGGCGGTAGACTGTACCACAACTGGCGATTATTCCATGACATTTGCGTTAAACCATCGTTAAACCATCGTTAAACTTTTCTCCTCCGACAAGGTCAGTCACAGTCATCTCTTCATTAACTACACTTTTATGAGGGAATAACTGTTCATTAACTACACTTTTATGAGGGAATAATTGCTCACTAACTACACTTTTATGAGGGAATGGCGGTACAAAAATACAAAAAAAGATAAGTGGTGCAATATTAGCACTTGAAAACTTGACCTCAACTGAATTTAGTTATTTAGTTGTTTTGTTGATTAGTGGGTTCTAACGACTACGATAACCGTTAACCAATACAAACAACCAAACAACTAAATAACCAAACAAACAAAATCCCTATTCTACCTGTATGCTCTCCACGGGGTTCATTGTTGCTACTCGCCAGCTTTGGGAGATGACGGTGACGAGTACGATGATGCTGACCGTGATGAATGCTATGGGGAAAATCCACCAATGGACAGGGGTGTGCTCGGCAAAGTGGTGCAGCCATTGTTCGCTGACGTAGTAACCGATGGGGGCTGCTATGAGGAACGAAATGATGAGCGGAATGGTGTAGCGACGAGTGAAGAGCGACAGGATCTCGCTTACGCTGCTGCCCATAACCTTGCGTATGGCGATCTCCTTGCGTCGGTATTCGGTCTCAAACATCGTCAGGCAGAAGACGCCGATGATGGTGATGAGAAACGCAAGGAGGGTGCTAATCTCAATCTGAGTCATGAAGCGCATCTCGTCTCTATACGTCTGCTCCAGATAATCGTCAAGAAACTTCAACTCAGGAGTAGCCTTGTCTTTGAAAAACGAAGCAAGTACATTGTTTACCTTATGTCTCAAGGCTTTCTTGTCGGTGTTTGCACTCATGCGAATATAAGCAATATTCATCGCATTGCCCCAGTCGGAATACCTCTCTCCGAAGATGACAAACGCTATAGGCTCCTCGTTGCTGTCTATGCGTAGGCTGCTGGCGCGGAAGTTGCGGCATACGCCCAATACAGGCAAATCCTCCTGGCAGAGCAGCTTGTCTACCTCAATCCTGGGGTACTTCTTCTTCATAGCCTCGTTGATGATATAGACATCACCATCAGACTCTTTGAAATCACGTCCCTCGATGATATCGATACCCATGGTGCGCAGGAATTTCCAATCTACAGGCAATGCCACAAAGACATAGCGCACATCTCCGTAACCACGTCCCCAACTCATGTGTCCGTCAGCAGCGCCAAGAACCTGACTGGCGAAAGACACACTTTCGATACCGTTGATTTTCTCCAGCTCGCTACGCAAAGCGTGGTATTGCCCCTGTGGCAGTTCAATTATGTCGGCCATCAGTATCTCGTCCTTGTCATATCCGTAGTCAGAGTTGTAGATATAGCTGCGTTGGCAGTAGATTATGCCTACAAAGATGACCAGGATAAAGGCGATGACAAACTGCAGGCCTACGAGCATCTGTCGCAACAGCCGCCCTCTCGGGTTCAGACCATAGTTGCCCTTCAAAACCATTGCAGGCTGGAAAGAAGTGATATAGCGGGCACTATACGATGTGGAGAACAATCCTATGATGACACAGACACCAACCATGGCGAGCACTATGCCGATATGCTCAGTAATCCCAACCACTCCGAGCGTATATTCGCCGATATGCTCCCACTTGCCTATGCAAGCCGCTGCGAGCAGAGACACACCAAGAGCACAAAGGCAGACGAGGACACCCTCAGCCATCAGTTGCGAACGAAGCGAGAAGTCGCTCTCGCCCATGACCTTGCGAGTATTTATGCCGCGGAGGCGTACAGGAGCCTGAGCCATCGAGAAATTGGCAAAATTGATGAGAGCTACAAGAAGCAGCAGTATGACAGCCAGTTGTAGGATATAGAAAACGGTCTTCCTGCCATTGTCTGACGAGGTATCATATCCGTTAAGATATTCCTCGTCCAAGGGGAGGGTGGCAAACATAATTCTGCCGACAAAAGCCCTCGCTTCGTCCGAGTCGCCATAGTAGTCAAGCGTCACATCGTCAATAATCTTTTTCAGCAAGACATCAATATCATCAGCATTCGCATCACTCTTCGTTCGAATATACACCATATAGTTGATGTTGTTGATATTTCCCACATTTTCATCGCCCATCGACATGTAGACGGCATTCGAGAAACTGCTGTTTACGGGAAAATCCTTGTATACGCCTACGACGGTTCTCTTCGCTCCGTCAGACAGGGTCATAGCTCTCCCGGAGACCATCACCTCGCCGAAATACTTTTCTGCCAACGAAGCCGGGATAATGATGCCGCCGTCTATGGCCGCACCCACATCAGTAGTGCCGTCCACAAGCTCCGCGTTGATAGTGGTGAGCATCTTATCATTCGAAAGGCAGGCTGGAGAAATTATGCAGCTCCCATCTTTGTCAAAACGCATCTCTCCATAGTTGCGCATATAGCCGACACTCTCAACCTGAGGCGACTTGCTGAAACTCTCAGCCCACAAGCGATTGCACGTTGCATTCCATACACCCTCCAACATAGTCCCGCCGACATAGACACGACGTATTTTCTCATAATCCTTGATGCCGTGGTTGAAACTGCCAATAAAATCAATCTGCGTGAGCAGGATATAGCTGCCGGTAAAGGCAAGAATGAGCCCAAGGAGGTTGAACGACGACGCCATCTTGTAGCGTCTGAACAAGTAAAACAGACTTTTCATACCAAAAAAATCAAAGTATAGTGTTTTCGACTATCTCACCGTCAAACAAGTTGATGATACGATTGGCATACGCAGCATCATGCTGGCTATGCGTGACCATTACGATAGTAGTACCCTCCGCATTGAGTTCAGAGAGAAGCTCCATCACCTCCAGACCATTCTTAGAGTCGAGGTTGCCGGTCGGCTCGTCGGCGAGGATAAGCCTCGGTCTGCCCACCACGGCACGCGCTATGGCCACACGCTGTTGCTGACCGCCAGAGAGCTGCTGCGGATAGTGCGAAGCACGCTGCGAAAGGTTCACCCGGCGCAAGATGTCCAGCACACGCTGTTTGCGCTCGGCCTTATGCACTTTGAGATACTTCAGCTGCAGGTCGATATTCTCCTCGACCGTCAACTCGTCGATGAGGTTGAAGCTCTGGAATACGAAGCCGATACGCCCCCTGCGGTATCGGGTGCGCTCCTTCTCCTTGAGGTGACCAACCTCTTCACCTCCGAGACAATAGCTGCCGCTGTCGGGATTGTCGAGCAGGCCAAGGATATTCAAGAGCGTAGACTTGCCGCAACCCGAAGGCCCCATCACGGCCACAAACTCCCCTTCCTTCACCTCAAGACTCACACCGTTCAAAGCTGTAGTCTCCACATTCTCCGTACGAAATACTTTCGAGAGATTTTCAATCTTAATCATATTACACAATAGTTAATCATTTTAGTTTCAACACATCGTTGTCCTTAAAAGCCTCATAGCCGCTGATGATGACCCTCTCGCCCGGCTCAAGCCCGTCTTCGATTTCGTAGTACTGGGGGTTCTGACGACCGATGCTGATGTTGCGACGATAAGCCGTATAGCCACTCTTGTCGAGGACGAATATCCAGTTGCCCCCGGTCGTCTGGAAGAAAGTCCCCTTGGGTATGAGAACAGCCTGTATGGGGCTGCCCAATTCGAGATTGAGATAAAAGGTCTGACCAGCACGCATATTGGACGGACGAGTACCCACAAACACCAGATCAGTACGAAACTTTCCCTCCCTCACCTCAGGATACACCTTGCGAACCACCAGGGCATACGTCTTGCCCTCACGTTCGAATGTGGCTGAAAGCCCGACCCTCACACGATCGATATAATGCTCATCAATCCGAGCCTCAATCTTGAAGTCGCTCAAATCGTTCACCTGACCTATCGTCTGCCCGGAAGAAACACTCTGTCCCAGCTCAACGTCGAGCAGACCCAGTTCGCCATCGATAGTCGAACGCACATCGAGCTTGCTCTTGCGCTCGCGCACCAAGACCACGTTGCGCTGCATGTTTTCGAGGTTGTCCTCCATCTGCTCCATCTGAATACTACGATACTGCGCGTCCTTCTTCAGCCTCTCACCAACGAGCTTCAGTTTTCTCTGCGCCAAGTCATAATCCTCCTTAGCCTGAATAAAAGCCTCCTTAGAGACAAGCCTCTCCCCATAGAGCCGCTCATTCTGCTCAAAGCCCCTACGCTTGCGCGCCACGTCCATCTCCAGCGAAGCCAGTTCGGTCTCGTTGCCGAGCCTATCCTGCTGCATGGCAACCTGCGTGTTGCGCAAGAGATTCTGCTTCTCCGCCAATTCAGCCTCAGCATTGAGTATCTGCAGGTCAAGGCTGCTGTTGGAAAGACGGACTATGATATCGCCCCTATTGACCCTTTGCCCCTCTTCAGCCACCTTTTCCACGACTATGCCACCCTCTTCGGGCGAAATGTGAACAACCTGAATGGGAATCACCGTGCTGTTGATACGTACGTAGTCCTTAAACTCACCACGAGTGACATCGGCCAGGGTGACATCGTCGACGTCGACACGCAATGTGCTCTGATGATTGCCGAAGACTATCCACAGCAGCACTACGAGCACGAACGTCCCTGCTGCAATGTATGGTACGTGTCTCATGCGTATTCCGCGCTTCCTCTCTATCATTCTGTCCATAGCGGTATTCCTTTGTAATAGTCCAACATACGTGTCCTGTAAATGAGCGTGAGCCGACATTGCAGGAGCTGAGCCTTGCTCTGGAGCAACGTGACGCTCTGCGTCTGCACGTCGATGGGCGAGGCGAGACCCTCCTCGTACTTCCGTATGGTCAGCCGCGAAGCAATGCTGTCGGCGTCGACCTTTGCCCTCATCTTCTCGGTCTCCTTGCGCGAGTTCTCCAGCTCGGTCACGGCTTGCTGTACCAGCCTCTGCAGTTCGCTGTTGCGATACGCCAGCTCCTCCTCGGCTCTTCTGACATTGTTGCGCTGACGGCGTATGTCGGTGAGCGTGTTGAGTCGGTTGAATATCGGTATGGAAAGCGTGGCGTAGGCATACTCTCCCACATTGTTGCGAAACTGCTGTCCGAAGCCCGTCGTCGGCACCTCAAGTTGCTTGTGATATGAAGTGGAAATGCCGGCACCCAAAGATATTGTGGGGAAGAGGGCACCACGGCTGGCACGGTACGCATAGCGTGCAGACTGCACATCGTATTCAGCCTGTCTGATGTCGGGGTTGTAGAGTCTGGCCTGCGAGAAGATGTCCAGCACATCAGGCGTAGGCAAGTCCGTCGGAGCGTCAGCATAGCCAGCGATTTCGATTGTATCACCTATCGGATAGTTCATCAGCTGCTTCAGCGTGAGAATGGCATTGTCGTAGAGAGAGAGCTGGTGTGTCACCTCGTAATCGTCTGTAGCGTATGTCGCCTGCATCTGTGCCACGTCGGCCTCTCCCTTCCGTCCCACCTCGGCCATGACCTTTGTCTGGCGTAGGAGCAGCTCACTCTCGTCTCGTTTCTGTAGGGCAATGTCAGCACAGCCCTTGTGGTACAGCGCAAGCACGTACGTCTCGAAAACCTTCTGTGCCGTGGCATCTCGCTGTGACTCTAAGCGACTTCTGCCCAGCAACACTCCAACCCTTGCAGCACGCAGCCTGTAGTATCGTCCGAAGCCGTCAAATACTGGTATGCTGACATTCAGTCCATACGAATTGTAGAACGTGCTGACATTGGTGTAGGTGTTGGTCTCGGGGTCAATGGCTCGTCCGAAATTGTACTGCGCTGCGACGCTACCCTCAGCGTAGGGAAGGAAAGCACCGATAGCCCTCGTTCTCTCAGCCTTGCAGTCATCGAGCGTGATACTCTGCAGACGCACATCGTGGTTGTGTTCGATGGCATACTGCATACACCGATTGGCAGTCCAAGGCTCCTGAGCGTATGAGACGAGATACCCCGCCAGCATTAATATGTAGGTAAAACTTTTCATCATGTCTTGAATCCGACGCAAAGTTACGGCCACTACGGCAAACGGCAATGGATTGCAACGCTCCAACGGCATGATTGTATTAAAACAATACACATTTCTGTATTAAAACAACACACTCGTGAGTTGCGATCTAAAAGAGTAGGGGAGGAATACACTTTGTTTCCCGGAAAAAGCATAACTTTGCAGACAAAAGACACACACACACTACAAAAAGACCAGAAACAAATGTCAAACAACCGCACGCTACTCGTCGTCGACGACAACACCTCGATTTTCACAACATTGGAAATATGTTTAGACGGAGTCTTTGACCGCATACTGACCCTCACACGACCAGAAAACATTCTGACCACACTTGGGCAGGAAAGCGTCGACGTCATTCTGCTCGACATGAACTTCACACTCGGCGTCAACAACGGGCAGGAAGGTCTGCTATGGGTGCAGGCCATACACCGCCGTCACCCCAATATCCCCATCGTCCTCATGACAGCCTACGCCGACGTGAAACTCGCCGTCAGAGGGCTGAAAAGCGGAGCCGTAGACTTCATCACCAAACCATGGGACAACCACGAACTCATACGAGTACTGAAAGACGCCATCGACAGCAGCACCGAAGTCATACCCTTAGAGAAAGTCGAAGTAGAGCACGTACGCAAAGTCGTGGACAAGTGTCACGGCAACATCAGCAAAGCAGCCGAACTGCTCGAAATCTCACGTCAGAGACTATATAAAAAGTTGGGCAAATGACAATCCTCATACTCTCGGCAGCCATCACAGCAGCCGTAGCAATCTTCGTCCACCACCAAAACAAACTGAAGCTCCGTGCACGACTGATGCGCGAAGCAGTCCGAAACCACGAGTTCACATTCCGACTCCCCGTCAAAGGACTCTTCTACGGCGAGCGAGCCCTACAAGAAGCCCTGAACGACCTCGGGCAATACATCAACAACTTGGTAGCCCAAAAAGAGGTGGAATCCTGGCAGAAACTCACTCGCGTGCTCACACACGAGATAATGAACGTCAGCACTCCGATACAGAGCATCAGCCAGGCATATCTGGAACACCCGAGGGTAGTCGGTACACCGTTGGAGAAAGGCATCATGGCTATCAACAAGGCGAGCAACAATCTTCTGACCTTTGTCGAAAGCTACCGCAAGCTCACCCAGCTCCAAGAGCCCGTCATCGCGTCCGTATCGCTCAGAGAGTTTGTGTCGGGCATAAAGACACTATATCCCGACATTGCATGGCGCGAAGACATTCCCACAGAGCTCCACGTCATGACCGACGAGACCCTCCTGCACCAAGTCTTTGTCAATATCATAAAGAATGCCAAAGAGGCAGGAGCGAAGAGCATCTCAATCGTGTGGAGCGGCGCGGAGCTCAGACTGAGCAACGATGGCACGCCCATACTCGCCGAGGTATGCAGAGACATATTCGTACCCTTCTATACGACCAAGCCTACAGGTACGGGCGTGGGGCTCGCCCTGTCAAGGCAGTTCATGACGATGCTGGGAGGTACGCTCACCCTCGCCGACAGAGCCGAAGCCGGATACCATACGACCTTCGTCTTGGGATTCGGACAGCAGACATAGGGTGGGAGGGGAGCGCACGCCTCATTCCGGCACATAGATTATCTCGCCGTTGTCGAGTTCGTATGCCACGCCAACTTTGAGGTCGAGAGGTCGCGGTCGGCATCGATCTCAAACTGTGCAAGCAGACGTTTGTGTTCGGCTCTGCCGCCTTTGGAGTCATTCAGCCTCCTGATATAGGCAATGCCGAGGGGTGTGTGGCTGGAATTCTTCCGGAAAGCGATGTACTGTCCGAAGAAAGCTCCGAGGAGTATGAGCGAACGCAGGAAAAGGAGTATGAGAGTGATGATGACGGGTACGAGCAGACCCGTAGAAATCCAGTAAAGAATGTCTGTAAGGTGAGTCATTTTTTTGTTGTTTGGTTGTTTAGTTGTTTGTACTGTCATCTGGTGGCTTCGCCTTCGTAGAGCATTAGTTCGGGATTAGTTCGGGACTCGTTCGGGATGCGCTTAGTGTTTGACTTTACTTAATACTTAATACTCAAAACTCGAAGAGTGCCCCCCTTGGGGGACTTTACTACCAACAGACAAAACGAACCAACAAAATAACCAAACAACAAAATAACCAAACAACAAATCAACCTCATAACCTTATAACCTAAAAACCTTATAACCTCAAAAAAATTACTATCTCTGTAGAGACGTTAAGGGCTGAAATACTTCCTGTATAAAGTCTGGATATAATAAAGGCTTATGCTATCTTTGCTCTCTTGTTTGGATAAACTAACCGATATACCACACAACGCCCTCCGCCGGTGAATCCGACGGAGGGCGCGAGTCTTTAGAGAGTGACGTCTCCTACAATTTGTTTACTTCAACGTCGTGGTGTATTCGAGTTTGACGTCTCCGCCTTGAGATTCGA
>CAMEQD010000045.1:0-20923 GCA_945932615.1 uncultured Prevotellaceae bacterium | reverse complement strand
GAGGGCTCAAATCGCCTCACATGCACGCGTGTGTAAACTTTTTAAGGGCTGACTACCTATCCATACTGTCATGCTATAAGGCACAATCCTTGACCCCAAAAACAATAATTTAGCATTTTTGAAAAAGTGAGCTCGTAACGGTTTAATACACAATGATTAAGTCCAACACGCAACAAAAACTGATGGAAACTCGCAAGGCCATGTTCGAACAGATGGAGAAGCAGCTGCAGGAGAGCATGACACCCGAAGACAGACTCTTCTACCACCACCTGTCAGATGACCGCATCGTCCTTTCACATGCTCTGTTTTGGGTAATGACCAGACCCATGAGCGGCAAAATAGCCAAAGAGAAATACTTCCTGCTTCTCAGAAAGTATCAGGAAGAGATGCTTGAAGCCTATCTCATCGAGTCGGAGTACTTCGATGAGCTCCTGCACTACTGCAACATCATCTATGAAACGCTTCCCTATATCCTGCAAGGCGCATACGACCTGACGACAGATAAGAATGCCCGTAAACTGGCCGCCATCACCATCACCGCTGCCGGCTATGGTGGCGACATGTCAGATGAGCAGGCCTATGAGCTGCTCGATGATATCGACTTCCACTTCAACAAAGTGAAGTGTAACAAGATTGAGCGGTTGACACCTATCCTCAATCAATTAGTAGTGGAAGAGATGCGCTACATAGCAGGTATGGTATGATCCGAAGGGGTGGGGCACACCTTGATTCATTGCGGGTCAGCGGAACCAGTCTTTCTGACCTTATGGTTATAGAATCATCTCCCCAATAGCCAATCGGTTGCCAAGACACGATGGATAGTCTTGCCGGCTATCTCCAAATCGCCTGTATCGCCAGACATCATGATAAGGGTCAGATTAGTGCAGCCTGTAGCTGCAGAACCTTTCAGCAGGCCGCCTATCTCTCGATTGTAGAGTTTAGTGTTGGGATGGGTGAAGTCGTAGGTGACTTGAATAAGTTGCGTGACATGATTGCGGTCAACAAGACAGAAATCAACTTCATAGTTCTTGTTCTGACGAAGATAGAAAAGCTGCTGGGTGGCGTATTCCATACGACGAAGTAGTTCTACGGCAATGGCATTCGTCCGCTGGATTTGTAAAGATACTAATTATAAATGAATTATGCAAGTGTTTTGGGGCTAAACTGCACAAAATGGAAAGTTTTTAGGCTCGTAAACTGCATAAAATGGAAAATTTTGAGGTAGCTAAACTGCACAAAATGGAACAATATCCGTAAACCACCACTATAACGTTGGGAATTAGAAATTATGCTGAGAGACTATCAGGTAGAGATTTGCGAAAAGGTCAATGAGGCTTTTGAGGGGCATCGCAGCGTTATGATGCAGATGCCTACGGGTACGGGGAAGACTGTTGTGCTGGCTTCGCTGGTGAAGCAGTATCTGAATAGGGATGCCGATTGTTCGGTGCTGATTGTGGCACACCGTATAGAACTGATTGAGCAAACAGGAGCGTTTCTGAGCCACTTCGGAATTGACTACGGGGTGATTGCTGGAGGCAAATGGCCTACGGTGTTCAAACGGGTGATGGTTGCGTCAGTACAGACGTTGTCTAAGAACCTTGATGTTGACTTTGCCCCTTCGTTGGTAGTGATTGACGAGGCGCATCATGCTTTGGCCAAGACTTATCAGATGCTGTGGACGGAGTGGCCGGAGGCGAGGTTCTTGGGGCTTACGGCTACGCCTTACCGTATGAGCGGCGATGGGTTTACTGATTTGTTTGAGGTGATGGTGGAGTCTTGGAGTATCAAGCAGTTTATCGCTGATGGTTGGCTCTCGCCTTATGACTATTATTCTATACGTCCTGACAGTGAGGCGCAGAAGGGGATTGACTCGCTGAAGAAGCGTGGCGCGGACGGGGATTTCCAAATGAAGGAATTGAGGGAGAAACTTGACGTGAGGCCAAGTATTGAAAGGTTGTTTGGGTCGTTCGAGCGGTTTGCTCCTGACAAGAAGGGGATTATTTATGCTATTGACATAGCTCATGCAGAGCATATCGCTGAGTTTTACAGGCTGCGTGGGGTGAATGCTGTGGCGATTAGCTCTATGACTCCTGCGTCTGAACGGCAACGGTTGTTGGAAGGGTTTAAAGGCCATGGAAGCTTAGAGTTTAGAGAGTTTAGCTCTAAGCACAATTCTCTAAGCCCCATTCAGGTCCTTGTGAGTGTTGATCTTTTTTCGGAGGGCTTTGACTGTCCTGATGTGGAGTTTATCCAAATGGCGCGTCCTACGCTGTCGTTGGCGAAATATATGCAGATGGTGGGACGCGGATTGCGCTCTTGCAGGGGGAAGAGCTGCTGTACGATTATTGACAATGTGGGGCTGTACAGGACGTTTGGACTGCCTTCTGTGGATAGGGATTGGGGGGCGTACTTCGTGGGAAGTGAGATATTGGGAATGAGGAATGGGGATTTGAATTGTGGTGACGAGCAGTTCCTTTGGTTGGGCTGTGGCGATTTGCGGGAGGAGAATGATGCTGATATCGTCAGGATTGTGTCGCACGAGGGTATGCGGTCACGGTTCTCTGTGCTGGGAAGGACGGGCTTTGAGCGCAGGAAGAAGGTGGCGGTGTCGCGCGGAAGGCGAAAGGAGGTGTGGGTATGGAGGGACATGACGAACGGTGTGGAGTTTGACCGACACCCCAAGGTGATAAATTATAGGGGGTTGGAAATGAGTACTGCTGACGGTGAGACGTTCTTTCCGAGAATCAGTTCGAAGTGGATTGATGCGAAGCATGGTATCAACCGTAAGGCTTTGGAGACGCAGGTGGGAGATGGGGTCGGGTGGTTGAAGTTGTATGTTTCGTTTGCTATGCCTGAGAGGGTGCTGCAACTGCAATCTGTCAAGTCTAATCTTGTAAGGATATACAAGGACGAGTGGGGGAAGGTGTTTTTGCAGCAAGACCTTGACCATGCTCCTGTCTGTGAGGAGGAGGTTGGCGGCAGGAAGGTGTTCATGGCATCGTGTGACGGGGAGCTGGTGGCATGGGAGATGTTGAAAAGGGGGATATGTGAGAGTTCTCTAAAGTACGATGATGTAAAGGGTTGGTGGCAGATGCCGGAGGGGTGTGTCAAGGAGGTGTGTGAGGGGTTGCCCGGGCTTTCCTTATACCATATTATATATAGGGAGAATGGGGAGTGTAGGGAACTGTGGGTAGATGGGGAGTCGGGATTTACGTATCGTCATCGTCCTGTGTTGCGCAAGAGGGGATTTGTGGAGTTGCTGTATGATGGTGAGGTGGTGTATGTCCTGAATATCCGCGAGGAGCGTTTCATGCCTTACCGCAACTGGGAGATACGGGCTGACGGGCGTATCTGTACCATTGGCAATAAGCTGTATCTGGGCGAGGAGAAGGATGGGTGTAGCTACAGGATTAAGAGGCGCAGCGATGACTTCCGGATGTTTGTGGTGGAGAAAAGATCCTCTAACAGCGGGGGGAACAAGATTGAATTTGATGAGTTTATGATTATCAACGAGGCTGGGAAGGGGTTGGAGATAAAGACATTGTGATATGAACGACCAAACAACTATTTCTTGTCACTTATGCTTTTGCGGTAGTCTTTGGGGCTCATGCCGAAGTGGGCGCGCATGTACTGGCCGAAGAATGAGAGGCTGGGGAAGTCGAGTTCGGCAGAGATGTCTTTGATGGACTTGGCGGTGTGTTTCATGAGGTATTCGATGTCTTTCATGACTTGTTCGTCGATGATCTGTGAGGGGGTCTTGCCTGTGATGTCTTTGCATACGGAGGCCAGATATTTGGGGGTGATGCAGAGCTGCTCGGCGTAGTAGGAGACGAGTCTCTTCTTGGGGTATGACTGTCCGAGCATCTCGACGAAGTGCTTGAAGTGCTGCTCGCGCAGGGTGAACTTGTAGGGGGCGATGTTGTCGACGTGGTTGAGAATGTGATGAATGTCGTAGAAGAAGGCTTTGAGTAGCATCTCGATAACTTTGTCCTGTATCTTGGGCGGCAGGTCTTGCTTGGTGAGCATGAGGTCGTAGTATTTGCTCAGTCCTGTCATCTCTTGGTCGGTAAGGGGTATGATGGGTTGCTGTGTCAGCAGGGACATTATGTCCCACATATTGTCCATGACGGGGGCGTAGCGTACTAGGCACTCTGTCGACAGGGCGAAGCAGCGGTATTTGAATCCGCGGCTGTGTGTGAAGTGCTCGAAGATGGTGTTGGGGAGGCCTATGAGCATGTCGTTTTTGTTCGTCTTGAGGGTGTTGCCGCTGATGGTGAAGGTGCCGTGTCCGTCGAGGACCAGCACTACGACGAGCATCTCGTTTTTAATGACTTGTGGCACTGGTATGCTTGAGAGCTTGTCGATGAGAATCAGTTGCCCTTGGGCTAATGTAATCTTGTCGTATCCGCTTGTGGAGTATTGTTTCATAGTGCAAAAGTATGTTTTTTATTTGATATTTGCAATTATTTTTTGGCTTTACAATTTGTTATCTTGTCATATTATTGCTACCTTTGTCGCGTTAATGTCGTTTATGATATGGATTTTAATGAAGTGATACGTTGCAGGTACTCCTGCAAGAGGTTTGATCCTGAGCGTAGGCTGAGCCGCGAGCAGCTTGATGCTATCCTTGAGGCCGGGCGTCTGGCTCCGACGGCCAAGAACTTGCAGGAGCATCATGTCTATGTGGCGGAGAGTCCTGAGGCTCTCAGAGTGATTGACGCGCATTCGCCGTGTCGCTATGGGGCTCCTACGGTGCTCGTGGTGGCTTACGACAAGGGGAATGTCTATACTTACCCTACGGCTCGTGGGGCGGAGACAGATTGGCGTAAGTCGGGGGTGGAGGACGTGGCGATTGTGGCTACGCACATGATGCTGGCTGCTACGAATGCTGGTGTAGACAGTTGCTGGGTCAACTGTGTGCATGTTGACGATTTGCACAGGGCTTTGTCGCTGCCTGAGAATATGGAGATTGTGATGCTCATGGACCTTGGCTTTGCTGCTGAGGGGGTGGAGCCTATGCCGAATCATTTCGCTCGCAAACCGCTTGAGGAGATGGTGAGTGATTTGGTTGTTTAGTTGTTTTGTTGGATCGTCTGGATCTCAAACTACAAGCAGCGAGCAACTAAATAACCTTATAACCTCAAAAAATAACCTCAAAACCTTATAACCTCAAAACCTTATAACCTCAAAACCTTATAACCTTATAACCTCAAAAATAACCTCAAAAAAAATGACCTCAAACAGAATTACAGAGTTATTTTCAATACAGTACCCTATTATCGCTGGGGGTATGGTGTGGTGCAGCGGCTGGCGTCTGGCTTCGGCTGTGAGCAATGCTGGCGGTCTGGGCTTGATTGGCGCAGGCAGTATGCACCCTGAGACGCTCGAAGAGCATATTGACAAGATGCAGGCTGCTACGGACAAGCCTTGGGGTGTGAACTTGCCTTTGTTCTATCCTGAGATTGATGTGGTGGTGGACTTGCTGATACGCAAGGGTGTGAAGATTGTGTTTACGAGCGCGGGCAGCCCGAAGAAGTATACCAAGCGTTTTCATGATGCTGGTATGATTGTGGTGCACGTCGTGGCAAACAGCCTTTTTGCTAAGAAGTGTGAGGAGGCTGGGGTGGACGCCATCGTGGCTGAGGGCTTTGAGGCTGGCGGTCATAATGGTAAGGACGAGCTTACGACGATGACGCTGATTCCTCAGGTGCGCAAGTCTTGCAGCCTGCCTTTGATTGCGGCTGGCGGTATCGGGTCGGGGCGTGCTATGCTGGCTGCCATGGCTCTGGGGGCTGAGGGTGTGCAGATTGGTACTCTCTTTGCGCTGAGCGAGGAGAGTAGTGCTCACCCTGCTTTCAAGGAGTATTGTACGGGGCTGGGAGAGTCGGATACGATGTTGGCTCTGAAGAAGGTGTCGCCGACGCGCTTGGTGAAGAATTCTTTGTACCAGCGTATTGCTGAGGCGGAGGACCGCGGTGCGAGTGCTGAGGAGCTGCGTGAGATTCTGGGGCAGAAGGCTTCGAAGCGTGGCATCTTTGAGGGCGATGTGGAGAATGGGGAGATTGAGATTGGTCAGATTGCATCGGCTGTGAGGAGCGTGCGCCCCGTGGCGGAAATCGTGGCGGAATTAGTTCGCGAGTGTGATGAGGCTTTGAGCCTGCTGGGGCGATAACTGATGGTTCACGAGCTTCAGCTGCGCATCGCTCCGCGCGATGCTTTTGACGAGCGTAGCATTTGTGATTATTTGCTGCGCGAGAGAGGGCTACGTTGCAAGGCGGTGCGTGTGCTCAAACGTAGCATCGATGCTCGCCAGCGTAGCGTGTATGTCAATCTCTGTGTGCGTGCCTATGAGGACGAGATGCCCGAGGAGCGGCTTTTCGAGCCTGTGCATTATCCTGATGTGAGTGAGGCTCGGCCGGTGATTGTGGTGGGGGCTGGGCCTGGGGGACTTTTTGCTGCGTTGAGGCTCATAGAGATGGGGCTGAGACCCATCGTGGTGGAGAGGGGCAAGGACGTGCGTGAGCGTAAGAAGGACTTGGCACGTATTCGTCCTGAGCAACGTGTGGACGCGGAGAGTAACTATAGTTTTGGCGAGGGGGGCGCAGGGGCGTATAGTGATGGCAAACTGTATACTCGTAGCAAGAAGCGTGGCGATGCGGAGAAGATATTGCGTGTGTTTGTGCAGCATGGTGCTCAGGAGAGTATCTTGGTGGACGCTCACCCTCATATCGGTACGGACAGGTTGCCTCGCGTCATCGAGAATATGCGCAACACGATATTGCGTTGTGGCGGCGAGGTGCATTTCCAGACGAAGATGACGGGATTGCTGCTCGCTGAGGCTGTGGGGCGTGAGGTGCGCGTGAGGGGTATCAGTGTGGTGGATCAGCGTAGTGGGGCTGAGAGCGAGATGCTGGCGGAGGCGGTAATCATGGCTACGGGGCATAGCGCGCGAGATGTGTATCGTTACCTCGTGGCTGAGGGTATTAGCGTGGAGCCCAAGGGTATTGCTGTGGGGGTGAGGCTTGAGCACCCGTCGGTTTTGATTGACAGGATTCAGTATCATAGCCGTGAGGGTAGGGGGAGGTGGCTGCCTGCGGCGGAGTATTCGCTGGTGACTCAGGTGGAGGGGCGTGGCGTGTATTCGTTTTGTATGTGTCCCGGAGGCTTTGTGGTGCCGGCTGCGAGTGGTCCTGAGCAGATTGTTGTCAACGGTATGAGCCCGAGCAACAGGGGTGGGAGGTGGAGTAATAGTGGCATGGTGGTGGAGCTGCGCCCGGAAGACGTGGGGGCGGTCGTGCCGGGCTGTGCTGATGAGGGAGACCCGCTTCGTGTGATGCGTATGCAGGAGGAGCTGGAGCGTATGTGCTGGATACAAGGAAATCGCTCTCAGACGGCTCCATCGCAGCGTATGGCTGATTTTGTGGAGGGGCGTCTGAGCAGCGATTTGCCTGCGTCGAGCTATGCTCCGGGCTTGATAGCGAGTCCGCTGCATTTCTGGATGCCTGAGTTTGTGGTGTCGAGATTGCAGCAGGGACTAAGGTTCTTTGGTAAGCATCATCGAGGGTTCCTGACTAACGAGGCTGCGATGATTGCGGTCGAGACCCGCACCAGTGCCCCTGTGCGCATCGTGCGTGACAGTGACTCGCTCGAACATGTCGGGGTGCGCGGCCTGTTTCCCTGCGGCGAGGGCGCGGGGTATGCTGGCGGCATAGTCTCGGCTGGTGTCGACGGTGAGCGTTGTGCTCAGGCAGCGGCTGTCATGATGGGGTGTCGAGCGAGTTGAATGCTTGGTCGAGGTCGGCGATGATGTCGTCGATGTGCTCTACGCCGATGCTCAGACGTACGGTAGAGGGGGTGATGTGCTGCTCGGCGAGTTCCTCGTGGCTCATCTGTGAGTGGGTGGTGGTGTAGGGGTGTATGACGAGCGATTTGACGTCGGCTACGTTGGCCAGGAGAGAGAATATCTTGAGATGGTCGATGAATGCCCATGCCTCTGCCTGACCTCCTTGGATTTCGAAGGTGAAGATGGAGCCTCCGCCATGTGGGAAGTATTTGTCGTAGAGGGCGTGGTCTGGGTGGTCGGTGAGGCTCGGGTGATTGACTTTCGCTACTTTGGTGTGACGGCTGAGGTATTCGACGACTTTGAGGGCGTTCTGTACGTGACGCTCGATGCGGAGGGGGAGCGACTCTGTGCCCTGAAGGAGTATCCATGCGTTGAAGGGTGAGATGCAGGCTCCCGTGTCGCGCAGTATGACGGCGCGTATGCGTGTGACGAAGGCTGCGGCTCCTGCTACTTGGGCGAAGACGGCTCCGTGGTATGAGGGGTCGGGCTTGGCGAGGGTGGGGTAGCGGTCTGCGTTGGCAATCCAGTCAAAGCGTCCTGAGTCTACGATGACGCCTCCGAGCGAGCTGCCGTGTCCGCCGATAAACTTTGTGGCGGAGTGGACTACGATGTCGGCTCCGTGCTCGATGGGGCGTATGAGGATTGGGGCGAAGGTGTTGTCGACGATGAAGACGATGCCGTGGCGGTGGGCAACCTCGGCGATGCCCTGGAGGTCGGTCACGTCGGAGTTGGGATTGCCGAAGGTCTCGGCATATATGACCTTAGTCTCGGGGCGTATGGCTGCTTCGAGGGCTTGGAGGTCGTTGACGCGGACGATGGTGTTGGTGATGCCTTGCGAGGCGAGGGTATGAGTGATGAGGTTGAACGAGCCTCCGTAGAGATTGTCGGCAGCGATGATGTGGTCTCCGACTTGCAGCACGTTTTGCAGAGCGTAGGTGACCGCTGCTGCTCCGCTGGCTACGGCGAGGGCTGCCACACCGCCTTCGAGGGCTGCTATGCGCTGCTCAAATACGTCTTGGGTAGAGTTGGTGAGACGGCCGTAGATATTGCCGGCATCGCGGAGTCCGAAACGGTCGGCGGCGTGCTGTGAGTTGTGGAAGACGTATGACGTAGTCTGATATATGGGTACCGCGCGCGAGTCGGTGGTGGGGTCTGCCTGTTCTTGTCCGACGTGGAGGGCGAGGGTCTCGATGTGAAGTTTGCTGTTTTCCATAATGAATGATGTTTTTTGGTTTTGTTTTGACGCTGCAAAGTTACATTGACTGAAAATTTTTGCCAAGATAGTGTGATAATACAGAAAAAAATGCTACTTTTGCGTTGTAAAACAGAAAAACTTGTCGCAATATGGAACAGAATAAGTCTTTTGGCAGAATCTCTATCGATGATAAGGACAGGGAGATACTGAGGGCTTTGCAGCAAAATGCAAGGCTTACCACCAAGGAGTTGGCGTCAAAGGTGCATCTCAGTACCACGCCCGTTTACGAGAGGGTCAAACGCTTGGAGCGTGAGGGGTATATCAAGCAGTATGCTACGATACTTGATGATGCCAAACTGAACATGGGCTTTACGGTGTTTTGCAGCGTCAAGCTGCGCCAGCTCAACGCGGAGTGTGCCAACAGGTTTACGGAAATGGTGAGGGCTATACCCGAGGTGACGGAGTGCTACAACATATCGGGGAGCTTCGATTATCTGCTGCGCATACAGTCGCCCGATATGCAGTATTATCAGCGTTTCCTGCTCGATGTGCTTGGCAGACACGACAATATAGCGTCGCTCGAGAGTACTTTCGTCATGGAGGAAATCAAGCATCATTATGGGGTAGGTGTGTGATTATTTGTCAAATGCTCTTTGCCCTTTCGTTAAAAAGTCGTAACTTTGTGCGCAAAAATTGTATGGCTTTTCATACATTATATTAAATAGACGATACCAAATGAAGGTTATGAAGTTTGGCGGAACCAGTGTAGGGTCCGTCGAGAGTATATTGAATGTCAAGAAAATCGTCCAGGAGCAGCAAGAGCCGGTCATCGTGGTGGTGAGTGCCTTGGGTGGAATCACGGACAGACTCATACAGACGGCAAAGATGGCCGTCGCTGGTGATAATGGCTACCATAAGTGTTTTTGGGACCTCGCCCAGCGTCATCAGGAGATGATAGACGCTGTCATTCCTGCGGGGCAGAAACACGACGACCTCATGGCGGTGGTCAAGACTCTGCTTGAGGAGCTGCATTCCATTTATCAAGGCGTCTATCTCATACGCGACCTCACCCCCAAGACTGAGGCTGCAATCCTCTCGTACGGCGAGCGTATGAGTTCGCGCATCGTGGCTACGCTGATAGAGGACGCAGGGTGGGTGGACTCTATGCGCCTGATCAAGACCGTGCGCAAGGGAGGCAAGAACTTGCTCTCTGCCGATGAGACCTATGGTATGGTGCGCAAGGTGTTTGCCCAGATTCCCAAGATAACGGTCATGGGCGGATTTATCAGCCGCGACGTGACGAGCGGAGAAATCACCAATCTCGGACGTGGCGGCAGCGACTATACGGCAAGTATCGTAGCGGCTGCGCTCGATGCCCGCCAGCTTGAGATATGGACAGACGTAGACGGATTCATGACGGCAGACCCAAGAGTAATCTCGACAGCGTACGTCATCGACGAGCTGAGCTACGTCGAAGCCATGGAGCTGTGCAACTTCGGAGCCAAGGTCATCTATCCTCCTACGATATATCCCGTCTGCATCAAGAATATCCCCATTCTCGTCAAGAACACATTCAACCCTCAGGCACCGGGGACGGTCATCAAGAAGGAAATCGCCCAGGACGAGCGTGCCATCAAGGGCATTTCGTCAATCAAGGGTACATCCCTGATTACGGTGTCAGGCCTGTCGATGGTAGGCGTGATAGGCGTCAACAGGCGTATCTTCTCGTGTCTCGCCCACAATGGCATCAGCGTCTTTATGGTGAGTCAGGCATCGAGCGAGAACAGTACGAGCATCGGCGTGCAGGAAGCAGACGCCCAGGAAGCCTGCCGAGTCTTGAACGAGGAGTTTGCCCTTGAGATAGAGGAGGGCGCCATGTTCCCCATGCAGGCAGAGAGCGGACTTGCCACGGTAGCCGTAGTGGGTGAGAACATGAAGCACACTCCGGGCATCGCCGGAAAGCTCTTCGGTACTCTCGGCCGCAACGGCATATCAGTCATAGCGTGTGCACAGGGAGCGAGCGAGACGAACATCTCGTTTGTCATATCACAAGATTACCTGCGCAAGGCACTAAACGTCATACACGACTCATTCTTCCTTTCGGAGTATCAGGAGCTCAACCTCTTTATCTGCGGAGTAGGCACCGTGGGCGGACAGCTCATAGAGCAGATACACCACCAGCAGGAAAAGCTCATGCGCGAGCTGCGTCTTAAGCTCAACGTCGTAGGCATAGCGAGCGGACACAACGCCATGTTTGACCGTGCCGGGCTCGACCTTACAGATTTCCGCACTAAGCTCACAGCTTCCCCGGCGAGCAATATAGACCGCCTGCGCGATGAGGTCATCGGCATGAATATCTTCAACAGCGTGTTTGTAGACTGCACCGCCAGCCCCATGGTCGCGTCGCTCTACAAGGACTTCCTGAGCCACAATATCAACGTCGTGGCAGCCAACAAGATAGCCGCCAGCAGCGACTATGCCAACTACCGCGAGCTCAAGGATATAGCACAGATGCGCGGCGTCAAGTTCCTCTTTGAGACCAACGTCGGAGCCGGTCTGCCCATCATACGCACCATCAACGACCTGCGCAACTCCGGCGACAAGATACTCAGGATCGAGGCCGTGCTGAGCGGCACGCTCAACTTCATCTTCAACACCTTGAGCAAGGACATACCATTCTCAGAGACAGTACGCCTCGCCAAGGAGAAAGGCTACAGCGAGCCAGATCCGCGCATAGACCTTTGCGGCAAGGACGTGCTGCGCAAGCTCGTCATACTGACCCGCGAGGCAGGCTACGAGATCAGCCAGGAAGACGTCGAGACCGAGCTTTTCATACCCCAGTCATTCTTTGACGGCAGCATCGAGGATTTCTGGAAAAACCTCCCAGCCCTCGATGCCGAATGGGAGCGTCGTCGCGCCGAGATGGAGGCACAGGGACGAGTATGGCGTTTCGTGGCACGATTCGAAAACGGCAAGGCGAGCGTATCTCTCCGCGAGTTTGGCAGAGACCACTCGTTCTACGTCCTCGAAGGCTCAAACAACATCGTCATGCTCACCACAGAACGCTACAACGAATATCCGATGCTCATACAAGGCTACGGCGCAGGAGCGAGTGTCACGGCAGCAGGCGTGTTTGCCGACATCATGTCGTTGGCATAGACTTACGGGGCATGGATACAAAGACACAGCGAAGCAACAAAAACAGATGAAACACATAATAATATTGGGCGACGGCATGGCAGACTGGCACAACGAAGCCCTCGGAGGAATGACCCTCCTGCAGTATGCCACCACACCCAACTTTGACCGCATCGCCCGACAAGGGCGTAACGGGCTGTTGCAGACCGTAGCCGACGGTTTTCACCCCGGCAGCGAGGTAGCAAACAGCAGCATACTCGGCTATGACCAGCACATCGTATACCAAGGTCGCGGACCGCTCGAAGCAGCCAGTATCGGAGTAGAGCTCCAGGAGGGCGACCTCGCCCTGAGGTGCAACCTCGTATGCCTCGAAGGCAACAAGCTCAAGAACCACTCCTGTGGGCGACTGGAGACGGAAGAGGCCGACGTCCTCATACGCTACCTCGACGAGCAGCTCGGCTCGGAGCGCGTACATTTCTACACGGGAGTGCAGTACCGTCACCTCCTCGTCATCAAAGGCGGAGACAACCACATACACTTCACCCCACCTCACGACATTCCCGGCAAGCCCTGGCGCGAATATATGCCCAAGGCAGAAAGCGAAAAAGCACGCGAGACACTCGAGCTCATAGACGAGCTCATCTACAAGAGCCAAATACTCCTCCAGCACCACCCCCTCAACCAGCGTCGTGCCGAGCAAGGCATGGACCCGGCCAACAGTATATGGCCATGGGGTGGGGGATATAAGCCACAGATGGAGCCCCTCACCGTCACATATCCCGACCAGATAAAGAAAGGCTCCGTAATCACCGCCGTAGACCTCATACGAGGCATAGGAAAATACGCAGGGCTCAGAGTCATAGAAGTCCCCGGCGCAACAGGGCTTTGGGACACCAATTTCGAAGGCAAGGCACAAGCAGCCATACAAGCCATCGAGGACGGAGACGATTTCGTATATATCCACATCGAAGCGAGCGACGAAGCAGGCCACGACGGCGACCTCAGTCTCAAGCTCCAATGTATAGAGAATATAGACGGGAAAGTGGCAGGTCCAATCATGGACTACGCACAGCGTCGCGGCGACATCGCCGTATCGCTCCTTCCAGACCACCCCACACCCGTGACCTACCGAACCCACACCAACGAGCCCATACCATTCGCCATATGGCATCCCGGGATAGTCCCCGACAGAGTGCAGACCTTCGACGAAGACGCGGCCAAGCAAGGCATCTACGGACTGCTACAGGGAGACGGCTTCATGCGCACGTTTATGGAGGCAAACGATTAAAACAACAACGACACAATGAAATATTACAGCACTAACGGCAAGGCACCCCTTGCCACATTGGAGCAAGCCGTAGTCAACGGACTTGCACAAGACAAGGGACTTTATATGCCCGAGAAGATAAAGCCCCTCCCACAAGAGTTTTTTGACAACATCGAGAACCTCAGCCTGCAAGAGATAGCCTACAACGTGGCCGACAGCTTCTTCGGCGAAGACGTTGAAGCAGAGAGCCTGCGCAAGATAGTCTACGACACCCTCAGCTTTGACATACCCGCAGTCAAGGTCAAGGACAACATCTATTCTCTCGAACTCTTTCACGGACCCACACTCGCCTTCAAAGACGTCGGCGCACGCTTCATGGCTCGTCTGCTCCAATACTTCATCAATCGTGAAGGACGAGACGAAGAGGTCAATGTCCTCGTAGCCACCTCAGGCGACACCGGCAGTGCCGTAGCCAACGGATTCCTCGGCGTAGAAGGCATACACGTCTACGTGCTCTACCCCAAAGGCAAAGTCAGCCCAATACAAGAATGCCAGTTTACCACCCTTGGTCAGAATATAACCGCCATCGAGGTAGACGGAGTCTTTGACGACTGTCAGGCCTTAGTCAAGGCAGCCTTCATGGACGCAGATCTCAGAGCCTGCAAGCGTCTCACGAGTGCAAACTCCATCAACGTGGCACGCTTCCTGCCCCAGAGCTTCTACTATTTCTATGCCTACGCCCAGCTCAAGAAACTCGGCAGACCCATCGTGGCGTGCGTGCCCAGCGGCAATTTCGGCAACATCTGCTCCGCCCTCTTCGGCAAACGCATGGGGCTCCCCATCAGCCGTTTCATAGCCGCCAACAATGCCAACGACATCTTCTACAACTATCTCCAAAGCGGAGTCTACAGCCCACGCCCCAGCACCCAGACCATAGCCAACGCCATGGACGTAGGCGACCCCAGCAACTTCGCCCGCATCTACGACCTCTACGGCAAGAGCCACGCAGCCATCGTGGCCGACATCTCGGGAGCCACATACAGCGACGCCCAGATAGCCGAGACCATGCGCCAATGTCTCGACACCACAGGCTACCAGCTCGATCCACACGGAGCGTGCGGATACCGTGCCCTTGAAGAAGGCCTTCGCGAAGGCGAGGTAGGCTTCTTCCTCGAAACGGCACACCCAGCAAAGTTCAAGAGCGTGGTAGACGAAATCTGTCATACAGACATTGCCATACCCGAACGTCTGCAAGCCTTCATGCGTGGCACGAAACAAAGTGTGCCGATGAGCAAGGAGTTTGCAGAGTTTAAGGATTTTTTGGTTGTTTAGGTTTTTAGTTGTTTGGTTGTTTGGGACTTTAGTTGTTTGGTTGGTTGTACTGTCATCTGGTCGCGGTTAGTCGTTAGAACCAACAAAACAACAAAATAACCAAACAACCAAACTACAACGCAACATGCTCCCTGATTAGCGCAGTGAAACGCTCTCCGAGAGTATCTTTTTTGTATTGACCGATGCCGCTTATTTCGCCGAAGTCATCGAGCGTCGTTGGGCGGCTTTGAGCGAGAGCGTGAAGCGTCTTGTCTGAGAGGACGATGTAGGCAGGCTTGCCGATTTCGTCAGCTATGGTGCGGCGCAAGACACGCAGCTTCTCAAACAGCACAGCATCCTCACCCTGCGCGAGATTGAAGAGCACGGGCTGTACCACCTTCTTCCTGCTCTTGCGCCTGTCTTCGTGGACTATGACAGCAAGCTCCGCCCGTCTCCTGCCGTAGAGCACATCATCGCCGAGCGACGTCACCTTGAGATGCATATCCTCGTTGTAAGCAATCTCGATGTAGCCCATCTGGAGCATCTGCAAGAGATAGTCGTGCCACTCGCGGGCAGGAATGTCGCGCCCCGCACCGAAGGTCTTCAGACTATTATAGCCCTTAGACATGATGGAAGCATTCGTGTTGCCACGCAGAATGTCGACCGTAGTCCAAAGCCCAATCTGCTGATTCGTACGCCTGATAGCCGAGAGAGCCTTCTGTATGACGATAGTCCCGTCAAAGCGTTGAGGCGGATTCTTACACACATCACAGTTGCCACACTGGCAGTCCGACGTCTCGCCAAAATAGTTAAGCAGTATGCGGCGGCGGCAGACAGAAGCCTCAGCATACTCCTCCATACGCTTCAGCTTTTCGAGATTGATCTCCTTCTGACCGCTCTCCTCAGCAAACTTCTTGAGCGTGATGAGATCCTGCAAATTGTAGAATAAGATAGTCTCCGTCCCAAGCCCATCACGGCCGCCACGCCCTATCTCCTGATAGAAACTCTCAATGCTCTTAGGCAGATTGTTGTGAATGACAAAGCGCACATTGCTCTTGTCAATGCCCATGCCAAAAGCGATGGTAGCACAAATGACATCTATACGATCATTGATAAAATCCTCCTGCACCCGAGTACGCTGGAGCGCCGTCATGCCAGCGTGGTAGACGCCAACGTTAAACCCACTCTCGCTGAGCTTTTCAGCAAGCTGCTGCGTAGCCTTGCGCGAGAGGCAGTATATGATGCCACTCTCCCCCTTGTGGCGCAAGATAGTATCCTTGATCACACCAAGCCTGTCCTTCGACGTATACGAGCGGCGCACATCGAGACTGAGGTTAGGGCGGTCAAAACTGCTGACGAACACACGCGGCTCGTGCAAGTTAAGTTGTTTGAGAATGTCGAGCTTCGTAGTCTTGTCGGCCGTAGCAGTCAGAGCAAGAATAGGAGCAGAAGGGAAAGCGTTGCGGAGACAGCCCAGCTGAGTGTATTCCGGGCGGAAGTCATGCCCCCACTGCGAGATACAATGAGCCTCGTCGATGGCGATGAGCGAGACACGTACATTCTGCTGCAGCCACTCCATCTCTCCGACGAGACGCTCAGGCGAGAGATAGAGAATCTTGACCTCGCCGCGGCATATACGCTGGTAAATCTCAGCGTCCGTGACAGAATCATTACTACTGTTGAGAGCCTCAGCACGTATGCCGTTCGACCTGAGAGCATCGACCTGATCCTTCATCAGCGAGATGAGCGGAGAGACCACGACAGCCGTCCCTTCAAGCATGAGAGCCGGAATCTGGTAGCAAAGCGACTTGCCGCCACCCGTAGGCATCAGCACAAGCGCATCACCACCTCGAACAGTATGAGCGATAATCTCCTCTTGAAGAGGGCGGAACGAATCGTAGCCGTAGTAAGTCTTGAGAATCTCGCGAGCAGTCATTTCACTTTGTAGCATTGGATTCGCGCTTGTACTTCCAGTGTGCCGCCACACCATGCTCCGCCTCATAGTCCATACGCTCGCTACGAATCTGAATCTCAAACCAATTGCAGTCAGGCCCCATGACCGTCAGCTGCAAAGCCTGATAGCCCGAAGGCTTAGGGTGAGTGACCCAGTCCTTGATACGATCAGGGTGAATGCGCCACAGCGACGTAATGATATTATAAATACGCCACAGCGTAAGCTTCTCCACATCGAGCGCACTATCCTCCACCGCCACAGGGCTCACCGTCTGAAGCTGAGCCACAGTCATAGGCTTGTAGACAATGCGCGTGGCAAACAAGTCGTAGACCTCATCAAAAGGCACCTGCTTGACGTGAATCTGCCTCCATATACTATAAATGCTCTTCATGCGGAAAAGCAACTCGTACTCCAGCCCGATAGAGTCCAGCATACTGCGAATAGGGAGAGTGAAAGCGCGGAACGTACTCTCACACATGACCTCGTTTTCCTGCATGAGATGCTTGATCTCCGCATAGTCCTCAGGGTAGCCATAGCGTACGCCAAGCTCCTCCAGCTCTCGCTGCTCCCTCTCCATGCCGAGCTCCTCGGCAAGAGGCGCGACGTTCTGCAGAGTGTCTATCGACAAACGCGTACGCACGTCCTGCCCCTCATGTTCGATCTCACGCATCGCCTCCAAGCGTTCGTAAACGAGTCGTTGCCTATCCATGCGAGAGTCCCTACAAAACGACTATGCAAAAATAAACAGCGACATGAACCCCGTGATAGTAAAGACCTGCTTGACCTCAGGAGTAGCACCCGTGATGGTGACATCGCCCCCCTTGGCAATAGTCTCCTTGCGCAAGCTCAGCAGCAGCCTCAGCCCCGACGAAGCAATAAACTGCAGCTTCGTGCAGTCCAGCACGATGTGAGTCGAAGCAGCGTCCATAAGCGGCTGCATATCTACGGCAAACTGTGCACTCGCAGCCGTATCGAGACGGCCGTCCAAAACGCCGATAGTCTTGTCTCCCTGTTTGGTTATGGTAATAGTCATAGCCTTAGAATAGAGTTGTAAATAATGCTTTTTCTACGCCAAAGTTACGAAAAATAAATTAAATGGCAGACACTTGGAGCAAAAAGTACAGGTAAAGTCGCATTTTTATAAGTTTTTTTGTAACTTAGCACCGCAAACCGACAATTTTCAGTACCCTATGTATCGAGACAGGCTTTTGGTCGCAGACAGGATTGAAGAAGTGGAGAAACTGCCACTATTCATCGACACACTATGTGAAAATGCAGGCATAGATGCCACCCACGCGTTCAATCTCAATCTGGCGCTCGAGGAAGCATTGGTCAATGTCATCCAGTATGCCTACCCCAAAGACGGACTCACCCACGAGATAACGCTCGACGCCGAGTGTGACGAGAGCACTCTGGTCTTCACCCTGCGCGACAGCGGCACTCCCTTCGACCCCACCCAGATGGGCGACGTAGACACAACGCTCTCAGCGCAGGAACGCCAGATAGGAGGCCTCGGCATATTCCTCGTCAAGCAGCTCATGGACGAAGTAAGCTACCAGTATGTAGACGGGCAGAATGTGCTTATCATGAGAAGGAGGTTATGATTTGAGGTTTTAAGGTTATTAGACCCAACCAAACAACAAAAAACAAAAAACAATTAAATGACAAACAAGAAGCTCAAACGCCTCCCCGTAGGAATCCAGACATACAGCGAGATAGTAGACCTGAACTGCCTCTACATAGACAAGACAGAGTATATCCTGAAGATGCTTGAGCTCAGCAAATACATCTTTCTGAGCCGTCCGCGACGCTTCGGCAAGTCCCTGCTCGTCTCTACTCTCCAGTCATACTTCGAAGGCAGACGCGACCTGTTCAAAGGGCTCTATATCGACAGCGTAGAGCAGGAGTGGACAGAATACCCCGTGCTGAGGTTTGACATGAGCACAGCAAAGCACCAAGGGCAGGAAGAACTCAAGCAGGAACTCAGCGGGAAACTCTCGTCGTACGAACGTATTTATGGCAAAGGACTCCCCGACGAGACCAATCTCAACCAACGCCTGCAAGGCCTGATAGAGCGAGCCCACGCCCAGACCGGCAAGAAAGTCGTCATACTCATCGACGAATACGATGCTCCCTTGCTCGACGTAGCCCACAAGAAAGACGAGCTCGAGCAGCTTCGCCACATCATGCGCAACTTCTACTCACCCCTGAAGTACTGCGACCCACACCTCAAGTTCGTCTTCATCACCGGCATCACCAAGTTCTCACAGCTGAGCATCTTCAGCGAGCTCAACAACCTCAAGAACATCTCTATGGTCCCCGAATTTGCAGGCATCTGCGGTATTGCCGAGGAAGAGATGCTCACCCAGATGTCAGACTATATCGACAGGTTTGCGCAAGACAACGAGCAGACACGCGACGAAGCCATCGCCGACCTCAAACGTCAATACGACGGCTACCACTTCGCATGGCCGTCGTCCGACATCTACAACCCCTTCAGCCTGCTCAACTCCCTGCAAGACAGAATGCTCAAGAGCTATTGGTTCGAAAGCGGCACACCAACCTTCCTCATCGAGAAACTGAGGGAGTTCCACACCCTGCCCTCCGACATCACCCGTAAAGAAGTCATGGCATCAGCATTTGACGTCCCCACAGAGAGCATGAAGTCCATCACCCCTCTGCTCTATCAGAGCGGCTACGTCACAATCAAAGCCTACGATCCTCTCATCGGGCTATACCATCTCGACATACCTAACCAAGAGATACGCATCGGCCTCATGGAAAGCCTCCTGCCCAACTACGTGGATACCAGTTGGGAAAATGGCATCACCACCATAGCCCTAATGTATCGCGCCCTCTACAACGACGACCTCGACGGAATGCTTCGCCTGCTCCAGACCTACCTGCTCACCATACCCCAGTGTGACAATACAAATTATGAAGGTCACTACCAGCAGCTACTCTACGTCATCTTCTCGCTCCTCGGCAGATACGTCGACGTCGAAGTGCGCACCTCAAACGGTCGCGTAGACATGGTCATGAACTCAGGCAAGGCACTCTACCTCTTCGAGCTCAAACTCAACAAATCAGCCGAAGCAGCCATGCAGCAAATCAACCTCAAAGACTACCCCACGCGCTTCGCCCTGAGCGGACTGCCCATCATCAAGGTGGGCATGAACTTCGACATGGAGCGGCATACAATCGAAGGTTGGGAGATTGGTGATTAGTTGTTTGGTGGTTTAGTTGTTTGGTTGATTCTAACGACTATCGGGGCACAGAAGACAGAACAACTAACCAAACAACTAACGACCTATAACAACTAAAAACAACTAAACAACCAAATCCCTCACTACCCCCATAAAAAGCAACTCGTTAAATTCTCCCTTTATAGCAAAGCTAAAGGGACGTAAGTATTCGGTGATGCGTACATTGCCCACCCCATACAAACTCCGTACCTTTGCCGCAAAATTCAACCATTTAAAATTTTGCGACAATGTACAACAAGAAACAGACCCAGAAACCTCTGTTCGCGGAGGTGAAGCTTACTGACGAGGATGTTCGTCAGCAGGTATCGAACAGTGATAATAAACAACGAGATCAGCGTATTCCTTATATAAAGCTGACCTACCCTAATGGTGTTACACTTAACCTGCCTACCAGTATCGATGTAAGAGTGGTGGAACAGTACATTCGTATAAAAGTGTAGGCCATGGCAAAAATCTGTCAACTACATGCCGACCTCAAGTATTTCCTGTGCATGCAACCAGTGGATATGCGAAAGCAGTTCCAGGGGCTGCAAGGCATAGTGAACGAGGAGTTCGGCCGCTACCTTACCCAGGACGAGGCCTTCGTGTTCATAGGCAAGACCATGAAGACGGCCAAGATTCTACACAGGGAAAGTAACGGCCTGACGATGTACGTGCGCAGGTTGTCGGAAGGTAGGTTCCAGATGCCTGTGTGGAATAATGACCACAAGACCTGTACGCTCAATTACGAAGGCTTCCTGAGACTAATCCTCGGTGAGAAATGGGAGTCTAACGAGCATCTTGGAAGTTTTGAAAAAGTGCCACAAACAGGTTAAGGTTATTTAACGTAAATAGCTTGTATTTAAGCGAAAAGACCTTTGGATTTATGCTGATTTCTCAATATTTTTTAGTAACTTTGTATAGCGAAAATAAGAGTAAAACAGCATGGATTCAACCCATAAAAATACTG
>CAMEQD010000044.1:0-23721 GCA_945932615.1 uncultured Prevotellaceae bacterium | reverse complement strand
TCTTGCCGAAGCGTCGTGGGCGAATGAAGAAGAAAAACTTGTTTGCAGCCTCCACTTTCACTATAAACCTCGTCTTGTCTACATAGTAGCAGTCGTCCTCGCGGACTGCCACGAAGTTCATCATTCCGTACGGTATTCGCTTTGCCATTGTTTGTTGTTTATTGTTGTTTGGTTATTTTGTTGGTTGTAAACCACTAAGCAATACATCGCAAAGTTACAAATAAATTCTGGTTTCCGCAAGGGAATGTGTGAAGTTTGTTGTTTGGTTAGTGAGGTTATAAGGTGAGGTTATAAGGTTATGAGGTTTTAAGGTTTTAAGGTTTTGAGGTTTTGAGGTTTTGAGGTTTTGAGGTTTTAAGCTCCCAGCTCTCAGCTCTCAGCTTAGTCTTTGAGGTTATTAGGTTTTCTATGAGGTTTTAAGGTTTTGAATGTCTATTTAAGGGGTTGTTTAATGAGTATTTAAGGTTAAGGTCATTTCAACCTTATAACCTTAAAACCTCATAACCTAACAAAATAACCTCAGAAATTCTACACCACCAATCAATATTCGTCTTTCGTTAAATCGTCAATATTCAAAACTCGAAGCCACCCCCCTCCCCCCTCTTTTCTCGCGCGTATTATAATAAAGACTAAAAAAATACCTTATTTATATATATACATAATGTATGTCTCCCTCCCCAGGGGGGGGCACTATGTTAGTTTTGAATATTGACGATTTAACGAAAGTCAACAAACACTCTCAATCTGCGCACAATCCCGAACTCATCCCGAAGGCTTAGCCTTGTTTTTAGTGAACACTAAACAACCAACAAACATGGGAACCAACAAACAAGACAAACAACCAAACAACTAAACAACCAAGATGGGTGAGGGCATTGTCGTTTGTTTTAAATCAAAACAAGTTTTATTTGGAATTGTGCTCAATGCTCTACTTTTGCCCGTCGGCAAAAGTCGTAACTCTGAGCTTCGCTCCAAGTTCTTGGACAAGCCAAGCAAAACAAGTTTTGTGGTCCTTCCGCTCGCTTATTCGTAACTTTGGCCTACGGCCCAAGTTACTTCCGCTTGACAATTCCAAATCAAAACGAGTTTTATTTGGAATTGTGCTCGCTTATTCGTAACTTTGGCCTATGGCCCAAGTTACTCCCGCTCGGGAAAAGCAAATTAAAAAACGAGTTTTTTATTTGCTTTTCCGCTCGCTTATTCGTAACTTTGCAATCAGTATGGTAGAACAGCTTGATCTTTTTTCTGACTTTGACTTGGAACAAACGCCTGAGTGCCCTATCATCGGGCGCGAGGTGGTGCTTGCTGGCGACTTTCCGCAGGGGCGCCAGGCTATGCGAAGTACCTTGCTCAAGCTCGGAGCGTCAAAGGTCAGATACGACAGGCCTTCGCGCACGACGCACGTCATCGTCGTGGGCGAGAATGCTCCAGCCGAGACCATCAATTATGCCAAGCTCTACCGCCACGATGGCTACAATATCCAGCTGCTCACTATTGTCGACATACAGCGGATAAAGGACGGAGACTACGCTTCGTATCATATCCCCGAGCAAATTGTCAAGAACTTGCACGTCAGCGCAGAGACCGTGTGGTGGCAGATGCCTGAGATTGCCAACCTCAAGACTCAGCGTGCTGCAAGCCCTGTCGACTTGCGCTCTGCCCCAGCTCCTCTCTACGGCAAGGAAATTTTCCTGCACGAAAGCATCTTCGACAGCGTGCCTTCCCTCTACCAAGAGATAGGCAATCGCGGCGGTTATGCCAATGTCACCATCGACGACGACACGGACGCCATCGTGATACCTCGCTCTCTGCCGAAGGAGATTTGTCAGGCTGTAGAGGACTACTACAATCGTTCGAAGTCTGTGAGTTTCAATGTCCCGTTTATCATACTCGAAGAACTAACAGAATATCTTTCAATACAAAATCCAGAATATGGCACAGCAAAAACAGAAACAGGTTCAGATACAGTTCAAACTCGTTGATGTCCGTCAGGTACAGTTTGTCACTCTTTGCAACGAGTGGCCCGAGGGCGAAATGCAGATTGGAAACCAGATTAATTTCAATTCCGACACGGAGAAGCGCATCGTGCGCTGCTTGCTTAACGTGGAGTTCAAGAAGAACGACATCACGCAGATGATCGTCAGCGTGGAGAGCGTCTATGAGTTCTCGCGCGAGAGCTGGTCTGCCCTCTACAATCTCAATGAGGACGGCTGGATTTTGCCTCTGGGGCTCGTCCACCACATAGCCGATGTCACCATCGGGGCAACACGAGGCATTCTCTCTGCCCGATGCGATGATGCAGGCTTCCCCCGCGCCTTGCTCCCTCTCATGAATCCTGCTGACTTCATTCGCAACGACCTACATATCAAGCGTCAGGTGGCTCAGCCTAACGCTGAGTCGGCCGACTCTCAGGATATGCCTACGCCCAAGGCTGAAGCATGATTAGACCACGACTCGATGTCCACACGCATACCATCGTGAGCGGACATGCTTTCAGCACCCTGCAGGAGATGGTACACCAGGCTGCCCACTTGGGGCTGGACATACTTGGCATCACGGAGCATGCCCCGGGCATACCGGGGACGTGCGACCCTATATATTTCCGCAACATTCACGTCGTGCCCCGACAGCTTGAGGGTGTGCGGCTGATGCTCGGTGCAGAGCTCAACATACTCGACACCGAGGGTCATCTTGATCTCGACGAGAATTACTACAAACTGCTCGATCTGAGGATAGCCGGCATACATGTCCTGTGTTGGAAAGGAGGTACGCGCGAGGAGAACACCCACGGCATGATTCAAGCCATACGCAATCCGTGGACTCAGATCATCAGCCACCCTGGCGACGGTACTGCCGAGCTCGACTTCGCCCCGATAGTCCAAGTTGCTGGAGAGACGCGTACTCTGCTCGAGATCAACAACAGCAGCCTCATACCCTCGCGCGGCAAGCTTCAGGCGCGTGCGAACAACATTGAGATTCTGCGTCTCTGCCGTCAGCAAGGCATACCGGTCATTCTCGGCAGCGATGCCCATATCTCATACTCCATAGCTGACTACCGCTATCTTTGGGAGCTCATAGAGGAGACTCACTTCCCTGACGAACTCATTCTCAACGATAAGCCTGATGAGTTTCTTCAATACATTTCTTGACCTCGTTCTGCCCCGTCGCTGTGCGATATGCGACCGCGAGCTCACGTCTGAAGAACTTCATCTGTGCAACATCTGCCTCGTCGACCTGCGCCCTATCCGCTGGGACAGTACTGACGACAATCCTGCGATTCGTACGCTTTGGGGGCTCAACGATGTAGAGAGGGCTGGTAGTGCCCTCGTCTACGGCCATAGCCTACCCCACTTCTCCGTTTTCATTCACTTCAAGTATGGACACTATCCCCAGCTGGCACGCCACATCACGCGTCATCTCTTTCCGTACTGGCAGGACAGGGGGCTCGCTGATGGGGTGGACTATATCGTGCCGATACCCTTGCATTGGCGACGCCGTCTCAGCCGCGGCTACAATCAGTCCGAATGGATAGCACGAGGCGTCAGCGATGTCACGGGGATTCCTGTCAACACCCACATACTCAGGCGTATCCGCAACAATCCTACTCTGACTCATATCAGCGCCGACGAGCGTCAGAAAAACACTAACCACATCTTTGGCATCTCAGCCCGTTGCCCCGTGCTCGACCATCGCACCATACTCCTCGTCGATGATGTCCTCACTACGGGGGCGACTCTCACAGATGGTATCCGTGCCATTCACGACAAGTATCCCAATGCCCATATCAGAGTCTTCACCCTCGGCTTTACACAAAGCAACGATTTCGTTAAGCCATAAGACCAAAGAGAGCTTGCTCGCTTTGGCTTGGCGAGAAATCGCACTTTTAAGAGCTCACGCTAAAAGTCAAAATCTGCTATCAGGGGCAGATGGTCGCTGAGTCCGCCCATATAGAAGGTGCCGCCATAGGTACGGCGCGGCATCTTGCCGTCCTGGCGCATCAGCCACTCATATCTGCACTCCCTCGCCTCACCCTGTACAACGGGGAGCAAGTCTTCGCTCACCAGGATATTGTCCAAATAGCCCCATAGGCCACGAAAGCAGTAAGTGCCCCGCTCGCCACGAAGCGTCTTCCTGTCGGTGGTCAGGATGCTCCTCACGCCCTTGATTACGTCGAACGCCGCATCGCGAGGCTCGGCATTGAAATCTCCGAGCACTACCACCCCCCTATGTCCTAAGGAATCTATTATCCCGTTGAGAGTGCTGAGAGCCATCTCTCTCAGCCTACGCGTCGAGGCATTGTTGTTACGACGGCTCGGCAGGTGTACCACAACCACATGGATACGACGTTCCGCCCCCACACGTCCGCTACACACAAGTATATCTCGCGTAGGGCGAAGTCCTGCCTCTTCCGAAGGCACTCTCACGCTCGTGTACGACAGGAGCGAAAACTCTCGAGGGTCGTAGAGCAGGGCCACATCTACGCCTCGTGAGTCTCTGCTGTCTGTCATGACATACCTGTAGCCCGCCTTCCATAACGGTGTACGTTTCGTCAGATCGCGCAGCACGGTATCGTTCTCCACCTCCTGCAAAGCCACGATAGAGGGCAGCCCCATCGCTGCGAGCGTCTGCCCGATTCCCCTCAGCTTGTGCCAATACCGCCACGAGCCCCAACCTCTCTCGGCAGAGGGCAGATATTCGTAATCCTCCTTGCCGGCGTCGTGGAGAGTATCAAACAGGTTCTCGACATTCCAGGTGGCAATACGGCAGCTCCCACTCTGGGCTATGCCACAAAGCGAGCAGAACAATAGCAGAAAAATGCTCCACATCAGACCTTTCATGCCGCAAAGATATGAATATTTCAGAAAAAATTAGTAAATTTGTGGGCATAAGAACATCTTTTTTACCCCGATGACTGACCATACAAACTACCGCGAAGGTATCACCCACCACCTCAACCAGATGTACCAGAACTGGTTTCTGGACTACGCTTCATACGTCATACTGGAGCGTGCCGTCCCTCACATAGGCGATGGATTCAAACCCGTACAGCGACGTATCTTGCACTCGATGAAACGCATGGACGACGGCAGGTACAACAAGGTTGCCAATATCGTGGGGCATACCATGCAGTTTCACCCCCATGGTGATGCGAGCATCAAGGACGCTCTCGTACAGCTCGGTCAGAAGGACCTGCTCATTGACTGTCAGGGCAACTGGGGCAATATTCTCACGGGCGACGATGCTGCTGCCGGACGTTACATCGAGGCTCGCCTGTCAAAATTCGCACTCGACGTAGTCTTCAACCCCAAGACCACAGAGTGGAAGCTCTCATACGACGGCCGCAACAAGGAGCCCGTCTCGCTGCCCGTCAAGTTTCCGCTCCTGCTGGCTCAGGGAGCAGAGGGCATCGCAGTAGGTCTGAGCTGCAAGATACTGCCACACAACGTGAGCGAGATATGCGACGCAGCCATACAATACCTGCACGGCGAAGAGTTTCACCTCTATCCCGATTTCCCCACAGGAGGAAGCATAGATGTCAGCAGATACAACGACGGAGCGCGTGGAGGCAGCGTGCGTGTGAGAGCCAAGATAGAGAAACGCGACAACAAGACCCTCGCCATCACCGAAATACCCTTTGGCAAGACCACAGGCACGGCGAGCAAGCCCTCCACTTTTATCGACTCGATACTCAAGGCGTCAGAGAAGGGCAAAATCAAAGTGCGCAAGGTCGAAGACATGACCGCAGCCAACGTAGAGATACTCATTCACCTCACCCCCGGCGCCAGCAGCGACAAGACCATCGACGCCCTCTATGCCTGTACAGACTGCGAGGTGAGCATCTCGCCCAACTGCTGCGTCATAGACGAGAGGAAGCCTCAGTTTCTGAGCGTCAGCGACGTATTGCGCCGCTCGGTCGACAACACCATGTCGCTACTGCGTCAGGAACGCCAGATACGCAAAGGCGAACTCCTCGAACAGCTCCACTTCATGAGTCTCGAACAGATATTCATCGAGGAGCGCATCTACAAGGACAAGAAGTTTGAGAACGCCAAAACCATGGACGAAGCCTGCGCATGGATTGACGAACGTCTCACCCCATGGTATCCCAAGATGATCCGCGAAGTCACCAAAGACGATATCCTGCGGCTCATGGAAATCAAGATGCAGCGCATACTCAAGTTCAACAAGGACAAGGCCGAAGAAAACATGGCACGCATACGCGAAGAACTTGCCCAAATCGAGCGCGAGCTCTCCAACATGGTCGAGGTCACCGCCGACTGGTTCCGCTTCATCAAGGAGAAATACGGCAAAGACCACCCGCGCCTCACCGAGATAAAAAACTTCGACACCATCTCGGCAGCCACAGTAGTCGAAGCCAACGAAAAGCTCTATATCAACCGCGAAGAAGGCTTCATCGGCACCAGCCTCAAGAAAGACGAGTATATCTGCAACTGCTCCGACATAGACGACGTCATCATCTTCTATCGCGACGGCACCTACAAGGTCGTCAAAGTCGCAGACAAGCTCTTCGTCGGCGAGACGGAGCGTTCGAAAAAAGAAAAGAAGAAAGCCGAGATTATCCACATAGCCATCTTCAAGAAGAGCGACGCCCGCACCATCTACAACACCGTATACCGCGACGGCAAGGCCGGCAACTACTACGTCAAGCGCTTCAATGTCACGAGTCTCACCCGCGACAAGGAGTACGACGTCACCAAAGGCACCCCAGGCAGCAAGATACACTACTTTACCGCCAATGCCAACGGTGAAGCTGAAATCATCAAAGTAGTGCTCAAGCCAAACGCCAAGATCAAGAAAGTCTTCTTCGACTACGACTTCTCGCTCCTCTCCATCAAGGGGCGCGCCTCGCTCGGCAACCTCCTGTCGAAAAACGAGATAGCACGCATCAGCCTCAAGAGCCACGGAGGCAGCACCCTTGGAGGTCGCAAAGTATGGTGGGATCCGGACATCAACCGTATCAACTATGACGAGCAAGGACGCTACCTCGGCGAGTTCCAAAGCGAAGACCAGATACTCGTCATACTGCCCGACGGCGACTTCTACCTCACCAACTTCGATGCCAACAACCATTACGAAGACCATATCCTACGCATCGAAAAATACGACAGCCAAAAGGTTTGGACAGCAGTCCTGCACGACCACGACCAAAACGGCTTTGCCTACCTCAAACGCTTCCCCCTCGAAGCCACCACACGCCATCAGAACTACCTCGGAGAGAACCCCGACAACCATCTGCTGCTCCTCACCGACACCCCGTGCCCACGCATACAAGTCAACATGGGAGGCAACGACGCCTCACGCGAACCCATCGTGATAGAAGCAGACGAATTTATCGGCATCAAGAGCTTCAAGGCACGAGGCAAGCGCATCACCACCTTCGACGTAGAGAGCGTCGACGAGCTTGAGCCCACACACTCCCCCGAGCCTGTCACACCAGAGGGCAACGATACAGACAACGACAACGACAATCACGAAGACCTCGACCCGTATGCAGGCAAGAGCCAGCAAGACGTAGCAGACGAGCTCAACGGACAACTACACCTGTTCGAATGAAGACACACCTCCTCACCCTCGCTCTCACGGCCATACTCCTCTGTGCAGCAACCCCACGAGCCAACGCACAAGAGCCCGACAGCCTCCATATCCAAGCCACGACACACGACCTGCGCACACACAGTTGGGCCGTAGGCACAGGCACGTCCAACCTGCTCGACACATACCTCTCGCCCCTCAACTATACAGGCATTCACGCCACACTCCTACGCGAGACCCTACGCATGACCCGCCATTGCCACCACCGCCTGTCATTCCAGACACTCGTCCAAGCCACATTCGCCAGCGCCACCAACCCCAGCAGCACAGCCCACGACTATTCGGGCCGACTCTCCTACAAAGCAGCATGGCACTACAACTGGACCCCCATCAGCAACCTACGTCTCATGGCTGGTGGCATGGCAGGAGCACACGCAGGCATACTCTACAACGACCGCAATGGCAACAACCCGGCCCAGGGACGCTTCAGCATCGACATCTCCCTCAGCGCCATGGCCATATACCACCTCCACATACGACATCAGCGTCTCAGCCTGCGCTATCAGATCAATATGCCCATCATGGGCGTGATGTTCTCCCCACAATTCGGGCAGAGCTACTACGAGATCGGACAAGGCAGCCGCGACAACAACGCAGTCTTCACACACCCAGGAAACACGCCAGGCATCTGGCATCAGCTCACCGTAGACGTCCCCATAGGCAAGGCCACCACCCTGCGCGCAGGCTACCTCAGCGACATAACCCAGAGCCACACCAACTCAATCAAGACACACGACTGGTCACACACCTTCATGATAGGCCTCGTCAAGCACTTCGTAAAAGTCAAGAAACAATACCGCACAAATGGCATACTCTAAACCCCAGCCACTCCTCCTGCTCCTCCTGCTCCTCACCACCCTCACCTCATGCATCACCAACGAGCAGTACGACAACACCCCTCAGGGCAACTTCGACGCCCTATGGACCACCATCGACGAGCACTACTGCTTTCTCGACCTCAAGCAGAGCCAGCTCGGAGTAGACTGGGACGAAGTACGCGCACGCCACAACCCACGCATAGCCCACGACATGACATCGTCCCAACTCTTCGAAGTTCTCGCCTCTATGCTATCCGAGCTTCAAGACGGGCACGTCAATCTCAGCAGCGCAGCCGACCTCGGGCGCAACTGGTCATACTGGGAAGACTATCCCGCCAACTTCAGCAGCGAGCTCCAGCAGCAATATCTTGGGCACGACTACCGCATAGCCTCAGGCATCAAGTACCGTATCCTCGACGACAACGTAGGCTATCTCGTCTACAACAGCTTCAGCAGCGCCATAGGCAGCGGCAACATCAGCGAAGCCCTCAACTATATGCGTCTCTGCAAAGGACTCATCATCGACATACGCAACAACGGAGGCGGTCAGCTCAGCAACGTCGAGACCCTGGCCTCACACTTCACCGAAGAAAAGACCCTCGTAGGCTATATCTCACACAAGAGAGGCCCCGGACGCAACGACTTCTCCACCCCCATGCCCGAATACATAAGCCCAAGCCCCGGCATACGCTGGCAAAAGCCCGTCATCATTCTCACCAACCGCCGCTGCTACAGCGCAGCCAACACCTTCGTACGCAATATGCTATGCTTCCCCAACATACGCACCCTCGGCGACCAGACAGGCGGAGGAGGAGGAATGCCCTTCACCAGCGAGCTCCCCAACGGCTGGACAATACGCTTCAGCGCCTGCCCTCAATACGACACCAAGATGCAGCACATAGAGTTTGGCATTCCCCCCACCATACCCTGCCAGCAAAGCAGCCAAGACGCCGCCCAAGGCTACGACACCCTCATCGAGACCGCCCGCAGAGCCTTTTGAGCCACCCACATACAGGCAGAAATCCCAGACAAAAAAAAGAGACTCCATTCAAGAAGCCTCCCTCGTACGCCTGATAGGACTCGAACCTACACGCATCGCTGCACCAGATCCTAAGTCTGGCGTGTCTACCAATTCCACCACAAGCGCAGGATTATGATGCAAAGGTATGACAAAAAATTCATTCTACCAACTTTTAGGCACTAATAAATCGTCAAAAACCACAAATTATTTGTATCTTTGGACATCAAAACCAAGATAAAGATGCCCAAACTGACACACATACACACATCACTCCTACCCCTGGCATGGCTATATGCCCTCGGTGTGCGTGTCAGAAACTACATGTTTGACACCGGCATAATCGAGAGCCGCACCTATCCGCTACCCGTCATCAGCATAGGCAACATCACCGCAGGCGGCACAGGCAAGACCCCCCACGTCGAATACCTCATACGCCTACTCAGCCCCCAATACAGCACAGCAGTACTCAGCCGGGGCTACAAACGCAAGACCAGCGGATACCGCTGCGCCACCCCGACAAGCACCCCCGAAGACATCGGCGACGAGCCCTGGCAGATAGCCAACAAATACCCCGACACCATCGTCGCCGTCGACGCAGACCGCCGCCACGGCATAGAGCAGCTCACCATGCCCACCGCAAGCCGCGGCACGCAAGTCATTCTGCTCGACGACGCCTACCAACACCGCTACGTCAAGCCAGGTCTGAACATACTACTCGTCAACTACCACAGACTCATAACCCACGACCACCTGCTCCCCGCAGGCAGACTGCGCGAGCCCGTCAAAAGCAAAAACCGAGCCGACATAATCATCGTCACCAAATGTCCGGCAAACATCACCACCCGCAAACGCCACGAGATAGCACAAGAACTCCGACCCGATGCCACACAGCAACTATACTTCAGCAGCTACACCTACGGCACGCTGCGCAACGCACACAGCCGCAAAGAGGCCACACTCAGCCAAATGTCATCAATCGAGATACTCCTCGTCGCAGGCATAGGCAACCCCCATCAGTTCGTAGACGACATGCAGCAACACCTGTCACAGTTCACCACCCTAATCTACGCAGACCACCACAACTTCGACACAGACGACATCAACCATATCCGCCACACCCTACACACACTCAGCCCCGGCGCACAAATCATCACCACGGAAAAAGATGCAGCGCGGCTCGCCACATCACCAGGCATGGACGACCAGCTAAAGGAACACATCTGGATACTACCCATCGAAGTCCGTTTCATCGGAGACACCGACAAAGAGTTTAACCAAACAATCAAACAATATGTACAAGAAAATCTTAGAAACAGCAGCATGGCTCAAAGAGCAGATGCACACACAGCCTGAAATAGCCGTCATACTCGGCACAGGCCTTGGCGACCTCGCCAAAGAAATACAGAAAGAGCTCGTCATCGAATACAAAGACATACCCAACTTCCCCGTCAGCACCGTCGAAGGTCACAAAGGCTGTCTCATCTTCGGCAAGCTCGGCGACAAGGAAATCATGGCCATGGACGGACGCTTCCACTACTACGAAGGCTACGACATGAAGACCGTCACCTTCCCCATACGCGTCATGCACGAAATCGGCATCAAGACCCTCTTCCTAAGCAACGCAGCAGGAGGCACCAACCCCAGCTACCGCATAGGAGACCTCATGATCATCACAGACCAGATCAACTTCATGCCCGAGAACCCCCTGCGCGGCGAAAACATACCCCAAGGGCCACGCTTCCCCGACATGGGTCACGCCTACGCCCCCGAGCTCATAGACCTTGCCGACGTCATCGCACGCGAGAAAGCCATCAAAGTACGCCACGGCGTATACCTCGCCACCCAAGGCCCCACCTACGAGACCCCAGCCGAATACCGCATGTTTGCACACTGGGGAGCCGACGCCGTAGGCATGAGCACCGTCCCCGAAGTCATCGTAGCCCGCCACTGCGGCATACGCTGCTTCGGCGTCAGCATCATCACCGACCTTGGCGGCCACGCACAAATTATGAAAGTAACACACGAAGACGTGCAGAAAGCAGCCGCCGAAGCACAACCACGCATGGCGGAAATCATGCGCGAAATGATAGCACGAAGCTGATGGAAATATCAAAATTAGGAGAGTTCGGACTCATCAGACATCTGACCGACAACATCAAGACCAGTCAAGCGTCCACGCACAAAGGCGTGGGCGATGACTGCGCCGTAATCACGTCACCCCAAGGCACCCAGACCCTCATCACCACCGACATGCTCATGGAGGGCGTACACTTCGACCTCACGTATATTCCCCTACGCCACCTCGGCTACAAAGCCGTGATGGTCAACCTCAGCGACATCTACGCCATGAACGGCACCCCACGCCAGATTACCGTAAGCATGGCACTGAGCAAACGCTTCAGCGTCGAAGACATCGAAGAGCTCTACACAGGCATACGCCTCGCATGCGAACGACACGGAGTCGACATCATCGGAGGCGACACCACCACATCGCTCACAGGCCTTGCCCTAAGCATCACAGCCATAGGCACCGCCCCCACAGAGCAAATATCATACCGCAGCGGAGCCAAAGAGACAGACCTCATCTGCGTCTCAGGCAACCTCGGTGCAGCCTACATGGGACTCCAGATACTCGAACGCGAGAAAGCCGTCTACAACCAGCAAGTCAAAGAAGCCCACGAACAGGCACAACGCACAGGCCGCAACCCCGACGAGCTCATCGAAGCCATACCCCAGCCCGAATTTGCAGGCAAAGAATACCTCATCGAACGCCAGATGAAGCCCGAAGCCCGACACGACATCATACAACGTCTGAGCCAGGCAGGCATTGTCCCCACCTCGATGATAGACATCTCCGACGGACTAAGCAGCGAACTCATACACATCTGCAAAGCCAGCAACTGCGGCTGCCGCATCTACGAAGAACGTATACCCCTCGACTACCAGACCGCAGTAGCCGCCGAAGAGTTCAGCATGAACGTCACCACCTGCGCCCTCAACGGAGGCGAAGACTACGAGCTCCTCTTTACCGTCCCCCTGACCAAGAACGACATCATACAAGAGATGGACGACGTAAAAGTCATAGGCTACATCACCGCCCCCACACTCGGCTGCGCCCTCATCACACGCGATGGCAACGAGTTTGAACTAAAAGCACAAGGGTGGAATCCCCTCTAATCAATCAAACGACAGATAAGGCCTAAGCCTGACAACATCGTCATGACTGAAATGCGGCAACCCTGCGAGCACATCAATGCTTGGCAGGGAACCGTGTACACGGCGGTATGCCACAATCTCAGCAGCCCGATAATACCCCATATAAGGGTGACGCATCAGCCTACGCTCGCTCATGTGGTTCACGTCAAGACGCTGCACAGCAGCCGAATCCCTCACCTCCAACCAAGCCAAAGCATCAGCAGGAAACCCCTCCAGCTCCAACAGCTGACGCACATCGACAAACCCACCAAGCCTCCTGCGAAAACGCACTATACGCGAAGCATTATAAACCCCAATCCCAGGCACCCTACACAACGTAGCACTATCAGCCACATTCACATCAATCACCACCCCATCATCAAACTTCTTAGGATAAGACGCACGCACACTATCGCGCCTCCCCTCTACACTATCGCGCCCCCTCACCACACTATCGCGCCCCCTCTCCGCACCCCCATAAGCACCATAGCCACCACCACGTACCGATCTCTTCCCCACTACCCCCGACTGAGCCACCAGACGATACCTCCGCCCTATACGCACCAGAGGACGCAAATGCTCCCATTGCTCCACCGTCATACGATACACCCTCGCAAAATCCTCCACCTCAGAGTAACGCCCACCCTTAGCCCTATACCTATATATAGCACGCACCTGAAACGGAGCGAGCCCAAGCCTCAGCAACATCGTGCTGTCAGCCTCATTAGGGTCAAACACAAAACTCTCCCACCTGTCAGGTTCCACAGCATAGTACCCCCCACTTCGCGCCGCAGTCCCAAGCCTCTCCAAGCCCTCAGACACCGACCCATCACGCCCGTTCCTATACTCCGACAAAAGCACCGCCCCAAGCACCACTCCAAGCAGCGACAAAACCACGAGCAGGAATCTACGCTGCATCGGAGAGAACCAGTTGCCACGTCCAGACATAAACACCCCCTCAGAAAATACCCAAAAGCCCCTGGACGAAGATCACCCCTATTGCCACAGGAGCCACCCAACGCACCAGAAACATAAACACCCCAAACACCCTGCCAGGCAGCTCGCCACGATTAGTAATCTCATCGCGGACAAGGTCACGGTCCAGATACCACCCCGTAAACAACACGAGGAGCAATCCCCCCAAAGGCAGAATCACCTTAGACGACACAAAGTCAAACAAGTCAAACACCGTCATACCCCCGACAGTCCAACCACTCAGCGGACCGAAACTCAAGCAGCACAACACCCCCAGACACATACACGACACCGACACCATCAGCGAAGCCCTACGGCGCGAAATATGAAATCGCTCGTAGACATACGCCGTCACCGACTCATGGAGCGACATAGCACTCGTCAACGCAGCCAGAAACAGCAAAATGTAAAACAAACCGCTAAACACATACCCCAGCCACGGCACAGCATGGAAAGCCATGTTAAACACACTCGGCAAAGTGATAAACACCAGTCCCGGTCCAGCATCAGCCTCGATGCCAGGCACCGAAAACACCGCAGGGAAAATGATAAACCCACTCAGCACCGCCACAAACGTATCAATCACAGCCACACTCATAGCCGACGACACCAACCGAGTCTTAGGATTGAAATAACTCGCATACGTACACAAGCAGCCCATCGCCAACGACAGCGAGAAAAACGCCTGCCCCATAGCACTCAACACCACCGACACCGTAATCTTAGAAAAATCCGGCTTAAGCAGAAATCTCAGCCCATCATCAATACCCGGCATCGAAAACGCACAAACCACCAAGACCCCAATAATCAGCAGCAACATAGGCATCATCACCTTAGAAAAACGCTCGATACCACTCTGCACCCCACGCGCAATGACCAAATGCACAATAGCCATAAAAGCCGCCGCACACCCCAACGACCACCACGGATCAGACACGAAAGCCCCGAAAAACTCAGCAAAATGATGCCCCTCACCCACACCATCGTCAACAAGATTACCCGCCAAGCTCTCCACCGAATAGAACAACGTCCACCCGCTCACAACAATATAGTAGCTCAAAATCAGAAACGCCACCAGCACCCCCTGATACCCAATCACCCTCCACCACCGCCCCGGAGCCAACTTCCTGAAGCCATCAATCATATTACTCTGCGTATGACGCCCGATGACAAACTCACACACCATGATAGGAATACCGATAATCAAGATACACACCAGATATATCAAGATAAACGCCGCCCCACCATTGTTGCCCACCTCAGTCGGGAAGCGCCACACATTGCCCAATCCCACAGCACTACCCGCTGCAGCAAAAATCGCCCCCATGCGACTGCCAAAATTAACATGTTTTTCCATTACCTACACACGAAGAAAGGCCTCAACTAATCAAGCCATAAATAAATATGATACCAATACCAATCGGAGCAATCCAGCTAAACAAGACCATCAGCAGCGGCGTCAGACGCGAATCAAGCTGCTCCCTCACCACATGCTTATTCATATCCCAGCCCACAAACGTACAAATCAGCAGTCCCCCCAGAGGCATCAAGAACTTAGCAGTAAGGAAGTCAAACAAGTCAAAAAACGTCATACCCAAGACCCTCAACTCGCTCCACAAGCCAAACGACAAGCTACAAGCCACCCCCATTACGAAACACACCCCCGTAACAATCAGCGCAGCACGCCGACGGCTTAGACGGAAAGTCTCATGAATATAAGCCGTACTAATCTCATGCATCGAAATACTACTCGTCAGCGCAGCAATCAGCAGCAAGACATAAAACAGCCCCGAAAACACATACTCCACAACAGGCATATCCCCCAAAGCCTTGTCAAACACATACGGCAACGTAATAAACACCAGCCCAGGTCCCGAATCAGCATCAACCCCCACGCTAAACACCGCAGGAAAAATGATAAGCCCAGCCGAAATCGCCACCAAAGTATCAATCACACACACACTCGCAGCCGACGAAACCAGACGCGTCTCCCTGCTAAAATAACTCGCATACGTAGCCAACGTACCAATCCCCACACTCAGCGTAAAAAACGCCTGCCCCATAGCACTCATCACAACATCCTTCGTCACCTTCGAAAAGTCAGGCCGAAACATAAACGACACCCCCTCAGCAGCATTAGGCATCGACAGCGAAAAGCCAATCAAGACCATCACAATCACCATCAGCAGCGGCATCATCACCTTGCTGTAACGCTCAATACCCTTCTCCACCCCCGTCGACACCACAACGTGAGTAAGCCCCAGAAACAAGCCCATAAACACCACAGGCCTCCAAGGGCTCGACACGAAGTCAGCAAAGATAGCAGCAAAATCTCCGCCCCCCATCAAGCCCCCACAAAGCGACTCCACCGTATAATCCAAAGTCCAGCCCGCCACCACACTATAATACGACAACACCAGAAAGCCAGCCAGCACCCCCATGAACCCACTCACCACCCAAGGCTTACCCGGAGCCAACACCCTATACGACCCCACCGTATTAGAACGACTCGCCCTACCGATGACAAACTCGCTCACCATAACAGGCATCGCAAGCACAAACACACACACCAGATAAATCAAGATAAACGCCGCCCCACCATTGCTACCACACTCCGTAGGGAAACGCCAAATATTGCCCAACCCCACAGCACTCCCCGCCGAAGCCAACACAGCACCTATCTTACTCCCGAAATTTCCTCTTTCCATAACTTAAACGGATAGTTACGCATATGACTATTATAGAAACGCCTATCGCCCGTCACCTCACGACCGATGAAATCAGGCTTAGAAAAAGCCTCATCCTCGCTGCCCAGCTCAATCTCAGCCAGCACCAGCCCCTCATTGTCGCCATAAAACACGTCCACCTCCCACGTATGCACCCCATCATCAGCAGCCACGAGATAACGCGTCTTATCGATGATGCCAGGCTCACACACCCTCATCAGCTCACGCGCCTCCTCCACCCCAATCTCCCTCTCCCACTCAAAACGCGAAAGCCCCTCACTCCCCGAAGGTCCCTTAATCGTAAGAAAACCCCTATCGCCACGAATACGCACACGCACAGTCCTCCCCTTTCCACTCGCGATGTAGCCCTGTTGAATACGCGTAGCATCATAAGCCAAATGGCGAAACTCACCCCTGACTAAAAACTTCCTCTCAATCTCAATATTAGCCATACGCCACACACACACTCTCTCTATTCACCACCAAACTCCATCAAGTAAGCCTTGATAAAAGCATCAATCTTACCGTCCATCACACCCCCCACATCACTCGTCTGATAATTCGTACGATGATCCTTCACACGACGGTCATCAAACACATACGACCTAATCTGACTACCCCACTCAATCTTACGCTTACCAGCCTCCACCTTAGCCTGCTCCTCCATACGATGCTGCAACTCCTTGTCATAAAGCATCGAGCGCAAGAGACGCAACGCATTCTCCTTATTCTTCGGCTGGTCGCGAGTCTCAGTATTCTCAATCAAGATCTCCTCCTCCTCGCCCGTATAAGGATCCTTATACTGATAGCGCAAGCGCACCCCCGACTCCACCTTATTCACATTCTGACCGCCCGCGCCCGAGCTGCGGAACGTATCCCACGAGATACGCGACTGCTCGATATTCACCTCAATCGTATCGTCCACCAACGGAGTAACAAACACCGAAGCAAACGAAGTCATACGCTTTCCCTGCGCATTGTACGGCGACACACGCACCAAGCGATGCACCCCATTCTCACTCTTGAGATAACCATAAGCATAGTCACCCTCAATCTCGATCGTACACGACTTTATACCAGCATCATCGCCCTCCAGCACATTAGCAATCCTCACCTTATAGCCATTCTTATCCGCCCACTGCAGATACATACGCATCAACATCTGAGCCCAATCCTGAGCCTCAGTACCCCCAGCCCCCGAGTTAATCTTGAGCACAGCGTCCATCACGTCCTCCTCCCTACGCAACATATTCTTCAGCTCAAGATCCTCAATCTCACCCAGAGCCTTAGCATAAATCTCGTCCACCTCCTCCTCAGTAACGAGCTCCTCCTTGTAAAACTCAAAAGCCGTAGCCAGCTCATCAGCCAGCGTCTGCACCGACTCATAAGCCTTAATCCACTTCTCCAATCCCTTCACCAGCTTCATCTGCTCCTCAGCCCTCTTCTGATCCTCCCAAAACTCCGGAGCCTGAGTACGAATCTGCTCCTCCTCATACTGCATTCTCTTAGCAGGAATGTCCAAATAACGATTCAGCGCCTCACATCTCTGCTGAACCTCCTTCAGTTGATCTTGTGTTATCACGTTTATGTTGTTTAGTTTTTTTGTTATTTAGTTGTTTGGTTGGGTGTTTTGTTAAAACGACACCCCTACCCCAAATACATCTTATCAATCAAATCCTTATAATTCTCGTTAATCACCGAACGCTTCACCTTGAGCGTATTCGTCAGTTCCCCACGCTCCACGCTAAACGGCTCAGGCAGCAACGTAATACGCTTCACCTGCTCATAGTGAGCAAACTCCTGCTGAAGAGTATCAACACGATACATCATAAACTTCACCACACGCTCATTCTCACACAGCTCCCTCCTCGTCTTGCAATCCACCCCATACTCCCTCGACAGCTCCGCCAGCAAATCATACTTAGGCACAATCAGAGCCGACACAAACTTCCTCTGCTCAGCAATCACCACAATCTGGTCAATATACCGATCCACACACAACTTCGTCTCCAACATCTGCGGAGCGATATACTTACCATTGCTCGTCTTAAACATATCCTTGATACGATCCGTCAGATACAGTTCCCCATCCTTCATATACCCCGCATCACCCGTATGAAACCACCCGTCCCCATCAAACGACCTCTCCGTACACTCCGCCTTGCGGAAATACCCCCTCGTAATCGTATCGCCACGCAACAGAATCTCATTATTCTCCCCAAACGAAACCTCCAGCCCATCAATCACACGCCCCACACTACCCAGCGAGATAGGCCTGTTCCACACATCGAGCGACACCGTAGCCGTACTCTCCGTCAGCCCATACCCCGCAATCATCATAATCCCCAGCGAATGCACAAACTCCTCAATCCTAAGCGGAATCGCCGCCCCCGCCGTAGGAAAGAAATTCGCCCTCTCCAATCCCAACCGCCTCTTGATGAGAGACAACACCGTCCTCTCATAGAAAGAATACTTCACCCTCAGCCCCACAGGCGGAATCAATCCCCTCATACGATACCTCACATTGTAAGCATAGCCCACACGCATAGCATCGCGAAACAAAGACTTCTGCACCTCAGTCATCGCCTCCACCCTCTCAATCACGCCATCATACACCTTCTCCCACAGACGAGGCACCGCACACATACACGTAGGGTGCACCTCACGCATACTCCGCAAGATATCCTCCGGCCTATGATTAATCGCCAGCCTCACCCCCAACTTCAGACACAGGTACGACCACGCCCTCTCAAACACATGAGTGAACGGCAAAAAACACAAAGCCACGTCCTCCTCACCCAGACGTAGCACCCCCTCATTAGCCCTCAAAGCCGCATCATACATCCTATGCGTCATCATCACCCCCTTAGCAATCCCCGTAGTCCCACTCGTATAGAGAATATTAGCAAGATCGTCCCCCACCGCCTCCGAAGCCCTACGCTCCACCTCCTCATGATGAGGCAGACCACTGCCCAACTCAAGGAAGTCATCAAAAAACATACTCACCGAATCCTCAGCATTCAGCACCACCCCCCTATCAAACACAATAATCCTCTCCAAAGCAGACCCCTGCGTCAGCACCCTAAAAGCAATATCATACTGATACTGTCCCCCCACAAACACAAAACGCACCGACGCATCGCTCACCATATACTTCACCTGCGACTCACTACTCGTCGCATAAAACGGAATCGTCACCGCCCTCACCCCATAAGCCCCAAAGTCCACAAACAGACACTCAGGCCTATTAAGCGAAAACACCGCCACCCTCTCCTGCACCTCCACACCCAGCGCCACCAAAGCACTCGACACCTGACGCACACGCCACGAGAAATCATTCCACCCCGTTTCCCTCCACGTCCCCGACACATCATCGCGAAACGACAAGGCACACCTACCACCATACCTACGAGCCTGAGAGTGCACCAGCCCCGTCAACACATTAGCAGAAAGAGAAACAACACCCATGGTAGCAAACATTAATAGATTACGCACACAAAAATACAAAAAATACCACAAAAATCGAAAACCACACCCCAAAAACCATCAAAAGCAAGCAAAAATAACTAACTTTGGACAGAAAACCATAAAACCCACGATATGACACACACTACCCAAGCCGTAGACCTGCTCAAGCAGATGATTGCAATCCCCAGCCACAGCCGCCAAGAGACAGCCGTAGCCGACATGCTCCAACACACCATCGAGCACCACTACCAATACCCCACCCACCGCCTGTACAACAACATCTGGACCATCGACCCCCACTACGACCCACGCCGCCCCACCCTCCTACTCAACGCCCACATCGACACCGTCAAGCCCGTCAGCACATGGACCCGTCCGCCCTACCAGCCCACCATCGAAGGCGACACACTCTACGGCCTCGGCAGCAACGACGACGGCGCCTCAGTCGTCACCCTCCTCCAAGCCTACCACATACTCACCCACAGCCACCCCCTCCCCTACAACCTCATCTACCTCGCCAGTGCCGAAGAAGAAGTCAGCGGCAGCCAAGGCATCGAAAGCGTCATACCCCAGCTCCCCAAGATAGACGTAGCCCTCGTCGGCGAGCCCACCTCCATGCAGCCAGCCCAAGCCGAAAAAGGACTCATGGTCATCGACGCCACCGCCCACGGCACCAGCGGCCACGCTGCCCGCGACACCGGCGACAACGCCATCTACCACGCCCTCGACGACATCAACTGGCTCCGCCACCACACCCTTCCCCTCGTCTCACCCCTCCTCGGTCCAGTCAAGACCACCACCACCATCATCAACGCAGGCACACAACACAACGTCGTCCCCGACCGCTGCACCTTCACCATCGACGTACGCAGCAACGAGTGCTACACCAACCAAGAAATCCTCCACCACCTCCAGCAAGGCTGCCACAGCACCCTCAAGCCCCGCAGCCTACGCCTCTCCTCCTCCCACATCTCCCCAGATCACCCCCTCCTACAAAGAGCCATCGCCCTCGGCCGCACCCCCTTCGGCAGCCCCACCCTCAGCGACCAAGCCCTCATGCCCTGGCCATCGATGAAGATGGGCCCCGGCGAAAGCACCCGCAGCCACACCGCCGACGAATACATACGCATCAGCGAGATAGACGAAGCCATAACCCTCTACGTAGAGATGCTACAAAATTTAGAGCTAACACCACAAGTCTGAAATAAAAAAGTAAATTATCGCATTCAGCGGCGCCATTTTTAGCAAAATATCGCAATCAAGAGGCAGCAAAAACAGTAAACTATCGCATTATCTCGGAATATTTTCCTAATTTTGCACCCATGAAAAAGACAACAATCGACAAACGAACCCTTGAACTTATACTCTCTGAACAAAAAGAAGAAATAAAGGATTGGGCTGATGAGAAACTATGTTTCCGCAAAGAAGAAACCCTTGTTGACCTCTCCAGTCCCCAGGCACAAGTTGTCATCGGTGTCCGTCGTAGCGGCAAGTCAACCTTATGTTTCCAAGCCTTACACCGAGTAGGCGAGAATTTTGCATACGCAGACTTTGATGACGAACGTTTAGAAGGCATCTCCTCAGAACAACTAAACGACGTGCTTGAAGTCCTTTACAAGCTCTACGGTCAGTTCAAATACATCTTCCTTGACGAGATTCAGGATGTCAAAGGATGGCCACTGTTTGTCAATCGAATCCTTCGCAAGAAAATCCATGTCGTGCTGACGGGCAGTAACGCAAAATTACTAAGCAGCGATCTTGCCACACACCTCACCGGTCGAAGCAGCGAGATACCATTGTATCCCTTCTCTTTCAGCGAGTATTGCGAGATGAAAGACGTTGATACCACAACCTTGACAACAGAGAAGATCGCCTTTCGTCGTGAAGCCTTTGACAACTACATGAAACAAGGCGGTTTCCCAGAACTCATGCAAATAAAGAACGCCAAGCAGTACATCAGCAATCTCGTCAGCAATATACTAACACGCGACATAGAGCAACGATACAAGATAACCTACAAGGCAGAATTTGAAGCCATGTCACACCACCTTCTCAACGTCTCGCCCACGGTGATTAACACATGTGATCTTGCAAAAATCTTCAGTTTTAAGTCAGACCATACAGTATCAAACTACATCAAGTATCTGAAACAAGCCTATCTGCTGATTGGCGTGAAGAAATATTCTGCAAAGAGTAAAGTCCGCTCAACGATGGAAAAAGTATATCCAGTTGACATTGCGCTTATGAACCAAAGAGAAGATGCCCTTGCGGGTGAAAATCTAGGATGGAGATTGGAAACGACCGTACTTAATCATCTTATACGCAAGTGTAAGGTAGACGGCATGGACGTATACTACCTGAATGAGCGATATGGAGAATGCGATTTTGTTGTCTGCAAAGGAAACAAAGTCGTGCAATGTATTCAGGTATCTTATGACATCACCAGTAATACAACCCGCAAACGCGAGATTAATGGACTCTTGTTAGCTGCAAAAAGAACAAAATGCGATAATCTTCTCCTGCTTACCGACCATCAATACGAAGAGACAGAAGCAGATGGCAAGAAGATTAAGATACAGCCAGTTTACGAATGGTGCATTGAAAATAGCAAATAGACGTTTTATACAGCACAAGGGGCTGGCGAAATAGACGATTACAACAGATTTTACAAAATACAGACGAGAAGCAGGGCTGCCCGTGAGGGTAGCCCTGCTAACTTATCTTAACGAGTCTTCTCAACTACGAGTGACCTGCGGTCGAAGATACTCACGTTCGGAAAAATCAAATAAATTTGCTTTTTCGCTCACTTAATCGTATCTTTGTAGCGGATTGCGGGGTAATCTCTCCTGCACCAGTAGTTATATTATGGGTACATATATAAATAGAGGTAATGGTATATTCCACGACATCGTGAGTCATGAGTATGTCGACAAGTCGTCGCTGATACCTTTGGTCAATGCTACGCTCAACTCTGAGAGCCGATACAGTTGTGTGACACGCTGTCGGAGATTTGGAAAGTCGATGGCAGCTAAGATGCTGTGCGCATACTACGACAAGTCGTGCGACTCTCGCGAACTGTTCTCGGGGCTGAAGGCCGAACAGGACGCTTCGTTTGAGACTTACCTCAACAAGTATAGCGTTCTCTATCTTGACGTGACGTCTTTCACCGCACGGCCTGAGCTTAGGGCGAATATCGTGCGGGCTATTCAGAGCGAGATTATATACGAATTGAAAGAGGCCTTCCCCGACGTAAGATACAAGGACAATTCAGACCTCATGGACGTGCTCTCTGCTGTACACAATGCTACGGGCGAGAAGTTCTTCTTTATCATTGACGAGTGGGACGCTATCTGCAGGGAGTTTCCCGAGAGGCATAAGATGAAGGGCGACCCTGAGAGTATCTCACCTACCGTACTCGATGAGTATGTCATGCTGCTCAGACGTCTGTTTAAGACGCAAGACTCTGACGAAGTCTTTGCCGGGGCTTACCTCACGGGCATTCTGCCTATCAAGAAGTACAATACGGAGTCTGCGCTCAACAACTTCAGGGAATATTCTATGATTCGTCCTGGCAGGATAGCCACGTCCCTTGGCTTTACTCATGACGAGGTTGAAGCCTTGTGTCGCAAATACGGCATGGACATCAAGGAAATGGAACGCTGGTATGACGGTTACCGCATAGGCAATGAATCCCATATCTACAATCCATATTCCGTCATGAGGGCAATAGATGACAATATCTATCAAAGCTTCTGGACTACTACGGGGGCTTACGATTCTGTCATTACCTATATACAGATGAACTACGATGGGCTGAAGGACGATATCATTCGTATGCTGGCTGGCGAAAAGGTGTATGTCAACACCTTGAAGTTCCAAAACGACATGAATGTCATCAGAAGCA
>CAMEQD010000043.1:0-26906 GCA_945932615.1 uncultured Prevotellaceae bacterium | reverse complement strand
CGTCATAGCTGTAACTCGCAACGCATGTGGCCATCACGCAAGGGTATGGAACAAAAGGAATGCCATGCAACCTGCGATACCAAGCAATCCTGCTGGATGCTGGATTGCCATACCGACCGACTCCATGCGCACCTATTTTGATCTCTGTATCATCAAGTATTTCCTCAATATCATATCTCCGGGAAATGACATGCTGGACAAGATGCAGGATCTCTTCGCAGAATATCCCGAAGTTGACCTTTGTGCATTAGGCTTCCCTTCTGGCAACTGGCAGGACGAACCATTGTGGAGCACACGATAACGAAGACAGGGACTGTCAAAAAATTTTCAGTACAAGATTTTCTACGTGTTGACTTTACTTAATACTCAAAACTCGAAGAGAGTCCCCCTCCTGTTATGTATTAGGTATGAGTGATTAGTGATTAAGTTTCTAATGGACTACGCGCAAGGTGCTTCCTCTGCGCGTAGTGCTCTATATGTGTAGTGAGTTACGTCTGACGTAGTCTCCTATGGCATAAAGCGGAATGATGAGGGTATCCTCCAGTTTGCCAAAGTTCTCTAAAGATGTCCTAATACCGTAGTTCAGGTTTTTCTGCTGGAGGAATATCCTCATACTCTGCATTGAACCTTTAATACCGCTCTTTACCTCAACGGGGACAACCACGCCCTTCAATGATGTTACGAAATCTACTTCGGCATTGCTGTCTTTCTTCTCCCTATGCCAACAATACAGAGGGTCGGTCGAATATGGAGTGGAAGCTTTTACAAGTTCACATCCGACAAAAGTTTCTGCAAGTGCTCCACGGTTTACCATCTTCAGGTCTTCAGACATCAGTATGTCTTGTAGGTTGAGTCCCAGTATTCGTTGCAGCATGCCTGTGTCCATTATCATGTATCGCTTGTATTTCTCATTTGCCTCAGCATAAAGTGGTACTCCGTTGCCGCTTGTGTGAACCACGGAATATATAAGTCCTGCCATCTGCAACATTTTGAGAGCCTCCTTTATCTGTGGTGTACGGCAATCTGTATCTACTTGGGAAAAAACAAATTTTCCTTGTCCCTGCTGAGCAACGGAGCGAAACACGTCTTTTAGCAATCCTTCGGATATCTTGGTGTGATATTTCTTGAAATCATCTTCGTATGAGACTAACAACTCTGTAAGTGTGCGCTGGCATAGCAATGCGTCTTGAGTCTCTACATATTGGAGCACACATTCTGGCATACCGCCAATAATGAGGAAAAGGCGGAAATATTCCAAAATATTTCTGTGTACTATGTCGAAAAGCGGATTCTCAGGCGATGCATTACTAATTGCGTTGACGAGATCTTCTCGTCCATGAGCATAAAGGAATTCGTTGAAACTGAAGGGGTACATAAACAGCGATCTTACTCTGCCAACTCCGAAGGAAGGAAGCTCACGCAGCGCAAACTCCAGCAACGAACCTGCTGCTATGAGATGGAGATTCGGCATTTGTTCGTAGAAATAACGGAGAGTGTTGATGGCTGATGGACATGACTGTATCTCGTCGAAGAATAGTAATGTTCGTCCTTCTGTCACAGGTGTGTTAAAAATGAGCGAAAGTTGTTGGCATATCTGTTGGGGACTGTATCCGCTGTTGAACAAGAGGTGGAGGTCGTGTCTTGTGTTCAAATCGATTTCCACATAATATTCAAAACTCTCTGCCAAGTGTCTGACAGCAGAGGTCTTTCCTACCTGACGTGCGCCTCTGAGCAGCAAGGGTTTCATGTACTTGTCCTTGCTCCAAGCCTGTAGTTCTTTGTCGATATTTCTATTTAAATATCTCATGATTATATTCGTTTTTTGTAAAAATCGGTAGCAAAGATATGAATTATTTTGCAAAAATCGGCACCTAAGAGGCGTTATATTTTGCAAAAATCGGCACCTAAGAAGTTTGCTATTCTACCGTCTGTCAGAAGTATTTGTCATTTTAGCCTGATGGTGTCTCCATGTGGACCGTCTACGCCAAGGATTGTATATTCGATTTTGCCTTGGTCGAGCTTGATGCGGACGGCTGTGTCGTAGCCTTGCTCGAGGACGGGGAAATCGTTGCCGTCTGCTCCGGCTTCGTGTAGGTGTGTGCGATGTGTGTGTCCTGACACCATCAGGTCTACTTTTGTGCCGTTGAGTATGGGGAGGAACTTGCGTATGGCGTCGTCCCAGCCGTGCCATGCTTTTTCGTCTTTCCACTCTTGACCCATGACCATGGGGAAGTGTGAGATGATTACTCGGTATTTGGCTTTCTTGTATTCGGGGCTTTTGACTACGCTCTTGAGCCATTGGGCTTCCTGGCTGCGGTAGGTGTCGAAGTCGGTCAGTCCGGCGTATACGGGGTGTGTGTCTTGCTTGTCTTCTCCGCAGTCCAGCATTACGACCATGACGTCGCCGATGAGTCGGCTGCCGTAGATGTGGCCGTCTTTTCGGGGGAAGTAGTGGGGGTATTGGCGTGCAAGGTTGCCACGGGTCTCGTGGTTGCCGCGTACTACGTCGAAGGGTTTTGAACTGGCGAAGTGTTTTACGCTCACGTCGATGAGGGCTTCGAATGGGGCTTCTGGATTGTCGATGTAGCTCGTCATGTCTCCTGCGTAGAAGATGGCGTCGCAGGTGGTGTAGTCGGCGGCTTTGAGTAGGTTTTCGAGTTTGGCGGAGTCGAAATGTGTGTCGCTGGTGACGAAGAGGGTGGCTCCTTTTTGGTCTGGGTCTGTGGTGGAGAAGGTGTGCCAGGCTGTGGCTGTGCTGTCTCCGTATTGTACGTGGTAGGGCTGGAACTTGGTCATCTCTTTTGTCACTATGCGGTAGTCGTATGGTGTGGCTGGCTGCAGTCCTTCGATGCGAATGGCGGAGAATGTGTTCCATGCTTCTTTGAGTCCGTCGCGGGTGTTGTAGTGGCGGACTGCTGATGTGACTGGCTCGTCGTGTTTTTTTAGCTCGACCCAGGAGTGTGCTTTGTGTGTGGTGGTGAATACTATGGTGACTCCTTCTTGGGTGACTTCTTGTAGGTAGGGTCCGTGGTTGATGATAAATTCTGTTTCTTTGGTCTGGGCTGTTGTGATGGTCGCGAAGAGCATAAACATAATGAATGCATAGAGGTTTTTCTTTGTTGTATTTTGCATAATCATGGCTGTTTGTTTTGTTGTATTTGATGGATTGCTCGACCAAAGTTATGGAATTTATTTGTTATTTGGTTGTTTGGTTGTTTGTTTTTTTTTGTTGGTTCTAACGAATATCTTTAACTGTTAACTCAACAACCAACCAAACAACATTTAACCAACCAAACAACATTTAACCAACCAAACAACTAAACAACAAAAAATATTTGGATTTGTGCTCACTTATTCGTAACTCTGAGCTTCGCTCCAAGTTCTTGGACAAGCCAAGCAAAACAAGTTTTGTGGTCCTTTCACTCGAGAAAAGCAAATTAAAGCGAGCTTTATTTGCTTTTCCGCTCGTTTATTCGTAACTTTGACCTCAAATTATGAGAAAAATTGCAATCTTAGGCAGAGGTAGAGTGGCTTCGCATCTTGGGAAGGCGCTGTCGGGTGCGGGGCATTCGGTGGTGATGTGTGGCGGCAGGGTGAGGGTTTGCGCTGTGCCTCGTGATGTTGATATGGTCGTGCTGGCGGTTAAGGACGATTGTATCGGGGAGGTGTCTGCGGGTCTGGCTGAGGAGGTTCCTGAGGGGGTCATGGTGGTGCATACTGCTGGGTCGGTGAGCATGGAGGCTTTGGGTCGGAGGAGGTGTGGGGTGTTTTACCCTATGCAGACTTTCTCGTTGGAGAGGGAGGTGGATTTCTCTAAGGTGCCGGTCTTTCTGGAGGCTTCGGACGATGGGGGGCTGGCTTTGCTTGATGAGGTGGCGGGGAGTATCTCTCGTGTGGTGTATCACCTCGATGGGGAGAGGCGTAGGTATCTGCATCTGGCTGCGGTGTTTTGCTGCAATTTTGTCAATCACATGTATGCTTTGTCTGAGGAGCTTCTGGTGGGTCAGGGGATTCCTTTTGATGTGATGCTTGCTCTTATTGATGAGACGGCGGCTAAGGTGCATGAGCTTTCGCCGCGTGTGGCGCAGACGGGACCGGCTGTGAGGTGGGACGTGTCGGTGATGGACGGGCATGTCGGTATGCTGTCTGATGAGTGTATGCGGACGATTTATAGGATTTTGAGCAGGAGTATCCATGATAAACTATGATTTGGACAAGATTCGCTTGATGGCGTTTGATGTGGACGGGGTGTTGAGCTTGACTACGACGCCGCTTGCGTCGGATGGCGACCCTGTGCGTACGGCTAATACTAAGGATGGGTATGCTTTGCATTTTGCTGCGAAGATTGGGTTTGACTTGGCTATCATCTCGGGGGGGTGTAGCGAGCGTGTGGCTGCGCGTTATCGTAAGCTTGGGGTGGGCGAGGTGTATATGCAATGTGGGTGTAAGATGGAGGTGTATGAGATGTTGCTCGACCGCTATGGGCTGGGCGATGAGAATGTGTTGTATATGGGTGATGATATTCCTGATTTGGATATCATGAGGCGTTGCGGACTGCCGTGTTCTCCTGCTGATGCTGTGCCTGAGGTGAGGGAGGCGGCTGTGTATGTAAGCCACTTGAGGGGTGGGGAGGGGTGTTGTCGTGATGTGGTGGAGCAGGTGTTGCGTGCTCAGGGTAAATGGTGTTTGGATACGATATGGTAAGGGATTGGAAAATTGTTCTTGCGAGTCTCAGCCCGAGGCGTAGGGAGTTGCTCTCTGGGCTTGATCTGTCTTTTGAGGTGAGGGTGACGGATGGGATTGATGAGTCTTATCCTGAGGGGCTGTCGATGACTGAGATTCCGGAGTTTATCTCGCGCAGGAAGTCTGAGGCTTATGTCTTGGCTGACGATGAGTTGCTTATCACGGCTGATACGATTGTGTGGCTTGATGGGGTGGTGCTGGGAAAGCCGGCTGATGTGGCTGAGGCGAAGCGTATGCTGTCGATGCTGTCGGGGCGTACGCATCATGTGGTGACGGGGGTGACGTTGCGTTGCTTGGGGCGTAGTCATACGTTTTCGTCGGTGACGGAGGTGACGTTTGATGCTTTGTCGGCGGAGCAGATTGATTACTATGTGGAGCGTTATCGTCCGTTGGACAAGGCTGGGGCGTATGGTATTCAGGAGTGGATTGGATATACTGCTGTGACGCAGATCAGGGGGTCTTATTTTAATGTGATGGGGCTGCCTGTGCAGAGGTTGTCTGTGGAATTGAGAAATTTTGTGAAAACTTTATAATCTTGTATGGATATGATTAGGAATGTGATATTGGGGCTTGTAGCTATTGTGTGTGGGCTGGCTTTTGGGGGGTGTAGTGATGTGGACTATACGGTGGAGAATCCGACGTTTAAGGGTTTTGACTATCAGGTGCGCAAGAGGGGGGAGGGTTCTGCTACGGTGCGTGGGGAGATTTTGCCTGGCGATTCGGTGAGGGTGTATTGTGTGCGCAACTCGCCTGGGCGTCTTTGTGGTCTGATGCATGGGTATGTGTTGTTGCGTAGCACGTTTGTGTATGCTGATGCTCCGTCGGTGACGACGGAGATGGTGAAGCAGGTGCGGGACGATGGTGGTGAGAATTGCTTTGCTGAGTTTGCGATTCCTTTTAGCGATGAGGGGAAGGTGTTGACGCGTGTGGAGTATAGGGTGGCTGCGACTTTGGGGTTTCAGACGTTTGGGGGTGTCAAGTCGGATCTTGACCCGCAGCAGTCTGTCAATGTGCCTCCTTATTTTGGTACGTTTGTCTTGCTTGACTTGACGGTGTCGAGTGGGGGAAGGATTTCTACTGTGCCTAAGGGGCGTTTGTCTGAGTCTGAGATGGATTATAATCCTGACGGCTCGCTCAAGACTGATGAGAATGGAAATGTGGTGATTATTACTAAACCGCTGGATAATTCACTTCTTACGTTAATTTACAGGAAAGAACTATGAAGACGATTCGTGAGATTTTTCGTATTGGTATTGGACCGAGTAGCTCGCATACTATGGGACCTCGTAAGGCTGCTGAGCTGTATCTGCAGCGGCATCCTGATGCTAAGGGGTTTAGGGTGACGCTTTATGGTTCGCTGTCGGCTACGGGCAAAGGGCACATGACTGATCGCGCTATTCTTGATGTGTTGGGCGATGGGGCGACTGAGATGATCTGGAGCAAGGAGTTTCTGCCTTTCCACCCTAATGGGATGAGGTTTGAGGCTATGGAGGGGGCTGATGGTGTGTATTCGGACGAGTGGTTTGTGTATAGCATAGGGGGCGGGGCTCTTGCTGAGGAGGGGCAGAATAGTATCGAGCTGCCGGAGGTCTATGAGATGAACTCGATGACTGAGATTTTGCAGTATTGCGAGTGGTCGGGCAAGAACTACTGGGAGTATGTGGAGGAGTGTGAGGGGCAGGGGATATGGGACTTCCTCAGGATTGTGTGGCAGACGATGCGTGATGCTGTGGAGCGTGGGCTCGATGCGGAGGGGGTGTTGCCTGGACCTTTGAATCTGAGGCGCAAGGCGTATCAGTATCATGTGAAGGCTACGGGGTTTAAGGATAATCTGCGTACTCGTGGTCTGGTCTTTGCTTATGCTCTGGCGGTGAGCGAGGAGAATGCTTCGGGGGGCAAGATTGTGACGGCTCCGACGTGTGGCTCGTGTGGGGTGGTGCCTGCTGTCCTTTATCATCTCTGGAAGAGTCGTGACTTTAGCGAGAATCGTATTTTGCGTGCGTTGGCTACGGCGGCTCTCTTTGGTAATGTGGTCAAGACGAATGCTTCGATCTCGGGGGCTGAGGTGGGCTGCCAGGGGGAGGTCGGTGTGGCGTGTGCTATGGCGAGTGCGGCTGCAAATCAGTTGTTTGGGGGGAGCCCGGCGCAGATTGAGTATGCGGCGGAGATGGGACTGGAACATCATTTGGGCATGACGTGCGACCCGGTGTGTGGCCTGGTGCAGATTCCTTGTATCGAGCGTAATGCTTATGCGGCTACGCGTGCTCTGGACGCTAATATTTATTCGACGTTTACGGATGGGGTGCATCGTGTGAGCTTTGATAAGGTTGTGGAGGTGATGAAGCAGACGGGACATGACTTGCCGAGTCTCTACAAGGAGACGAGTGAGGGGGGATTGGCTAAGGATTATACGCAGATGAGGTTTTAATTGGATTTATTCAACTTTTATAATATGACTAAGATAAAGACTAAGCCGAAGAACGGCGCTGTGGAGAGTATTCTCGACTTGAATGCTAACAATATTTGGAATTTAGAGCCGAATATGATCAAGACTTTATGGGAGAGTGAGGGGGATACTGAGAGTTTCTTGCTGTGTGAGGATAAGTTGCTCAATGTGATTAGACTGGCGTATGACGTGGTTCACTATAATCCTAAGAATCCGCGTGAGCAGGCTATCTATGAGAATGGGGAGTGGGCTACGTTCTTGCATTGTAATGTGTCGAAGGGGTGGGTGGCTATTCGCAAGCGTTATATAACTAAGCTTAGCGATTTGAGCTATGAGAATGTCAGCCATATCTCTGAGGCTACTTTGCTCGAACTGATCGATCGTAATTTCGGCGGGGGCTGGGATAGTATCTCGCTGGCTGTGCGTGATATCATTCTCACTTGCTTTGATGTAAGTACGACGACTCTTCCTGCTTCTCGTCTTCACATGACGGGGGGGACGCTGGACAAGAAGGTGGCTCAGGGTTTTCTGGTTTTGGAGATTCCTAAGGGGACGTGGATTGAGGCTATCTTCGTCAAGAAGAAGGATCCTGTGACTAAGATTCGCGTTAATGATGACAGGTATGATGAGGAGGGTAATATGCGCAAGAGTCCTATGAGGGCTTTTGATGAGGATTCGGAGGGTGATCAGGATGAGGATTTTGATGATGAGAACTTGCCTGATGAGAATATCGATGATGATGATGATGTGAGTATCTCTGACGAGCAGATGGACGATACTTTCTATAGCAGCTACTCGGAGGAGGCTAATATCGAGGACGATGAGGAACTGGAGGGTTTGTCGCTCGATGGCGAGGATTAACCGGGATATATTTGTTCTTCTGTCGTTGGCTTGTGCTCTCGTGCTGGTGTCTTCCTGTTCGAGCAGGAGGTGTCTTGGCGAGGGGGAGTACTTGCTGGATCGTGTGGTGCTGAGATGCGATAGCCCTCAGGTGGGGGCTTCGAGTCTCGGTGCTTTGGTGCGCCAGCAGCCTAATACGAGGCTGGCTTCGGTTTCGAAGGTGCAGCTGGGCATCTACTTGCTTGCCAGCCCGGGGCGTAACAGGTGGATTGACAAAACCTTGCGCCGTATGGGCGAGGCTCCTGTGGTCTATGATTCGCTCTTGACGTTGCAGTCTTGCCGTAAGTTGCAGGCTGTGGTGCGCTCTAAGGGGTATCTGCGTTCGACGGTGGATTTTACTACGGTTAAGAAAGGGCATAAGATCTCGGTGACGTATCGGATTAATGCGGGGCGCAGGTATTATGTGGATAGCGTGCAGACGCTTTGTCTGGATTCGGCTGTTGCAAAGGAGGTGGAGGCTGTAAAGGGGGAGAGTCTGATGAGGGTGGGTATGCCTTATGATCTTAACGTGCTTTCGGCTGAGCGTTCGCGTATTGCGAGGAGTCTGGCTAACAGGGGGTTCTATAAGTTTACTAAGGAGGATATCTCTTTTGATGTGGATACGTTCTGTGGCCCGGATTCTATCAGGGTGATGATGGTTGTCAATAAGTATGTTGATCCTGAGACGAGGAGGGTTAGTCCGCATTTGCGCTACAGGTGGGGGAATATCGGTTTTTCTGTAGATACGATTGGTGGCCGTCCTGTCAGGATACGGCCTAAGGTGTTGTATTCGTCGTTGTCGATTCGTCCGGGTGAGTATTATTCTGAGACGAATGTGCAGGATACGTATTCGCGTCTTAATCGTCTGCCTGTGGTTGCGAGTTCGAATGTCAATATTTATGAGAATGTGGCTGATAGTTCTTTGCTTGATGCTGATATTCGTATCACGCCTACTAAGTTGAATAGTGTCTCGTTTGGGCTGGATGGTACTAATACTGCCGGGGATTTTGGCGTGGCTGGCGAGGCTACTTATCAGATGCGTAATCTCTTTAGAGGGGGGGAGCTCTTGTCGCTGAGGTTTCGTGCGGCGTTTGAGGCTATTCGTGGTCTGAGTGGATATAAGGATCAGAATTTTTTTGAGTATAATATCAACGTTGGTCTGAAATTTCCTGATATTAAGTTTCCGTTTCTGTCGCGTAGGTTCAGGTATTTGTCGTGTGGGACGAGTGAGCTCAATGTTTCTTATGACAGTCAGGATCGTCCGGAGTTTCATCGGCGTGTCTTGACTGCGGGGTGGAAGTATCGATGGTCTGGCTCGGGTACTCATCATCAGCATCGTATTGATGCTCTTGATGTCAATTATGTTTTTATGCCTTGGATTAGTGATACGTTTCGCGATAAGTATATCAACAATCCGGAGAGTCGTAATGCTATCATCGCGTATAACTACCAGAATCTGTTTATCGTCAGATGGGGCTATCAGTATGAGTTCTCGAGCATTGGTAATATGTCGCCTATGGGTATTTATGGTAAGGATGCTTACACGATAAGGGCTGGTGTGGAGACTGCGGGCAATGTGCTTGCTGCTATCACGTCGGGCTCTACGAGACATGTTGACGATATGGGGCAGCGTACGCTCTTTGGTATTGCGTTTGCTCAGTATGCTAAGGCTGATTTTGATTTTAGCAGAAGCTTTAGGTTCAGGCGTGGCACGAGTCTGGCGGTGCATGTTGGTATGGGGGTGGCGGTCCCTTATGGCAATAGTAGTATTTTGCCTTATGAGAAGCGGTATTATAGTGGTGGTGCCAATAGTGTGCGTGGGTGGAGTGTGAGGAGTCTTGGCCCGGGCTCTTTCAGGGGGTCTAATGGGCAGGTGGATTTTATCAATCAGACTGGCGATGTAAAGCTTGACTTGAATGTGGAGTGCCGATTCAAGATTTTCTGGAAGATTGATGGGGCTGCTTATATTGATGCTGGCAATATCTGGACTTTGCGTGACTATAAGGATCAGCCTGGCGGGCAGTTTTCGTGGTCAAGGTGTTGGGAGCAGATTGCGGTGTCGTATGGACTTGGCCTTAGGCTCAATTTCGATTATTTCCTGTTGAGGTTTGATACGGGTATGAAGGCGATTGATCCTGCGTATACTGACAGTCGTGGACACTATCCGTTTATTCATCCGAAGATGTCGCGTGACTTTTCTTTTCACTTTGCTGTTGGACTACCTTTCTGAAGGTTTCTATGCGTGTGGCTTTGGCTGGGTCTGCCATGGTTTCTGCTGATGTGTATAGCCCGATGCCTTTCAACTGGCTCTTGGCGAGGGTGCGATGGTTGGCGTTGATGAGGGAGTCTGCCCATGGCTGGGGTAGTATGGCTGCGTCGATCAGTCCGTCGGACAACATCTTGTGACGGACGCGGAGTGAGTTGATTTGGGCTCGGTATACGTCTTCGTTTGTGAAGCTTTCCTTGTCGCTTGCTTTGGCTGAGGCTGAATCGAGGAGCGTTGTGAGCCATGTGTCGGCCATGCACCAGCGTGGCACGCCTACCATGCTTTCTTTGAGTCTCGGTATCTTGCTGATTTTTTTGTCGGCATTGGTTATGAGCATGATGTTGTGGGGTAGGGGTATGAGCATTTTCATTCCCTGACGTATGCTGTCGGGGATGTGCTTTGCTGTGGCGATGCGTACTGAGTCGGCGAGAAAGATGTCTGCGCTTCGTCTCAGTATGGCTGTGTCGATGTCTGTCAGGGCGTCGTAGTGGACGAATTTTATGTCAAAACTGAGTGTGTCGCACCAATGGTGGTTGGCGAATCCTTGTTCTATTGTTGCGCATTCGCTGGTCGGTAGTATGGCGATGCGTAGGGGTATGGTGTCTGTCTTTGCTGTGTGGGTGTTGTCTGTCTTGCTGGGTTTGCATGAGAAGATGCTGCAAAGTGCCAATACTATTGCGGGTAGTGTGATGTCGTGGATATGATGGGGTCTCATAGAATGATTTTACCCCCAAAGCTGTGTGCTTCGGGGGTTGGATTTATGTGTTTTCTAATGGGGGATTTTAGCCTTTGATGGCTGCTACGCCTGGCAGTACTTTGCCTTCGATGGCTTCAAGAAGGGCTCCGCCTCCGGTGGAGATATAGCTGACTTTGTCTGTCAGGCCAAACTTGGTGCAGCATGCTACTGAGTCTCCGCCTCCGATGAGTGAGAATGCGCCTTCGGCTGTGGCTTGGGCTATGGCTTCGCCGATTGCCTTGGAGCCGGCGGTGAAGTCGTCGCACTCGAAGCAGCCGGCAGGACCGTTCCAAAGTATGGTCTTTGCGCCTTTGATGGCGTCTGCAAACTTCTTGGCGCTGACTGGACCTGCGTCGAGTCCTTCGTACTCTGCTGGGATTGCATTGGACGGGAATACTTCTATCTTGGCCCCGTCGTTGACTGTGAAGGTCTTGAAGTTGTAGCTGGTGCAGCATACGCTGTCTTCTCCTAATACGAGCTCTACGCCGTTTTCCTTGGCTTTCTTTTCGACTTCGAGGGCTACGTCAAGCTTGTCGAGCTCTACGATTGACTGGCCAATCTCTCCGCCGTGTGCCTTGGAGAAGGTGTATGTCATGCCGCCGCAGAGTATGAGCTTGTCTACTTTGCCGAGAAGGTTCTCGATGATGCCTATCTTTGAGGATACTTTTGAGCCGCCCATGATGGCAACAAACGGACGCTTGATGTTTGACAGGACGTTGTCTACGGCTTCTACTTCTTTCTCCATGAGGAAACCGAGCATCTTGTTGTCGGCGTCGAAGTAGTCTGCGATGACTGCTGTTGAGGCGTGACGGCGGTGGGCTGTGCCGAATGCGTCCATCACGTAGCAGTCTGCGTATGATGCCAGGGTCTTGGCAAACTCTTTCTGGCTCTCTTTCATGGCTTTCTTGGCTGCTTCATAGGCTGGGTCTTCCTTGTCGATGCCTACTGGCTTGCCTTCTTCCTCGGGATAGTAGCGGAGGTTCTCAAGCAGCAGTACTTCGCCCATCTGAAGGGCGGCTGCGGCTTCCTGGGCTTTTGCACAGTCGGGGGCAAACTTCACTTCGTCTACTCCAAGTGCCTTGGCTACGGCGTCTTTGATCTGACCTAATGAGAGCTCGGGCTTTACTTTGCCTTTGGGCTTGCCCATGTGTGACATGATGATGAGTGCTCCGCCTTGGTCAAGAATGTGCTTGAGGGTGGGGAGTGCACCACGGATACGTGTGTCGTCTGTTATAACGCCTTCTTTCAGGGGTACGTTGAAGTCCACACGTACAATGGCTTTCTTGCCTGCAAAATTGAATTCCTTAATGGTCATTTTGGTAGTTGTTTTAATGTTTGTTGTAGTATAATAAATATTCGTGTTTTTATCTTACGCAGTCCAAAGTTACGAATAAGCGCGAACAATTCCAAAAAAATTCTATCATAATTTGGTTTTTGTGGGGAGAATAATATATCTTTGTGTTGAAAATCGCAGTTTGGGTATATGGCAGAATCACGTAATAAGAGGCAACCTAAGGTGGTTGAGGTTCCGAGTATGGATGTTCTTGGTCACAAACAGCCGCAGAATCTGGATATGGAGACTGTGGTGCTTGGTGCGCTGATGAATGAGCAGGATGCTTTTGGGCAGGTGGCTGAGATATTGAAGCCTGAGTGTTTCTATGATCATCGCAACCAGCTTGTCTTTGAGGCTATTCGTGATTTGGCTATACAGCAGAAGCCTGTCGATGTGATTACCGTGGTGGAACAACTGGAGGCTAAGGGTAATCTGACTGAGATTGGTGGTATGGCGTATATCGCGCAGTTGAGTGGGGCTGTGATAAGTAGTGCTCACCTGGAGTATCACGCTCGTATCATACTTCAGAAGTATATTGCCCGACAGCTGATTATGTATGCGAGCCGTATTCAGCAGATGGCTTTTGATCCTGGTACTGATGTGGAGGACTTGATGCAGGAGGCTCAGGGCAGACTGTTCGAGTTGTCGCAGAATAATTCCAAGAAGGACTATACTCAGATTAATCCTGTCATTCAGGAGGCTTACGAGATGCTACAGATTGCTGCTGCTCGTACGGACGGCTTGAGCGGTCTGACTTCGGGATTTGCGCGTCTGGACAAGATTACGAGTGGCTGGCAGGCGAGTGATCTCATCATTATTGCAGCGCGTCCGGCTATGGGTAAGACGGCTTTTGTGATCTCGATGATTAGGAAGATGGCGGTGGACCACAAGATTCCTTGTGCGATGTTTTCACTTGAGATGGCTAACGTGCAGCTTGTGAATCGTCTGATTGTGAACGTTTGTGAGATAACTGGCGAGAAGATCAAATCTGGTCAGTTGGCTCCATACGAGTGGCAGCAGCTGGACAATCGTATCACACAGCTCTATGACGCTCCGATCTATGTCGACGATACGCCTTCGCTGAGCGTGTTTGAACTGCGTACAAAGGCTCGACGGCTGGTACGGGAGCATGATGTGAAGATTATCATGATTGACTATCTGCAGCTGATGAATGCGAGTGGTATGAGCTTTGGCAGCCGTCAGGAGGAGGTTTCTACGATTTCTCGTTCGCTCAAGCAGCTGGCTAAGGAGTTGAACATACCTATCATCGCGCTTTCGCAGCTGAATCGTGGTGTGGAGTCGCGCGAGGGTATTGAGGGCAAGCGTCCGCAGCTGAGCGACTTGCGCGAGTCGGGCGCGATTGAGCAGGACGCGGATATGGTGTGTTTCATTCATCGTCCGGAGTATTACAAGATTTATGAGGACGAGAGAGGGCGTGACTTGCGTGGTATGGCTGAGATTATCATCGCGAAGCATCGTAATGGTGCTGTGGGTGACGTGTTGCTGCAGTTTAGGGGCGAGTATGCGCGTTTTGCGGATCCTGACGAGTCGCAATGGGTGCCTATGCCTGGAGAACAGGGTGGGGAAATTCGCTCGCGTGGACTGTCGGACGAGGAGAAGCGTAGCATGATGGAGATGAATCCGTTTGGCGCTCCTGAGGGTGACGATGTGCCTCCTTTCTGATTTTTTTCTTTGTGAAACGACTCAAAAGTGTATTTTTTTTTGTAATTTTGCGTCGATTTTTAAGTATGTATACATAATTGAATATTTGATATGAATATCTCTTACAAATGGCTGAAAGACTATGTTGACTTTGATTTGACGGCCGACGAGGTGGCTGCTGCCCTTACCAGCGAGGGACTGGAGGTGGGCGGTGTCGAGGAGGTGCAGACTGTCAAGGGTGGACTGAAAGGACTGTGGGTAGGGCAGGTAATGACTTGCGAGGCTCACCCCAACAGCGACCATATGCACGTGTGTACGGTGGAGGTAGGGCAGGGGAATCCTTCTGGTGCGGAGGCTGGTCCTCTGCAGATAGTTTGTGGTGCTCCCAATGTGGCTGCCGGACAGAAGGTTATCGTGGCTGTCGTGGGTACGAAGTTGTATGATGGCGACGAGGAGTTTACTATCAAGCGTAGCAAACTGCGTGGCGTCGAGTCTTTGGGCATGATTTGTGCTGAGGATGAAATCGGCATTGGTAAAAGTCATGATGGTATCATCGTGTTGCCTGAGGATGCTGTCGTGGGTACGCCTGCTGCTGAATACTATAAGTTGGAGAGCGACTATCTGATTGAGGTGGATATCACTCCAAACCGTGCTGATGCTTGCAGCCACTATGGTGTGGCGCGCGACTTGTATGCCTGGTTGGTACAAAATGGCTACAGGACTGCTCTGCATCGTCCTTCGTGCGATGGTTTTGTCGTGGATAATACTGAGCTCGAGATTCCTGTGCGTGTTGTGGCTTCTGAGGCTTGTCCGCGCTATTGTGCGCTGACGCTGAAGGATTGTGTTGTCAAGGAGAGTCCCGAATGGCTGAAGAATCGTCTCTCTGTCATCGGCTTGCGTCCTATCAACAATATCGTTGACATTACGAATTATATCATGATGGCTTATGGACAGCCTTTGCATTGCTTTGATGCTGATATGATTGAGGGTAATGAGGTTGTTGTAAGGACTATGCCTGAGGGTACTCCGTTTGTGACTCTCGATGGTGTGGAACACAGACTGAGCGAGCGGGACTTGGCTATCTGTAATGCCGTGGAGCCTATGTGTATCGCTGGTGTGTTTGGGGGAAAGGGTAGTGGTACGTATGAGTCTACGAGGAATGTCTTGCTCGAGAGTGCGTATTTCAATCCTACTTGGATACGCAAGAGTAGCAGACGTCATGGATTGCAGACTGATGCTTCGTTCCGCTTTGAACGCGGTATCGACCCTAACGGACAGATCTATGCCTTGAAACAGGCTGCTATCATGGCAAAGGAGTTGGCTGGTGCCAAGGTGAGCATGGAAATTGTTGATGTTTATCCTGAGCCTATCAAGAACTTTGTCGTTGATTTGCGCTATGATTATGTAGATATGCTCATCGGCAAGCATATTCCTGCTGAGATGGTCAGGTCTATATGCCAGAGTCTGGAGATGATCGTGCTGGAAGAGAGTGGGGAAGGGCTGAGACTTGAGATTCCTGCTTATCGCGTGGACGTGCAGCGTCCGTGTGATGTGGTCGAGGAGATTCTCCGTATATATGGCTACAACAATATCGAGATTCCTACTACGGTCAAGTCTTCGCTCTCTGTCAAGGGGGAGGCTGACAAGAGCCACAAACTTCAGAATCTGGTGGCAGAGATGCTGGTGGGCAATGGTTTTCATGAGATTCTTAACAATTCGTTGCAGAAGGGTGCCTATTGTGAGGGTCTTGACAGCTATAGAAGCGAGAATAGCGTGCGTCTGCTCAATCCTTTGTCTAATGATCTGAATTGCCTGCGTCAGACTCTGTTGTTTGGCGGTTTGGAGAGTATTGGACGTAATGCCGCACATCGTATGCCTTCGCAGCGTATGTTTGAATTTGGCAATTGCTATCATTTTGATGCTTCGCGCAGGTGCCCTGACATTATCCCGGGTGTTAGCCAGAGTCGTGATCCTGAGGTCATCAAGCATGTGCTCGATGCTTATAGCGAGGAGGCTCACATGGGGCTGTGGGTGACGGGCAAGCGTGTGTCGGGCTCATGGATTCATGCTGACGAAGATAGCTCGTTTGCCGAGTTGAAGGCTTATGTGCTGAATGTGCTGCAGCGTATTGGTGTACAGATGGGTGGTCTCGTGTTTGCTGACGGAGGTGAAGACATCTTCGACAAATCTCTTGAGGTACGCTCTCATGGTGGCAAGGTTCTTGTCAAGATGGGTGTTGTGTCGCACTTGCTGCTTAAGCAGTTTGACATCGAGAATGCTGTTTACTTTGCTGACCTTAACTGGAAGTCGCTGATGAAGCAAATCAAGGGGCAGACTGTAAAATATCACGATATTAGCAAGTTCCCTGCTGTTAGTCGAGATCTTGCCTTGCTGCTTGATGAGAATGTGGAGTTTGCGAAAATCGAAGAGATTGCGTATAGGACAGAGAAGAAGCTGCTCAAGGCTGTAAACTTGTTTGATGTTTACGAGGGCAAGAACCTACCTAAGGGTAAGAAATCGTATGCTGTCAATTTCATTTTGCAGGACGAGACGAAGACTCTCAACGACAAGGCCATAGAGGCTGTGATGAACAAGTTGATTTCGCAACTCAAAGGTCAGCTCGGCGCTGAACTGAGATAGATTACATTATATTATTCACTATTCATTATTTAATAAAAATGGGAAGAGCTTTTGAATATCGCAAAGCGACTAAACTGAAGAGATGGGGCCATATGGCCAAGACTTTTACACGTCTGGGCAAACAGATTGCTATAGCAGTCAAGGCTGGTGGTCCAGAGCCGGAAAACAATCCAGGTCTGCGTTCGGTCATCGCAGTATGCAAACGCGAGAATATGCCTAAGGATAATATCGAGCGTGCTATTAAGAACGCTATGGGCAAGGACACGAGCGACTACAAGTCTGTCACATACGAGGGATATGGCCCTCATGGCGTGGCTGTCTTTGTAGATACTCTGACGGACAATACTACACGTACCGTGGCTGATGTGCGTTCTGTGTTTAACAAATTCTCTGGCAATATGGGTACTACGGGGTCTCTCTCGTTCTTGTTTGACCACAAGTGTGTGTTTACGTTCAAGAAGAAGGCTGATATGGATATGGATGACTTTGTTCTTGAGATGATTGACTATGGTGTAGACGAGGAGTTTGACGAGGAGTTTGACGAGGAGAAGGGCGAGACCACAATCACTATCTATGGTGAGCCTACGAGCTACAACGAAATACAGAAGAAACTCGAGGCTGACGGCTATGAGGAGGTAGGTGGTGAATTCACGTACATACCCAATGACCTAAAAGAGGTAACTGCCGAACAGCGTGAGACCATCAACAAGATGGTAGAGCGTCTTGAGGAGTTTGACGATGTACAGACGGTCTATACCAACATGAAACCTGAGGAGTAGTACGTACTAAAGTTTTTTTCTGACAGCCATGTCCTGACGATTTGTATGTTGCCACTTACGGCTTGTATGTCTGGAGAGCGACTACAAATCGTCAGATTTTCTTTCTACTGCCTATTATATCATGAGAAACTTTTCATACTTCTGCGTATTGTTTGCCGTACTCACGACTGTCTTTGGCTGTAAGTACGAGACTTACTTCGAAAAAATCCAAAGACAAGCTAAGGAGTATACCGAACTGAAATGTCCGTATCATATCGACGAATATACCATCATGGACAGCAAGGAGTTTAGCGTTGAAGACTCGACTTTGATTTTTAATTATACCGTACGTGATAGACTTGATGATAAAAGCATTTATTCAAGCCTTTTGGTTGAAGAGTTTCGAGAGAAGACTCTTATGAGTCTGAAAGGAGATTTATCGTGCAAATCGATGAAGGAGAGAGGTATAAAATTCTCATACCGTTATCGCTCGGAGACTACAGGAAAAATACTTCTCAGCATTACATTCACACGTGAGGATTACGAGTAAAAAAGCGGCAATTCTGCCATAATTATTGTATCTAATACACCCAAAACAGCCAAAACAATATGATTTTATGGTATTTAGGACATAAAATTTTACTTTTTTCTTGGTCATATCATTAAATTATATTAACTTTGTAGCGGAGATTGGTAAATCTCATTTAGGTATTGAATTATTAACAGCAAAAATTGTTTGAAATGATTGAGAAGATTGGTAGTGTTGCAGGTGCTGTTTGGACAGCCCTCAGCGAGAACGGCGCAATGAGTGCAAAGGACCTTAAGAAGGCTGCAAAGATTAAGACCGACAAGGAGCTTTATCTGGCTATGGGCTGGTTGGCTCGTGAGGACAAGCTCGTTGTAGTCGAAGAGGGTAAGGACATCACTCTTTCTTTGAAGTAATCTTGTCAGGCGCGCGCCTGAGATTAAGTCAAGCCCGAGGTCATTTTTGTACTTCGGGCTTGACTTGTGTATGTAAAGTCTTCAACTTTGGCAAAACAGTCAATATCCCGACAGCAATGAGAATCATTGACGCTCCCGAAAGACTGAATATACTACATGGCTCGCCCAAAATCATTATCCCGACAGCCATAGCTGTAAGGGGCTCAAACGCTCCGAGAATGGCAACTATGGTACTGTTTATGAGTTTGAGGGATATTGTCACACATATATTGCTCAATGCGGTCGGCACGAGGCCAAGCAAGAGCAGATTGTACCAGCATTCATAATCTGATGTGATTTGTATGCTACCATTGACGGCAAGACTATAAGCAGAGAGCAGAAGCATACCTATGAAAAACACATAAAATGTCAGTTTCAGACTCGCTATCTCTCTCACCTTCAGACGAGGCAGAAGTATGAGATAAAGGGCGTAGAAAACTCCCGAAGCGAGTCCCCACAAGAGTCCTTTGACAGAGAATGTACCATCTTGAGAGAATACGCCAGTCATCATCATGACACCTATGGTTGCAAGAACAATGCTTGAGCTGATACGCCACGAGAATCTGTCGCCAAGAAACATAAGGCCGATTATTGCACACCATATTGGATCGGTATAAACAAGCGCGGTAGCGATACCTGACGACAGATACTTATATGATTCGAGCGTCGTGATTGAACACATCGTATAGAGTGAAGACAAAATTACGATACGCCACAATTGTGAAAATGAAATTCTCATCTTAGTCTGTCTCATGAGCAGCACCAAAAGCATAATTGCTGAGCCGAATAGATAGCGATATACAAGTATGCTGATATTATCCATCCCAGCAGCAATAACCGGTATGGAAAACAAAGGTATAAGTCCGAATGAGATTCCGGATACAATTCCATTCAAAACTCCACGGGTCTGATTGTTCATTCTCTGTAATTTATCATTATATATAGTTAAGTTTAATTCTCAAAGCCTTATTATTTCAAAGCCTTATAACCTTATAATCTCATAACCTTACAACCTCATAACCTCATAACCTCAACAATAGTGATTATGTTTAATAGAGGTTAGGAGAACCCACAGCTCCTATTACCGGAACTCTGTGGGTACTTCTCCGTTTTCTCCATAAGAATTACGTTCTGGGCATTATTTCTCCGTTCTCTTCCTCCCCCATAAAACCAAGTCCTCAGTTTTTCTTCTCCAGGAGTACAACGTTCTCACAATGTTGCGTATGTGGGAACATATCGACAGGTTGAATACGTGCTACGCGATATTTTGTGTCAAGCAACTGAAGGTCACGTGCCTGTGTGGCAGGATTGCAGCTTACATACACGATACGGCGAGGTGCAGCATTAAGAATGACGTTGATGACATCATTGTGCATACCAGCACGTGGAGGATCCGTGATAATAACGTCAGGACGACCATGTCTGGCTATGAACTCGTCTGTAAGAACATCTTTCATATCGCCAGCGTAAAACTGCGTGTTATGTATGCCATTCAGTTCTGAATTGACTTTCGCATCTTCAATGGCCTCAGGTACATATTCTATACCGATGACTTTGCTCGCTCTTTTTGCCACGAAATTGGCTATTGTACCTGTTCCGGTATACAAGTCGTAGATGAGAGGAGACTCGTTGCCATCTTCGTTACCCATAAATGCAAATTCCCGTGCTACCTTGTAGAGGATATAGGCCTGCTCCGTATTTGTCTGGTAAAACGACTTAGGGCCAACCTTGAATCGCAAGTCTTCCATGTGCAGGAATATGTGATCCTTTCCCTTGAATGTGAGTATTTCCTGGTCTGAAATAGTATCGTTGCACTTTTGATTGTCAAGATATAGTAACGAAGTGATTTGAGGGAATTTATCTGCAACAGCCTGAAGCAGAGAATGAGCCTCTTCCCTACTCCGTTCCAATGCGTCAGGCGAAGAGTGGTCATAGTGGAAATGAAGAATTACCATCCATTCTCCCGAGTTGCTACACCTTATTATAATACCACGCATCAATCCGCTCTGCGCGCGCAAATCAAAGAACGTGAGATTATGGCTCTTAGCCCAGGAAGCTATGAAATTCCTTATTTCGTTGTGCAAGGGGTGCATGAGGTGACATTCGTCTATAGGGAGAATTTTGTCAAATGCACCCGAAATATGAAAGCCCACAGCACTCTCAAACGGTACTCCAGCCAGCATTTCCTCACGAGTGAGCCATTGTTTGTTGCTACAGCCAAAATCAAGTTTATTGCGGTAATGAAATATATCGGCAGAACCAAGTATAGGCTGACACTCAGGCAGTTCGACGTGTCCTATACGTACAAGAGCGTCCATTACCAGCTTTTGTTTCCATCGTATTTGCTCCGAATAAGGCAGACATTGCCATTTGCAACCGCCACACAAACCAAAGTGAGCGCACACAGGTCTCACACGCAGAGGACTCTCCTTCACTATCCGTACAGTCTCGCCCTCCATGAAACTGTGCTTTTTCTTCGTAATCCTGACATCAACAACATCACCAGGCACCACGAAAGGCACAAAAAGCACCATCTCCCCTACACGAGCAAGTGCCCTACCCTCTCCGGCAACAGCCGTTATCTCTACCGCCTCAATTACAGGCATCTCCTTTTTCTTTCTACTCATCAGATTTCTTACAACTCATCAGATATAAAACAAATTATCAAATGCAAAGTTAGCAAAAAATATCCGAATACTCAAACCTCTCGACAGACTTGCATACATCTCACATAAATAATTTCACAGGCGAAAGGAAAAAAGTTTGGAAATTTGTATTAGTTTTGACATATTTTTACTATATTTGCATGACGATAAAACCTTTATTAACCCTAAATAAAAAAACACATGAGTCAAAAAAGAGTTTATACTTTTGGCAACGGACAGGCCGAAGGTAACGCCTCAATGCGTGAGGTGCTCGGTGGCAAAGGTGCTAACCTTGCCGAAATGAACCACATCGGTGTGCCAGTACCTCCAGGCTTCACAATCACTACTGACACCTGCAACGAATACTACGAAGTAGGTCAGGATAAGATTGTAGAGCTTCTGACAGCCGAGGTTGATGCAGCCGTTGCACACACAGAGCAGTTGATGAACTGCAAGTTTGGTGATCCAAAGAATCCCCTCCTCGTATCCGTACGTTCAGGAGCACGCGCCTCAATGCCAGGTATGATGGATACTATCCTCAACCTCGGTTTGAATGACAAAGTTGCAGCCGGTATGGTCGAGAAGACAGGAAATCCACATTTCGTTTACGATAGCTACCGCCGTTTCGTACAGATGTATGGCGACGTTGTACTTGGTATGAAGCCCGAGAACAAGGAAGATATCGACCCATTCGAGGCAATCATCGAGAAAGTCAAGGAAGAGCAAGGTGTTGTCCTCGACAAGGATCTTTCCGTAGAGTCTCTTCAGAAACTCGTCGAATTGTTCAAGAAAGCTATCAAGGAGCAGACAGGTAGTGACTTCCCCGACGATCCGAAGGAGCAGCTTTGGGGAGCAATCTGCGCCGTATTCCGCAGTTGGATGAACGAGCGCGCTATCCTATATCGTAAGATGGAAGGAATACCCGATGAGTGGGGTACAGCCGTATCAGTCATGGCGATGGTATTTGGCAACATGGGTGAGACATCAGCAACAGGTGTATGTTTCAGCCGCGATGCAGGCAACGGCGAGAATCTCTTCAACGGCGAATACCTCATCAATGCACAGGGCGAAGACGTCGTAGCAGGTATCCGCACACCACAGCAGATTACCAAGATTGGCTCTCAGCGCTGGGCAGAGCGCGCCGGTATCTCAGAAGAAGAGCGTGCAGCCAAATATCCTTCTATGGAAGAAGCAATGCCTGAACTCTACAAGGAGCTCGACGCACTTCAGGACAAACTCGAGAAGCACTATCACGACATGCAGGATATGGAGTTTACCGTACAGGAAGGCAAACTGTGGTTCCTGCAGACCCGTAACGGCAAGCGTACAGGTACAGCCATGGTCAAGATTGCCATGGATTTGCTCCACGAAGGAATGATAGACGAGAAGACCGCCCTGCTGCGTTGCGAACCCAACAAGCTCGACGAGTTGCTGCACCCCGTATTTGACAAAGCTGCGCTCAAAGCTGCCAAAGTCATCACACAAGGTCTGCCAGCCTCACCAGGAGCTGCATGCGGACAGATTGTATTCCACGCCGACGATGCAGAGAAATGGCATGCCGACGGCCATAAAGTCATCATGGTTCGCATAGAGACCAGCCCAGAAGATCTCGCAGGTATGTCAGCTGCAGAGGGTATCCTCACAGCACGTGGCGGTATGACCTCACACGCAGCCGTAGTAGCACGCGGTATGGGCAAATGCTGCGTATCAGGTGCAGGCGAAATCCACGTAGACTACAAAGCCAAAACCGTAGAGATTGGCGGAGTAGTATATAAGGAAGGAGATTATATCTCACTCAATGGTACCACAGGTCAGGTTTACGCCGGTCAGATTGCAACCAAGGAGGCAGAAGTATCAGGCGACTTCAAGGAGCTCATGGACCTCTGCGACAAGTATACCAAGATGGAAGTACGTACAAACGCCGACACTCCACACGACGCACAAGTTGCACGCAACTTTGGAGCAAAGGGTATTGGTCTGACACGTACAGAGCACATGTTCTTCGAGGGCGACAAGATTAAGGCTATGCGCGAGATGATACTCTCAGACACAGTCGAAGGTCGCGAGAAAGCACTTGCCAAGCTCCTGCCCTACCAGACAGAAGACTTCTACGGCATACTCAAGGCTATGGACGGATGCCACGTCAACATTCGTCTGCTCGATCCCCCACTCCACGAGTTCGTACCAGCAGACGAGAACGTACAAGGTCAGAAAGACATGGCAGCTGAGATGGGAGTAACAGTCGAAGAGATACAGCGTCGAGTACACTCTCTCCACGAAAACAACCCAATGCTCGGTCATCGTGGTTGCCGTCTCGGTATCACATTCCCAGAGATTACAGCCATGCAGACCCGTGCTATCCTCACAGCCGCCTGCCGTCTGAAGAAAGAAGGCTTCGATCCACATCCCGAAATCATGGTACCCCTCATTGGTATTCTCTACGAGCTCAAGCAGCAGAAGGAGATTATCAAGAAAGTCGCAGCAGAAGTTTTTGCAGAACAGGGTGTAGAGATAGAGTTCGAGATTGGTACAATGATTGAGATACCTCGTGCAGCCCTCACAGCCGACCGCATTGCTACAGAGGCAGAATACTTCTCATTCGGTACCAACGACCTCACACAGATGACCTTCGGTTACAGCCGCGACGACGTAGCAAGCTTCCTGCCCGACTATCTTGAGAAGAAGATTCTTAAGGCAGACCCATTCCAGGTCCTCGACCAAAAGGGTGTTGGCCAGCTTATCAAGATGGCAGTAGAGAATGGTCGCAAAGTACGTCCAGGCATGCGCACAGGTATCTGCGGTGAGCATGGTGGTGAGCCAAGCTCAGTCAAGTTCTGCGCAAAGGTAGGCATGAACTACGCATCATGTTCACCATTCCGTGTGCCCATCGCACGTCTTGCAGCGGCCCAGGCAGCAGTTGAGGAATAATCCTTAGATACTGATAATTAGCGAGATAAGAGGCAAGTGCTTAAACGACAGGCACTTGCTTCTCTTCTTTTCAACACGTTCTGTACGTAACAAAAGCAGTCCATGATGCCTACGGTTTACAACTGGTTTACAATTTTTCGGAGGGTGGTTTACTATAACAATAGTTCGTTAAAAAATCAACATATGGCCTAACGGCTATGCCGCATAGCCAAAGAGTTCTTTGAAAATATGATTAATTAAAGTTTGATTCGGTCGGTATCGGGACACGTCAAAAATTCGTTTCATCAGGAACGTATTGGTCATCAGCAACTTGAAGTTGGACATGGAATACTCCATTTGCCTTTCCTTCATCATGACCTTGGCCACGTTTAACGATGCGAATGATGTATTGAAAGCGCAATCGAGACTGACGTTGAAGCGAAGCCAGTTCAGGCTCTTCGAGCGCAAGCGTCCGAAGTTCTGGCGGTAGCACTGTTCGCCGTGTCTGCCGTACTTGCCCAACTGGGTGAAATTTATCCTTCCTGGTATAACCATGTATAAAAGTAGTACCTCGATGATGACTTTCTCAAAACTTTTGCTTAACTTTGCAGCGGAGGTCATCATGGCCTCCTTGCATATGCCCGTATATTGGTCGAGTGCTTCTGAAATTTTCGTCATAACTTAGTAATGTAAGAGACTACCAAGTTACTGAAAATCAAACATTTGAACAACTTTCATTAATTATATATTGTTAACGTAACTCATTGATTTTTTAGACGATTAAATGTATAATTAACTAAGTATTGTTTTGTAACTTTGCACAAAAAATATATAAAATGATTACAAACAGTCCAGAATACCTTATACAAGAAGTCATGAATCGATATGGTGTCGAGGTTCCTATGGAAACCGTCATTACATACCTTGATTCAGATCCTTATCTCACTCCCGAAACATTGTATGACTATTTTTCAAGGTATGAGCAAAATATTCCTACTTCTACTATTTTGAAGGGCTACAAGTTCGTAGATTTTGAGAAAGATGAAATAGCCATGTCCACAGGCGTATATATTTGGATTCTCAAAGACAAAGCAGAACTTCCTTCAATCGAAGGCTTCTCTCCTCAGTTTTCACTCGTTGAGATTGATGGACATAAGTATAGAGTACTTTACATCGGTCAAGCAAAGAAAGAAAGCCTTTATGACCGAGTTGCAAAAAATCATCTTAAAGGAAATCCAAAGCATAGTACATTATGTTGGAGCTTTGCTGCAATAATGGGTATGCCTTATACCATTCCAGACAATAGCAAGGGCAAGCCTAACCTGGATAATGTTCATTGCCAACAAATCGGAAGATGGTTAAAGGAGAATTGCCACCTTCTATATAAAGTTATTAAAAATTCAAATTCCATTGACAACGAGGAGGTGAAGCAAATTCTTGCTTTTACACCGCCTATCAATTTAAACCATAACCCGTTGAAGAAATCGGATCCTTTCATTCAACGCGTTAGCAAATACCGCCATATTCCAGGTGGATATAAGAAGCCAAAATCTTTGCTATTTCTGTTTTCCAAGATTCTGCCTTATATCCTAATTGCTGTGGGCTTATTGACTATCCTATACTTTGCTTTGAAGTAAATATGGCTCAGTAGAAACAACATGGGAAAGCCATTATAATGATGGCACCTTTTCTCGCAAACATTTGCAGTAGCGGTTGCTATGCTTTGCGGGGACAGTTGCAAAAGACCGCCTGACGGCCTAATATTTAATAATGTAAAGAAACAAATAGCGGGAACCGAGCCCGAGTATTTCGGCACGGGTTCCCGCATACTATAAAAGCAATGACCACCTACGATTTTGCTTCTACAATTTTTTTAATTTCACTCCAGATCTTTAATTTATCTTCAAAAGGAATAGAATTAGCGTTTGAAGTTGAAGGCAAAGAAAGAATACTATACCTATGCTTCAATTCCTCTACAGAGAAATTTTTCTCAAACGTTTTTGTTGTATCCCCTGTTCCATTCAATACAATTGTCGTTATTGTAGGATGCAACGACAAAAACTTCTCAACGTCATTGGCTACATAACCCTTAATGTTGGCATCAAGACTACCTTCTCGATCAGCCTCTTTCATACAATCCCAGAGAGCAATATGATTGTTGATAATAAAATCTTTATCTGACATTCCACTTTGTCTTTCAAATAAGCTTTCCATAATCCTATAGAAAGAATTGTGTGACTTGTTTTGATAATACGCTTGAGCAGTAAGAGATTTCTCGCTTGGGAATGTTCCAAGAATCAAAACATAGGGAGTCTCACCACACCAAGCTTCTAATCCAAGTTTAAAGCTATTATGTGTAAGGGGAATTATCTCCCTTTTGGACGAAACGGGTGGAACCTTTGCTTTACTACTATCCTTGATGATAATTTTCTTGGATTCAATAAGCCTGTAAAATTTTTCTTCAGTCATATCATAAACGCCAAAGTCATCTTTACCATAAAACCCAATACGTCTCATTTTATTTCTAATCTTCGTTTGTTCATCACTAACGGCTAAACATCTTTTACGGATTAAATCCACTATCTTATTAATCTCATTTTGTGTAAATTCATTCTTTCCTTTCATATTCGCAGTTTTTAATTAGTGTCCGCTGAATTAATATTTTACCGTGACCAGCGGGTAGCGGATGATACCCACTAGAGAGGCGATTAGTCGTAATGTGTGCCAGATTTCGTTCAGAGCATGACAAAGCTCCTTAAGGAACTTCATCACGTTTTTGACAAAGTAGCATATTCCTGTCCAGCATCTTGCTGTTTCCGGAAGCTTCGCTCTTATGTTGTCGGCACGATAGATTCTCTTGCCGGTACCGAATGAGCATTCTATTTCGTTTCTCTCTCCAACGGCCTTGGC
>CAMEQD010000042.1:0-27074 GCA_945932615.1 uncultured Prevotellaceae bacterium | reverse complement strand
GCAGGACGCTGCGCCTGTGGACACAAGCGCAGACAGCGATGCCGACGCGCAGGACAGATACGAATTGCCGTACGACGAGATTATCGAGACGTGGGGGCGAATTAAAGAGCCCACCTTCCCCAATGTCCCCGTAGGAATGCGAAACACCACGCTCTTTACAATCTGTAATGGTCTGCGCTATATCTGTGAGCACAATGAGCGCAAGCTCCAGTCGCTGATATGGCCTAAGTACTCGCTGGGGCTGGAGCGCAACGAGGTGGAGAGCATAATCCGCTCGGCTTTGGCTCGCGAGCGCGGTCTGATGCCGCGCGACCTCAAAGAGGTGCTCCACTTCAAGTTGCTGGCTCGCGAGGGTGGAGAGCAGACGGACGGCGGTGCTGAGGGCGGTGCTGGAGAAGGTGCTGCTGGGGATAATGGTGGTGAAAATGGCGTTGCCCTTGCCGACGTGAATGCAGCGGAGATGTGCGGAGTGTCGTCGCCGTATCCGAGCGTGGCGCGTTGCATCGTCGACGATATGGATTTGCCTACGCTGCCGCGTTGGGTGGACGTGCTGCTCACTCCTGTATTGCCGGGCTACAGATATCTGACTCTCTGCGGTTCGTATACTGCGATGCTGACCCTGCTGAGCGATGTGCGCAGGAAGTTTGGCTCCAAGGGCGTGGCAAGGCTCAACGGATGGACGCATTGGGACGGTCTTTCAGGCTCTGGCAAGCGTCAGCTTCGTGAGGTCATCGAGGCTCTTATCAGGCCGCTGCGGGCGCAGGACGAGCGTACGCGGAATATCATCAACAAGGTGATTGAGGACAACAAGACGGCTAAGGACGGCGAGAAGCAGAAACTGCCTCAGCTCGGGCTGCGCATCTTGGAGTGCGACACAACGCGCAAGGCTCACATCCAGCAGATGGCGTACCTCGATGGCAAAAAGACCTACACCTTTGCCGAAGAAATTTCGTCCCTCAATCTTAACCGTCAGGGGTATTATTATCGTGGTGATTTTTGCCGTCTGATGTTTGATAACGGCAATGTGGGCTCACTCAATGCCACTGGGGATAGCGTGACGCTCCAAACGCCTTGCAACTGGGATGTGACGACGTCGGGGACTCACGACCAGACCATCAAGCAATGGGCGAAGAATTTGAGCGACGGTTCGGCTCAGCGTGTGCTGATTTGCCTTGTTCCGGACAACACTTACCAGCGTCTGCCTGTCTACAAGCAGTATAGCGAGGAGGACGTGGCTTACGTGGATCGCGCTACGTCGTTGATGCTCAAAATGTCGGGCTTGCTGTTTACGCCGATGCTCGACAGGGCTTTGGAGGCTTGGTTGGAGCGCGTGCGTACGGAGCTGGAGGCTCTGCCCGTGGGTCAGCGCAACGATGAGAGGGCGCGATTCCGCTTCCGCAGCGCGGAGATTGCTCACACGCTGGGAGTGGCGATGCAATGTGCATGGATTGTGCAGGACATCTTGGACTTGGACGATGCGCTGATGGCGAAGATTGAGGGCATAAAGGTGGAGTTGGAGAGGGCGAAGGGGGACATCTCTGTTTCGGAGGAGGAAATCGTGGCTTTGGAGCGCAGGCTTATTGAGGCGAGGGCGGAGTATGACGAGTTCAAGATTCATGCGCTGGAGTTGGACAGGTATAGGGAGCGCAGGGCGGCTTCGGACTTGGCGGTGCGTACGGCGCAGTATTGTCTTGATGTGCAGGACTTGCTTTGGAGCAGGCGTCTGCGTTCGGAGCAGTTAGCGAGCTACGAGGGGATTAGCCTTCGTGCTTCGACTGGCAGACCGAATGAGACGCTTGATATGCTCGACCGACTGCCTGAGAGGTTTACAGTTGAGCAGGCTTGCGAGACGTTGTCGGACAAGTCTAAGAGTGCGGTGCAATCTATAATTATAAGGCTCACAAAAGCTGGTCTTATCCGCAAAGCTGGGACTGTGAACAGGAAGGCTTGCTATGAAAAGACTTGATGCTGGGCGATGGGGTTCGTCTTTCGTTAAATCGTTAATATGCAAAACTCGAAGAGAGACACCCCCCCTTGGTAAGGTCGCTTCGCTGGTAAGGTCGCTTCGCTTGTGAGGTTTTGAGGTTTTAAGGTTTTATGCCTTTAACCTCAGAACCAAACAAGAAGACTAAGAACTGAGTGAAAGCCATAGACTTCACAAAAACAACCTTAAAACAAGATAGTGTTGTTTGGTTATTTAGTTATTTGGGTTCTAACGATAATAACCTCAAAACCTCAAAACCTTATAACCTTAAAACCTTACCTAATAACCTTAAAACCTTACAAGCGAAGCGACCTCAAAACCTTAAAACCTTAAAAATGAAATCCAAAACAAAATCCGAAATTGCTCAGGCTGCTGGCATCAGTACAGAAGTGCTGCGACGCTGGATGATGGAACATCGCAATGTGATTAGTGCTATGGGGGTCAGACCTACGCGTAGGTTGCTCCCTCCGAAGGTGGTGCGCTTTGTGTGTCGCGAGTTGGGAATTGATGATGGGGATTTTGTGGATTAGTGTTGTCAAAACCTCAAAACCTCAAAAAAATAAACTTATATTTGGTAGTTTGTTTTTTTTTTGCTACTTTTGCGGTGTGAACTCGGGGGTGCCTGATGCTCTGTGGTGCGGATTGTTGGTCTGCATTGGTGGGCGAGGCTGAGATTATACCCATTGACCTGATGCAGGTAATGCTGTCGTAGGAAATGAGCGTTGCGTCCATGTATTTGGGCTTTGCCTTTGGCTGTTGGCCCTTGCCCCTGAGGTGATGACTGTGATGGTCGTTGCCTTTTTGTTTATATAAAAAAATGGGATTGTTATGAAGATTCTGGTTAACAACAAAGTGATGGAGACTGGGGCGGGGTCTGTGGCGGAGCTGGCTGAGGAGCTGGGGTTGCCTGAAAATGGGGTGGCTGTGGCTGTTGGGGGGGTGATGGTGAAGAGGTGTGAGTGGGGGGAGTGTGTGCTTAGCGAGGGGGATAGTGTGATTGTGATTAAAGCGGCTTGTGGTGGATAGGGTGAAGTTGCAGTTTATCTCGCATTTTACGGAGAGGTATTCGTATCTGGATTCGGTGGAGCTGGCTCTGAGGGGTGGCTGTAGGTGGGTACAGCTGCGTATGAAGGGTGTGGGGTATGATGAGATGAGGAGGGTGGCTCTGGTGGCTCAGCGTATGTGTAGGGAGGCGGGGGCTGTGTTTGTCATTGATGATAATGTGGAGTTGGTGAGGGAGATTGGGGCTGATGGGGTGCATCTGGGTAAGATGGATATGGGGGTCGATGTGGCTCGTAGGGTGCTGGGGGAGGGCTTCATCATCGGTGGTACGGCGAATACGTTTGAGGATGTGGCGAGGCTGTGGGGTATGGGGGTGGATTATATCGGTTGTGGACCTTTTCGTTTTACGACGACGAAGAGTGGGCTTGCACCGGTGCTGGGCATGGAGGGCTATGTGGATATTGTGGGGCGTATGAGGGAGGCTGGGATTGGTGTCCCGATTGTTGCTATAGGTGGGATTACGGCTGAGGATATCCCTGAGATTATGAAGACGGGGGTGTCGGGCATCGCGCTGAGTGGCTCGATTCTGAGGGCGGAGGATCCTGTGGCTGAGATGAGGAGGGTGGGTTTTAAGGTAACCTCAAAACCTTAAAACCTCAAAACCTAAAAACCTAAAAAAATATGTCTAAACTTATAATCGCAGGGCGTGAGTTTGGCTCGCGTCTGTTCTTGGGAACGGGTAAATTCAATAGTAATGCTTTGATGGCTGAGGCTATCAGGGCGAGTGGGACGGAGATGGTGACGGTGGCTATGAAGCGTGTGGAACTGGACGATGCTAATGATGATTTGCTGGGGCATATCACTCAGTTTCGCGATATTCAGTTGTTGCCTAATACTTCGGGGGTGAGAAATGCTGAGGAGGCTGTGTTTGCTGCTCAGATGTCGCGCGAGGCGTTTGGGACGAATTGGCTGAAACTGGAGATTCACCCTGATCCGCGTTATCTCTTGCCGGACTCGGTGGAGACGCTGAAGGCTACGGAGAGGTTGGTGAAGATGGGCTTCGTGGTGTTGCCTTATTGTCAGGCTGACCCGACGTTGTGTAAGCATCTTGAGGAGGCGGGGGCGGCTACGGTGATGCCTCTGGCGGCTCCGATTGGGTCTAACAAGGGGTTGCGTATGAGGGATTTCTTGCAGATTATCATCGAGCAGGCTACGGTGCCTGTGGTGGTGGACGCTGGGATCGGGGCTCCGAGTCATGCTGCGGAGGCTATGGAGATGGGGGCGGACTGCTGCTTGGTGAATACGGCGATTGCTGTGGCGGGGGACCCTGTGGAGATGGCGAGGGCGTTTAGGGAGGCTGTGGTGGCTGGCCGTCGTGCTTTTGAGGCTGGGCTGGGGGCTGTGTGTGACGGTGCGGTGGCGAGCTCGCCGCTGACGTCTTTTCTTGATGTTTGATGTGTTTCTTTAATTTTGAGTTTTGATTATGGCTGTGAATGATAATAGGGCGTATGCTAAGAGGGAGAAGGTTTATATGCAGGGTAAGTTGTTTCCTGACATCAGGGTGGGTATGACGAAGGTGAATCTGACGCCTACGGTGACTAAGGATGGGAATGGGGTGCCGCATACGGTGGTGAATGAGCCTGTGTATATTTATGATACGAGTGGACCGTTTTCTGATCCTGACATCGTGGTGGACTTGAAGAGGGGCTTGCCGAGGATTAGGGAGAGGTGGATTGTGGATCGTGATGACACGGTGGTGCTCGATGAGGTGTCGAGTGAGTATGGTAGGGCGCGTCTGGCGGACAGGAGTCTTGATGGGTTGCGCTTTGAGCATATCAGGCTGCCGCGTAGGGCGAAGGTGGGGAGGGCTATTACGCAGATGGCTTATGCTAAGGCTGGTGTTATCACGCCGGAGATGGAGTATGTGGCGATTCGTGAGAATATGAATTGTGAGGAACTGGGTATCAAGTCGCATATCACGCCGGAGTTTGTGAGGGAGGAGATTGCGAGGGGGCGTGCGGTGTTGCCGGCTAATGTGAATCACCCTGAGGCTGAGCCGATGATTATCGGGCGTAATTTCTTGGTGAAGATTAACACGAATATCGGTAATTCGGCTACGACGTCGTCGATTGATGAGGAGGTGGAGAAGGCTGTGTGGTCGTGTAAGTGGGGTGGGGATACGCTGATGGATCTCTCGACGGGTGAGAATATTCACGAGACGAGGGAGTGGATTGTGCGTAATTGTCCGGTGCCTGTGGGGACGGTGCCTATTTATCAGGCTTTGGAGAAGGTGAGGGGGCGTGTGGAGGATTTGACGTGGGAGGTGTATCGCGATACGCTGATTGAGCAGTGTGAGCAGGGGGTGGATTATTTTACGATTCATGCTGGCATTCGTAGGCAGAATGTGCATTTGGCGGATAGTCGTCTGTGTGGTATAGTGAGTCGTGGGGGATCGATTATGAGTAAGTGGTGCCTGATTCATGATAGGGAGTCGTTTCTGTATGAGCATTTTGATGAGATTTGCGATATTGTGGCTCAGTATGATGTGGCTTTGTCGCTGGGTGATGGGTTGAGGCCTGGGTGTACGGCTGATGCTAATGATGCGGCGCAGTTTGCTGAGCTGGATACGATGGGGGAGTTGGTGACGCGTGCGTGGGAGAGGAATGTGCAGGCGTTTATCGAGGGGCCTGGGCATGTGCCGATGCATAAGATTAGGGAGAATATGGAGCGTCAGCTGGATCATTGTCATGAGGCGCCGTTTTATACGCTGGGGCCTATAGTGACGGATATTGCTCCGGGCTATGATCATATCACGAGTGCTATCGGGGGGGCGCAGATTGCGTGGCTGGGGACGGCGATGTTGTGCTATGTGACTCCTAAGGAGCATCTGGCTTTGCCTAATCGTGAGGACGTGAGGGTGGGGGTGGTTACGTATAAGATTGCTGCTCATGCTGCTGATTTGGCTAAGGGGCACCCTGGGGCGCAGATTCGGGATAATGCTTTGTCGAAGGCGCGTTTTGACTTTAGGTGGAGGGATCAGTTCCATTTGTCGTTGGATCCGGACAGGGCGTTGCAGTATTTTGAGGAGGCAGGGCATACGGACGGGGAGTATTGCACGATGTGTGGGCCTAACTTCTGTGCGGCTAAGTTGTCTCATGATTTACGTAGGCTTTGAATTATGGTGGATTTTTCGGATCGTTATGCTCGCCAGTTGATTTTGCCTGAGATTGGCGAGGTGGGGCAGGGGAAACTTGCTGCGGCGAGGGTGCTGGTGGTGGGTGTGGGGGGCTTGGGCTCGCCGATTGCTATGTATCTGGCTGGTGCTGGGGTGGGGGTGATTGGCTTGGTTGATGATGATTGTGTGTGTGTGTCGAACTTGCATAGGCAGGTGTTGTATAGTGAGGGGGAGGTGGGGTTGTCTAAGGTCTTGTGTGCGAGGAGGAGGTTGTTGGCTCTGAATTCGTCGATCTCTGTGGTGGCTCATGAGTGTTGGCTTTCTGAGGAGAATGCGCGGGAGTTGATTGCTGGGTATGATGTGGTGGTGGACGGTACGGACAATTTTGCTGCGAGGTTTCTCATCAGCGATGTGTGTGTGGAGCTGGGCAAACCGTTTGTCTATGGGGCTGTGTGCGGTCTGGAGGGGCAGGTGGCTGTGTTGTGTGTGGGGAGGGCTACGTATCGTACGCTGTATCCCGACGAGGCGGCAACGTTGGCGATGCCGCATCCTGGCAAACAGGTGGTGGGGGTGACTCCTGCTGTGGTGGGGAGTGTGGAGGCGGCGCAGGTGTTGCAGCTGATATGTGGGTATGGGGAGCCTCTCGTGGATAGGCTTTGGACGATTGATTTGAGAAATATGAATTGTGAGGTTTTGAGGTTTTGAGGTTATTTTTGAGGTTATAAGGTTTTGAGGTTTTGAGGTTATGAGGTTATTTTGTGAGGTTTAAGGTTCAGACTTTCCGCTCTGTTCTAAGGTCAAAGGTATACAACCTTATAACCTTAAAACCTCACCAGCGAAGCGACCTTAAAACCTTACAAGCGAAGCGACCTTAAAACCTTACCAGCGAAGCGACCTAATAACCTTATAACCTTAGAAATAACCTTAGAAATAACCTTAGAAATAACCTCAAAACCTTACCAGCGAAGCGACCTAATAACCTTATAACCTTAGAAATAACCTAAAAAATAACCTTAAAACCTTACCAGCGAAGCGACCTAATAACCTTATAACCTTAAAAAAAATAACCTTAAAACCTTACCAGCGAAGCGACCTAATAACCTTATAACCTAAAAAAAATGTTTTCCGACGAATTACTTAATATTGACTGGGACGAGACGACTGAGCGTATTGCTGCTAAGTCGGACGCTGATGTGCGTCGTGCTTTGGGGAGGGAGCATTGTGATGTGGATGATTTTATGGCGTTGATTTCGCCTGCGGCGCTGCCGTATCTTGAGACGATGGCGCGTCTGTCGAAACGTTATACTGAGGAGCGGTTCGGACGGACGATGTCGATGTTTATACCTCTTTATATCACGAATTCTTGCTCTAACTCGTGTGTGTATTGTGGCTTCCATCGCTCTAATCCTATGAAGCGTACTATCCTTACTATTGAGCAGATTGAGGATGAGTATAGGGCTATCAAGAGGTTGGCTCCGTTTGAGAATATCTTGCTGGTGACGGGGGAGAATCCGGCGAAGGCGGGGGTGCCTTATTTGGCGAGGGCGATTGATGTGGCGAAGAAGTATTTCTCGAATATCAAGATTGAGGTCATGCCGCTTAGTTCGGAGGAGTATAGGTTGCTGGCTGAGCATGGACTGAATGGGGTGATTTGTTTCCAGGAGACGTATAATCGTAGGAATTACAAGGTTTATCATCCTGCTGGCAAGAAGTCGGACTTCGTGTGGCGTGTGGATGGGTTTGACCGTATGGGGATGGCGGGGGTGCATTCTATCGGTATGGGGGCTTTGCTGGGCTTGGAGAGGGAGTGGCGCACGGACGTGACGATGATGGCGTATCATCTGAGGTATCTGCAGAAGCATTATTGGCGTACGAGGTATTCGGTGAATTTTCCTCGTATGCGTCCTGCGCAGAATGAGGGGTTTCAGCCTAATTGCTTCGTGAGCGATAGGGAGTTGGCGCAGGTGACGTTTGCGATGCGTATCTTCGACCATGATGTGGATATTTCGTATTCTACGCGTGAGCCTGAGTTTATCCGTGATAATATGTGTACGCTGGGGGTGACGACGATGTCGGCTGAGTCGAAGGTGAATCCTGGGGGGTATCATACGTATCCTGAGGCGCTGGAGCAGTTTACGGTGTCGGATAGTCGTACGGCGGCTGAGATTGAGGTGAGGCTGAGGGAGTTGGGGCGTGAGCCTGTGTGGAAGGATTGGGACGCTTCGTTTGACTTGATGGGGAGGAGGTAGTGTGGGTATGTTTAGGGTGATTGTCGTGACTTGGCCTTCGGAGGTGTCTGATGAGGGGGAGAGGATTGCGGATTTCTTGCTGAATGGGGGTGTGGATTTTGTGCATGTCAGAAAGCCGGGGTGGGGGCGTGAGCGGACGGAGGGGCTGATCTTGTCTGTGCCTGGGGAGTTGCGTGGGAGGCTGGTGTTGCATGATCATTTTGACTTGGCTGTGAGGTATGGGTTGGGGGGTGTGCATCTTAATGGTAGGAATGCTTCGGTGCCTGTGGGGTGGGGGGGGCGTGTGAGCCGGAGCTGCCATTCGTTGGAGGAGGTGAGGGGGTGTAAGGGGGTGTATGACTATGTGTCGTTGTCGCCTGTGTTTGATTCGATTTCGAAGGTGGGATATGGGGCGGCGTTTTCGTATGGGGAGATTTGTGAGGCGCGTGATGGGGGTATTATTGATGAGGGGGTGTATGCGCTTGGGGGGGTGAGGTTTGATAATTTGGACGTGGTGAGGGAGATGGGGTTTGGGGGGGCTTTGATTCTTGGTGATGCTTGGAGGATTGGTGTATGAGGTTTGTTTTGTCGATTGCTGGGAGTGATACGTCGGCTGGTGCTGGGATTCAGCAGGATTTGAAGACTATAACGGCTTTGGGGCATTATGCGCTGACGGTGCCTACGGCGCTGACGGCTCAGAATTCTTTGGGGGTGAGGGCGGTGATGCCTGTGCCTGAGGATGTGTTGGGGGCGCAGATTGATGCTGTGCTGGAGGATTTTGAGCTTGATGCTGTGAAGATTGGTATGCTGCCTGAGTTGGAGTCGGCTCGGGTGGTGGTGGATAGGCTTGTGGGGCTGGGGGTGCCGGTGGTGTGTGATCCTGTGATGGTGTCGACGAGTGGGACGGTGTTGATGTCGGAGGTGTGTCGGAGCTTTGTGGTGGAGAGGTTGTTTCCGCTTTGTTCGTTGGTGACTCCTAATATTCCTGAGGCTTTGTGTCTATCGGGGTTGCTGGGGTGTGGTGGTGATGCTGATGATCTGGTGTCGCTGGGTTGGGATTTGGTGGGGGGCTTGGGGACTTCGGTGTTGCTGAAGGGGGGGCATGGCTCGGGCGATGTGATGTGCGATAGGTTGTTTCGTCGGGGAGAGAACGATGTGGTGGCGTTTTCGTCTCCGAGGATTGTGTCGACTAATTTGCATGGGACGGGGTGTACGTTGTCGAGTGCTATCGCTGCTTTCCTGGCGGAGGGACTGGGGCTTGAGGTTGCGGTGGAGAGGGCGAAGGGTGTGGTGGATTTGGCTATTCGCAATGCTGCTGGTCTTCGCCTCGGTCATGGAAATGGGGCTTTGTGGCTGGGGGGGAGAGATTGTTTTGGGCAAAGGTAGCCTTTTTTTGGGATGCTTTGGGCTTATTATTTGTTATTGTGTGTTAGTTTTAGCCTAAATTTTAGTAATTTTGCATTCGTTAAACCTGACTTGATGGCGAATTTTAATGAGTTTGTGGCTTTCCTTTCCGCACAGTTGTGGGGGTGGCCGATGATTTTGTTGCTTTTGGGCACGCATATTTATCTTACTGTGAGGCTGAGGTGTCCGCAGAGATTCCTCATGAGGGCTATAAAGTTGAGTATCAGTAAGGATAAGGGGGCGAGCGGAGATGTGTCGCAGTTTGGTGCTTTGGCTATGGCTTTGGCGGCGACGATTGGTACGGGTAATATCGTGGGGGTGGCTACGGCTGTCTCGCTGGGTGGACCCGGTGCGGTGTTGTGGTGCTGGCTGACTGGTATCTTTGGTATTTCAACGAAGTATGCTGAGGCTTTCCTGGCGGTGAAGTATAGGGTGAAGGATAGGAATGGTTTTATGCATGGGGGACCGATGTATACTTTGCTGAGGGGACTGGGCTGGAAGCATCTTGCTGTGATGTTTGCTGCGTTTTCGACGATTGCGGCTTTCGGTATTGGCAATATGGTGCAGTCTAATGCTATCTCGATGTTGTGTGAGGAGTCTTTTGGGGTGTCGCCCGTGCTGAGTGCTGCCGTGGTGTCTGTGTGTGCTGCGTTGGTATTGCTCGGTGGTGTGAAGGGGATAGCGCGGATCTGTTCTGCCTTTGTGCCTTTCATGGCGTTGTTGTATATCGTCGGCTGCTTGTATATACTTTGTGTCAACTGGGGGTATGTCTGGCCTTCGCTTTGCCTTATTTGTGAGAGTGCGTTCTCGACGCGTAGTATGGGGGGTGGCTTTGTCGGGAGCGGTATTATGATGGCTGCGCGTTATGGTATCGCGCGTGGCTTGTTTTCGAATGAGTCTGGACTGGGGTCGGCTCCTATTGTGGCGGCGGCGGCTCAGACGAAGAGTCCTGTGAGGCAGGCTTTGGTGTCGAGTACGGGGACGTTTTGGGACACGGTGGTGATGTGTGCGCTCACTGGGCTTGTCATCGTGAGTAGTGTGCTGGCCAACGATGGCATTTCGTTTGAGATGGGTGGACGTCTGACTCATGCTGCTTTTGCTACGATTCCTTATGTGGGGACTCCTTTGTTGCTCTTTGGTATCATCACGTTTGCTTTTTCGACTATTCTTGGTTGGGAGTATTATGGTGAGAAGGGTATCGAGTTTTTGGCGGGGAGGCGTTCGGCTGTGCCGTATAGGGTGGTGTATGTGGTGTTGTGTTTCGTGGGGGGGATTACGCAGCTCGAACTGGTGTGGAATCTTTCTGATTTGGGCAATGGGTTGATGGCTATTCCTAATCTGGTTTCGGTGTTGGCTCTGTCGGGGGTGATTGCGCGTGAGAGTATTAGACCTGGTAGTATGGAGATGTAGTTATGATTGTGCGTATTATTGATAAGTATTATGGTGACAATCCTGAGTTGAGGGATTTGTTGGTGTTGCATTCGTCGTGTGTGGCTCGTAGAGCTTTGGAGGTCTTGGATAGGCACCCTGAGATTGTGTGTGATAGGGGGTTGGTGTATGAGGGGGCTATGCTTCATGATATTGGTATCGTGATGACTGATGCGCCGGGGATTCATTGCTATGGCTCGCACCCGTATATCTGCCATGGGATTTTGGGGGCGAGGTTGCTCTTGGCTGAGGCTGAGGCTGATGTGGAGAGGGCTGGGTATTATGGGGCTTTGGCTAATATTGCTTGCCGACATACGGGTACGGGGCTTTCGCCTTCTACTATTCGAAGACAGAATCTGCCCCTGCCGTTGGACGTGGATTTGTGTCCGCGTTCGATGGAGGAGCAGATTGTGTGTTATGCTGACAAGTTTTTCTCTAAGAGCCACCCTGAGAGGGAGAAGTCGCCTGAGCAAGTCCGCCGTATGTTGCTGAAGTTTCCTGATGCTGACATTGATGCGTGGGATCGCTGGCAGGCGACGTTCGGGTAGGGTTGCTTAGTGTCTGCTGGTGTGTTGGCGACCGTCGGCTGACATGGGGTTGTATGTGGTGAGGTCGCTGTGTATCATGTAGTGGTGGCCGTGGTCTTCGATGATGACAATGTCGTGGGGTGAGTCGTGTCTTTCGTCTTCGACGTAGTATATGCCGTCGGTGACTTTCTGGGCTCGGGCGAAGTCGTGGTATCGTTGCGGGCAGTCAGCGATGACGATGTTGTTGCCGCAGAGATTCAGTGTTGCCGCTTCTTGGGCCGAGATGTAGATCTTGGCTTGGGGAAAGCAGTTGAGGGCGGCTGTGTGGCAAGGTTGTCGATGTGTGACGATGATGCGCGTGACCTGCTCGGGGCGATACCCGAGGGCGTGGAGGGCTCTGAGGTAGTTTTGGTTGCACTCGCGGGTGTGGGCGTGGGGGTTGGGCTGTGGTGTTGAGCCTGTGTGTGATGCTCGCTGGCCGGTGTCGACGAGTATGACTTCAAATCCTGTGTCGATGAGGTAGCCGTCTTGGGCGACGTGGGCTGTGCCTGGGGTCTCGAATGTGTTGTTGCACATTCTGATTGCTTTGATTTTCATAGTCTGGTGTGTTTAGGGGTTAGTGATTGTCTGGGGCAAATGTATGTCGTTTTGGACGAAAGTCGTGTGTCTTGTCTTGACTTTAACTTCGATTTAATATTTCGTGTGTAAAATTTATGTTTATCTTTCTTATCATAAGGTATTGAAGTTTTAATTACTGTTTTATTGGTGTCGTTGTTCGCTTATTCGTATTTTTTATATATCTTTGTGGGTGAATATGCAACCTTTGGCAGAGAGAATGCGTCCTACGACGCTTGACAATTATATCGGGCAACAGCATTTGGTGGGGCCTGGGGGGGTGTTGCGCAGTATGATAGAGGGGGGGAGGGCGAGTAGTTTTATATTGTGGGGGCCTCCTGGCGTTGGCAAGACGACGTTGGCTATGATTATGGCTAAGGCGTTGAAGGTGCCTTTCTTTACGCTTAGCGCGGTGACGAGTGGGGTGAAGGACGTGCGCGATGTGATCGATAAGGCGCGTGGCGCGAGGTTTTTTGACTCTCCAAGCCCTTTGTTGTTTATCGATGAGATTCATCGTTTCTCTAAGTCGCAGCAGGATAGTCTCCTCGGGGCTGTGGAGCAGGGGGTGGTGACGCTGATTGGGGCTACTACGGAGAATCCGAGCTTTGAGGTGATTCGGCCTCTGCTGAGTCGTTGTCAGGTCTATACGCTCAAACCGCTCGAAAAGACTGACTTGCTGAGGCTGGTGGAGAGGGTTCTTGCTGAGGATGTGGTGCTCAGAGAGAAGAATGTTGTCATCTCGGAGACTGGGGCGTTGCTGCGATATTGCGGTGGAGATGCTCGCAAGTTGCTTAACATCATTGAGCTCGTTACTGAGTTGGCTCCGCGGCGTGATGATGCCGGGGGAGAGTCTTTGGTGGTGACGGACGAGTTGGTGGCTCGGCGTTTGCAGCAGAATCCGCTGGCTTACGACAAGGACGGGGAGTTGCACTATGATATTATTTCGGCGTTTATCAAGAGTATTAGGGGTAGTGATCCTGATGCTGCGATTTATTGGCTGGCGAGAATGATAGAGGGGGGGGAGGATCCGAAATTCATAGCTCGTAGGCTGGTGATTTCGGCTTCTGAGGATATTGGGTTGGCCAACCCTAATGCTTTGTTGCTGGCCAATGCTGCTTTTGATGCTGTCAGCAAGATTGGGTGGCCTGAGGGGCGTATTCCTTTGGCTGAGGCTACGGTGTATTTGGCCACTTCGCCTAAGAGTAACAGTGCGTACAATGCTGTCAATGCGGCTTTGGAGTATGTGCGTAGGTCGGGCAATCTGCCTGTGCCTCTGCATTTGCGCAATGCACCGACGGAGTTGATGGCTGAATTGGGCTACCATGACGGGTATCTTTATCCGCATGATTTCCCAGGGCATTATGTGGAGCAACAGTATCTGCCTGATGGTGCTAAGGGGGCGTGCTTTTTTGAGGTGGGGGAGAATGATAAGATAACAAAGAAAAAATGATATATTTATGAAATCGGACATTGAGATTGCAAGGGAAACCGTGTTGCGCCCCATCAAGGATGTGGCAGCAGATTTGGGTGTCGATGAGGTGATGCTTGAGCCGTATGGCCGCTATATAGCTAAGTTGCCTCACGACTTGATCGATGAGGAGAGGATTAGGCGGAGCAAGCTGGTCTTGGTGACTGCCATAACGCCTACGAAGGCTGGTATTGGCAAGACGACCGTGAGCGTTGGACTTGCGCTGGGCATGAATCGTATAGGCAAGCGCACGGTGGTGGCTCTGCGTGAGCCTTCGCTGGGACCTTGTTTCGGTATGAAGGGGGGGGCTGCTGGCGGTGGCTATGCTCAGGTGTTGCCTATGGACAGGATTAATCTGCATTTCACGGGCGATTTCCATGCCATCACGAGTGCTCACAACATGATTGCTGCCCTTTTGGACAATTATATCTACCAGCATCAGGCTGAGGGCTTTGCTATGAGGGAGGTGTTGTGGAAGCGTGTGCTTGATGTCAATGATCGCAACTTGCGCTATATCGTCACTGGCCTTGGTGCAAAGACTAATGGGGTGACTATGGAGAGCGGTTTCGACATTACTCCGGCGAGTGAGATTATGGCTATCTTGTGTCTGGCTCAGGACGAGGCTGACTTGCGCCGTCGTATAGAAAACATCTTGCTTGGAACAACGATCGATGGCAAGCCTTTTACGGTCAAGGATCTCGGGGTGGCTGGCAGTATCTGTGTGTTGCTGCGCGATGCTATCAAACCTAATTTGGTTCAGACAACCGAGGGTACTCCTGCTATCGTGCATGGCGGTCCCTTTGCTAACATCGCTCATGGGTGCAATTCGGTCCTGGCTACTCGCATGGCTATGAGTCTTGCTCCGTATGTCATCACTGAGGCTGGCTTCGGTGCTGACTTGGGCGCAGAGAAGTTTTACGATATAAAGTGCCGTAAGTCTGGCCTCCAGCCTGCGCTGACGGTGTTGGTGGCTACGACGCAGGGCTTGAAAATGCACGGCGGAGTGAACGTCGAGGACATCAAGATGCCAAACATGGAGGGTCTGCGCGAGGGTGTGAAGAATCTCGACCGTCATATCCGCAATTTGCAAGGCTTCGGACAGACCGTAGTAGTCTGCTTCAATCGCTATGCTTCGGATACTGACGAGGAGATTGCTTTCTGTCGTGAGCACTGCGAGCAGATTGGCGTGGGCTTTGCTGTCAACAATGCGTTCAACGAGGGTGGGGCTGGTGCCGTAGAGTTGGCAGAGCTCGTGTCCAAGACCATCGAAGAGAAGGAGAGCCAACCTCTTGTCTTTGCATATAGCGATGAAATGTCGATTGAGGACAAGGCGGAGGCTGTGGCTCGCAAGGTCTACGGAGCCAAGAATGTCGTATTTTCACCTGCTGCCAAAAAGAAGCTCTCCATCGTCGCTGAGCTTGGCTTGACTCACTATCCGGTGTGTGTGGCCAAGACGCAGTATTCGTTCTCTGCCGATCCTAAGGCGTATGGTGTGCCCGAGGGCTTCACGGTGACTATACGTGACATCGTCATCAATCAAGGTGCAGAGTTTGTCGTGTTGATAGCTGGCGATATCATGCGTATGCCAGGACTGCCAAAGTTGCCGCAGGCTCTGAAGATTGACATCGTAGACGGAGAGATTGAGGGACTCAGCTGAAGTGGGCAGAATCCACAGTGAGTTTAAAAGATTGTTTATTCTCGTTTTTCAAGAAAATAACTGATAGATATGAAGAAAATATTGTTGTTGGGCTCAGGCGAGTTGGGCAAGGAGTTTGTGATAGCCCTGAAGCGCAAGGGGCAGTATGTGGTTGCGTGCGACAAGTATGACAATGCACCGGCCATGCAGGTAGCCGATGAGCGTAGAGTCTTCTCCATGCTCGACGGAGATGCCCTCATGGCAGTGGTCGACGAGGTCAAGCCTGATATTATCGTGCCCGAGATTGAGGCCATACGCACAGAGATGCTCTATGAGTGCGAGAATCGTGGCATCCAGGTGGTGCCGAGTGCGAGGGCTGTCAACTATACTATGAACCGCAAGGCCATACGCGAGTTGGCTCATACAGAGCTTGGACTCAAGACTGCAAACTATCGTTATGCTACGACGTATGAGGAGCTCTGTGCTGCGGCTGACGTCGTTGGTTTCCCCTGTATCGTCAAGCCTCTGATGTCAAGCTCTGGTCACGGTCAGAGCAAGGTTGACTCTGCTGACGCTCTCAAGGAGGCATGGGACTGCGCGTGCGAAGGTGCACGAGGCGACATCATGGAGGTCATCGTCGAGCAGTTTATCCCGTTTGATTATGAGATAACCCTTCTTACGGTGACCCAGAAAGATGGTCCTACGCTCTTCTGCCCTCCCATAGGGCATGTACAGAAGGGCGGAGACTATCGCGAGAGTTTCCAGCCCCGAGCCATGAAGCCTGAGCACCTTGCCGCAGCCCAGGAGATGGCAGCCAAGGTGACGGAGGCCTTGACCGGTGCTGGCATTTGGGGAGTGGAGTTTTTCGTGAGCGAGCAGGAAGGCGTGATATTCAGCGAGCTCTCTCCGCGTCCTCACGACACAGGCATGGTCACACTCTCTGGCACTCAGAATCTGAGCGAGTTTGAACTCCATGCGCGAGCTGTACTGGGACTGCCTGTACCTGAAATAACCCTCGAACGTCAAGGTGTCAGTGCCGTGATACTAAGCGAGGTAGAGACTGAGTCTCCATCGTATAGTGGCATGGAGCAAGTATGCGCTGCGACCAATACTTATCTGCGTATCTTTGGCAAACCTGAAGCTCATGTGGGTCGCCGTATGGGTGTCGTGGTCTGCTGGGACAAGATTGGTGCCGACCAAACTGCTTTGAGAGACAAGTGTAAGGCTCTGGCAGCGAAAGTCAGCGTGAAGTGACAACATACAATGAAATCTATGCTCTATGAATCCTCTATATAAACTATGGTGTAGGACTTATCAGACGGTGTTCCGTCTGGTAATCCCCATACTTCCATATCGAGAACCCAAAATACTTGGTTCTATGGACGAACTGGGCTCCATGTTCAAGGCAAAGGGCATAGGACGTGTGCTCGTCGTAACGGACCAGGGGCTTGTCAATGCTGGCATAGCGGCTATGCTCGAAGACAAGCTCACCTCAGCAGGAATCCAGTATAGAGTGTATGCCGACACCGTACCCAACCCAACCGTAGCCAATGTTGAGGAGGCGAGAGCCCTCTATGTGGAGAGTCAGTCGCAGGCCATCATTGCCCTCGGCGGAGGCAGTGCGATGGATTGCGCTAAGGCCGCAGCGTGTCGCGTGGCTCGTCCGCGCACTTCGCTCAAATGGATGGCTGGAGTACTCAAGGTGTGGGTCCGTCTGCCCCTGCTGGTAGCAGTGCCTACCACGGCAGGCACAGGAAGCGAGACTACTCTCGCAGCGGTCATCACCGACGCAGAAAAGCATCACAAGTATGCCATCATGGACTTCCCTCTCATACCTCCCGTGGCAGTACATGACTATCGCCTGACTGTAGGTCTGCCTCCCCACATCACGAGTACGACAGGTATGGACGCACTTGTGCATGCAGTCGAGGCATATATCGGTCGTTCTACAACAGCGTATACTCGCAAGATGGCCATCGAGGCCGTGCGTCTCATCAGCACCAATCTGCTCGACGCCTATCGCGACGGGTCGAACGTGAAAGCACGTCAGAACATGCTCAGAGCAGCCTTCTGTGCTGGCAACGCTTTCAGCATCAGCTATGTAGGCTACGTACATTGTGTGGCACACTCGCTCGGAGGGCAGTATGGAGTACCACACGGACTTGCCAATGCTGTACTGCTCCCCATAGTGTTGCGCGCCTACGGCGATGCAGTCTATCCCAAGTTGGCATCGCTCGCTCGCGAGAGTGGCCTGACCGAGTCGCTCGGTTTGGAAGCGAAGGCAACCGACGAAGCAGTGGCTAAAGCCTTTATATCGTGGGTAGAGGACATGAACCGCAGTATGGACATACCGTCAAGACTCCCAGGAATCAAGACCGAAGACATTCACACGATGGTGTCGTATGCCCTGGCCGAAGGCAATCCCTTGTACCCCGTGCCAGTGATTTTCGGACGTAAGGAAATGACAGATTTGTATTTAGCAGTAAAGGAGTGATTTTATGATTGAAGATATAGTCAAAAAACAGCGTCAGTTTTTCCTGACGGGAGCCACACTCGATGTCAAGAGACGCGTCGAAGCCTTAAAGAGCTTGCGCTCCGCCTTGCATGAGTTTGAGCCCATGCTCCTTGAAGCACTACGCTCAGATTTGGGCAAATCAGCCTCCGAAGGGTATATGTGTGAAGTAGGGCTGACGCTCTCAGAGATTTCCCACAGCTTGTCGCACATCAAGTCGTGGTCCAGACCAGAGCGACACATGGCTCCGCTCACCAACTTCCCTGCAACACAGAAGATTCTCAAAGACCCATACGGCGTGGTACTCATCATGTCGCCGTGGAACTATCCCGTATTGCTCACTCTCGGTCCCCTGATAGCAGCCATAGCCGCAGGCAACTGCGTCTGTGTGAAGCCGTCAGCCTATTCGCCATCGACGAGTGCAGTCATGCAAAAGCTTATAGAGCGAGCCTTCTCACCCGATTATGTCACAGTCATCACAGGGGGTAGGGCAGAAAACCAAACCCTGCTCGACCAAAAGTTTGACTACATATTCTTCACAGGAGGAGTCTCTGTAGGCAAGATGGTCATGGAGAAGGCTGCAAAGCATTTGACTCCAGTCACCCTCGAACTTGGAGGAAAGTCGCCCGTCATCATAGACTCCCTTTGCGACCTCAAGCTTGCAGCACGACGTGTAGCCTTCGGCAAATGGCTGAATTGCGGCCAGACCTGCATAGCCCCAGACTACGTCCTGTGTCATAACGAAGTCCACGACCGTTTTGTCGAGTTGCTCAAAGATGAAATCTCACGCCAATATGGCAGTGAACCGCTGAGCAATCACAATTACGGCAAGATAGTGAACCGCAAGCATTTCGACCGTCTCTCGGGGCTTATCGACGTAGACAAGACCGTATACGGAGGTGTTCTCGACGACGAGACGCTGCGTATATCGCCCACCGTCATGACCAGAGTTACAGCCGATGATGCCGTGATGCAAGAGGAGATATTTGGCCCCATACTGCCAATCATCAAAGTCGACAGCATGGACACAGCATTCGCGTTCATACAGCAACGCCCCCATCCGCTGGCTTTGTACCTGTTCTCAACTTCAGGAGAAGTAAAACACAAGTTCCTCAGCAGGCTGAGCTTTGGCGGAGGTTGTGTAAATGATACCATCATGCACATCGCCACCCACAACATGCCCTTCGGAGGCGTAGGCAATAGCGGTATGGGCTCATACCACGGCAAGTATGGATTCGACACGTTCACACACAGGAAGAGTGTAGTCTTCAAGCCCAATTTCCTCGATTTGCCATTGCGCTACCAGCCATACGCGAGATGGAAAGACAAGATTATTCGGATGTTTATGTAGATTACCAAACAACCAAACAACCAAACAAAATGACAAAACATATCATTCTCTGGACACTCAATCCAGAACTTTCAGAGGCTGAAAAGCAGAGTGTGAAACAAGGTATCAAGCAAGGGCTCGAAGGCCTTGCAGGTCATATAGAAGGACTGTTAGACATCAAAGTGGTAATAGATGGCAGACTTGACTCGTCAAATTGCGATGTGATGCTCGACAGTACGTTTGTCAGCCAGGACGCATTAAAGACCTATGCCTCCCACCCCCTACATTTAGCCGTAGCTGACACCAAGGTGCGCCCCTATACCGTGTCACGCACATGTCTCGACTTCGAAGTGTGACAGAGTTATGAAGTTCTACGTCCAGTCCTTTCTCTCCGGACTACTCATAGCAGCCGGAGACATCGTCTATGTGTTCAACGACAACAAGATACTCGGAGCCTTCCTCTTCTCTATGGGATTGCTCAGCATCATAATCAAAGGCTATCCTCTCTACACAGGGCGTATAGGCTATGTCAAAGGCCTCTCCGACTTGTATAACCTCAAGACAGGTATGTTGCCTATCATCGTTTTCAACTTCATAGGAATAGTCGTAGGGTGTACGCTGATGAACATGACCCGTCTCGACCTCTCTGCCGTAGATGCCATGGTAGCCACCAAAGTCAACCAGACATGGTATTCAGCCCTTATTCTCTCATGGGGCTGCGGAGCCATGATGTATCTGGCCGTAAACGGGTGGCGCAAGACAGAGAAGCCCATCATGGTCGTACTTCCAATCATGTTCTTCATCATGTGTGGCTTCGAGCACTGTATCGCCAATTTCGGCTACTTCTGGATGTGGATTACTCGCGAAGGCTTTGATTGTGCCCTCACGAGAATGGTTGAGTTGCCCATGGGTTTTTGCGTGAATCTGCTCATCATGATTGTAGGCAATGCCCTCGGCAGTCTGACTTTCTCTAAGGTATAGTAAAGTAAATTCTCGTTGTTGTGAAAAAAACGTAACCAAAAACTTGCGAGAATCACAAAAAAGTCGTACCTTTGCACCGCAATTGAGCGAATTACCTCCTCTTTTGTAGCATCTACGGCGCTTTCGTCTAGCGGCTAGGACACATGCCTCTCACGCATGGAACACGGGTTCGATTCCCGTAGGCGCTACCAAAGGACTGCATTGGGCATCAACATCTCCCCGTGCAGTCTTTTTTTTGTGTTCATGTATCTTTGTGGTTATAATGTGTCAGACCGAGAGAAAAAAGTAAGGGCTCTGCTTCACAGCTGAGCCCCCATGTATGTTTGTTTGGAAAGTTGTTTATTGGAAAATGTGTTACTGATTAAGCTTCTGCAGGAGCCTCCGTTGTTTCTTCACTTGCAGCCTCAGCAGCCTCAGCCTCAGCCTTTGCAGCAGCCTCGGCGGCCTTCTTCTGAGCTACTTTCTCTGCTACCTTATCTGCTACCTTCTTCTCGGCTGCGAGACGCTCGTCGGCAGCTTTCTTGTTCTCAGCAGCCTTCTGAGCAGCAAATTGCTCAAGACCCTTCTGCTTGTCAGCCTTCCAAGCCTCAAACTTAGCCTGTGCCGTAGCCTCGTCAAATGCGCCCTTCTTGACACCGCCTTTGAGATGCTTCATCAGGTAAACACCTTCGTTAGAAAGAATGTTGCGAACTGTGTCTGTTGGCTGTGCGCCAGTCTCTACCCAGTAGAGTGCACGGTCAAATTTCAAATCTACAGTGGCAGGATTGGTGTTAGGGTTGTAAGTACCAATCTTTTCTGTAAACTTACCATCACGTGGTGCTCTTACATCAGCAATCACGATGCTGTAGAAAGCATAGCCCTTACGGCCGTGACGCTGTAAACGAATTTTTGTTGCCATAATTTAAAAATAATGGTTTTAATAGGTTTGAAATATGCTATTATCTCGTAATAGCGCGTGCAAAGTTACGATTATTTTTTGAAAATTCCGCCCTATCTGTCCAAAAAGTTGATGTTCAGACCTCATATTGTCGCTTTTTGCAGTCTGAAGAAGCAAGATCAACCCTGTAGAATCTCCTCGATACGCACAAGTTCGTCATCACTGAGAGGAGCAGCGTCTTGAGCATGTATGTTCTGAACGAGTTGTTCCTGACTGCTTGCCCCGACGAGGACGCTCGTCGTACCAGCCTGCTGAAGCACCCACGTGAGTGCCATTTGGGCAAGAGTCTGACCACGTTGCAGAGCCACATCGTTCAGCTCGCGGAGCTGTCTCATCAACACAGGCGTCAGAGAGCTCGACCTAAGAAAGCGTTCCTCACACATTCTCGAACCCTGAGGTATACCCTTGAGATAGCGATCGCTCAGCAATCCCTGCGCGAGGGGAGAGAACGCGATGAACCCAGTGCCAGTCTGATTGGCATATCCGAGTATACCCTGTTCTAAAGGCGCGCGACTCAAGAGATTTAGACGATCCTGTATGATGAGCATCGGCGAGTGTTGTCCGTTGAGATACTTATGCGCAAAGCGCAAAGCGTCCGAAGGCCAGCGGCTGATACCTATATAAAGAGCCTTACCACTACGTACTATATCAGCGAGAGCCTGAAGAGTCTCTTCCAGCGGAGTCTCAGGGTCGTATCTGTGGCAGTAGAACAAGTCTACGTAGTCCACCTTCATACGTCTGAGACTTTGGTCGAGGCTCGCCATAAGATGCTTGCGGCTCGCCCACGAGCCATAAGGCCCCTCCCACATGTCGTATGCAGCCTTAGTCGACACAAAGAGCTCGTCACGATGTCCGCCGAGGTCATCATGGAGGATTTGTCCGAACCGTCGTTCGGCTTCCCCAGGCTCAGGACCATAATTGTTGGCAAGGTCAATATGAGTGACGCCATGATCGAAAGCCGTGAGCAGAATCTGGCGCGAACGCTCGAACGGCGTAGTGACTCCAAAGTTGTGCCACAGACCGAGACTTATGCGCGGCAAAAGTACTCCACTCTTTCCGCAACGCTTGTAGTTCATACCGCACATATAGCGGTCGGGAGATGCTTGATACATAAAATTAAGAAACAGTTTTAGTGAAAAGCAATGTTCGAGATGACCTGAGCACGTACATGGCCGTTAAGCCTATTGATTATATCAGAGCGCATCATCTGGAGATTGGCACGCAAAGCCGCACTCTTTATCTGCACATGCAGCGTAGTGTCGCGGATATATATTTCCCCAGTATATCGAGCCACCCCAGGCCCCATCACCTCAGCCCAGCAGTTGACTAGACGGTATTGGAGCAACGGAGTCTCTATACCCTCGCTTCTGAGCCAAGCGTCGAGCAGAGCATGAATAGGAGTAGCATTATGGCGTTTCATAGGGTAGGAGAGAGGTGATCAGAAATAGGAGTGAAATGCCCAGCCCTACAGTCAAACAGCCTGTAGTCGAGATTCGTCAGCGACAGAATCTTGTCGAGGTGGTCACGGTTAGTATCAGTGATAAACGTCTGACCAAACTGGTCGCTTCCGACGAGAGCCACGATGCGCTCCACACGGTGAGAGTCCAAACGGTCAAAGATGTCGTCGAGCAGCAATATAGGACTCGTGTTGCGCCCCGTATGGCGTAGCAAATCATACTGAGCAAGTTTGAGAGCAATCAGCATGGTCTTCGTCTGCCCCTGCGAGCCCTCATGGCGGATAGGGTATCCGTCGATGAGCAATCCGAGGTCATCACGGTGCGTGCCGTGTAGCGAGTAGCCCACAGCAAGGTCCTTAGCCCTGTCACGCTGTATCACATCAATCAGAGGACCACGCTGGCAGTGGCTGGTATAAGTCACCGAAGCCTCCTCGTGCAGAGCCGAGATATGTCGGTAATAATGTTCAAACAAAGGACTGAGCGTCTCGACAAACTCCTTGCGACACTCATATATATATTCGCCCTCACGAGCCATCTGCTCCTCCCACAAAGCGAGCAACTCCACATCGCAAGGAGGGTCGGCCTTGAGCAAGGCATTGCGCTGCATCAAAGCCTTGTTGTAGCGGTTCAGAGCATCAAGATACATAGGATTCATCTGCGAGATGACCGTGTCGAGAAATCGTCGCCTCTCCTCGCTCCCCCCCGTAATCAACTCACCGCCAGACGGGCTGACCATGACTATAGGTATCTGCCCTATATGCTCAGCCAGCCGCTTGTAAGGCTTGCCCTGACGCTTTAGAATCTTTTTCTGACCCCGTCGCAGAGCACAGTGTACCTCCGTCGTGCAGCTCACCTCGTCATCATAATACAGCCCCTTGAGCATAAACGCATCCTCGCCATGGTGGATACACATACTATCCTGAGCCCCGCTGATGCTTTTGCATAGCGAGAGAAACCGTATAGCATCGAGCAGATTCGTCTTGCCCTCGCCATTGTCACCGATGATGCAGTTCAGCGCATGACTGAAAGACAGTTCAGCCTCGACAATATTCTTGTAATTGAGTATACAAAGTTGGTGTAGTATCATAATTTCATCGGCAAATTTACATAAAAAGCCTGGCCCGAACAATAATATTAAGACTAAATTTCTCGAATCTCAATCTTTTTTGCTAACTTTGCGTGCGATTTGGCAAGAAACAATAACAAATACATTATATCAAACATGTCAAAAAAACACGTTACTACTCCAGTCAATGAGATTGACGAGACGGTCAAGGCAAACATTTCCTTTATCGAGAAGCACAAGAAAGCCTTAGGCTGGGCATGCGGGTCAGTATTGGCCATAGTGATAGCATCATTGCTCGCCTACCAGTATGTCTACATTCCCCGCGTCGAGAAAGCCGCCGACTCCATTGCAGCAGCACAGCAGATGTTTCAGAACGGCGAATTTGAGAAAGCTCTCAACGGAGACGGCCAGAAGCCCGGCTTCCTTCAGATAGCCGACGAGTACTCATGCACACCAAGCGCAAACCTCGCCAAGCTCTACGCAGGACTCTGCTATGCCCAGACAGGCAAGTACGACGAAGCCGTCAAGATGCTGGAGAAGTACAGCAGCTGCGGCGATGAGATGATCAGCAACGCAGCCATTGCCGCCCTCGGCAACTGCTACGTCGAGACAGGCAACACCGAGAAAGGCGCAGAGCTGCTCAAGAAAGCAGCCGCCAAGGCAGACAACAACTCACTCTCGCCCATCTTCCTGATGCAAGCCGCCCAGCTCTATGAGACATTGGGTAAGAACGACGTAGCCCTCGAATGCTACGAGACCATCAAGAAAGACTACCCCCAGACCATGCAAGGCAACGAGGTAGACAAGTATATTGAGCGACTCAAGTAACCCTCTCTCCACCATCCCCCCCCCCCTATGGCAAGCGCATTACACAATCTCAGCAGCTACAATCCCGACACCGTCCCCGACGGTAAGGGCTACAAGATAGGCATCGTCGTAAGCGAGTGGAACGAAGAAGTCACAGGCGCACTCCTACAAGGCGCGTACGACACCCTCGTCAAGCACGGCGTAGCCAGTGAAGACATCCTCGTCCGCACAGTACCCGGCAGCTTTGAACTGGTCTACGGCACCTCATTGATGCTCAAATCCCGCGACCTCGATGCCATCATAGCCATAGGGTGCGTCATTCGCGGAGACACGCCACACTTTGACTACATCTGCCAAGGCACCACCCAGGGACTCTCGGAGCTCAACCGCAAGGCCATAACCCCCGTCATCTACGGCCTGCTCACATGCGACACATTACAGCAAGCCCTGGACCGATGCGGCGGAGCCCTCGGCAACAAGGGCGACGAATGTGCAGTCACAGCCCTCAAGATGATAGCCTACGGCAAGACACTCTGATAGAGAAAAGGCTGGCACCCAACGAGACGGTGCCAGCCTTTTCTCTATCCTCAGCTGATGAACTCCTCAACTGATGAACGCACTCTTGTCAATCAGTCCGTTAGCAATAGCATAGATGGTCAGACCCGCAAGCGAATGAATCTGCAGTTTACGGGCAATATTGCGTCGGTGAGTAATCACCGTATGTACCGAGATAAACAGTTTTGCAGCAATCTCCTTGTTGCTCATGCCCTGTATCAGGCAGACGATAATCTCCTTCTCGCGCTCCGAGACAGAATCGCCCGACTCAGCATTCTTTATCATACTATTGATACGGGCATTCACCCTATCCGTCTTAATCCTCTGCTCCTGCAGTCGTATGGCAGGCACAAAGATCTGCTCCTCGACGTTGCTGTGTCCCTTGAGCCACTGCTCGTTGCTATAGATGTCATATAGTGTAGACGTCAACTGGTTGTTCGTCTGATGATCGTGAGGCAGATACTTGATGATGATATTCTTGAGCTCCTGCAGTTTGCATGCGATATCATTATGGTGCTTAGCAAAGATATCCACAGTATAGTCGCTCGTCTCCTCCCCACGCAGCAGAGCCTCGACGTAAGGAAAAAGTGTCTTCTCTTCATACTTCATGTGCTGGCGGATATCGTGCGCATAACGGTCATACAGGCGCAATATCAGGCTGCCGAGCCTGTCGCCGCAGTCGAGAGCGTCCTCAAGCTTGGCCGACACACAAGGCAGTTGGAAGTCGAGCAGATACTTGTGCGAAGCACGCAGATACGCCAGCAGAGTATTGACCGATATATTCTCGTCACCCTGTTTCGGCACAAACCCGTTGATGAGAAAATTCACCACCGTCAGAAACGTATGAGTATCCACCCCCTGCTCCTCGCACACCTGACAGACAGTCTTGTCTCCAAACCCCAGCCTGATGCCAAAAGCACTGAGTTCCTGCAGCATGGCATAGTTGTCATCGATGAGGTCAATCATCTTATCGTTAGCCTCGTAGAGTTTCATTTTTTTCATTGTGACAGACTATAATTCAGTTACATCTGCAAAGATACGACGATTCCCACATTCAGACAATACCTAATTTTCGGTATTCAGAATCTCCACAAGCCTACGCATACCCTCCGTAGCCTTAGCCTGTATGACCTCAATCCCGGCATCGCCGAGAGCAATCTTCGGTATGTTGGGGTCGATGATGAAGTTACGCTCCGCACGCGACACCGTCACCAGACTTGCCGCAGGCTGCACCTGCAGCGATGTGCCCACCACGACAAAGATATCGGCACTTGCCACCTCCTCAAAAGCCCTCTCTATCATAGGCACAGCCTCGCCAAACCACACGATGTACGGACGCAGCTGGCTTCCGTCAGGAGCGAGGTCGCCCATACGGACCGCATGATCATAAGGCACGGAGCAGATATGAGATTCCTTGTCGAGCGAAGAGCACACCTTACACAGCTCGCCATGCAGGTGTATTACATTCGAACTCCCTCCACGCTCATGCAAGTCATCCACATTCTGAGTCACCACCACCACATCGTACCACTCTTCGAGCATGGCAATCGCCTTGTGAGCCGAGTTCGGCACACACTGCCCCAAGCCCCTCCTGCGCTCGTTGTAGAAATCCAGCATCAACTCAGGGTTGCGCCACCATCCCTCAATACTCGCTACGTCCTCCACCCTATGATTCTCCCACAGCCCGTCACTGTCGCGGAAAGTGCTGATTCCACTCTCAGCACTAATCCCAGCCCCAGTCAGGAAAACAATCTTTTTCTTCTTTTCCATAATGATAGTCAAATTGTCACACAAATATAAAAAATAAATCCAACACCCCCAGCATTTCATCAGCCCAAATTGACACGAATCAATGATTTTCTCCACCACTCCAAGAAAATTCGATATAATTAAGGGTTTTTGAAAACTTTTTCATTCGAAAATATTTCAGTTGTGAAGTGCTGATTTCCAACACTTCGTGTT
>CAMEQD010000041.1:0-27368 GCA_945932615.1 uncultured Prevotellaceae bacterium | reverse complement strand
TCCTCCTGCTGATGGTACATCTTGAGGATGGCAGTCAAGGTGCGTTTCTCATATAGGAACAGGCTCTCGTAGTACGTCTTGTTCTTTGCAAGCAAGTCCATTAAGATGCGGATGTCCTTGCGCAAGTGATTGAGCATCACCCCGATAGTATCACGCACATGATCTAACGAAGCGCTTCGTTACACTCTAAAGAAGCGCTTCGTCAGCAACTAAAAAAGCGCTTCGTTAAATCGCCACGAAGTGCTTCATGAAATTGCATACTTGCGTAGACTATCAGTAACCACCAAAACGCCCTTTTTACACCTAATGATAACCTTGCCAGATTTTGAATTACTAATATAGGCCTAATTATCAGATTATCAATGAAATATCCAACGTTTCAATGCCTTATAGATTCCATCTTCATCTACAGAATCCGTGATATAGTCAGCGACATCCTTCAGCGGTTCGTTGGCGTTGCCCATGGCAACGCCGATACCTGCTTTCTTGATAATGGACATGTCGTTGCCTCCGTCTCCGAAAGCCATCGTTTCCTCTATTTTGATGCCATGACGGGCAATGATTGCAGAAAGCCCCATACCCTTGTCCGCACTTTTCATAGTGACATCCGCAAAGTCTGGATGCCACCTGCATGACGTGCAGTCCGGGAGGCTCCGCATAATCAGTTCCTCGTCCTCCTGTGAAATTACGGGAGTGAGTTGTAGAACGGATTGCTCTAAGACAGACTCCACAGGCACATCTTCACTCAGTCCGTGCACGTTAAGCATTTGCTGGAAAATGCGGTCGGCACTTTCGTTGTCGTGGTACATAACCAAATCATTCTTGCCAACCACCATACAGGCAAAGTTCATTTCATCAGCCAAAGACAATACTTTTCGTACATTCGCTTCTGGTATCGGATGAAATGATATAATTTCCTCTCCCTCGAAACAATAAGCACCGTTTACGGTAATATACCCGTCCACCAAATGACTAATCTCATTGATATTGTCTATCAACTGGCGGGGACGTCCGGTAGATATATAAACTTTGATGCCCATATTTTTCGCCATAGTTATGGCTTCTACTGTTGATTGGGGAATCTTGTGAGTTCTGAAACTCACCAATGTCCCGTCTATATCAAAAAACAATGCTTTAATCATATATTATAATATTATACTTTACCTAATTTAATGATGATGCTCTTCTCCGTAGCCACCGGTGTCGATGTGGTTGTGTCGATTATGCTCACGACTGTCGGATTTGCCGAAGGTATAGGTGACAGCCAGACGTAATGTGCGACCTCCCGACCATTTGCGGATTGACTGCGTGTAGCCGTTCCCGTAAAGAACATTGTTCGTCTCTTTTGAGTTGAAAATATCCTTGCAGAGAAGCGATATGCCCCAAAAACCGATATTTTTGCGTGCCCCAGCTTCGACATCCCAATCGGGTTCCAGCGTGCCCTGCGCGGTGATACGGCGCGAATTATAACGGCCTGTGGCCTGGAAAGTCATGTTCCACGGCAGACGTACCGATGCCATACAGCGCACATCCCACACAAAACGGTTCTGTTTGTCACCATGTACGGCATAGAAGCTGTCGTGCAACGGATAGTCTGCACTCCAAGCCTTGAGATGACTAGTGTAAAGGTTCAAAGTGGTGGTGAGTGTCAGCCGTCTGAACAGCAGGTTGCGGGATATAATCTCCACTCCGGAGTTTACCATGTTGCCTACGTTGGCGTGACCGTAATACATCGTGTTTACATTGGGATCTGAAGCCATAGGCGCGAGAAAGCTGACATGGCTTATCATATCGTTGTTGGTACGTAGATAGCCTGACACGGAAAACATGTGTCCAGTCCAATTCTTGATGTACGACAATTCCACGGCATTGCTGTACTCGGGCAGGATAAGCGGGTTTCCAAGATGTACTTCCGAAGGGTCGGAAATATTCTCAAAAGTATTGAGCTGGGGACCGAAAGGACGGCGTATGCGGCGGGAATAGTTCAGCTTCAGCTCATTGTTGCCAAGAAAAGACCAGCCTATTGAAGCCGATGGGAATAGCGCGAAATCATTTTTCTTGAAGAGAGCAACGTCCGCATCTGTCTGGCCATAGCCCAAAGAACGTGTCCGTATCTGCCACATTTCTCCACGAAGTCCGGCAGAGAAGGTCAGGTGTTCATAGCTACCGGAAAAGTTTACATACAGGGCGGAAATGTCCGTGTCGTATTTGAAACGATTATAGAGCTCGTCAAGAGGTAAAAGACCGTTCTCGACAGGACCTCCTGCATACGATGCCGGACTGTTCTCGTGGTTGTAGTTGCCTTTATAACCGGCTTCGAAGCGCAGCCACGGCAATGCCTGTAATGAATAATCAAGCGCTGCTTCCCAGTTGCTGATTTTTACATCCTGATGCTGGCTTTGCCAGATGGATTCCTCCGTGCCGTCGGCCCAAGTCTCATTTTCATGAAACCGGTTGTCGTTGGGACACCTCCATATATTATAGCTCACGTTCATGTCGATAAAATGGTTGGGATTGAACGTGTGCTTGTAACCAAGCATGACGTTTGCACCACGGGTATCGCCACTTTCACGCATATTATTGACATTGCCGACCCATTGCCCCGGCACATTGCTAAGGTGAGTGGTTGTCGTACATCCCCATTTGTGTCCGAGCGTTCCGATTGCGCTCAGGTAAACATTATTTTTTTCACCAGGTCTGAAATTCGTACCCAGACGAAGGAATATGCTGTTTTCATGCTTCTTGCTATCGCCGTCAGAGTTGAGATATGTTCCATTGTCATAACTGCGGCGCGATGCCGAGCCTCCGGGTACATATTGGGTTTTAAGTCCGATTCCGGCGAATGATTCAAACTTGCCTTCGTTGTAATTGAAATTAAGATTCACGTTTGCCGTCCCGCGTGTATCTACATTAGCCTCGGCGTTGCCAAAGTAACCATGACGGTGGTCTTCCTTCAACCGTATATTGATAATTCCGGCAGTTCCCTCCGTGCTATGCTTGGAAGACGGATTCGTCATGACCTCAATGCTCTCAATGGCTTCAGCAGGAAGCTGACGAAGTATCTGGGCACGGTTGTCATCGTTCATCCCCATCTTTTTGCCATTTATCCACACAAGGACATCGGCATTACCACGCAATGATATTTCTCCCTCGCTGTTTACATTAACCGACGGGACAGCAGCAAGAAGTTCATCGGCAGATGCACCGGTGGCGGCTATGTTTGAGCTCACATTGAAAATCCTGCGCTCCGCATTGACCGACAACTGGCTTTTCTGTCCAGTGACGACCACTTCCTGAAGCAACTTGGTGTCCTCTGCAAGTTCTATTTTTCCAAGATTTATCTCCGAATCCCCTATTGCGATTTCACGTTCCTGTGTGACATTACCAATCATGCTGACACGGACAATATATTTTCCCGAAGGTGCATTGGGGATAATAAACACTCCGTTCTCATCGGTTGTGGTGCCAATAGGCAGTGGTGCACCCGTTTCCGCTTTCACAAGAACGACTGTAGCGAAGTCAAGAGGTTCGGATGTCGTCTTATTAAAAACTGTACCTGTGATGTTGCCATCGGCATACGCACTTCCAGAAATCATCAGGAAGGCTGTCGCTAAGGAGATTGATAAAATTTTTCTCATATTCTTTTTCTTTTATGAATTTGTTTTCTGCGTGCAAAATTACGCAATCTCCAATGCAACCAATTTACAAAAATGAAGCGGAGGTTTCATCCTTAGGAAAAAACTTCCGCAAATATCGCCTTGACAACATCCCATGCAGGTTATCTTGAACATTTCGGGCAAATACCCTTTATCATATAATTGATGGCGTGCGGATTAAAACCTTCAGGTATATTTACCAGAGGGACACGCACCGATTCAAAACAATATGTTTCCTTGCACCGCTCGCAATAAAAGTGAACATGCTGGTCGGAAATGGTGTGATGCGTTTTGCTATAACACAACTCATATTTGAAAGAGCGGCTGCCATCCTCTATCACATGGACTATTTCCTTTTCAGAAAAAAGTTCAAGCACTCTGAAAATGCTCGCTTTCTCCATTGAAAAACCTAACAAGATTTCCAAATCGGCAAGGCTGACCGGATGGGATGCCTTTATCAACTCTTTAGCGACAAGGATACGGTTGGAAGTGGGCTTAACCCCTTTCCTGTTTAAGATATTTTCTATGTCTGTACTATTCATTTATTACGATTTATCTCAATATTTTTTTGAGCACAAAGGTAAACGGTTCTGCTCACTTATTGACTACCAATATTCCATATAATACGACCATTTTGATTACTGGAATATTTATTTGGTATAAATAATACGAAAACTTCGTCTATATTTCAGATAAATACGCTAATTTTGCAACCAGTGAAATATCAATAATAACAAAATCGCAATGACATACAAGAACCAGATGGGGATTTTCCCTTACAAGACGGCAAGCCACATTTCGCTATTGAAATATACCAAAAGCGCATGCGGTGTGGACTTCATGCTCAATACCGCCGACAGCAATGAAAGACAAGGGTGGTTTAACCTGCATGAGAGGTATAAGACCGACTTCTTTGAGTTTTATTTTTTCCGCAAGGCATCAGGATTTATGTTCCTTGACGGAGACAAAATCGTACTGTACGACAACTGCGTTCTGATTATCCCTCCGTTCAAGCGGCAGGAATGGCACGTGCAGATGGAAGAGCTTGATTACACCTTTCTTATATTCCAAGAAGAGTTTATCTATAACTTTATCTCCGACAAATATTTTATGTACAGGTTGCTGTATTGCTATCAAAGCGACAACCCGCCCTGCTTCGGTATGGATGCGGAGCAAATGGGGTTCTTCCTTACGCTGCTCCAAAAAATGAAGTCGGAACTATTGTCGCCTGTCGCTGACAGTTACCACATGATTGTGGCCTATTTGTATGAGTTCCTGTTGCTGCTGAACCGCTATTACGCCAAGATGTTCAACCTGCCCTTGCGACTTCCGCTTAACAATTACGCTTTCAGGTACAAGGAACTGTTGGAGAAAAATATCCGTCAACACATTCGGGTAAACGATTATGCCTCAATGATGGGCATCAGCAGGATTGCCCTTAACAAAGCCGTGGAAAACGAATTCGGAGTGACTGCCGTGCATCTTTTGAAACAAAAGCTGTTGCAGGAGATAAAGAACGATTTGCTCTTTTCAGATTTATCCGTAAAGGAAATAGCCTATAAATTGCAATTCTCAGCTCCCAATCACCTGATGCGGTTCTTCAAGCAACAGACGGGAACGACTGTCGGGGAGTTCATGGAAGAGGTCAAGAATAATGGGGTTTCATAGCCAGATTATCAATATGGTAGTAGTCGATTCTGTTTTGGTATATGCTAAAAGGTTAAAACGCAATACCTTTGCAAGCAGAAACAAAATCAATGAATATGGAATTATTAAACTCATTATTGTTCATGCTCAACGAGATGTCACCATACATCTTGCTGGGATTCTTCATCGCCGGGCTGATGCACGCCTTTGTGCCTCAGAAGACGTTTGCCCGCCATTTGGCAGGGACAGACTGGCGGTCTGTAGTGAAATCGGCAGCTGTCGGCATTCCCTTGCCTTTATGCTCCTGCGGTGTGCTGCCGGCAGCCATCTCCATGCGCCGCAATGGTGCATCGCGTGCGGCATCCACTTCTTTTTTGGTAGCCACTCCGCAGACCGGCCTTGACAGCATCGCTGCGACATGGTCGCTACTCGGCCCGGCATTCGCAGTCATCCGTCCTATCGCTGCGCTTGTCACCGCAGTGTTTGGCGGAATAGCAGTCGGAAGGTCAGAGCGGAAAAACGCTGTACGTATCTGTTGCCAACCGATTGTAGAGGAGGTAGTAGAGCACAAGGGATTAGGACGAAAGTTGCTTGATGCCTTGCGCTATGGTTTCATCGACCTCGTAGGAAGCATCGGAGGCTGGCTCGTTGCCGGTCTTGTTATCGCCGCACTGATAACGGTATATGTGCCTGCAGATTTCTTCGCCGTCATCGGCAGCAAGCCTTTGTTGTCGATGGTTACGGTACTGGTAATCGCCATTCCCATGTATGTATGTGCCACTGGCTCCATTCCTATCGCCTTGTCACTGATGATCAAGGGGCTGTCGCCCGGAACGGCACTGGTATTACTGATGGCCGGACCCGCAGCAAACTTCGCTTCATTCACGCTCATCTCGCGTGAGATGGGACGCAAATCGGCTATTATCTATCTGGCATCTATCGTAGTCGGAGCAATGACCTTCGGGCTGATAATCGACTATGTACTTCCTGCCGACTGGTTCACGATTGGAACCGCACAGGCTATGACAGGGAAAGAACATGAGTTCAGCCTGCTGTCCACGGCCAGCTCTGCCGTTTTAGTCATCCTTTTGGTGGTGACTTTCATTAAAGGACATAAACGTAACCATATAACTGCTTCAGCAATGACAAAGGAATATACAATCAAGGGTATGAGTTGCTCGCACTGTCAGGCGACAGTGGCAAAAAGCATCAGTTCGGTAAAGGGAGTAAAACAAGTGGACGTGAATCTCTCCACGGGTATAGCCACGGTCGAAGGAGAACATAACGCGAAAGATGTGGTGTCTGCCGTCAGAAATGCCGGTTTTGATGTTGTCTCTTAAAAATCAAGTATATTATGGATAAAGAGAGACTACTTGACATATTAAAGAGCAAGATTGAGGAAGCCGATGCCATTGTGGTGGGAGGAGCTTCGGGTATGTCGGCGGCTTCGGGATTCATGTTTTACTACCAAGACGATGAAGTGTTCAGGCAACTGGCTGGTTCGTTAAGAGAGAAATACGGGTTCAGGAACATGTTCGACGGCTTTTATAATCAACGGATGACAAAGGGTGAACACTGGACGCTGCAACTTCGCACCATCAAATACGTGTATGAATGCGAAACAGGCGAAACCTACACCGATCTTGCCGAACTGTTGGAAGGAAAGAACTATTACATCGTGACTACCAATCAAGACGCACAATTTTACAGGGTGTTCCCGGAGGATCGGATTACCCGCTTGCAGGGCGACTGGCGGTATTTCCAATGCAAGGAGTGCTGTCATGATGCTATCTACTACAACAAGGACATGGTCATGGAACTGAACGATAAAATGGTGAACGACTGCCTGCCAAAGGAATACATTCCCCGTTGTCCTGTCTGTGGCGGGGAGATGGATGTATGGGTCAGGTCACGTGAATTCCTGCAAGGCTGTTTTTACCAGAAGGAACTGCAACGATATATGAGTTTCCTGCAAGCCAACTCCCAGCGCAAGACTCTGTTTCTGGAATTGGGCGTGGGCATGATGACCCCGATGTTCATCAAGGAGCCTTTCATGAATATGGTGTACCAGTGGCCTCATGCTACCTATGTACCGATTAATCCGCAGCACGCCATCATTCCAAAGGAAATAGCCGGCAAGAGCCTTGCCGTGAACGAGGATATCGCTTTTGCGTTGAAATCCTTGTTGGGCAAGCCGACAGATGGTTTGAAACGAGAAGAACAAAGTACTATTTTCAATCCAAGCAGAATATATTGACCATGAAAGAACTTATCGAAAAGGCCTGTCACGCGTTGCGTCAGGCAGATGCCATACTTATCGGAGCCAGCAACGGACTGTCTATAGCCGAAGGCTACAACATTTTTGCCGACAATGAAATGTTCCGTTCGCAATTCGGAAGTTTCCGTCAACGGTTTGACATACACAGTGTTCTCGACGGCTGTTTCCACAACTATCCGTCGGAAATCGACCGTCACGAGTTTTTAAGCCGATTGGTGGAGTATTGGGTGAAAGACTACCGCCCTTCGCAGGTGATGGACAATCTGCGTGCGATAATCGGCGACAAGCCCCATTTCATCCTTACCACCAATGGCGACATGCATCTTGAGTTGTCAGGATTTGACCCCGCCTGTGTGTGGGAGATTGAAGGAACATTCACTCATCTGCTTCAAGGGAAACAGCCCGACAACAAGCAGGGCGTAGTGAATAGCTTTCTCTCGCAATATACGGGCAAACGCCTTGTAGTTTTGGAACTGGGTATCGGAAGTCGCAACCGCATCATCAAACAACCTTTGATGCAGCTTGTGGAACATGAACCAAATGCCACCTACATCACACTCAACCTACCACATGAGCTGTATATCCCGGAGGAAATAGCCGGCAAGTCAATAGCATTGCCCGGCGACATCGCCATAACGTTAAACAGATTGCGGCAATGATTGTCCCCTCCGAGTAAGGAATTTAAATCTACTACCATTGCATCACCTAATATTGGGTGATGCAATGGTATATTGCAAGTTGCGAACAATCTTCTATATATAAATAACGTGAGTTCGATGAAATTTAACTCGTTGAAAAAATTGGTAATTAGCGGAATTTTTAGGAGTTCCCTTGAACGAAGTGAAAAACTTTGTAGTGGATAAAAACAATGAAACCAAAGAATTCCGCTATGATTACCGAGGACAAAGTTACTGAAATTTTCTGTATTGCAGATGATTTCTGCAAGGTTTTTGATGCACAGATGGCAAAATATACGTTTAATGCAGAGAGGAAGCGCAAATATCACTGTGCAAGCCGCATGTCAAAGGCGGAAATCATGGTGATAATGATACTCCTTCATTCATCAGGGTATTGCTGCTTGAAGCATTTCTACCTCGAAAAGGTATGCAAGCACATGCGCCACCTGTTTTTGTCCCCAAATGTATCTTATAACGAGACTTTACTTGTCGATTTTTGCCAAAATCAGCTAGAAAAGTAGGTTTTCACTTTGAAAGACTAGGAAAAATCGTAAAACATTGCTTACTCTCATATTTTATGAGTATATTTGTGAGGTAATATATAGTGTTGAAAAGTAAAAAAATATAAAAGATATGGCACTACCGATTTTGAAAGAACACAGCTCGCTGTTTTCAGTCAATGAGCCAAAGGAACTTGAAGGCTTCAATTGTGGAGACCTTGACATAAACGAGTTCTTTGCCAATGATTGTTTTGGTTTTACCAAGCTAATGTTTTAGTATTCCACTAAAAAAACTTATGCATTCGACTTTTTGACTTATTTTTACTACTTTCGTATCGTTAAATTGCAAAAAAAAATATATAAGTAGGGAGCACAATATGCAGATACTACTCGCTAATGCAAAAATAATGTTCGAGAGAGCGGAGATAAAACCGCTCTCTACCCCACTCTTCCAATCTGTAGCTAATCAGTTAGCAGCAGAGATGGCTCAGATGGACGTTGACCTATTGACTCGCCAACTGGATTGCAGTCGCAAACTGGCGGTAGAGAATTGGAAACGTTATCAAGAGTTTCCCTGTGCAGAGACAATGCCAGCAATACTTGCATACAACGGACAGGCATATAAGCATCTTAAGGCAAGAACACTATCGAGTGACGCTTTAGAGTTTGCTCAGAACCATCTATGGATCACGTGTTTTCTCTATGGATTACTTCGGCCTATGGACGCGATTGTACCATACAGAATGGAACATTGTGTCACACTTGAAGCGACTCACGACAGACCTGTCAATCAGTTTTGGAAAGACAAGCTAACTGAAGTCCTCATCGATAGTGTCAAGGCAGATGATGGCATTCTCATTCACCTCTCTACTGAGGAATACGAGCATCTTTTTGATTGGAAACGAGTGATGGCAGAGGTCAAAGTCATTCATCCTCTCTTCTACGTATGTCAAGCAAACGGTTCACTCAAGATGCAGGCTGTATGGGCAAAATCATGTCGAGGTGCTATGGTAAGATTCATTCTTGAAAACAGCATCTCATCTCCTGAAGAACTGAAAGCTTTCTCCTACGAAGGATTCAAGTATTCCCCCAACCACGGAGGGGAAGCATACCCTCATTTCATACGACATCACATATAGATGTTTAGACCCCATTTCCAGTATGTCCACATACTTTGCCAAGTATCTCCACATACTTTGCCAAGTATCTCCACATCTTTTGCCAAGTATCCCGACATGAGGAAGAGCGTGATATGATTGCTGAATCGGCTGAAAGTTGTGATAAATTGGGTTGAAATGTAATTTTTGGGATAAAATTTACGATAGAGAGGTCAAAAGTGTAGGCAAATTTATGTATTTTTGCATAAAAACTACGACGAATACGAAATAAAACTGAAAGATTATGGCTATGATCAAGTGTCCGGAGTGCGGACTTAGAATATCATCTATGGCGATGACATGCCCTCATTGTGGGGTGGCAATCAAGGGGCATCTGCACGAGTGTCCTGAGTGTGGGGAATACGTGCTGGACTCTCATACGGAATGTCCGGAGTGTGGAGCGGAGCTCGACTTTGCTCCACAGACGGGTGATGATGCCAAGCCTTCTCTTTCACCTCAGGGTGGTGGTGAGCCTGACGGGTCTGGTGGCGGACACGCCTTGCTCTGGACGATAGTCGCGCTGCTGGTGGTGTGCGGCGTCGGGGGCGGACTCTACCTGTTTGACCAATACCGGCTGCGCGAGGAACAACGCATTCGTGAGCAGGACTCTATCAAGCGGCTGATGGCTATCAGGTTTGAGCAGGAGCTCGAAGCTGCCCGTCACAAGGATTCTGTGGATTGGCGCCTGGCTATGGCTGACGGGAGCGAGGAGGCAATCCGTCGCTACAAGATCATTCACGACCGTGATGGTGAGTATCTCGACAGCGCAGACCTCGTGCTCGAACAGTTGTCGCGTCTGCGGGTCAGCGATCAGGACAAGATACTCGTACGTAATGTCATCGAGGAACGTCTTGCGCAAATAGCCAAGGATCCTAAGGCCGCTGGCAAGGACGTGATTGGTCTACACTATCAGATAGAGGGTCCTCTGACTATCGAACGGCAGATAGACTCCGATGGTACGGTCAGCATCAAGGCCAGGTGTAACGTCAGTCAGACCATGACGCGTACCGATCCGACCAAGGCCACTTCATCGGTGAGATCTCTGACGGTCATCATGGACGAGAACCGTGAGATAAAGAGTTTCAAAATGTGATAGACTATGATCGTCGTACCATATAGCGTCAATCGTAAGGACTCGTGGGATGCCTTTGTAGAGCGTAGCAAGCAGGGCACTTTCCTGCTCAAACGCAGCTTTCTCGACTTTTATGCCAACAGTTATTTCGACTGCTCGCTGATGGTGTATCGCGATGCTGCTCCCGAAGTAGATTCGGACGGGGAGGGAGTGGACTCGGACAGTCTCGTGGCGGTACTGCCAGCCAACTGGGACGAGTCTGACAAGACGGTCTACTCGCATCAGGGTCTCGCCTATGGTGGTCTGCTAATACACCAGGACGCCACGCAGGACGAGGTGCTTATGATGATGCAGAAGGTGCTCACATACTATATCAGCTATCTCGGAGCCGAGACTTTTGTCTATAAGCCTGCGCCCTACATCTATTGCCGCATACCGAGCGGCGAGGACATCTATGCCATATTCCATGCTGGAGGGCAGATAGAGGGCAGGAGTGTGTCGGCCTGTATCGACCTTACCAACAAGCTCACGATGCGCTCTCTGCGTGTCAAGATGGCGCGTAAGGCTATTGGCATGGGCTGTTATATAGAGCGTGTGACATACGGCGATGCCGAAGGGATTGCGGAATTCTGCTCGATAGCCCGAGGTGAAGACCCTTTGAGTCTGAAGACGATTATGATGCGTTTCCCTCGTAATATCAACATCTACGTCGTACGCAACAGTCGATCGGAGATGATATTCGGCGTCGTGGCTCACGAGACGGATCATGTTGCTCATCTCGTCACCATTGCCTCGACCGAGGAGGCTATCACCTGTGGAGCCCAGGAGCTGCTTTTCCGCCACCTTTGTATAGAGCGATACCAGGACAAGGAGTATGTAGATTTCGGGGCTAACTATACGGGGAGCTCGGTTTGCTACGACACATATCGTGTCACTCTCGACAGCGAGCGCATCAGCAATATGACCTCCGTCAGACTCAGAGACGACTACCCGCCGCATATACCATACGTAGACTTGAAGCGTATCAACCAGCAATACGAACCCCGTATGTCACGACGTCTGATGAGTATCATCTCGGGCGGTCAATACCAACTCCATACGGAGGTGAATGATTTTGAAAAATCCTTTGCCCAGCATTTGGGGGTCGAGAATTGCATCGTCTGCCAGACTGGCTCTGGTGCTCTGCGCCTCATACTCAGCGCATACAGGCATATCCATGGGTGGACTCACGGTGACGAGATAATTCTCTCTGCCCTCGCCCACCCCAAGACAATCATGACGATACGCGAGGTAGGATTGCGCCCCGTTATGGTAGACGTAGACAAGCAGACCCTCCAGCCCAGCACAGACAATATGCTCCGCGCTATCGGACCTCGTACGAGAGCTGTGGTCTGCATACACAAGTATGGCAAGATGGAGCAGATGAATGCTCTTGCAGCCATGGCTGTGAAAAACAATCTGCTCGTCATCGAGGAAGTAAAGCATGCTCACGGCGCATCTCGCAACGGCAAGTATGCCGGAGCTTGCGGTGATGCAGCTGCTTTTGATTTCAATCCCAGCAGCAACCTCGGCTGTATAGGCAATCTCGGCTGCGTTGCCACCAACGACGACTCTTTGGCAGAATATGTCAGAGAGCGCAGCACCAGCGCCTCAGAGGCCGATGCTGCCATGCTCAACGTAAAGCTCCCCAACATCGAGAGCGAGATACAGTCCAGACGCGATGTGGCCAAGACATATATCGAACGCATCTGCAATCCTTTGATCAAGATTCCTGCCCACCTCTCTGAGTCAGAATGCTGGTCGTGGAACCAGTTCCCGGTATTCCTGCACCAGCGGCAGGCTCTGCAGAAATACCTCAGCAGCAATGGTGTGGAGACACGTGTGCCAGCGCAAATCGTTTCTTCAGATATGTACCCCGGGGCTCAAAGGCTATGTCAGAACATACTCCTGCTGCCGATACACCCGGTATTGACCCCTCAGGAGACCGAGCGAATAATAACCTATATAAACAAATACATACCATGCGAGTAGTCAACCTCTCACTCCACAACAGCGTTATCTCCAACTATGTGGCTGATATGCGCAACATCGAGACCCAGCAGGACAGAGCCGCTTTCCGACGCAATCTCAAGCGTATAGGTCAGCTGATGGCATACGAAATCTCAAAGACGCTCGACTACAGCGGCAAGACCATCGAGACGCCGCTGTCGCCCTGTAAGGTCAGCACGTATGACGACCACATAGTCATCGGTACAGTATTGAGGGCAGGGCTCTCGCTCCACGAGGGTTTTATGGACATATTCGATACGGCAGATGCAGGATTTGTGGCTGCCTACCGCAAGGAGGACGGTCATGATATCAGCATTCAGCTCGACTACCTCGCCTGCCCTCGTCTTGATGGTGTCACCTTTATGCTCGTAGACCCAATGCTCGCTACGGGCAAGAGCTTTGATACGGCCTATCGTGCATACCTGAACAATGGTACTCCAAAGACTCTCCACATAGCGGCCGTGGTGGCCAGCGAGCCGGGCGTGGAGTATCTGCAACGATGCTTCCCGAGCGATGATGTTACCCTGTGGTGTGCCGTAATCGACCCCAAGCTCAACGAAACCTCATATATAGTGCCCGGTCTCGGCGATTGCGGCGACCTGTGCTACGGAGAGAAAGTCAACACTTAGACACCATGGAACCATTCACAGTACTGAGTCTCGGCTATGCCAAGACAGTCCACCATTGGGTTGGACGCGACATCTCATCGCCCTTTGCCCGTATATTTTATGTCAAAAGCGGACGTGCCATACTTCACATAGCCGACAAAGATGTCACGCTGAGTGGCAACCACATGTATATACTGCCGAGCTACACTCCGCACTCATACGAATGCGATCCGGAGGTGGAGTTCTACTACCTCTTTGTATACCACCCTCAGTTCGATGGCACGAGCATCTTTGACATCTACGATTTCCCCATCGAGGTCAACGCCAACGACGGCTCACGTCTGCTCTTTGAGCACTACTGTATGCTCTACCCCCAGCTCAATCTCCCCACACGCGATGCCGAAGCCTTTGTCAACCATCGCTCATACCACGACTACATACAGGAATATATGGCGATGCCTCTTTACGAGCGTATGCAGCTGCATGGTATGGTCGAGATAATACTCTCATATTTCATCAAACATGCCACGACCAAGGCTTTGGTACAAGACGAGCGCATAGTACACCTTGTAGACTACATACAGCAGAATATATCAAAAGCCATCACGGTAGAGGAACTTGCAGACAAGGCCTGCCTTACAAAGTCGTATCTCATAAGGTATTTCAGACAGACGATGGGCATCACACCCCTGCAATACGTCATACAGAAGAAGATACAGCATTCGCAGTCCCTGCTGCTCGGCACGGGCAAAAGCGTACAGCACGTAGCCCAGGCGGTGGGCATAGACGACGTCTCGTACTTCATCAGACTGTTTCGCAAGAACATAGGCTACACGCCGCAGCAATACAGGCAGAAACTCATAGGATAGAGTAACTCACACATAGCACAAACTATCCTAAAACTCGCTGTAACGTGGAGAAAATCCAGCATAAACTTGCCATACTTGCCACCGAGCTTCAGATACCAATACTGCCGGTACGTATCACGGGTGCATATCGTGCACTCCCTCGTACCAGCAGTATCGTGAAGCCAAGTAAGATTAGCGTAGAGTATCTCCCACCCATAGTGCCGGGCTGCGATACTGACTACGAGACGCTCACACAGCGTGTCAAGGATTCAATCCAGGGTCTGTAACCACTATTCCGACATTCAAAGAAAGCGGGGGTTGAGGTCGCCATCCCATTTCGTATTATGATGACGACGTGTAAGCACTCCGCTTTCGTTGTCGTGCTTGCTCTGCTCATAAAGGTGTAGGGCTGTAGCTATGGCGACCTTGTCGCGCTCGCCAATTCCACCCTGTGGAGCATGTGCTGCCGTGACAGCCTTGCGGAGGTCAGACTCGAAGTTTTCGCGTGCCATGCCGCTCTTGTACATTCTATATTGTTCGGGGTGCATGGCAAGCTCAAAGAGCTCTTCATCGTCTTGTCCTCTCTCCCACCCTTTCGCATTCATCTCGTCGACAAACTCCGCGAGAGCATCGGGATAGAAGGTGTGAGGATCGTCGGTCACAAACTGACGCCCTTGACTCTCTGCCAGCTCTATGAGCTCGGGGGCTATCGGACCCGGCACCTTGCCGCTCTTGCCCAATATCATGCCCCAGATTGCATCGTCCATCATCACGAAGCGTCCCTTGCCCTGCTCTATGGTAAGGAGGTTCATGAGGGCGATGTTTTTGACATATTGTGAGAAAGGAGTGACGAGGGGTGGATAGCCGACCATAGGCCATACGTACTCCACCTCGTTGAAGAGAGCCACGAGCATATCATCGGTGGTCATCTCGGGATCGCCCTTCTGCTTACGCAGATTGTTGATGACACCCTGTATACCTCCGAGGTCTGCCATCATGGAGCCCATCATGCCGCCCGGCAGACCGCAGCCGAGGAGAAGAGACGACATATGTTTGTTGCCAGGATTGATGAAATAACCTAACCACTCGTCGATAAACTGCTGGGTGAGCGAACGGGCTTTCATATAGGCATTCATGTTTATTTCGGGGACATCAAAGCCTTTCTGTCTGAGCATAGCTATGACAGAAATGACATCGGGGTGAACCTTACCCCATGAGAGGGGTTCTATGGCGGTATCTATGATGTCTGCACCATTCTCGCAGACTTCGAGTATGCTTGCCATAGACAGACCAGGGCCAGAATGACCATGATATTCGATGATGATGTCGGGGTGAGCTTCTTTGATAGTTCGCGTCAACTCGCCGAGGAAGCCTGGCATACCGATGCCAGCCATATCCTTGAGGCATATCTCCGTAGCACCAGCCTTGATGAAAAGATCAGCCTTCTCAGCATAGTACTCTACGGTATGTATGGGTGAGTTGGTTATACAGAGTGTAGCCTGTGGAGTCATACCAGCCTCTTTTGCCCAACGGATAGATGGTATGATGTTGCGCTCGTCGTTGAGACCGCAGAAGATGCGGGTGATGTCTACGCCCTGAGCATGCTTTACCTTATACATGAGCTGACGCACATCATCGGGCACGGGATACATACGCAAGGCGTTGAGTCCACGGTCGAGCATGTGAGTCTTGATGCCTACCTGATGGAAGGGCTTGCAGAATGCGCGGACAGCCTCGTTGGGATTGTTCCCAGCCATGAGGTTGACCTGCTCGAAGGCTCCGCCATTGGTCTCTACACGCGAGAAGCAGCCCATATCGATGATGACAGGGGCTATCTTTTCCAACTGGTCTTTACGTGGCTGATACTTACCTGAGCTCTGCCACATGTCGCGGTATACTAAGCTGAATTGTATTTTCTTTTTCATTTCGTGGGGTGTTTATATTGATTATCTTATGTGGACTATATGACTAATAGCACTCCTGACTGTTAGGGAAGTCTTGGTTTTTAACATCAGTGATGTACTGTCCTATGGCATCGGTCATGATGCTGAAGAGGTCGGCATAGCGTCGGAGGAACTTGGGCGAGAAGCCTTTGTTCATGCCGAGCATATCGTGAATGACGAGAACCTGGCCGTCAGCCTGACCTGCGCCTATGCCTATCACAGGGATTTTGAGCTCGTCGCAGACCTGCTTGCAGAGTGTCGCAGGGATTTTCTCAAGCACTATGCCAAAACAGCCCACCTCCTGAAGAGCCCTGGCATCAGAGACGAGTTTGGCGGCCTCAGCTTCCTCCTTGGCGCGGACGGCGTAAGTGCCAAACTTGTTGATGCTCTGGGGAGTAAGACCGAGGTGCCCCATCACAGGGATTCCTGCATCAAGTATAGCCTTAATCTGCGGAAGTATCTCTACGCCCCCTTCGAGTTTGAGCGCATCGGCGTGCGTCTCTTTCATGATGCGTATAGCGTTGCTGACGGCTTCGGTGGCATTTACCTGATATGTGCCGAAAGGCATATCGCAGACCACGAGCGAACGCTTCACGCCGCGCACTACGCTCTTGGCGTGGTATATCATCTGGTCGAGCGAGATAGGGAGCGTAGTCCAGTTGCCAGCCATGACATTTGATGCGCTATCTCCGACAAGTATGATGTCCATACCTGCCTGATCTACAATCTGAGCCATGGAATAGTCGTAGGCCGTAAGCATGGCTATCTTCTTGCCTTGCTGCTTCATCTCGATAAGACGGTGGGTGGTGACTTTACGTGTGTCTTCTACTAAATATCCTGCCATTTTTTGTCCTGATATATTATTGAAAAACGTTATACTTTTGTTATTTCATACAAAGTTACAAATAAGTAAGCGAATATCACGCCCCATATAGGAATTATTTTTTCTATAAAAGTGCGAAAGTGTTAACTTTTTGTCATCTGCATTTTTTTTCAACAAAAAATCGTATCTTTGGGGTGTGGATGTTGTTTGGTTGTTTAGTTGGTTCTAATGACTACACGCCGCGTTTTCGATAAGCGAGAGCAGAGAAAGCCTGCTCTGGCGAGCGTAGAAGACGAAGGCGAAACCAATCAGATGACAGGACAACCAACAAAACGACAAACAACCAACCAAACAACCAAACATCAAATCAACCAAACTACAAAATAACCTCAAAACCTTACAACCTTACAACCTTATAACCTTAAAAATAACCTTATAACCTTAAAACCTCAAAAAAAATGTCCATCTGGATTAGCGCAATTGGCCTCTGTGGCTCTACAATAATTGGCAGTTTGCTCGGATTTCTTATCAAGGAATTGCCACATAAATGGAATGATACCATATTGGGATATTGTGCAGGCATCATGCTTGCTGCCTCTACGTTGGGGCTTATCGTGCCTGCATTCGAAGAGACTGAGTCATGGTGGATTGTCGTGTTGGGAGTCATGGCAGGAGCGTTTTTTCTCAATGTGCTTGACTTAATCACTCCTCACCTCCACCATATCACCGGTCTTGACGAGGCCGAACACCACAACAATTCCCACCTGAACCGCGTGTTGCTCTTTGTTATGGCTATCGCTCTTCACAAACTCCCCGAAGGCATGGCAGCAGGCGTGAGCATGAGCGACTTCGACTCGAGCAGCTGGACCGTAAGTTTCGGCATAGCGTTGCAGAATGTGCCCGAAGGCATGGTCATCATCGCCCCGTTGATTATGGCTGGCGTGAGCCGCTTGCGCACTTTCCTTATCTCGCTTGGCATAGGCCTGCTTGAGATTGTCGGAGTGTGGATTGGCTTTGGCCTGGGAAGCCTCTCAGAGTCGCTGTTGCCCGTCATGCTTGGTTTTGCCGGAGGAGCCATGCTATACGTGACAAGCGACGAGATGATACCCGAGACCCATGCTCATGGCTACCAGAAACAGGCCACATACGCACTACTTTTAGGCTTTATGACAATAATTGTGCTCGAAAGTACCATCGGAATATGAAATAAATTGATTACCTTTGCATCGGAAAACAAATTAATCATCTAACCTGTCAGTCCACTATGAAAGAGAAAGTATTAGAGACAATGAGGCAGGCCGGCGAGCCTCTCAACGCCGGCAAGATTGCCGAACTCAGCGGTCTCGACCGCAAAGAGGTAGACAAGGCTATGAAGGAGCTTAAGGCCGAGGGTGCTATCGTGTCGCCCGTGAGATGCAAATGGGCTCCAGCCGAGTAATAAATGATAACAGTTAACCTAATTTAATCTACTAACCAATCTAATTAATCTATGAGAAGTATTGCAACTTTAGATCTCCAGTATGCTCACCGTTTCTATGGTTTCAAGGGTGAGGCTCAGTATCTTCACGGTCACACAGGTGTCCTGACCATCGAGGTTGAGGAGCCAATCAACGAGGGTGTCAATATGGCATACCCATGTAATGAAATCCAGAAAGTAGCCTGGAGCGTATTGAAGAATTTCGACCACGCCCTCGTATTGCGTGAGGACGATCCCCTGCTGCCTGCGATATTGGGCGTATACGAGCAGACTGGCATCAAGAACGGCACTCCCCAGAACACGATGAAGGGCGAAGCCTTCAAGACTGACCTCTGCCAGGCATTCCCCGACTGTCGTCTGGTAGTGACCAAGGAGACCATGACCGTCGAGGGTATGATCAAGATGGTGTATGACCTTCTGAAAGACAAGCTCAACATCGTGAAGCTCACCTTCACGAGCGGCGTGAATGCTGCCACTCAGGAGTTCCCGTCTCACACCACCATCGACCGCTGCCCTCTGTGTGGCATAGCTCTCGACGAGAACGGCGTATGCCCCAAGTGCGGTTACAAGAAGAAGTAAGCCCCATACGCACAATCCTATAAGACCAAGAGCCGCTATATCATCAGATAAGCGGCTCTTGATTTTGCTTTCTACCCATATGGGGACTTTACCAGATATGGGCTCTCCTCTCGGGCGTGAGATAGAGTATGTCGCCAAACTTGACGTTGAAAAGTTCGTACCAGCGGTCCACGTTCATCACGATGCCGTTGACTCTCTCCTTGGGTAAGGAATGTACGTCCTTTTGGAGTTGCATGGATGCGTATGTAGAATTGTATTTGGCTCTCCATTGCTCGGCATAGGCCTGAAACAGTTTGCGCTCTTGCTTTACGAGCTGCTCGCCATTGTAGCCCTCGCGCGCCAGTTTCTCCATATATGCCTGATATGCCAGTTCGAATCCTCCGAGGTCTGCGGTATTCTCTCCGAGAGTCTTGGTGCCGTTGGCGTAGGTGTTGGGGAGCTCGTCGGGCATAATCTCAAGCAGATTGAAGCAATCTATGAGTTTCTGCTCACGGGCTACAAACTCCATCTTGTCTGCCACGGTCCACCAGTTGTGGTTGTTGCCGTATGCGTCAAACTGGGAGCCTTGCACATCGAGACTGTGTGTTATCTCATGGCCGAGGGTTGAGGCAAATGTAGAATAGTTGAAAGCATCTGAATACTCCGGACTGTAATATGGCTCCATGAGGTAGATCGGGAGTATGTTTATACTGTTGTCTTCTGGATCATAATATGCGTTGTCTACCATGAGATTTATGTCGGACTCTGTCAGTATTCCGGCGTTGAACGACATATCATACGAAGTCTTGCCTACACACGATTTGATGGCAGCATAATTTGTTGCCCTTATCTGCATCATGTCTTCGACGAGCGATGTGCCAGTGAGCTGAGGCAAGGCTTCCTCCAACCATTGGTCTGGATAGCCTACGTTGATTATCATCTTGTCGAGCTTTTCTATCGCCTTGGACTTGGTGGTGCTGCTCATCCAGTCGAGCGATTCGACACGACGCTTGAATACATCTATGAGCTCGCCGCACATTCGTTTAATCTCGGCTTTGCCTGTCTCGGCTCCGAGGTGTGTTGCAAAGTCGTGGGATTTGATATATCTCATGTGGTCTGTCTCAAACTGCGACAGCGACTCTTCGTAAGTGCCGCTCAGACCATATTGCTGGGCTTCGTCTTCGTACTTCTCGTGTGATGAGAAGCACGCATCACGCATGATGTAGTACTGTATGTGCTCGACTATCTCCTGTACCGACAGTCCTGACACCTTGTAGTAATACTCGTCAAACCTCTTGTCGATTACGACCTCGTCTTCTGACAGCCCGAGGGCGGCAGCTATGCTACTCAACATGGGGTTGTCGATAGCTCTCGTCTTATTCTGCGACAAGAGGACGAAATCGTCAAGTCGCTCGGGATGACCGAGGATGTATCTTGGCGAATTAATATTTTTCTCGTCCTCGTCCTCATCATCGTCCTCGTCCTCATCTACCTTTATACTCTGAATTTCGGGGTTGTACGATTCGCCTTTTGCCAGATACGCCTTCAACACCCTCGATTTTGGTACGAGCGAGAGTTTGAACAATGGCGAGTAGCCCATCTTTATAGCCTCAGCCAAAGCCTGCCATGCCTGCTCGTGAGTCTCTATGCCCTGTGTTATCTGGAGAGCCTTGTTGATGGCTGCCATGGCAGCATCGGTCGTGTTGTCGATGTTTTCCGCGTCTGACTCGAACTTCTGCCGGATCGGAGAGTTCATGCGCGAAGCATACTTATTGATGTACTCCTGACTTTCGTGTCCCGAAAAAGCGTGGAAATTTTCCCCTTTGAGGTCAAATTCCTTCCACCACGTCCCGATGCAGTACATATAGAAGTTGTCGCCGGGCTTGACCGAGGTGTCCATGTGCTGGTCGTAAGGCCAGGGCTTGCTGTCGACGGTGGACTCGGGCAGCGGAGTCGGCGTAGGTTCGGGCGTAGGGTCGTCCGAACATGATATGGCTGCCATAGAGAGTATGGCAGCCATGATGAGTGCAAAATGTTTCTTCATATCTGTTGGTTTGAAATTATATTAAAACGCATATCTCTTCACAATCGCTCAACTCTCGTCGGCAAAAAGGGTCGTTAGTTTGCGCTTGACGAGCGTCAAACGCCATTTGTAGAGGGCGCAGGCCGTCACGAAGTATACGGCTACGAGTATCCACAGATTGCGTATCTCGGGCTGTATCTGACTGTAGTCCGCGCCCATGCTGACGTGCTTGACGTATGCGTTCATGCCCCATGTCGACGGCAGGGCGTAGCCTATATAACGCCAGAATACGGGTATCTGGTCTGCCGGCCAAACGATACCGCTGATGAAGAGCATCGGTACCGAGAGGGTGACGAAGAGCAGTATGCAGTCTTCGCGCCGGAACACCAGACACGAGAGCACCACGCCCATGAATATGCTGGCCAAAAGGAATGGGACTACGAAGGTGAGAAAGGTCCAGTAGTCTCCGACCGAAGGCAGCCCGAATGCAGGCCCTACAAAGAGGTAGGCGTATGACGCCATGATGACATAGAGCGCGAAGTATGGTATTGACTTGCCGATGATTATCTCAAAAGGGCGTTGGTAGAGGGCATACAACGTGTGCATTTGGCGTCGATACGTCTCGCGCGACCTGCCCATAGACATTCCGATGCCCAGCAGGAGAGTCTGCTGCAATATAAGCATCAGCACCGGAGGTATCAGGAACGAGGCAAATCCGCTCTGCGGGTTGTAGAGCGGACGGTATTCGAAGGCTATGGGCTGGCGCATGACCTCGCGCTCCCGCTCTGTAGTCGTGCCGCCCATTCTCTGTACGGAGATGTCCTTGTTGGTATCCATGACGACGTTGTTTGCAGCCAGGAGGACAGACTTGTAGTACAATGAAGACGCCATGTTGATGTATACGCCCACGTTGGTCTGTCGCCCCTGAGCCAGGTCTGAGCTATAGTCTCCCGGTATACGCAGGATTGCAAAAACCTTCATCTGGCGCATCTGCTGCTGGGCTTCGTCCATGTTGGCGCATCGCGACACTACGTCGATCCCGTCCGTGGCATCAAAGCGTCGTACCAGCTCGCGCGAAGTGAGACTGTTGCATTCGTCGACAACTGCCGTAGGGACCTCCTTGACCATCTCGTTGCGGTAGATGGCAGCATACAGCAACGGATAGACCAATGGCAGGAGTAGGATAAAGATGAGCACACCCTGGTCGCGTGCGCCCTCCACGGTCTCGTGTACCGCTATGCTAATGATTCTAAGTATCCTCTTCATTTTATACGTTTTGCAGTTTACGGCCATTATGCCCTGTAGCGTGCATTCTCAAATATCCACTTGTAGCTCCACATCACGAGTACCGGCAGTAGTGCCATCAGCACGAGTGCCGCGACGTATGGCCAGACGTACGTGATGTCGTAGCCGTTGAGAGCCTGATTGACATAAATGAGGTAATAATGCCTGAGTGGCAGGACATTTACCACCCATTGCAGCCACTCGTCCATGGCTGTGACGGGATAGGTATATCCGGCTGCCGAAAGCTCTACCACTCCGATGAGCGAGCAGATGCTCATGGCAAAGCGCATCATGCCGGGGAAGATGGCAAAGATGAATATTGCCATGCCCTGCGACGCTAAGACTGTGAGACAGCCGAGCAAAATCATGTTGCCTATACCACAATGGCAGGGGAATGCCATATATCTGTAGAGATACACGTCGAGAAAGACGAAAAGCAATATGTAGAGCAAGGTCTGGGGAAGAAGCTTGCCTGTGAGGGCTATGGCTGGATTGCCGCCAGCCATGCGCAGCAGGTCGCGCTGGGTGTCTGCCTTCCATTCCATTCCGATGGTGTACGATGTGGAGAGCAGTATGGTGAGTATGAACAGCCCCGGCACGAGAATATTGGTCAGGCATATCCCATAGTTAATCCATGGATTGCCGAGCGGATGCGATTCGAGCACGATAGGCTGTACCGTAGAGAGAGCCTGAGACGCGGTTGCGCCCTTGGCCGTGAGAGTGGATCGCGTGATGGACATTCCTAATAATTCGCTTGCCAGACGCATATCTTTCATCAGCAGAGAGCCCGGCAGAAAATAGCTTTCGTTGGTGTAAAAAGCTATGGTGGGCTTGCGCTGGGACAAGGCTTCGCGCGTAGTCCCCTTGGGAATGTGGAAAAAGGCATATATCTCACCTCGCTGCATGGCTTGACGAGCCTCGTGAAAGGTCGGATAGCGATGTATGAGGTTTGTTGCACCCATGGCATCGAGCGTACGGCTGATGCTGCGGCTCACCTGAGTGTTATCCTCGTCTACGAGTCCTGCCGGCAGGTCGGTAGGCAAGCCTTTGGCCATGACGGTGGTGAAGAGCACCAACGCGGTCACGGGGACTATTATCATGCTGAAAAGCAGCAGCGGACGGCGCGCAAAGAATCGTTGCTCCCTGCGTGCGATGAGCCATATCCTGAGAAGTATTGACTTCAAAGATTCCATGTGCTTCCTCTTACGCTAATATCAGTCGTTATCCAAGACTCCACTCATGCCTGCTATGAGCTCCTCTGAGTTGGAATGAGGTACGGCCTTAACCTCGAAGACCTTGAGGTCTACGCCATCGAGAGCCCTCGTTGCTTTCCAGGCAGCAAAGTTTCCAACATTCTTTATACGGCTGATCTTGACTTCTATGGTCTTGTCGAGCGCGGGGACATAGACCTTGCGTACGTCGCCCACTTTGAGAGTAGGCAGTTTGTCCTCGCGTACGTTGAACGTAAACCACGACTTGCCCGTGATGGCTATGTTCATGATTGGAGCCCCCGTCCCTACGAGTTCGCCCACCTGAGGGAAGATTTCTGCCACCTGACCGTCTTCAGAGGCCGTGAGCACGGTCTCTCGTCTGTACGAGCTGACCTCGTCTACCGCACCTTGTGCCCTACCTACCTGAGCCCGGGCAGCAGCCTTGTCTTCGCTACGTGCCCCCTCCTGTGCCATCTCGTATTGAGCACGAGCTGCTTTCTCCGTAGCCTTCATGGCTTCATATTGAGCCTTAGCCTCGTCGCGTTTCTGTTCGGGCAATACCCCGTTTTGGAACAGACGCTCTACCCTTTTGTATGTCTTCTCGCTTACTTCCAGTCCAGCCTTTGCCTTCTGCCACAATTCGTATGCCCCCTGTACCTCCTGAGCACGGGCTCCGTTCTCGGCCTTCTTCTCGATCGCTTCAGCCATGGTACGTGCGGAAACGGCCTGAGTCATCTTGGCTTCAACCTCAGGCGAATCCATGATTGCGAGAGTGTCGCCCTTCTTGACATAGTCGCCCTCGTCCACTCTAATCTCAAGCACCCTTGATGGCACCTTGCTTGACACCCGGTATTGGCTCACTTCGACCTCACCTTGTATCACCTCTTGTGGAGAAGGCTTCATAAAGCCCAATATAATCACTCCTACCAAGGCTACGATGAGCAGTCCGACAATGGCAAATATTCCTACTGATTTTGCATTTGTTGACATGATGATTTCTATTTAGTTATAATCTCAAATCTTAATCTTAACTTTAATTCCAGTCTTAGTCTTAGTCCTCAGTTATATATTACCTCAAAACCTCATAACCTTATAACCTTATAACCTTATAAATAACCTCATAACCTTAAAACCTTAAAACCTTAAAAATAACCTTAAAACCTTACTCCCCCCAACGCCTTCCTCAGATATACATCGGCGAGCACCACATCAATCTCTGCCGTGAGGTATGTAGAGTGTGCGCTGAGCCATGCTGTCTGAGCCGTCAACACATTAGACAGAGGTATGACACCCTCCTTCAGACCAAATTCTGCCATACGGAGGTTTTCGTCGGCTTCGTTGCGGTTTGACTCCGCTATGTGGAGACGTTCCTGAGCTTCCTGTAGTTTTTGCTCACATTGTTTCACCTGGAGGCTTATCTTCTCGCTCACTTCCTCCATCTTGAGACGCTGCACGTTGGCCTCAGCCTTTGCAGCACGTACCTTATAGGTACATTCTCCCCATGTGACGAGAGGAATCTTGGCTCCCACCCCTACGGTCCACATGCCACGCATCGTGTTCTCGAAACCGTTGAATACGGAGGGACTTGTCCACATATATCCTCCCATGGCAGCAATCTGAGGCAGAAACTCGGCTCGTGCCAGACGTACCTTCTGCTTGTATATCTCGTTGGCATACTGGAGCTGGGCTATCTCGGGACGATTGGCCAGAGCCTCCGTCTCATTGTCGTGACCTTGCAGATTTGCCACGACATGGTTTATGCCATCTCTCCCCTCGTCGGCGAGCGTAAAGTCAGTATGCTCCATGCCACATTGCTGAGCCAGCAGCATCTTCAGTAGCGTCAGACCGTTGTCCGCCTGGAGCACGGAGACCTTGGCTTCGTTGAGCTTTACCTTGACGCTCAGCCCGTCGGCACGCGTGGCAAAACCCTCCTTGATGAGCTGCTCGACATCTCCGTCTAGACGCTCTATGAGTTTGAGATAGCTCTCGGCAAGGCGTTTCTTGCTCGACAGCTGGACGATGTTCCAATACGTCTCGTCGACGGCGACGAGCACATTCTGGCTCGCCAGGTCCATCTTGCTCTTGGCCAGCATCTCCGACGTACGGGCTATCTTGTTGTATGCCACAATCTTGCCGCCCATATATATAGGCTGTTGGAACAGGATTGACACCATGCCGGCGTTACGGGTGTCGGTATCGAACGATTGCAGTATGTTGTCTGCCAAGCCCTGTACCATACCCGGGAGCTGGGCAGCCTGAGTCTGCATGTTGGCGAATCCCCGCTTGAGAGCCAGCATCTGCTGGGAGTTGAGCAGCTGCTGCATGGCTATCTGCTGCTGCGGAGTCATCGTAGGCAGCAATACCTGCATGGCACCCATCATCGTCTGGCTGATGGTAGTCCCCAACTGTCCCATCTGGTTGACAATCTGCCCCACGGTGTTGCCCACATTGCTCAGGGCATCCTTCTGTTCGTCAGTCAGGAGCGAAATCTCCCTGCTCGTGAACATATACGATGCGCTGGCATCGACGTGGGGCAAGTATTTGGTGAAAGCCGCCTTACGATTCCAATGTGCTGCATCAATATTGGAGGCAGCCATCTTGAGTTCCTTGTTGTTGCGCAAGGCTCTCGCTCTGCAGCTGTCCAAGGGCAATACTTCCTGTCCGATCGCAAACTGTTGCGACGCGACCGTCAATATGGCTAATAGTGCTCTTCTCATCGTTATATATTTTTTTGGATTTCATCCGACCTTTTCTGCGCTCGGCAGAGCAAGCAAGCTTCCTCTGCTCTCGCTTAACGAAAACGTTTCTATTTTTTACACGCTGTGCAAAATTACTACTTTATATCCATATAGCAAAGTCGGAGATATTATTTTTTAGAAAAAAAAGCGTAATTTTGCAGTTGTAACCAAATTTTGCAGCAAAACCAAATATGAAGACAATATGAAGAAAACGAATTATGAAGTCCTGGGAACCGAAGAGATTATCGACCTGATTGGCAAAAAGTGGATGCTCGTCACCGCAGGCACGCGTGAGAAGTACAATATGATGACAGCCTCGTGGGGCGGCATGGGCTGGCTTTGGAACAAGCCCGTCGCATTCATCTTCATACGCCCCGAGCGTTACACGCATGAGTTGATCGAGGCTGGCGGACGTATCACTCTGTCGTTCTACGCCGAGGAATATCGCAAGGCCTTGCAAGTGTGCGGCACTAAGAGCGGTCGCGATACCGACAAGACTCAGGCTGCGGGACTCTCTCCCATAACTCTCGACAGCGGAGCGGTCAGCTTCGCACAGGCACGTCTGACTCTGGATTGTCACAAGTTGTTCAAGACCTCGATGCACGAGGCTGACTTTATCGACAAGGAGCTGCTCGAAAAGTGGTATGGTTCACACGGTGGACTACACGATGTCTACGTGGTGGAGATTGATGAGGTGTATTTTATATGAGGTTATTTTTGAGGTTTTGAGGTTTTGAGGTTATGAGGTTTTAAGGTCATTTTTTAGGTTATAAGGTTTTGAGGTTATAAGGTTTTGAGGTTATAAGGTTTTGAGGTTAT
>CAMEQD010000040.1:0-27412 GCA_945932615.1 uncultured Prevotellaceae bacterium | reverse complement strand
CTGAAAGAAATATCCTATATCCATGCGGAGGGTTATCCTGCTGCGGAAATGAAGTGAAAATAATTTTTGGTATCAAACTTGGGTTAAGTCAATAATTGTAGAAAGTGCGTATAATTGCGACCCGAGGTGTTTATATTATACAATGATATTCATTCCTTGAGATAGGATTCTATGTATGGCCTAAGTTTCGGAATGTCATTCTCAATGGTATTCCACAATTGCTTCGGTCTTATTTTGTAATAACCATGTACTAAAACATGTCTCATACCTTCAATAACATCCCAGTCAACTTCGGTATGAGTTGTCCTAAACTCCTTGGTAAGCATATAAACAGCTTCGCCGATAATTTCAACGTGCTTTACAAAACCAAAGAATACGATCGGGTCGTTTTCAATATCCGCAAATTCATATTTGCCTTTGTTGCAGAGTAGTACGTCAATGGCATTCAGGATATGTTTCAGTCTTCCCTTGTCCTTAATCTTTTCTCTCATATATAAGCTGTTTGTCTTTTTCAACACTCATTTCGGCAAACGGCATAAGACAACCATCTTCCACAATATCAATTTTGCGGTTGAGTTTTTTGCTCAATGAGGTTATGATTCTTGAGATGGTCATAAGTGATATGGAATCAGAATCATTATATTCGACAAGTATGTCAATGTCGCTGTCTGCCCTTTCCTCGCCTCTTGAGCAAGAACCAAACAGCCATGCCTTTTTTATTGGCTGTGTGGCAAGGTATTGTCTTATCGTGTCTAATGTGCTTTTTTCCATGCGTATGCTTGTATTTACTTGTAGCCGTACATCGTTTCTGCCCGTACAAAGATACGGATTTTCTCTCATATAAGCACCAAATTGCTTCGGGATTTTTGTGTCGACTGGCGGGATTAGCTCTTCGGACGGCAGGGCTCCGCTGCGACTGTTTTGAAATCAGCCTAAGGCTAACTTTATTTGCTGACGTAGTACTTGGTTGTTGTGCATGACGTTGGTTGTTTAGTTGGTTGTTTGGTTATTGTTCAATGTCCTAACTTCCGTCTCTTTTGGCTCGCTTACCGAAGGCTTCCCGAACGATGTCCGAACGATGTTCTAACGATGTCCGAACGAAGGTAGAACGAAGGTCTAACGATGATCTAACGATGATCTAACGATGATCTAACGATGTGTATACGGCGGTGCCTTTCCGAATCACAGCGCAAAGATACAACATCTCGTGGGGCGATTGTAGACTTTAGTCGACTTCTGTAGACTTTGGTGGACATAATGAGGAAAAAACTTTGTAAACCTGCTGATTCTCTCTCTCTGAGGTGGGCGCAGATGGGGCTTTCTTGCTGTCGGGAGTGTGGCAGCGGCCCCAGCGTTGGAGAAAGTTGCCGAGTGTGGGGTGGTGGGGGACTATCCGTGAGGCCAGGAAGTCGGCCCAGTCTTACGTCTTGGTGTTGCCTACCAACCGGTCTTTGTCCTCAGCAATGGCGGGTTTGTGAAATACTTTTTTTGTAACAGATTTATCTGTTATTTTTTCTCTCTAATATTCTCTTAAACTTCTGTAGGTTCGTGCCCAGGTGTCCTGTGTCCAGGTGTCCAGTGCGCAGGTCTCCCATGCGTAGGCGACTTGTACTCAGGCGTACACGCACGTGTGAGGATTGAGCTGAGCGAAATATGTCGGTGAGACTCAAAAAAACTCTGCTTGACTTCTCATCTTTGTGAAAAAAAGCGTATCTTTGCATTGTCAGAAAGATTTGGTATTGGATATTTAGACTTAAAAAAAATACGACACTGATGAAAGCTTTAGTAAAGAAATTGCCCGAAAAGGGTATTTGGATGGAGGAAGTCTCCATGCCTGAGGTTGGCGTGAACGATGTGCTTATCAAAATCAAGAAGACAGCTATCTGCGGTACTGACTTGCATATCTACAAGTGGGACGAGTGGAGTCAGAAGACTATCAAGACTCCGATGACTATAGGTCATGAGTATGTGGGCATCGTAGAGCAGGTGGGTCCGGGTGTGAGAAACATCAAGGTGGGCGACCGTGTCACTGGTGAGGGGCACATCGCTTGCGGTCACTGCCGCAACTGCCGTCGTGGTCTGCAACATATATGCGAGAATAGTATCGGTGTGGGTGTAAACCGCGATGGTGCCTTTGCCGAGTACTTGTGCATACCTGAGAGCAATGTGGTCAAGTTGGACGATCGTATCTCTGACGATATGGCTGCCATCATGGATCCGTTTGGCAATGCTACTCACACGGCTCTGTCGTTCCCTCTGCTGGGCGAGGACGTGTTAATCACGGGTGCTGGTCTGATTGGCACTATGGCTACGGCTATCGCTAAGTTTGCCGGTGCGAAGAATATCGTGGTTACTGACCTTAGTGACTATCGTCTGGATATAGCCAAGAAAATGGGTGCCACTTGTACGGTCAATGCTTCGAAGGGCGAGACTGTGGCTCAGGCTATGGAGAGCTTGGGTATACGTGGTTTTGACGTGGGTCTGGAGATGTCTGGGTCGCCTGTGGCTTTCCGCGACATGGTGGCGCACATGTACAACGGCTCGAAGATTGCACAGTTGGGCATACTGCCTCCGACCACTACGGTAGACTGGAGCGAGATTATTTTCAAGGCTCTCACTATCAAGGGTATCTATGGACGCGAGATGTGGGAGACGTGGTACAAGATGGAGCAAATGCTTGTGTCTGGTCTGGATCTCACTCCTGTGATTACGCATCGCTTTAAGGTGGATGACTTCCAGAAGGGCTTTGACATCATGGAGTCTGGCCAATGTGGTAAAGTCATTCTCGAGTGGGAGTAGGACTTTTTTACGACAAAACGACAAAAAATGACAGATATTGATTGGAGTAGCCTCTCATTTGGCTACATGAAGACTGACTATAACGTGCGATGCTATTATCGCGACGGTAAGTGGGGCGAGATTGAGGTGTGCAGCGAGGAGACTATATCTCTACACATGGCTGCTACCTGCTTGCACTATGGTCAGGAGGCGTTTGAGGGGCTCAAGGCATACCGTTGCCCCGATGGCAAGGTGCGCGTATTCCGTAGTGACGAGAATGCTGCACGCCTGCAGTCTACTTGCCGTGGCATACTCATGCCCGAATTGCCTACAGAGCGGTTCAACGAGATGGTAGACCGAGTGGTGCGTCTCAACGAGCGGTTTATTCCCCCGTATGAGTCGGGCGCGACTCTCTATATCCGTCCGCTGCTCATCGGCACGTCGGCTCAGGTGGGTGTGCACCCTGCCAGCGAGTATTTGTTTGTCATATTTGTGACGCCTGTGGGGCCGTATTTCAAGGGCGGTTTCTCGACCAATCCTTATGTCATCATTCGCGAGTATGATCGTAGCGCACCTCTGGGTACGGGCATATACAAGGTGGGCGGTAACTATGCGGCATCGCTGCGTGCCAACAAGATGGCTCACGATTTGGGCTACTCGTGTGAGTTCTATCTTGATGCGAAGGAGAAGAAGTATATGGACGAGTGTGGCGCGGCAAACTTCTTTGGCATCAAAAACAACACTTACGTGACGCCAAAGTCTACGAGTATCTTGCCTTCTATCACCAACAAGTCGCTCATGCAGCTTGCTGAGGATCTCGGTATGAAGGTGGAGCGCAGACAGATACCGGAGGAGGAGCTCGCTACGTTTGAGGAGGCTGGGGCTTGCGGCACAGCTGCGGTCATTTCGCCTATCGAGCGCATTGATGACCTTGACACCAAGCAGAGTTTCGTCATATCTAAAGACGGTAAGCCTGGTCCTATATCAACCAAATTGTACAACCTTTTGCGAGGTATCCAGTATGGCACGGAGCCTGATGTGCACGGGTGGACTCGCGTAGTGATAGAATAATGCAGTTATATCCCCAACTCATAATTGATGCTCTTGCTACCGTGCGCTATCCGGGCACGGGCAAGAACATCGTTGAGATGCAGATGGTCGAGGACGACATTCGCATCGCGGGTATGCATGTGTCGTTTTCGCTCATATTCGACAAGCCTACCAATCCTTTTCTCAAGAGTATAGTCAAGGCTGCTGAGGCTGCCATTCATGCTTATGTCAGCCGTGATGTGCTGGTGGAGATACGGACTAAGACGCTGCAGGCTCCACGACCTGACTTGCCTGACTTGCTCCCTGGGGTTAGGAATATCATCGCTGTCAGTAGCGGCAAGGGTGGGGTAGGCAAGAGTACCGTGGCTGCCAATTTGGCTGTTTCGCTGGCGCGTATGGGACTTCGTGTGGGACTGCTCGACTGTGATATCTTTGGTCCGAGTGTGCCCAAGATGTTCCAGATTGAGGACGCGCGTCCTTACAGCGAGAGTATCGGGGGGCGCGACTTGATTGTGCCGGTCGAGAAGTATGGGGTCAAGTTGCTTTCGATAGGTTTCTTTGTCGATACTGACACTCCTACATTGTGGCGTGGTGGCATGGCGAGCAATGCCTTGAAACAGCTCATCGGTGATGCTGCATGGGGCGATCTCGACTATTTTATCCTCGACACGCCTCCGGGCACGAGTGATATTCATCTCACTCTCGTGCAGACACTCCCCATCACGGGTGCGGTAATAGTGTCTACTCCTCAGCAGGTGGCTCTGGCTGATGCGCGCAAGGGTATCAATATGTATCGCAACGAGAAGGTCAATGTGCCTATCCTTGGCTTGGTGGAGAATATGGCTTGGTTCACTCCGGCTCGTCATACTGATGAGCGGTACTATCTCTTCGGTCGTGAGGGGGTAAAGGACCTTGCTCAGCAGATGGGGGTACCTCTGTTGGGTCAGATCCCTATAGTGCAGGATATTTGTGAGGGAGGCGATGCCGGCGAGCCTGTGGCGTCAGACCCAGATTCTGTCACGGGGCAGGCTTTTATGCAGCTCGCATCGCGAGTCATCACTGAGACTGACCGACGAAACATCCAGCAAGAAAAAACAAAGATAGTAGAAGTCAAGAGATGACATAAAGGTTAGAAACGTATGTCACGTCCTATTGTCCTTGGAGTAACCGACATGGTTTCCGACAACGTTGCCAATTTCTTGCGGCTAAGGATAGCCAAAATCCTATACGGCCAGGTCGAGGTTGTATTGGCAGATGAGCTTGCGGAGATTGATGAGGGCGTAGCGCATTCGGCCGAGTGAGGTGTTGATGCTTACGCCTGTGATTTGAGCTATTTCTTTGAAGGTGAGGTCTTCGTAGTAGCGTAGGTGTACTATCTCTTGCTGGGGGGCTGGCAGACGGCTGATGAGCAGCTCGATGGTATTGGTGTCGGCCTCTTCGAGCAGGCGGCTCTCACAGCTGTCTTCGCTCATGTCGGGATTGTTGTAGAGCTGCTCGTTGTGGTTCTCTTCGCTCAGGTAGGGGGTGGGGGTGTTGTCGCGGCTGTAGTCGACGACGATGTTGTGGGCTATGCGCATGAGCCAGGCTGAGAACTTGCCTGTGTCGGCATAGCGTCCGCGACGCATATTTACGATTGCTTTGACGAATGTGTCTTGAAAGATGTCGTTGGCGCGGTTTACGTCGTCTACGAGTCGCAGTATGTATGCAAACAGGTGGGTCTGATGACGTGCCATGAGGGTGTCAAACGCTTCATCGTTGCCTTTACTGTATAGTGTGACCAACTCGTAGTCGGTCATCGCTGTGAGGTTACTCATTCCTTAATGTGTGTGTTTGTTTGGAGTAGAGTGTTTCGTATAGGCAATATGTGTGTTTGGTTGTTAAAATTTGGCAATTAACGTCGGTTGCGACCGCAAAGTAAACACTTTTCTTTTTAATATGCAAGATTTTTTGTATTTTTGTGCTCAAATATTTCGGATAATGACTAAGCGGGAATTGAGAATTGTCTATATGGGTACGCCTGATTTTGCTGTACCGGCCTTGGACGCTTTGGTGTCGGGGGGATATAATGTGGTGGGTGTGGTGACTATGCCTGACAAGCCTGTGGGACGGCATCAGAATCAGTTGCAGGCGAGCCCTGTAAAGCTGTATGCTCTGGAGCATGGGATCAGGGTGCTTCAGCCTGAAAAGCTGAAGGACGAGGGGTTCCTGTGTGAGTTGCGTTCGCTTGGTGCTGACTTGCAGGTGGTGGTGGCTTTCCGTATGTTGCCTGAGGTGGTCTGGGCGATGCCGAGACTCGGTACGTTCAATCTGCATGCTGCGCTCTTGCCTCAGTATCGTGGTGCTGCGCCTATCAATTGGGCTATCATCAATGGTGAGACGAGGACTGGTGTTACGACTTTCTTCTTGGACAAGGATATTGATACGGGTGCTGTCATTATGCAGCGTAGTGTGGAGATTGGCCCTGATGATGATGCTGAGGTGGTGCATGACAGGCTTATGGCGTTGGGGGCTGAGCTTGTGTGCGAGACGGTGCAGGATATTGTCGAGGGGAGGGTGAGGACGGTGTCTCAAAATGGTATGGCTGTGGAGGGTGAATTGCATGCTGCCCCGAAGATTTTTCGCGAGACGTGTGAAATCAGATGGGGGGAACATACGGCTCAGACGGCTCACAACTTTGTGCGTGGGCTGAGTCCTTACCCTGGGGCTTGGTGTATGGTGAGAGATGCTGTGGGGCGCGAGATGGTGCTAAAGGTGTTGCGGACGACGTTGCTGCCTGAGGGCTCTGTGGCTGAGAATGTGCTGGACGTCGTCTTGGAGGGTGGTGTGCTGAGAATTGTGGGGCTGCAACTTGCTGGCAAAAAGCGTATGTCGCGCGAGGATTTCTTGCGTGGTACGAGGGTTGATGGCTGGCAGCTCGTATAGGGGAGGGGGAGGTGCTGGTGTAAAAAAGGATATTGAGGAGTGTATTTCGCATGGTTGAGATTTTTGACTACAACGATATTGAGAGACTGAGGGGGATCTTGGACGGGGCGCAAAGGGTGGTGTGTGTGGGGCATGTCAATCCTGATGGTGATGCTCTCGGGGTGACGCTGGCCATAAAGCATTGGTTGGAGCGTAGGGGGAAGGATTGTGTGGTGGTGATGCCTAACCGTTTTCCTGACTTTTTGGCTTGGATGCCTGGGGCGCAGGATATTGTCGTCTATGATAGGATGGCTGATAGTGCCAGGGCTGCGATTGAGGGGGCTGACTTGCTGTGTATATGTGACATGAATGGTCCTGAGCGTGTGCAGAATGAGGAGTTGGAGGGTCTGCTTGTGTCGTGTGGGGCTGTCAAACTGATGGTGGATCATCATCTAGAGCCTTCGGACTGTTGCTCTTTGACTGCTTCGCGCCCTGAGATGTGTGCGAGTTGTGAGGTGCTTTGTCACTTGATGGATCAGCTGGGGGAGCTTGAGTCGTGTGGAGCTGACGTGGCTACGTGTATCTATACGGGTATGATGACTGATACTGGTGCTTTTTCTTACAATAGCAACCGGGCGGTGGTCTTCGAGTGTATAGCCAGGCTTATCGGGCTCGGTATCGACAAGGACAGGATTTATCGCAATGTGTTTTGGACTTCGTCTATGGCTCGTATGAGGCTGGTGGGATATATGCTTTATGTCAAGCTTGAGGTGTTGTCGGGGCTTAATGCTTGTATCATGTCGCTTACCAACGAGGAGCGCAGAATGCTTGGCGTGAAGAATGGTGATACTGAGGGTATCGTGAATATGCCGCTTCAGATGAAGGATATGAGGCTTTCGATTTTCATGAGTGAGGATACGGAGCATGTTGGTGTGGTACGTATATCGTTGCGTAGTGTCGGTGATTTTCCTTGCAATGAGATGAGTGCGCGTTTCTTCGGTGGTGGCGGACATAAGAATGCTGCCGGAGGACGTCTGGCTTGTGGTATGGAGGAGGCTATGAAGATAGTTAGCAGGGCTGTCGAGGAGTATCGACGATTGTTGGTGTGATGTGTGTCGGATTGATTTGTTATGTATAACTATTATATAATGTATAGTGTGATGAAGAGATGTTTCTTGTACTTGTTGATACTTGTGGGTGGCGTTGCTGTGTCTTCGTGCCAGAATGATGATACTACTTATAGCGAGCAGAAGGAGGAGGAGCGTGAGCTGGTGTCTAACTTTGTGAAGCGTGATGTGGTCATCAAGCTTGATGACAAGGTGCTGGCTGAGTTCGGGCCGATTAGTGTCTTGACGGAGGAGGAGTTTGTCAGTCAGGATAGCTGTACGGATGTGTCTAAGAATGAGTATGTGCTGTTTAAGAACACTGGCGTGTATATGCAGATTCTGCGCAAGGGTACGGGACGCAAGATGACGTCGGGGGGGAAGATGAAGTTGGTGTGTCGTTTCTGGGAGTATAATATCAGGGGTGACAGTATTCAGCAGACTAACCGCTTTGCCAACCAGTTGCCTGAGGTGTTTACCGTATCTGGCTCGTTTGGCAACTTGATCAGTCAGATAGATTTGACTATTCCTTCGTCGAGTGTGCTTTACTCTGCGTATAGCGATACGAGTGTGCCTTCGGGGTGGTTGGCTGCTATTCCTTATCTGCGTCTGGGGCGTCAGACGGGTGAGGAGCAGATTGCTAAGGTGCGTCTGATAGTGCCTCATGGTTCGGGGCAGTCTCATGCCAAACAGAACGTGTATCCGTGCATGTATGAGATGACTTTGTGTGAGACGGACTGAGTGTGTGTGGAGAGTGTGATGATATACGTTCATGTGCCTTTTTGCAAGTCGCGGTGTCTGTACTGCGACTTTTTTTCTTCGACGCGGTCTGACTTGCAGTCGGCATGGGTCGAGGCGTTGAGGGGTGAGATGTTTGCTCGTAGGGAGGAAATCTGCTCTGCGCGCGCTGAAACTGTCTATATTGGGGGTGGTACTCCGAGCTTGTTGGGCGGGAGGGTGCTTGCGAGGTTGTTTGATTCGCTGGCTGAGGTGCTCGGTGGGTTGGAGGGTTGCTCTGAGATTACTGTCGAGGTTAACCCTGATGACGTCGACGAGGAGTACGTTGCGATGCTGCGCTCCACTCCTGTCAATAGGGTGAGCATGGGTGTTCAGTCGTTTGACGATGGTTTGCTGAGATTGATCGGGCGACGCCACTCTGGCTCGCAGGCTGTGGAGGCTGTGAAATTGTTGCGCAGGGCTGGGTATGGCAATATCAGTCTTGACTTGATGTATGGCCTGCCGGGGCAGACTATGGAGATGTGGCGCAGGGATGTTGATGTGGTTGTGGATTTGGAGGTGGAGCACTTGAGTGCGTATGCTCTGCAGTGGGAGGAGGGTACGGCTTTGTGGCGTATGCTGGAGAGGGGTGAGGTGCAAGAGGCTGACGAGGACTTGTCGGTCATGATGTATGACTATCTGGTGGATTCCGTTACTGCTCCTCGCGAATGTGGTGGGGGAGGGATGGAGCATTATGAGATCAGCAATTTTGCCCGTCCTGGCTTCCGCTCGCGGCATAATAGTGGTTATTGGGCTGATACGCCTTATGTGGGACTGGGGCCTGGGGCGCATAGTTATGATGGCTTGCGCAGACGTTGCTGCAATCCGTCTGATCTGGTGGCTTACTGTGAGAGGGGTGGGCTGGTGGTACCTGATGTGGAGGTGCTGACCGATGACGAACTTTATGACGAGTTGGTGATGAAACGTTTGCGTACGTGTGCTGGAATTTGTCTGGAGGAGGTGCCCGAAAAGTATATGGCACATCTGATGAAAATGGCTGAGGGGCATATCGCGGGTGGTCGTATGGAGCTGACTGGGGGCTACTTGAGGCTGACGCGTGGTGGAATTTTCACCTCGAACGACATTATGTCTGATTTGATGTTGTAAAACATAAAGGCAAGCGTCTTACATATCGTTTTTTTTGTGTAATTTTAACTCGGTTTTCGGCGTAATTCCTGCCAGAATAGCCTTAAACAACGAAACAATTAAACAACTAAACAACCATATAACCAACATGAAAATCTATCAGACACAAGAAATCAAGAACATTGCCTTGCTGGGCAATGATGGTAGTGGAAAGACGACCTTGACGGAGAGTATGCTCTATGAGGCAGGTATCATACAGCGTCGCGGACGCATCACTCAGCATAATACGGTAAGTGACTATTTCCCCGTAGAGCAGGAGTACGGCTATAGTGTGTTCTCGACTGTCTTCCACGTGGAGTGGAACGGCAAGAAACTCAATATTATCGACTGCCCTGGTAGTGATGATTTTGTGGGCAGTGCTTTGACGGCGATGAATGTCTCTGATACTACGATTCTGCTGCTCAAGGGTGCTAATGGTGTGGAGGTGGGTACTCAGAACCATTTCCGCTATACTGAGAAGTTGGGCAAGCCTGTGATTTTCCTGGTCAACCAGCTCGATGATGAAAATTGCGATTATGATAGCATTCTCGAACAACTGACGGAGATATATGGCTCTAAGGTGGTGCCTGTGCAGTACCCTGTGGAAACGGGACCGAATTTCAATTCGCTGATTGACGTCCTGCTCATGAAGAAATACTCTTGGGGTCCTGAGGGTGGTGCGCCGACTATCGAGGATATACCTGCTGATCAGATGGACAAGGCTATGGAGATGCACAAGGCTTTGGTAGAGGCTGCTGCTGAGAATGATGAGGGTCTGATGGAGAAATTCTTCGAGAGTGAGACTCTCACGGAGGACGAGATGCGTGAGGGTATCCGCAAGGGTCTGGCTGTGAGGGGTATGTTCCCAGTGTTCTGCGTATGTGCGGGCAAGGATATGGGTGTGCGCCGTCTGATGGAGTTCTTGGGAAATGTTGTCCCGTTTGTAGATCAAATGCCTCAGGTACACAATACTCGCGGTGAGGAGGTCGCACCTGTGGTTGACGCTCCTGCGAGCTTGTACTTCTTCAAGACTGCTGTTGAGCCTCATATCGGTGAGGTGCAGTATTTCAAGGTGATGTGTGGAAAGGTGCACGAGGGTGATGACTTTACCAACGCTGACCGTGGTAGCAAGGAGCGTATGGCTCAGTTGTTCTGCTGTGCGGGTGCGACACGTATCAAGGTCGAGGAGTTGGTGGCTGGTGATATAGGCTGTACTGTCAAGCTCAAGGATGTCAAGACCGGGAACACGCTGAATGCCAAGGGAGCTGAGAACCGCTTCAATTTCATCAAATACCCTAACCCTAAATACACTCGTGCTATACGTGCTGTCAACGAGCACGAGACTGAAAAGATGATGAATGCCTTGCAGCGTATGCGCGAGGAGGATCCTACATGGCAAATAGAGCAGTCTAAGGAGTTGAAGCAGATTCTGGTACATGGTCAGGGTGAGTTCCACCTGCGTACGCTGAAGTGGCGCATGGAGAACAATGAGAAGATTATGATTCAGTTTGATGAGCCGAAGATTCCTTACCGTGAGACAATCACTAAGGCTGCGCGTGCCGAGTATCGACATAAGAAGCAGTCTGGCGGTGCTGGCCAGTTTGGTGAGGTTCATCTGATCGTCGAGCCTTATTATGATGGTATGCCTGCGCCTGAGGTCTACAAGTTTGGCTCGCAGGAGTATCGTATTAATGCTAAGAGCACGGACGTTGTGGATCTTGATTGGGGTGGCAAGTTGGTCTTCGTCAATAGTGTCGTTGGCGGTGCCATTGACGCGCGCTTCATGCCTGCTATTCTCAAGGGTGTGATGCAGCGTATGGAACAGGGACCTCTGACTGGTTGCTATGCGCGTGACGTTCGCGTGATAGTGTATGATGGTAAGATGCACCCCGTAGATTCCAACGAACTGTCGTTCATGCTGGCAGGACGCAATGCCTTTGCTCAGGCTTTCCGTGAGGCAGGGCCTAAGGTGTTGGAGCCTATCTATGATGTCGAGGTGTTCGTGCCGAGCGACAAGATGGGCGATGTGATGAGCGACCTCCAGGGCAGACGCGCTATGATTACTGGTATGCAGAGCGAGAATGGATATGAGAAGATTACGTGCAAGGCTCCACAGAAGGAGATGAGTAGTTATTGTACTGCGTTGAGTTCGCTCACGGGAGGGCGTGCAAGCTTTATTACCAAGTTTGCGAGCTATGAGCTCGTACCGGGCGACGTACAGCAGAAGCTTGTCGCTGAGTACAAGGGCGGTGATGATGAATAGTTGTCAAATTGTTAATCATTAGTGCGCAGAACTATGATATTTTGTTAAAAGGGGCTTCTTTTTGAGGCCTCTTTTAATTTTGTTTGCACAAACTGACTTATCTTTGCAGCATGAAGAAATGGATGATATGGACCAACTGTACCGTGATGGGCTTATGCTTCATGGTTCTCTTATACTTGCAGATGCAGTATGCGCGCAGAATGGTCGCCATGCGTCAGGAACAGTTTGACGAAAGTGTGTTCCGCAGTCTGGATCACGCTTCGCGCAATCTCGAACGTAGCGAGACTCTTGATTATCTGCAGGAACTCATGCAGCTCTATGGTGATACGCTCGACTCGTACAACACTCCTATAATGGCTGATGTGACGCAGTCGGGTATGCGTGAGTTTCAAAAGCGAATTCGCAACGCTTATGTATATGAGCGCGAGGTGTTGGAGGAGGTCGTGCTGAGAGTCTTGTATGCTTCGAGTGAAAAGGATTTCCGCGAGAGGCTCGATACTGACTATCTCGAACAGGAACTTGAAGCTAATCTGCGTTTCAACGGCATAGATGTCCCATTCCATTACCGTATATTCTCAAGCGACGGAATCGAACTGTACAGGTGTGATGACTATGACCCCAGGGGTGAGGAGTATTCGTACAAGCAGACTCTGTTTCGCAATGACCCTACGGGCAAGATGGGACTCGTGAGCGTACATTTCCCGGATCAGAATAAATACATTCTTGGGGTGGCTGATATGGTGGTACTGGCCATGGTATTCACCTTGATTCTGTTCGTGGCATTTCTCGTAACGGTGTATCTGATAGTCCGCCAGAAGAAGGTGTCGGAGATGAAGAACGACTTTATACACAATATGACTCACGAGTTTAAGACTCCGATTTCGACTATTAGTATTGCGGCACAGATGCTGTCTGACAAGACTATCCAAAAGCCTGCCGAGATGTATGAGAGACTGAGTGGGGTCATCTTTGCTGAGACGAAGCGTCTGCGCTTCCAGGTCGAAAAGGTTCTTCAGATGTCGCTCTATGACGGAGGCAATATTGCCTTGAAGATGCAGCCGATGGATCTGAACCTTCTGATTGAATCGGTCGTAGATACGTTCTCTATCAAGGTAGTGCAGAATGGTGGCAGTATTGACACCCATCTCAATGCTTCCGACCCCATGGCAAAGGTAGACGAGATGCACTTTACCAATATTATCTTTAACCTGATGGACAACGCTGTGAAATACAAAAGGGAAGATGAGCCTCTGCATCTGGAGATTTCGACTATGAATACGGGGGACTATCTGTGTATTGAGGTCAAGGACAACGGCATTGGCATATCAAAGGAAAATCTGAAACGTATCTTTGACAAGTTCTACCGCGTACATACTGGTGACAAGCACGATGTCAAGGGGTTTGGCCTGGGTCTGGCGTATGTCCGTAAGATGGTCATGCTGATGAACGGCAGCATCAAAGCCAACAGTGTGATAGGACGAGGTACTACATTCATTATAAATATGCCTGTATGCAAATGAAAATGCCAGCAATATAATCTGATTATCAAATAACCCAAACAAATAAAAAAAACGAAATTATGGACGAGAAACTTAGGATTCTTCTATGTGAAGATGAGGAGAGTTTAGGCATGTTGCTGAGGGAATATCTCCAGATGAAGGGATATGATGTCGAGTTGTGTCTCGATGGTGAGGCTGGTTATCGCGAGTTTACCAAGAGTCGTTTTGATATGTGTCTGCTCGACGTGATGATGCCCAAGATGGACGGCTATACACTGGCGAGCGAAATTCGTCTGGTCAATCAAGACGTACCCATCATATTCTTGACGGCAAAAAATCTCAAAGAGGATGTCCTGGCAGGCTTCAAGATCGGGGCAGACGATTATCTTACAAAGCCCTTTAGCATGGACGAACTAGTCTATCGTATGGAGGCAATACTGCGTCGTATCAAAGGCAAAAATCAAAAGCCTCAGACTCAGTACCAGCTTGGTATGTTTACCTTTGATACCCAGCGTCAGACTCTCACTTCAAGCGAAACTACAATCAAACTGACCACTAAGGAGTGTGAACTGCTCTCTCTGCTCTGTCAGCGTCAGAATGAGGTCTTGGAGCGTGAAGTGGCTCTCAAGACCATTTGGGTCAACGATGACTATTTTAGTGCTCGCTCTATGGACGTCTACATCACCAAGCTTCGCAAACTCCTCAAGGCTGACCCTCGTATCGAAATCAACAATGTTCACGGCAAGGGTTACAGACTGATAGTACCTGAACCGTAGTTCTGACATCGTGTGTGGTGATACGACGAGGGCAGGAAGGGAAACCTCAATCGGTTATCTTTCCTGCCCTCGTCTTGCCTTGGAATCTTGGCAAGGCGTTTACTTCCCGTCTTTCTTGTTGAGAAGTATGTGTGCGACCAAACCTGCCACAATGAGCAGGAATGATAGAATCTGAATCCAGTTGTAATCAACCGTACCGCTACCGAGGAAGCGGTCTGATGCGTAGCTCAATACCAGTGCCAACGCACCGATTACAATCATGATAATACCTGTCTTATTCATGTCATTTAATGTTTTATTAGTCTAAACCGTAGGTCACATGAAGCTATTCGTCTACTTCACGTAGTGCAAATTAACTAAAAAAATCCGATAAAACTGAGATATAGCAACAAAAAAATGCTATTTTTTTTGAAATTTTAATCTCCAGGGTTGTATATGTGCGATAAAAGTGCTACCTTTGCACCGCAATTTTGCACAAAATCAAATTATTTATTTATCAAAACGTATTATGAACCAATACGAAACCGTTTTCATTTTGACTCCCGTTTTGTCTGATGAACAGATGAAGGAAGCGGTAGAGAAGTTCAAGGACGTTCTCGTCAGCACTGGTGCAGAGATCATCAACGAGGAGAACTGGGGCCTGAAGAAACTTGCTTACCCCATCGAGAAGAAGAGCACAGGTTTTTACGTGCTTGTAGAGTTTAAGGCAGCTCCTGAGGCTATCAAGACTCTGGAGATAGCTTACCGTCGTGACGAGAGAGTACTGCGTTACCTCACCGTAAAGATGGAGAAGTATGCAGTAGAGTATGCTGAAAAGCGTCGTAACAATAAAAAGGAGGCATAACCATGGCACAGTCAGAAATCCGTTATTTGAACGCTCCCGCGATTGATATCAAGAAGAAGAAGTATTGCCGTTTCAAGAAAAGCGGTATCAAGTACATTGACTACAAGGATCCCGAGTTCCTGAAGAAGTTCCTCAACGAGCAGGGTAAGATACTTCCACGCCGCATCACAGGTACATCTCTCAAGTACCAGCGTCGTGTGGCACAGGCAGTAAAGCGTGCCCGCCACTTGGCTCTGCTCCCATTCGTAACTGATTTGATGAAGTAATTAACAAAGGAGGAAGTAGTATTATGGAAATTATTCTGAAAGAAGACATCATCGGTTTGGGTTTCAAAAATGAAATCGTAAACGTAAAGTCTGGTTATGGCCGTAACTACCTGATTCCTTTTGGTAAGGGTGTTATCGCCAGTGATAGCGCAAAGAAGATGCTCGCAGAGGAGCTCAAGCAGAAAGCCAACAAGCTCGCCAAGATTAAGGCTGAAGCCGAGGCTCTCGCCGAAAAGCTCAACGCTGTCTCTTTGACCATACCTACCAAGGTTAGTGCTACAGGACAAATCTATGGCAGTGTAAACAACTTGCAGATTGCCGACGAGCTCGCCAAGCTGGGTCTTGAAGTGAACCGCAAGTCTATCGTCGTAAAGGACGTCAAGGAAGTAGGCTCATATCAGGCCATCGTCAAGCTTCACAAGGAAGTTACTGCAACAGTGGCTTTTGAAGTTGTTGCTGAATAGGCATAATTAAGAAAGTCTACTTGTAGACAAACCGTATTACGGTTTAATCATATAAACTAATCCCTTGCAATCTTCATCTTTGATTGCAGGGGATTGTTTTATACGGTGGAAGTCTTCCGACTGTTTGACTTCCTCTTCGGTTTTATGGCTTAAAGGAAAATTTTTGTCATACTACTGACATTTTGTCACTATGTGTGGCTTTGGCACGAATTGTGAATATTGTGGGGTGAGCTGTGTGGCTCTGATACGTTAATTGTTAAACTTAAAAATATATTTTTGACTATGAACATTAAACCATTGGCGGATAGGGTTCTGATTGAGCCTGCTGCTGCTGAGACAAAGACTATCGGAGGTATCATCATTCCTGACACGGCAAAGGAGAAGCCTTTGCAGGGTGTCATCGTGGCCGTGGGCGGTGGTACTAAGGATGAGGAGATGGTACTGAAGGAGGGTGACCGTGTACTCTATGGCAAGTATGCCGGTACTGAGATTGAGCACGAGGGTAAGAAGTATCTCATCATGCGACAGAGCGACGTGGTTGCTATTCTGGGTTAATATTTTTAATTTTTCGGGTATTTCAACTTTATAATATTTGTATACGATTATGGCAAAGGATATTAAATTCAATATTGAGGCTCGCGACGAGATGAAGAAGGGTGTGGACGCTTTGGCCAATGCCGTCAAAGTGACTCTGGGCCCGAAGGGTCGCAATGTGATTATCGAGAAGAAGTTTGGTGCTCCTCATATCACTAAGGATGGTGTGACGGTGGCTAAGGAGGTGGAGCTGGCTGATGCTTTCCAGAACGCTGGCGCCCAATTGGTAAAGTCTGTTGCATCCAAGACTGGTGATGATGCCGGAGACGGTACTACTACGGCTACTGTGTTGGCTCAGGCTATCGTGCGTGAGGGCTTGAAGAATGTAGCTGCTGGTGCTAATCCTATGGATCTGAAGCGTGGTATCGACAAGGCTGTGAGTGCTGTCGTGGCTGAGATTAAGGATATGGCTGAGGTGGTCGGTGATGACTACAAGAAGATTGAGCAGGTGGCTACGGTGAGTGCCAATAATGATCCTGAGATTGGTCAGCTTCTGGCTGATGCTATGCAGAAGGTGAGCAAGGATGGTGTTATCACTATCGAGGAGGCTAAGGGTCGCGACACTACTATCGGTGTTGTGGAGGGTATGCAGTTTGACCGTGGATACCTGAGCCCTTACTTCGTGACTAACACGGAGAAGATGGAGTGCGAGATGGAAAATCCTTACATTCTTATCTATGACAAGAAGATTTCTAACCTGAAGGATTTCCTGCCTATCTTGGAGCCTGCCGTGCAGACTGGGCGTCCTTTGCTGGTGATTGCTGAGGACGTTGATAGCGAGGCTTTGACTACTCTGGTGGTCAACCGTTTGCGTGGCCAGCTGAAGATTTGTGCTGTGAAGGCTCCTGGCTTTGGTGATCGCCGCAAGGCTATGCTTCAGGATATTGCAACTCTGACTGGCGGCTTGGTAATCAGCGAGGATACCGGTTTGAAGTTGGAGCAGGCAACCATAGAAATGCTTGGCTCAGCTGACAAGGTGTCTGTGACTAAGGACAATACAACTATCGTGAATGGTCACGGCCAGAAGGAGCTGATTGCAGATCGTGTTAATCAGATTAAGAACGAGATAGCCAACTCTACGAGCGACTATGATAAGGAGAAGCTGCAGGAGCGTCTGGCTAAGTTGGCTGGCGGTGTAGCAGTACTCTATGTCGGTGCTCCGAGCGAGGTAGAAATGAAGGAGAAGAAGGATCGTGTGGACGACGCTTTGTGTGCTACTCGTGCTGCTATCGAGGAGGGTATAATTCCTGGTGGTGGTGTGGCTTACATTCGTGCTCAGAGTGCTCTGGATAAGCTTGAGGGTGCGAATGCCGACGAGATGACGGGTATTCGTATCGTACGCCGCGCTATCGAGGAGCCCTTGCGCCAGATTGTGGAGAATGCAGGCCTTGAGGGTAGCGTGGTAGTCAATGAAGTCCGCGCCGGCGAAGGCGACTTTGGCTACAATGCCCGTGCAGACCGCTATGAGAATATGAAGGCTGCCGGTATCATCGACCCAGCCAAGGTCACTCGCGTAGCTCTGGAAAATGCAGCTTCTATCGCAGGCATGTTCCTCACTACAGAGTGTGTAATCTGCGACCAAAAGGAGGATAAGCCAGAGATGCCTATGGCCGCACCAGGCATGGGTGGCATGATGTAATGTTTGAGTTTTTATGATACGACTTGAAGCCTCGGGACTTGCGTCTCGGGGCTTCTTTTTGCGTTTTTGTACGTTTTTGTACTTGGTGTATTTTCTTTTATCTTGTTTTTTATATACCTTTGCCGACAAATAGTTTTTTATAGATTGATTATGCTTACTACATTTGTGCTCTTGCCTATTATAGGCTTGCTTGTGGGAGTGGCGGTGAAGTCGCTGGACCGTTGGATTAAGTTGCCGTATACAGTGATGCTTTTTGTGGTGGGGATTGTGTTTGGCGTGTGTGCAAGGACAGAACTTGTGGGCTCTCATGTGATGGTACGTAACGTATTGGATATGATTACGGGCATCAACCCCGATTTTATCCTTTATGTCTTTCTGCCCATCTTGGTGTTTGATGCAGCCTATGAGATGGATCTGAATGCCTTCCGCAAGACCTTACCCAACGCTGCGCTTCTGGCTGGTCCGGGAGTGGTGATTTGTATGTTTTTGACAGCGGCCTTGGTAATGGGCTTATATTGGACGGCAGGAGCATACGATTCCTCCCGTTGGGTTTATGCTTTGATGTTTGGCGGTCTGATTTCTGCCACAGACCCAGTTGCCGTAGTAGCGTTGCTTCAGGAACTGGGGACGAGCAAGAAGTTTTCGGCACTGGTGGATGGGGAGTCGTTGCTGAACGATGCTACAGGTCTGGTGTGTTTTATGTATTTCTATGGCAGCTTTGCCGGAAAGGAAGGGATTGATTATCCCTTGCTGTACTTTGCATGGGTGATTGCTTGTAGCTGCGTGATTGGGTATTTGATTTATCGGATCACATTGCTTGTGGTGAGGTGGCTTGGTTCGAAGGATATTCTGCAAAATTGCATGGTCTTGGCCGCTGCATATATCACGTTTATGGTAGCACAGAGTTTGCTTGACGTGTCAGGAGTGATTGCGCTTGTGGTGTTTGGGCATTCCTTTGCCCAAAATGGACGTCCGCACCTTTTGCCTGCCACGAACGCTTTTATGGAGAAGTTTTGGGAATTTTGCGCCTACATTTCCAACACCCTGATTTTCCTCATGGTGGGAGTCATTATTGCCGCTGTGGTAGATATTACGTGGGCTCATATTTTCTATACGGTCGTCATTTATCTGGGCTTGAATGCGATTCGTTATGCGATGATTGCCGTCCTCTTCCCCTTGCTGAGACGCAATGGATATGGCTTGTCACGTGCTGAGGCCATAGTGCTGGGTTGGGGCGGACTGCGTGGAGCGTTGGGTATGTGTATGGCTCTGATGGTGAATTGCAATGAGAATATTCCGTTGGCCACGCGCCACAATATCCTTATCTATACGGCTGGAGTAATCACGCTGACACTGTGCGTCAATGCCACGTCATGTAAATGGCTTGTAAACAAGCTTAAACTGGCAGCGTAATGGATAGAATCGGTCGTTTCGCCCCTTCGCCCACAGGACGTATGCATTTAGGCAATGTGATGTGCGCGTTGCTGTCGTGGCTCGATGCCAAGGCTGGGGGTGGAATGTGGCGCCTGCGTATCGAGGACATAGACTCTCAGCGCTGCAAACGTGAGTATGCATTGCAAATTATGGATGACCTGACATGGCTCGGTCTGGAGTGGGACGGCGAGGTAGTGTGGCAGAGTCAGCGTGGTGATATTTACGAGTATTATCTTCGAATGCTGGAAGAAAAGGGTCTGACGTATTTTTGTGGTTGCTCACGTGCCGACTTGCTCTCTTCGAGTGCTCCACATGAGGCTGATGGGCGCGTAGTGTATGCCGGGACTTGTCGTAACAAGGGGTTGAAGGAGGGGGCTGTGCGTGTGCGTGTACCCGAAGGATTGCAACGTCATTGTGGAGATTTCATAGTTAGGCGCAAGGATGGGGCGTGGGCTTACCAACTCGCTGTGGTGGTAGACGATGGACTGATGGGTGTGACAGACGTGGTTCGCGGGCGTGACCTGCTTTCTTCGGTACCGCAGCAGCGTTTTCTCTTTGATTTGTTTGGCATGGAGTGCCCGTTTTTTCATCATATTCCACTCTTGTGTAATGCCGAGGGGCAACGCCTGTGCAAGCGTGACAAAGGCTTGGATATGGAGGTGCTGCGTGAGAGATTCAGTGCGGAGGAAATTATCGGACGTCTGGGGTATCTGTGTGGTTTGACACCTGAGTATATGCCGATGTCGGCAAACAAGCTTTTACCCTTGTTTGACTGGGGATTAATCAGAGATGAAAGCATTTTGATAGATGATGATAAAAGCCAGGCCCTGTCTTTGTGACGCGCCTGGCTTTTTGTCAGTTTTATCCGAGAGACTATGGATTAGAACTCAGCGTTCTTCGGAGTACGTGGGAATGGTATGACGTCGCGTATGTTTTGCATACCTGTGACGAAGAGTATAAGTCGCTCAAATCCGAGACCGAATCCTGCATGGGGGCATGAGCCGTACTTGCGAGTGTCAAGGTACCACGTCATGTCCTTCATCGGGATATTGCGTGACTCTATCTCGCTGAGGAGCTTGTCGTAGCTTTCTTCGCGGACTGAGCCTCCGATGATTTCACCGATAGAGGGGAAAAGTACATCAGTGCCCTGTACAGTCTCTTCCATCTCCTGTCCGTTGAAGACAGGCTTGGTGTCGTCTATCTTCATATAGAAGGCCTTAATCTTCTTGGGATAGTTGGTCATGATGACAGGCTTCTTGAAGTACTCTTCGACGAGGTAGCGCTCGTGCTCACTGGCAAGGTCATCGCCCCAGTTACAGGGAAACTCAAACTTGCGTCCCTTGGCTATAGCCTCCTGAAGAATCTCGATGCCACGAGTATAAGGGAGGCGTACGAAGTCCTCTTTGAGTACACCTTGAAGTCGCTCGATGAGCCCTTTGTCCACCATCTTGTTGAGGAACTCAAGGTCATCCTGACAGTTGTCGAGAGCCCAGCGCACACAGTACTTGATAAAGTCTTCCTCTAAGTCCATGAGCTCGTCGAGATCCATAAAGGCTATCTCAGGTTCTATCATCCAGAACTCAGCAAGGTGGCGGGGAGTGTTGGAGTTCTCAGCACGGAATGTGGGGCCGAAGGTGTAGATGGCTCCAAGGGCGGTGGCTCCGAGCTCGCCTTCGAGCTGGCCTGAGACGGTGAGTGAGGCTTGCTTGCCAAAGAAGTCATCATCGTAGATTATAGAGCCATTCTCGTCCTTCTTGAGGTCATACAGGTTCTTAGTCGTGACCTGGAACATCTGTCCTGCACCCTCGCAGTCGCTGGCTGTGATGATGGGTGAGTGGAAGTAGTAGTAGCCGTGCTGGTGGAAGTAGGTGTGAATGGCGATTGCCATGTTGTGACGTATGCGTAAGATTGCGCCAAAGGTGTTGGTGCGTGGACGCAGGTGGGCTACGCTGCGGAGATACTCCCAGCTGGCTCCTTTCTTTTGGAGGGGATAGGTGTTGTCGCAGTCGCCGAGGATTTCTATCTGGCGTGCTTGTATTTCGCTGCTTTGACCTGAGGCGGGGCTTTCTACCAGGGTGCCGATGACTGAGAGGCAGGCACCTGTGGTGATGCGCTTGATGGTGTCGGCGTCGAAGTTCTGGTCTTCTCCTACGATTTGTACATTCTTGATAGTGGAGCCGTCGTTGAGGGCTATGAAGAATATGCCTTTGCTGCCGCGCTTGGAGCGTACCCAGCCTTTTACGCAGATGTCTTGGCCGTAGGTGGTGCTCTGGAGCGCGTCGATTACTTTTGTCCTTTTCATGTATGTGTTTGTGTTGTGTAGTTCTTGACGTTGTGGTTATTCGAAGGCGCCCATCTGGAGCATGGTTACTTCTTGCTCGGTGAGGAAACGCCAGTCTCCGCGGCGTACGTTTTTCTTGGTAAGGCCTGCGAAGTATACGCGGTCGAGCTTGACGACTTTGTAGCCGAGGTGCTCAAAAATGCGGCGTACGATGCGGTTGCGTCCGGAGTGTATCTCGATGCCGACTTGCTTCTTGTCAGTTTCGGAGGCGTAGTCAATGGCGTCTGCGTGTATTTCTCCGTCTTCGAGCATGATGCCGTCGGCTATCTGGCGTAGGTCGGCTGCGGTGACGTTCTTGTCGAGGAAGACGTGGTAAATCTTCTTCTTGAGATACTGTGGGTGGGTGAGCTTGGCTGCTATCTCGCCGTCGTTGGTGAGGAGGAGTACGCCTGTGGTGTTGCGGTCAAGGCGGCCTACGGGATATATGCGCTCGCGGCAGGCGTTCTTGACGAGGTCCATGACGGTCTTGCGGTTCTGGGGATCGTCGCTCGTGGTGACGTAGTCTTTAGGTTTGTTGAGCAGAATGTAGACTTTTCTTTCGATGTTTAGGGTCTGGTCGTGAAACATGACTTCGTCCGTGCGCAGCACTTTCGTGCCGAGCTCGGTGACGATTTGACCGTTTACTTTCACTACGCCTGCTTGTATGAAGGTGTCTGCCTCACGTCGGCTGCATACGCCTGCGTTGGCGAGGTAACGGTTCAGGCGGATGGGCTCGTTGGGGTCGTAGTGTTTTTCCTTGTACTCAATCTGCTTCTTCATGCTGTATTTGGCATGAGGATTGTAGTCCTTGGTGCGTGGACGATAGCCTTTGTCACGTCGGGGGTAGCTGCTCTTTCCTCCTTCTCCATAGTTAGGATTGCTGCCACGGCCTTGATATGTGCCTCGGCTTGGCTTGCTGCCTTCGCGGCTGTAACTTGAGGTGTTGTCACGACGTGAGTAGCCACTGTGGCTGTTGTCTCTACGATAGTCGTTGCTGCTTCCCGCAGGACGGCTATTCATTCTGGGGCGACGCGGACGGTCATTCCCTTCGCTGGCAAATGCTTTGCGCCAGCTTTCTTCATTGGTTGACATAGTGTTTTAATGTGCTTTTTAGCTGTTAGGATTTTCCTGATTTCAGATTCCTGTATATGTGTGGGGAGTTATCTTGCGTAGCTCGTCCTTCACGGCTTGGCTGACGTTGAGCTCCTCGATGAATTTCTTGATGGTGTCTTCGCAGATGCCTGCTCCGGTACGGGTGAGAGCTTTGAGGGCTTCGTAGGGGTGGGGGTAGGCTTCACGGCGTAGTATGGTCTGTATGGCTTCGGCGCATACTGCCCAGCAGCCGTCGAGGTCGCGGTTGATGGCGTCCTGGTTGAGTACGAGCTTGCGCAGGCCTTTGAGGGTGCTTTGAATGCTGATTAGCATGTGACCCATGGGGACTCCGATGTTGCGCAGCACGGTTGAGTCGGTGAGGTCTCGCTGCAGACGGCTGATGGGGAGTTTCTGGCTGAGGTGCTGGAGTATGGCGTTGGCGATGCCCAGATTGCCTTCGGAGTTTTCGAAGTCTATGGGGTTGACTTTGTGGGGCATGGCACTTGAGCCTACTTCGCCGGCTTTTACTTTCTGACGGAAGTATTCCATGCTGACGTATTGCCAGAAATCGCGGTCGAGGTCGATGATGATGGTGTTGATGCGCTTCATGGCGTCAAAGACTCCGCTGAGATTGTCGTAGTTGCTGATCTGCGTGGTGTACTGCTCGCGCTCCAGGCCCAACTTCTCGCTGACGAAGCGGTCGCCAAAGGCTTTCCAGTCGTATTGGGGGTAGGCGATGTGGTGGGCGTTGTAGTTGCCTGTGGCTCCTCCGAACTTGGCGGTCATGGGCTGTGACTTGAGGGCTTGGAGCTGGCGCTCGAGTCTGTAGACGAAGACCATGACTTCCTTGCCCATGCGTGTGGGGCTGGCGGGCTGGCCGTGTGTCTTGGCGAGCATGGGTATGTCTGCCCACTCGTTGGCGTATGTCTTGAGTTGCTCAATCAATTCTTCTACCTGGGGGTAGTAGACTTGCTCCAGGGCTTCCTTGAGGGACAGGGGGACACTGGTATTGTTGATATCTTGGCTGGTGAGCCCAAAGTGTATGAATTCCTTGTATGCCTCAAGGTTGCCTATCTCGTCAAACTTTTCTTTGATAAAGTATTCTACTGCCTTGACATCGTGGTTGGTCACCTTTTCAATGTCTTTGATGCGCTGAGCATCAGCCTGGGTGAAATTCTGATATATGGAACGCAGTATTTCCCGACTGGCAGGGAATCCTTCAAGTTGAGGTAGAGGCAACTCGCATAGTGCGATGAAATATTCGATTTCTACGCGCACTCTGTATTTGATGAGCGCATACTCAGAGAAGTACTCAGAGAGGGGTTCTGTCTTTCCACGATAACGGCCATCAATGGGGGAAATGGCTGTAAGAAGATTCAATTCCATAAGGTAAAATATATAATATTTTATAATTCGGATGCAAAGTTACGAATAAGCGAGCGGAAAAGCAAATAAAGCTCGCTTTAATTTGCTTTTCCCGAGCGAAAGGATCACGAAACTTGTTTCGCTTGGCTTGTCCAAGAACTTCGACCGGAGCAAAGCGTAGGTCAGAGTTACGAATAAGCGAGCGGAAAAGCAAATGAAAGGAACAAAAAAATGGGGGGAGGGGGGTGTGGCTTCGAGTTTTGACTTTTGTCCTTTTATCCATTTTCACCCCCTCCCTATCACGCATTACATCTTCACATAGTATGCAGCCCTGTTTAGAGTTCCACTCTTGCGAAATCCGCATATTGGTCAAGTGAGTCTGAAATATTCATGTAAATCTGCATGGCTTGGTACACTATGAAGTTATTGATTTTTAGTGAGCTAAATATTAAATTAACGTATCATTGTTAAATATAGTATTATCAATATGCCTAATAAGATGATGTTCTGTTTGGATTTATGGATTGTTGTTACAATGCTAACACTAACAGAAAGTCTATGAGTCTACATTGCTTTTTTTTTAAGAGGCGAATCAGGAACCTGTCCTCTGACCCTCCGTTGAAAGAACAGTTTGAGAAGTTGGGGTATATGTTGTGATTCTTTCCAGTTCTTAAAGGATTGGAAAGAATCATAATGTTATAAATACTTAAGGGATGTTCTATAATAACTGACAAATAAGGCAAAATTAAAAAGAAATTCTTGCATAGTTCATTATTTATAATTACTTTTGCAAACCGATAATACGAATATATGGAATTATGAGTTTGCAAAAGAATGTTCTTGAAGAAATTCTGAGCAGTCCCAGAACAGTTTTCAATGTACAATCATTGAGGATGCTGACAGAGTGCGAGGATAGCCAGAAACTAACCAAGTCGCTACATTATTATGTCAAGGGAGGAAAGATACGTAACCCTCGTCGAGGCATCTATACCAAAGCCACCTACGATGAGAAGGAGATGGCTTGTAGTTTGTTTCGTCCTGCCTATGTTTCGTTGGAGTATGTACTTCAGCGAAGTGGAATTGTGTTTCAGTATGATGACGCTGTGACATGTGTAAGTTATCTGAACAGAATCGTGGAAATTGACGATAAGGCTTACCTGTTTCGCATCATCAATCCGGAACTATGGATTGGCATGGATGGTATTGTGCAGCAAGACAACATCCTGATAGCCACTCCCGAACGTGCTTTCCTCGATATGGTATATCTGAGTGCCGGCAACTGTTACTTTGACAATCTGCACCCTCTCAATAAGATAAAAGTGAAGCAGCTCCTTCCACTTTATCAGTCAAAGGTGCTGGCGAAACGTGTTACTGAACTGCTAAATATAAAATAATCATGGACAAGAATAAACATAAATTCTATATGGCGCAGATATTGAGTCTTATCTTCAAAGATAAGGATCTCTGCAATGTGCTGGCATTCAAGGGCGGGACCTCATTGATGTTCTTCCACAACCTCAATCGCTTCTCGACCGACCTTGACTTCAATCTGCTTGATCCGGATAAGCTCGACTTGGCATATGATAAAGTACGCGCTATACTGACTCGCTTTGGCACTATTGACGATGAAGCAAAGAAGCTATATGGCCCTGTGTTAGTGCTGAATTATGGCAAGGGAGAGCGAATGCTGAAGGTGGAGATTTCTGTGCGTCAGTATCCCAATCATTATGAGATGCGTTCGTTGGCTGGTACAGACATTCGAGTAATGGTGATGCCTGATATGTTTGCACATAAACTATGCGCCATGGGTGAACGTTTATCACCGCGCGATATATATGATGTGTGGTTCTTCCTGCAGAATCACACAGAGATCAATGAAGAGATTGTCCGAATTAGAACAGCTAAGAGCGTGAGCGAATATACTGCATGGTGTGCTGAGCATGTGAAGGAGGCAAGCCCAAAACTTCTAATGCAAGGACTTGGCGAGGTTCTCAACGATGCGAAGTCAAAGACCTTTGTCAAGAACAAACTCATTGCGGAGACATCTTCTGCACTCGAACTGTTCTCTGCTTTCCCATTGATAGCGGAACAAATTGGAAGATGAATCAAGCAGCTGGCGTTGAGTGTGGCCGTAACGGTTTTCACAAGCAGAAGGCTGGTGAAAAACTACCTGAATCCGAAGAGAATCTTTTACAACATCGAACTGATGGTTCAGATGCTTTTGATACTCTAAAAATCAGCGAAAAAGGGAAATTTTTCTTGATTTTCGCTGATTTTTGAAAGGCATGCTGACCTCAACTGAAAAAGGTTGCTACCCTCGTCACCCTTTTTTCTGAGTTTTGTTGATTTTTGATCTGATTTACTTTACAAGATTTCATCAGTAAACTGATTTGCTTTACTACCTTCTCGCATTCCAATTGCAAAGTTAATAATTAGTCCTTTGATTTTTAAAAAAAAGGAGGGGGGTGTGGCTTCGAGTTTTGACTTTTGTCCTTTTATCCATTGTCACCCCCTCCCTATCACGCATTAAATCTTCACATAATATGCAGCCTTGTTTAGAGTTCCACCCTTGCGGATGAGATTCGCTTTCATCAGACGTTTTATTATGCCCTGTACTGCAGACTTCGACTTGTCCTGCAAAGTCTGACAAGCCTCAGCCGTCGTAAACTTGCTGGGCAATCTATCCAGCACATCAAGAGTTTCGTTAGGTCTGCCAGTTGAAGCATGGAGGTCAATCCCCTCGTAGCTCGCCAGCTGCTCCGAGCGCAGACGCTTGCTCCAAAGCATGTCCTGCACATCGAGACAATACTGCGCGGTACGCACCGCGAGGTCTGACACAGAGCGCTGCTCCCTGTATCGGTCAGCGTCGAGAGCGTGGGTCTTGAAGTCCTCATACTCCGCACGCGCCTCCACCAGCTTGCGCTCCAACTCCACAATCTCAGATTCGGGGGTAGAAATATCCGCCTTAGCCTTGTCGAGACTCTCCGTGATGCTCTCGATAGCGGCGTTGTACTTGTCTTCAGCGTCCAGAATCTCCTGCACTACCCAAGCACACTGCATCGTCACGCCCAGCGTATGGGCAATCTCCGCGCTGCGGAAGCGGAATCGCGCTCGCTCATCAT
>CAMEQD010000039.1:0-27699 GCA_945932615.1 uncultured Prevotellaceae bacterium | reverse complement strand
TCGCTGATGACGAGCCTGAGACATCACAAGCACCTGAACCAAAAAAAGCTGGTCTGATGGACAGACTGTTTGGAAAGAAATAATCAATAATCCAACGCCGGCAGGAGAAATCTTGTCGGCGTGCAAACAAATAATACATGGCAGTAAACGAAATATTATTCAAGGAATTACCATTTCGCCCTGATCGCAATCAGGTGTTTTACATAGAGAATGGTTATGACGGAGAAGTATATGACTTCATCCGTAGTCATTATATTGGCTTAAAATCCATGTTCAGGCATATCGGCATGGATTTCTATTATCTGCCATATCTGTTAAGAGAACAGGATATAGAAGCAAAGGTCAGGTACTATGCTCCATATCTTTCTCCCAAACTGCTTGTACAGAAAGTCCTTCAATTCATCTATTGTAAGTGCCATATATTTATAACGTTTTGTTCTGTTTTATGTTGTCACATATTTATGTACTTCACAGGATTTTGGCTTTTGCCATAGAAGGTTGTTACGTCTTTTCCAATGTATGTTGTATGTTCGTCTTCAACTCCCAGAAACTCACATCTTCCAATGTGTTTAGAGTCTTCGGTGTATTTCCAATCTACAGGATTATAGACTTTTTCCACAATTCCATTAACTATAGCAAGAACGTGCGTAGCCTTTCTTACACGGTTTATATCAACCTTCCAATACTTACGGGTCATCTCATAGAGATTCTCCCTTTTTACTTTCCCTACTTTTACACAGATAATGCAGTCTTCGGGATTAGGTCTCAATTCATTTGTCACCATATTCGGATATTATTAATTGACATTTTTGTATAGCGTTATTTGTTAGGATCATGCTCTGTTTCACAATTCGGACAAACACGATGCCCATCACTTCGCATCTGCATAGAATTTCCACACTTATAGCAAAAAAACTCATGTTTCTCCCAATGTCCTAAATCGTGTTCTACAAACGTTCTGAGTCTGTCTGAAACAAACCCTCCAGTCATATGTAAATGGCTAATACGCAGTCTAAAGTTTTCTGTCGAGCAACAAGCTCCGCATTCGGGACAAATATACTGTCCATTTGGGCATTGCTTTGAGTCGCGGCTATCTATAGTCGCATTACACTTTTGCTTATTGAAACAGTGGTTGAGATATACGATAAATCCCTTCTTTTTACAATTGTCATTAGTGCAGGAAAATTCCGTAACAGCCCTTGACGTGAAATTTGTTATATCTGAAGGCTTCATCAGTTTACCGCATTCACGACATTTTAGATGCTCGTAAAACTTGGCAAAACTCTTCAAATAGGATGAAAGAATGATGTAATGGCCGAATTTTGTTCGTTTCCCATTTTTATTTATGTAGTCGGGGGATATTCCCAAAATACGCATAAAATCAAGAATAGTGTAATACTCCCATTCATCATCAGTACGATACCTTACAGGCGGACGGAAGCAAGGTTTGTTGCTGCACCAATAAAAGGCAAGATCATGATCATTGTCCAATTTATTTGAAAGACGGCATTCGCAGAATTCTTCTTGATCTTCTTCTTTGGTTTCAAATTCGACAAAATTGTTCAGACCATTATATTTAAAATTGAACGATCTTGCTATTGCAAAAAGTTCTGCCTCGTAAGCGTCGTCAAAATAACAGGAAACTCCATTTTGTTCATTTACAATTTGGTATTCATTCTCCTTGTATGTTATTTGTATCTGCTGGATGGTACGGGCATAATACTTATTATTATAATCTTTTATATTGCCATATTCATCAATCATCTTCTGAGGGATGAAAACTCTTAGCCTGTCATCTTGTATCTTACTGATTATGCCATTGAAATAGTTGTAACGTTTCCAATTGCTTCTATCGTCAGGGAGTTCATTTACCTCCCATCTGCCAGAACATTGAGCAACAATACCTCTAATGCCAATCCACTCGTCCGTATCTTCTCTACCTTCAAGCAACTGAAGCATAACATTGTTATCCAGAGTCTTTGATTGGTCCTTCTCACGCAATTTCAAATATGTAAAAGCAATTTCCAGAGGGAAGCATATCGGCCTCTCTCCATTGGAAATGAGATTATAAAAGGATTCTGCCGTGTGATGGATTTTTCCCTCACTCATAGACTTAAAAAGTTTCTTGACGATCTTTATCTGTAGGTACGGTGGCAGGATTGCAAAGACTTCTTTCAAAGAAGCCGTCGATGTTGTGGTCTTAGAATGAACTGCCCACCATATCACGGCAAGTCTTTGATTAATATTATTTGTTTTCTTGAAGTTCTGTATTTGGTTCGTAAAACTTGTTTCCCAATTTCGCCGTGTATAGTAATCACTATCGCCACCTGGCATGTTGGCTGTCATAAGTTCGGTCAAGAGAACAGCAAGTGCAACATTTTCGTCGGTCATTTCCATTGATTGTAATCTCTGCACAATCAGCGGGAATAAATTAACCTCTGTCGTTTCCAGAACCTTTGCATGTGTGCTGTTTTTGAGCGAAGGTTTATTATACCATCGCTCCTTTTCTGCATACACTCCATTAAGGGAAATTGCGTTGATGATAGTCTCTACAATATTCTCTGGCAACGACGTGACAACATCATGTTCAAATAGAATCAGAAGGTCTTCTACCGACCTGCTGTTGATGTAGTCATCCCATACTGAAGAGCACTGGCCATCTGGAATCAACTTCTTCAAATCTTTGAGAAAAGTACAATTCTCCCTTTCAGGATAGCGAGAATAATAATTTTTTTCTCTCTCTTCCAATGTCGTACCGTCAAAGAAATGGCTAAGTGGGATTGTTTCTACCACCTCTTTTGCCCTCGCAATGACACTATTAGCAAATTCGATGCTATGATCAAACAATTTAGAATCGTCTGTGACAAATTCCTTTATGTCCGCATACCCCCATTGTGAAACAATTTGCTTCGACAAGGCTAATGCTTCATCTATTGTAAGCCATGAATGAAAACCAGTTGATACCTCAGAAAGCACACCTACGGACTGTGTTTCTCTCAATATGGGGATAAGTCCTTGTTTAATTCTCACTTTCTCGGCTTTTTCATAGATTGAGCTATAATGCTCGTATGCTGAGAAGAAGTCGGACTTTATTCTGTAGGGAGAATTTAGGTTGGTGCGCAACAACTCTTTTAGTTTATCCTTTATCAATGGAAGCAATTTCTGCCTGAAAGGATTTAGAAAATCTTCACCCATAACCGAAAGTTGCCCGATATCGCCAATCACTTGCCAATACTTCTTCTCCTCGATAGCTTTATCAAGGATTTGTGAGATTGACAATACCAATTCTTCTCTAAAGGACTGGAAATCTTCTACGGGCAGGTTGTTGAGATAGGTAAAGAAATCGTTTCTGCCGTAGTCATTATGCTGTTTCCCAACAAATGCCGCCAATTCTTTCTTGAAACGATTTGTCTTCACCAAAGTCAAACACTTAGCTTTTTCTTCTTCATACTGCTTGGAGGTCAAGCGGAGGTACGACCACAGTTTGCTTACAGCATTCTGCTTATCGCGGTCAACATACATCCCCAAGGTTCTTCTTTGGCGGTATTCACTTGACACATTTAGGTCATCTTCAGATATATCCGAACGTGTGGACAATTCTTCAAACACCTCGTTAATTTTGCCATCCACCATTGTCTCGATGCATTGTTTGGCATACTTCACACATTCGTTGGGGATATACTCAAATGATTTTTCAACCTCTTGCCAATCAGAGAGTGTACTGTTGGCATTGAGTTTCTGTTCCAGCCATTTCTGTATAAGGTCTGCATCGTCAAAATATCTAACAATGGTTGGATATATTATCAATACAGCCAGCCGTTCTTCATCAGTAAAAATAGAGAGAATTGACTGCCAGATGGACTTATCTTCTGTTGAGAACTGTCGGTCAAAGATATATCGATCTTTGGAGTATTCGTTCTGTTTGTAATGGTCTACAAAGAACTTAAAGTGTTCAGACGTTTTTTCTGGGGTACGCTCTGCATCCTCCTCAATTATACGTTTCACCTTATCTGCAACCATACCTAAAGGTTTGAAGGTATGCGTATAGAGATTTATTTTTCGATTGTCTTTATATTCAATATACTCATGGTCTCCGTAATAGGACAATGCTAACTGTGCATCCTCATCTGACTTGGTAATGCGTCTGACATTCACTGCTCGTTTCTTGCCGTTGTCCTGCTTGTCCACCTGAAAAACAACAATCTGCCCTTCTTTCTTTGCTTCATCCTCAATGAAACTCGCAGAACAAACATAAAAGTCTTGGTTGTATTTAGGCGACGGCATATTACAATTGTTAGACGCAATGAAGCCGAAGTCCTTGTTTGTGTCAAAGAACTTCACCGCACCTATAAAGTATTTGTCTGCTCCGTATATCAGTTTCATAATAGAAATGCCTTATTTTATACGCCTAACTGTTTCCTTGAAGCTTTCACAATGCTTATATAACAGGCCTTCCATGTAAGTGACATTTGACCCTAAAGTGCAAATGCTCCACACTTCTTTAACAGCATAAAGGGTTCATTCGAACGATATGCCTTTACATTACGCCAAAGTAAATAGAGGTTAGTCTCTAAATAACTGTTATTGTTTGTTGTTGCGCCCATATTTACTCCTACTTAATCATTCCTCTTACTTTGTGGTCATATAATTCATTGAACCAAACCCGTTTGAAAGCGGCATTTGTAGCTTCCTCTGTCAGTTTGTTATAGAGTTCCAGCTTCGTATTGATGAAGTTAAGGAGTTCTGAGTCAACATCCTCATCAAACTTCGAGCGTACATCATCACGAGCATTGTTAGGGTTGAAATAGCTCATCAACTCCTTATTACTTTCAACACGCTCCCTCACTCGCTGTAAATCCACCCGGTCTTCCTCCGTCAGTTCTACACCGTATGTGTCGTTAAGCACCTTTATAATGTTGCTCAACCAGTCGTAGTCATCTTCTGGAGGTGTGGTTGGCTGTCCGGCACCCATACCTTTCATGAAGGTGTCTCCACTCTCCAACGAAAGATTCTTCATACCCTGATACTTCACTTTGTAACTGTCAAGTTCACTTTCCTTTAGCACATCATAAGGCAGATTCTCCGAAACGTATGGCAGTTTCTTTGCCAACGAGAATGAGAAAGCCGATAGTTTTTCCAACTCAGCATCAGTGAATGTAATGATCTGACTGAGGAACGTGAAGAGTTTGTTAAAGGTCTTGCATAACTTACGGAATTTGTCGCAAGCATCTTTATCAAGTTGTTTAACTGCACGGTTACAAACCTTGTCAAGTACAATATTCACTTTGTCCTTGTCATCGTCTTCGAACCAGTATCTTGCAAATTCGTCAACTTCCTCTTGTGTATAGACATTAAACTCCGCCAGTTTGCTCTTTACATCGTACAAGGTGTTGGGGTCAGTTTCATCCTCTTCCATCATCTTGTTCTTGTTGTAATACTCCTGGAATGCCTTCCTTATTGCATCTGGGTCGTTCACGAAGTCAAGCACCATCGTCGTGTCCTTGCCTCGCTTGCAACGATTCAGTCGTGAAAGAGTCTGTACGGCATTAGCCCCACCAAGCAGCTTGTCAACAAACATGGTCTGCAGCAATGGTTCATCGAAGCCTGTCTGAAACTTATTGGCGACGATTAAAATGCGATATTGCGGCATTTTTAATGCTTCAGGAATGGAAAGGTTTCCTTCCAGTCCATTCATCGATTTCTCCGTGTATTCCTCATTGGTCTCGCTATCCTTAACTGTACCAGAGAAAGCCACAAGACAGCGATATGGCAGTCGCATCTCCTGCATGATGCTGTCGAACTTCAATTTATAGCGCACAGCGTGAAGACGTGAACGAGTTACGAGCATGGCACGAGCCTTACCTTCCAACTCATTCTGTGTCTGCGAAGCAAAATGCTCAACCATGATGCGAGACTTCTTCTCAATTGCAGCATCCTGCAAGTCCACGTATGAAGTCAGCAGTCGCACGGTCTTCTTCTTGTCATATTCCTTATCTGCAAATTCCTTCTTGCGTACCAACTTATAGTATCGGGAGAACGACATGTAGCCTTTCAGCACGTCAAGGATAAAGCCTTCTTTGATGGCTTCTTCCATGGTATAGCAATCGGACGGGTCTTTTGATCCATACTCTCTTTCACAGAAAAGTTCTATAGTTTTACCCTTTGGCGTTGCTGTAAACGCAAAGAATGATACATTCTGCTTGTCCCCTTTCCGTTTCATCTCTGCCTCTATCTTCTCGTTGAGAGTCAACTCCTCGTCATTCTCTCTTTCGTCCTCGCCATCAAATTTCTCTGCTTCGGCGAGAGAAAGGGCTTTGCGCATTTGTCGAGCATTTTCTCCGCTTTGAGAAGAGTGTGCCTCGTCAATAATGACGGCATATTTCCTGTCAGGATATGGCGCAATGGCATCCGAAATGAAAGGGAATTTCTGTATAGTTGTAATAATGATTCGATGACGTTTCTCAATGGCATCCTGCAAATCTTTACTGGTGTGACCGTCAGCATCGGGAGCATCACTGATAGTCCACACCTCACCATCTACTTTGGCGAATTGCTTCACATTACGCTTCATCTGCTCATTGAGTACACGACGATCAGTGACGACCAAAACACAATCAAAGAGTGCGCGGTCGTCAGTTGCATGCTGGTAGAGGTTGCTCAACCTGAATGCAAGCCATGTGATAGTGTTCGATTTCCCTGAACCTGCCGAATGTTGAATGAGGTAGCGGTGTCCTGCTCCTCGCTCTGTCACGTTTTTCACCAGTTTATGGACGGCTCTTCGTTGGTGATAGCGCGGGAAAATGAGAACTTCGCTTACCTTTTCATCAAACTTCCGTTTCTTATCGTCATAGTAACGTTCCTTTTCGACTTGCACAGTAATAAAGTTTTGGAGCAAGTCCATTAGATTATCGCGACGTAGAACATCCTCCCAAATATAGTAAGTGGCGTAACCCAACTTAGCTTGCTTACGTTTTTTCAGTTCCTCTGGGTCGTCAGTGCGATTCTCAAAGCATTGGTTGAATGGGAAGAAATGTGTGTCGTCACCTGCCAAACGTGTAGTCATAAACGCCTGTTCAGAGCCTACAGCGAAATGAACCAGACAGCGTTTGAATTGCAGCAGAGTTCCATCCTTGGCTGGGCGGTCAGTCATATACTGCTTGATGGCATTATGATGAGTCTGGTTGGAGAGCGTATTTTTTAACTCCACAGTCACGATGGGGAAACCATTGAGGAAGATAGCGAGGTCAACACGCCACATTTTGTCATCACTAAACACCAATTCCTGCGTGATAGCTAATCGGTTGGCACGATAAAGCACATCGTGTTCTGGTGTCTTGTTGTTGGCAGGCTTGAAGTATGCCAGACTGAACTTCATACCACGTCCGCAGTCAATAGTTTCTTTGTCGCGCAGCAGTGTGAGTGTACCTTGTGGCGTATTCATGCCATTGAGCACGTGATCTTTGGTAGCTTTCTTCAGGGCTGCTGTCATTTCCGATTTAATACGAGTGAGGATGTCACTCTGCATTACTGTCTCGTCACCCTCATAGTTTTCAGTAAGCCACTTGCGGTAGTTTTCGCCTTGAGATGCTTTGAGGAAGGCAAACAGTTCCGACGGAATAAGGCAAGAATCCTTGTCATACTCCGTAGGACTGACCTCATGGTATTCCATCTGGTCGGTCACGTTGCCACTTGCGTCCACTATAGGTTGTGAACACAGATACCCAACAATGCGTTTTTGCATATATCTCTCGTCTGAAGTTCCTGGCATATCTTTATTAGTTTAAACTTTTTCTTCTTTTGGCTTCCACTCACGCAAATCAATCTTGCCTGTCACAGCTTCAGTGATGAGGGCAGATTTATACGACTTTAAATCTGAAATTTGAGAATCGATTTTCTTGGTTAAAACATCTATCTGAGCAATTCTCTCATCAAGATAGTTTGATATTGCTCTCTGCTCTTTTATAGGAGGAAAACATATTTTGTAGGGAGAAATCTGAATCGCAGATAATTGTCCTACAGCCGCACTATCCGTAAAGAAATGTATCTTTTCGTCAATAAAATAAGCAAAGTATCTTGCATCAATTATATCTTCATTTTTAGGTTGCAATACTAAAAGCCTAATAATTGCATCATATTCGTTACTCCTAAATATTGCGTGTCCAATATCACCTCTTCCTGTAACTGTAATTGAATTTCCTGAGAAAGGTGCATACGATGAGAACGCATATACATGGTCAGCTTCTCTTGCATTGGTATAAACAGGAAACTTATGAACGTCATCTTTTGTCGAAGAATAAAACTCTGGTTTTGCATCTCCCCCCGCTTTTATATTAAAAAGTCTACCAATATTTGATACAGTCCAATGCTTGGGTATTATGCCAATCCACTCAATGCCGCTATCTTTCATCTCGACATTTTTGTCAAGACCTTTGGTAACAGCTTCGCTAATGATGGCAGAACGGTAGTTTTTGAGGTCCTCCAACATCTGCTCTTTTTCCGCGATGGTAGCATCTATCTGACTTACCTTGTGGTCAAGGTAGGCAGCAATGGTAACCTGTTCGGTTTTCGGAGGGCATGGCAATACCAAATGAGAAATGAAATCCCAATTTGCTCGTGGCATTTTCGCACCATAGGTAGAACCATCGACCACAGAAATAAAAGGATAAGAAAGAAGAAGATATTTTAGATATTCAGGATTTTGTTCTTCATTGCCCCGAAAAACATATATATCGCCAACAGCCTGTCCCGCAAATTCTGCTTTGTACACTTTTGCCAAATAAGGACGCAGTTTTCCAAATAGGATATCATCTTTCTTAAATTCCACACCCTCACCCATAAAGTCACTGTCGGTCTCAATGTATTTGCCAGTCCAACTCTCGATATTTTCAAGTGCAATTTTGGGCAAAGAAGAATCTGACACGTTTTCTGTAACCAATGAGAAAATGTGCTTGGCTTTTTTCAAATCCCAATGAGTAGGGATTTCTTCCCACCATTGAATTCCACTATCCTTATATATTTCGTATCTCTTCATCCGTTAGTCTTCAAAGATAGAATTAACCAGTTTCAAAATAGTTTGTTCCCTTTTTTGAATTGCCTCTTTCAGAGCATTCAAGTCACCTTTTTTCTCGAACTTATAGAAATACTTGGTGAAGTTGATTTCATAGCTCGTGCGAGTGCGTGCAAAGTCTATCCACGATTCTGGGTCGATGTGTGGCAACAATTCCTCAGAGAAATACTGCTTCACATTGCAATCGAGAGGCACTTTTTCTGTGTCACGCTTCTTGGTGTCAGGTACTTTCTTTCCTGCACGTTTTACCACGTTGCCATCCTCGTCGCGCATAGGCTGCTCAATGGTCAACTCATACTGTCCAAAGTCGCTGTTCGACATGATCTTGCAGAACTCATTTTCTTTGAAATCAAGGTAGATTTGCAAAACCTTTTCAACGAAATCGTAGACTTCATAACGTTTGTTGCCCAAACTCTTGGCAGGAGTACAGAAATCAACGGCGTTGATGAGCTGCACCTTGCCTATGCGTTCCACCTTCTTCTTGTTGGTAAAGAACCATAAGTAAGTAGATATTGGAGTATTATAAAACAAGTTAGCAGGAAGAGCCACAATGCACTCTAACCAATCGTTCTCAATAATCCACTTACGGATATTACTTTCTCCAGAGCCAGCACCACCAGAGAAGAGCGGAGAGCCATTGGTTACGACACCAACACGGCTGCCGTCGGGTTCCATCTTCGACAACATATGCTGCACAAACAGCAGCTGACCGTCGCTTGTACGTGGAGTCCCTGCGGTAAAACGACCATCAGGATTTAGACTTTCATTGATGATAAACTCCTGGTCTTTCTTCCACGTAACGCCATATGGCGGATTGGCCATGATATAGTGGAAACGCTTGGTGGCAAACTGATCTTGTGTGAACGAGTTGCCTAACTTGATATTGTCAGCATTCTCTCCTGATACAAGAGCTTCACTCTTTGCAATGGCATAGGACTGTTCATTCAGTTCCTGCCCATATGTCACGATGGTAGGCTTCTCACTATCCTTGCAAATCTCTTCAAGAATGTAACGCTTACCTACATTGACCATACCACCAGTACCACAAGCAGGGTCATAGATAGAACGGATAATGCCACTATGACGAAGACTGTCTGCGTCAGGAGTGAAGAGTATGGCAGACATCATGCGGATTACATCGCGTGGTGTGAAGTGTTCACCAGCCTGTTCATTGCTCTGGTCGTTGGCAATGCGGATGAGTTCCTCAAAAACATAGCCCATGTCGTGGTTGTCAACGGCTTCAAGCGAGAAGTCGAGTTGTGTTATCTCCTGAATCATACGATAAAGGAGGTTATTGCGTGTGAGGCGCACCACAACCTTGTCAAACTGGAAGTTCTCAAAGATTGTAGTAACCTCTGAGTTGAATCCCGACATATAGTTGCTGAAGTTCATCGAGATATTCTTGGCATCATCGAGCAACGACATCAGCGTGTGACGTGAGATATTGTAGAACTTGTGCCCTGCAATCTTTCGGAGAGCAGGATCAAGCTTATCCATCGTTATCTTGTCTTTGAGCTGGTTGTACTGGTTGCGCACCTTCTCATTGACAGGCTCCAAAACGCAATCGATGCGACGTAACAGCACGAAAGGCAAGATTACGTCTCCAATCTCGCTTTTCTTGAAAGTATCGCGGAGCACGATGTCCGTGATATTCCAGACGAAGCCCACATCCGGGCGGCGTAAATTACTATATTGTGCCATATATTTCTATTTTCGAGTGCAAAGTTATATACTATAGGTTCAACCTAAATGAGTCTATTGAGGAAAGTTTAAAAAGTTACAAATTTTATCCTTCTTTATCAATGATAAATTGTTTTTGCTCTTGATGGAATCTATAATCTTTTGCATGTCCTCTAAGAATTTTTTTGCATCAGACTCATTGTCTTTTTCTGCAAGACTATGAGCATGGAGATTTCTACCGTTGGTTATTTTCGCATCATTTGAATCGAAATAATTGTATGAATCTCCACTGGAAAAGTACTTGTAGTTGGTAAAAATAGTTCTATCATGTTCTTCTAGGGTTTGCTTACTCGCAGTTACAAAAGTAACATTAAAACTAGAATATTTCTCTGCGCACTTACGTATTTTTGAATAGATTGTATCCCAATTGGGTTCAAATTCTGTCGAAGTTAGCTTATTGTAGTTTGACTTTAAAGTAAAGACTACAATGTTAACATGCGAGTTTTTAACCTTTGAGCATAGAGCACGTATCAGAGAGTATATATTCTTTTGATAGAGCTCTGGACTTGAAAAAATGAATTGGTCGGCGATAATGATATCAGTACATGGTGAAACATATTCTTTCAAATCTTCCCATGAAGATATCTTATGAAATATATTCTTCGTATACTGTAAGGAATCAAAATACAGAGAAGATAGAATTGTAATCTCTTGTCCTTCACAAGCTATTAGTAAGTTCCCTTTTTTAGCATGAGCCTCCAGCTTAGGGTCACTTTCTTTAGATAGACAATATACCGCTGTAAGTTGGTCTCCTTTGAATGAGTCCACATTCAAAGGACGTGATGGGAAAAGACTTCCCCATTTAACATTGTCATGATTAGATGCGTTTACTCCTGATGTCATTTGAGTCAACCATTGCATTGCATCCTGCTTCTCTAAGGAATCTAATTGAAGAATATCTCCCTTGGCGAATGTGAAAAACATACAGAAGTTGTTTTTCAACATCCGCATACAGTCTGAAAATGTTTCTGACTTAGCAGAATGAATTATAGACAATAAGTTTTGTTTGTCGATGTATATATTCATAGTTAGAATAATTCAAATGCTAAATTAGAAGCAGTGTCAAAGAAGCCTGTTCCAAATTCATTGGAAAACTTCCCATCAGTCCTGTACTCCATAGAATAATATGATTTATCCTTATTCTCTCCATCAAAATAATAAACTTTGAACGGATTATTATTTTTCATAGAGGCTTCATCCTCATAACCTTCCCTGGCAACGAGAACCTGGGTCTTTCGGATAAGGTATTCAGAGTGAGTTTCTACAACGAACTTGCAATGATACTCTTTATTGAGATACAAAAACAGATCAGCGAGCTGGCTCTGTACCTTTGGGTGAAGATTCTGTTCTGGCTCTTCAATGATGATGGTAGGATAGCGTAGTTGGTCACCCTCCTCCAAAGCAACGATGTTCTGTGGCTCATACTCACGGAGTATAGTGGCAAGACGCAGAAGGAGTATCATGAGTTGGATAGAACCCATACCTTTGTCGGCAAGGTTGACGGTAGAGTTGTCTTCATCCTTTATCTTCACTCTATAGGCTTCGCCATCGATGGAGATTACGTCGAAATCGTGACCGACCCCGAACTTACGCATCCAGTCTGTGACAAAAGTATATTCTTTCTGTCCGCGGGCAATCTTAGCACGCACAAAACCGTGTACTGTTTGTGCAATGTAATCGTTGCGGTCTGCCGTATTATAGATGGTATTCTGGTTAGCTGCATGTGCAGTAATATACTCAATTTTGAAGCTGTTGAGGAGTGCTTTCAAATCTTCCTGCGACTTGCGCATTTTGTCTTCCTCCTGCAGCAAATCTTTGCGGGTAGCTTGGATGCGCATATATTCATCCATTGCGGCTCCATATTCATTAGGGTCTTTAATATCCTTTGGAGCTGCTGCACCTGGATTTTTGGCAAACTGTATAAAGTTGCCAATGAGATCTACGAGAAGGTTGCCATTCAGTTGGCTATAATAGAATTCCAATGGGAGGTCGTACCATGAAGTTGTGGTATATTCATGGGCATAGAAAATGCGGAATTGCTGACGCAGAGCCTGCTCATAGTCAAAATCCTCTGGCAATTCTTTGTCATCGGGGTTAACGAATTCCTCGATGCGTTTCTCCAAAGAGCCAACTTTCTCACTTTGTGAAGAAATGGCTACAATGTCGCTTCCTTCGTCAGAAAGCTTCTTTAATTCCTCTTTTGCAGACTTGTAGTCACGGTAGAGCCGCTTTATAAGTGTTTCGCGTTCGGATGTTGAACCCAGTACTGAGTAGCACATGTTGTGCGACTTGAAGGATATGTCATACTTAACCATGTTTCCACGGTCTTCGATGGATATATAAGAAACTTCTCCAGTTACCTCATCACCATCGCGCTCGCCATAGACATCGAAAACGAATCGGAACGAACCAATAGTAAAAACAAAACGCATTTCGCTTGGAAGTTCAGTCTTCTCTTCGTCACTGCCCAGGTCAATTACGGGCACAGGCTTGTTGTGAATGGCGCGAGAGAATGTCTTTATCTTCACGTCATGCCATTCGTTAGCATCAAAGCGGAATTTAGGAGCACCAAACTCGAAGATGTTTGTCTTTGTGTATGAAGACATCAACTTCATATTGTCAACACAAAGCAAGAGTGCTTTTACCAAGGTGGACTTACCTGAATTGTTACCACCAACAAGGAGAGTAATGTCTCCTAAATCCATTTCCGGGAACGTGGCAAAGCGTCGAAAATTGTTGAATCCTATAGTGTTCATATCTGACATTTTTTAATTTCTGGGTGCAAAGTTAGTGACTATACATTCAATCTAAATGAACCTATTGATATTTTTCGAGATTTTTTTTGATTCTTGCTGAAATTCTATCTCTTAGTGATGGAGGACTCAGTATCTCGAATCGTTCACCAAAGGAAAGAAGCAGTTGCTCTAACTCGAAGTTGGGGATTACCTCAATGGCTATTATAGCACTACCGTCTTCGTTCTCTTCAATCACAGTCTGTGATTTGTGCAGAGGTTTTGATAGCGTGTAAGGCAGTTGTTCCCTATCAATCCAAATTTTTACGATCTGTGGAGATTCATCTGACTTGACACTAACACCAATCACGTTATCGAAGTAATGAGAGAAATCAATATCTGTATTGGGAATGAATTTGGCAGAAGACTTCCCCACAGCCTCAATACGGTCAAGTGCATAGATAGACAAGTTCTTGTACTCGTCATTAAGGGCGAATAGGAACCATCTTTGATTATACTCTTTCAGATAATAAGGATGAATGACTCCATCTATCACTCTATCACTCCTATAGGTGTGGTACTTGATTTTGATAGCTTTCTTTTCTGTTATGGCCTTGAACAATGGCGTAAAGAAAGACATACCCTTCAGTTCCTTGTTTTCATCGAAGCCAATGACTGGCTCCGGACTGGTACAGACAGTTTCTTGAAGATGGGCACTCATTTCTTCGACCCATTCAAAGCCCGGCATACCCTCGAAACGGCGAAGCATGGAAACGGATTGAGTAAGTTGGGCTATCTCTTCTTCATTCAGTGGTGTGTTGAAAATAGAGAAGTGTGGGTCTTCATAGCGATACCTGATTTCACGACCACTTCGGATCTGCTCCACCACGATATGCCAACGGTTCTCAATGGATAGGATATCGTTACGAATGGTGTTCAGAGCACTGATAGGCATCTCGCCACGTCGTTCTAAGGCATCATTGCATCTGTCAAATATCTCCTGAGTAGAATAGCCCCTTCTACTTTGGAGACATCTGTCAATGATACTCTCTCTGAATGATCCGTTTTTTACGTTTGCCATTATTACGAAGGACGTACTAATTCATTAACATTTACTGCTAGTACTTTTGCAATTTACAACAGCATTTCCAAATTGGGTTGCGTTGTATTCGTCACCCACTTGGAGATGGTAGCTTGGTCTTTGCCTAATTGCTCAGCCAACCACTTGTTAGTCTTTTATTTCTCAGCTAAAGCAACCTTGATTCGGTTGAGATGCTTACTGTCCATATCATATATAACGTATATTCGAGTACAAAAGTACTGCTTTTTGCCAAATATATTCAATATATGAATAAAAATGATTAATAACCGCAAAATATTTGAAGAAAGCGCAAAACTGACAGCCACGGTCAATCAATACAAATTAAAAATAGAGCCCCAGTACTATAGCATTTTCAACGCCAGTTTTATGACCTTCTCCACAGGCGCGTCAGGCTCTTCCTTCAGTATGCTTGTTACGACCTTGTGTGTGGGTGCTGGTGAGAATCCCAACATGGTGAGTGCCTGTACGGCTTCGTCGCGTACTTCGGTGTTGATGTTCCCGGCTTTACCTGCGTCGGTGATAGATGTGGCTTGCCCCGCTTCGGCCGAGAGGGTGGCAATCTTGTCTTTCAGCTCGACGATGATGCGCTGCGCAGCTTTGGGGCCTATGCCCTTGACTTGCCTGAGCATCTTGTCGTTGCCCTCCACGATGGTATTGCAGAGGTCGGCGGGGGTCATGGCCGAGAGTATTATGCGGGCAGTGCCAGCACCTATGCCACTGACGGAAATGAGGTGGAGAAACAGGGTTCTCTCGAGCTTGGTGGCAAAGCCCCAGAGCTGGTATGCGTCTTCGCGAATGGACTCGTAAACCCACAGACGTATGTCTCCTTTGCCCTGTATGGCACTATACGTGTTGAGCGTTATGTTTACTCCATAACCTACGCCCATGCAGTCTATGACGGCCATGGTAGGTTCGATGTCTGACAACTTGCCTCTCAGATATTCTATCATGTCTGTTTCTTTCTATTTTCGCGCACAAAATTAGCAATTTTTTAGTTAAATATCGGAATTTCCTTTGCGTTTTCGCACAAAAACCGTACTTTTGTGCAAAATTTGAGTTACACTGCATATATATAACAGATTTTTCTTATATAATCACGATGAAATTGAAAATTGTTGTACTTGCCAAGCAAGTTCCTGACACACGCAATGTGGGTCCCGATGCTATGACTCCCGAAGGCACGGTCAACCGCAGCGCCTTGCCTGCAATATTCAATCCCGAGGATCTGAATGCTTTGGAGCAGGCTCTACGTCTGAAAGATTTGTACCCAGGCACTACTGTCCATGTCATCACCATGGGGCCAGGCCGTGCTGCTGAGGTCATTAGAGAGGCCATGTATCGCGGAGCTGATGGCGGGTATCTGCTGACAGACCGTGCGTTTGCTGGTGCTGACACTCTCGCCACGAGCTATGCTCTCTCTACAGCGATTAAGCATGTTTGCCCTGATGTGGATCTTATCATCGGTGGTCGTCAGGCTATTGATGGTGATACGGCTCAGGTAGGCCCTCAGGTGGCTGAGAAGCTCGGTCTTAACCAAATTACCTACACCGAGGAGGTAGTTTCGCTGACGGAGGAGGGCGATGGTGCTCTCATCACGGTGAAACGCCATATCGATGGTGGTGTGGAGACGGTACAGAGCAAGTTGCCCGTAGTGCTTACTGTCAATGGTAGTGCTGCTCCTTGCCGTCCGCGCAATGTGCGCCGTGTCCTGAAATTCAAGCGTGCTCTGGCTCCCATGGAACTCGCTCCTGGTACCACATACGCTGACCTGCCCTATGCAGAGCAGTATGAGAGCAAGCCTTACTTGAAAATCGGACAGCTGACATGTGCCGACGTCAACGCCGACTTGGCCCAGTGTGGTTTGTCGGGCTCGCCTACTAAGGTGAAGGCCGTCGAGAATATAGTCTTCAAGGCTAAGGAGAGCAAGGTGCTGACTGGTGCCGATGAGGATATCAATGGTTTGATCAAGGAGCTGCTGGCTTCGCATACAATAGGATAAAGCTATGAATAGTGTATTTGTATATTGCGAGCTTGAGGGTACTCAGGTCGTCGAGGTAAGTCAGGAGCTGCTGACTAAAGGCCGCAAGCTGGCTGACACTCTTGGAGTTCAGCTTGAGGCTATTGCTGCGGGAAGCGGCATCACAGGCAAGGTCGAGAAGCAGATTTTGCCATACGGTGTGGATAAACTTCATATTTTTGACGCCGAGGGATTGAGCCCTTATACGAGCAAGCCTCACACAGCCGTGCTCGTCAACCTGTTTAAGCAGGAGAGGCCTCAGATATGCCTGATGGGGGCTGATGTTGTAGGTCGTGACTTGGGACCTCGTGTGAGCAGCGCATTGCACAGCGGTCTTACGGCCGATTGTACTTCGCTGGAAATAGGCCCCCACGATGACAAGAAGTTGGGCAAGCACTACGACAATCTGCTCTATCAGATTCGCCCTGCGTTTGGCGGTAATATCGTCGCTACTATCGTCAATCCTGAGAACCGTCCACAGATGGCAACGGTGCGCTCTGGTGTGATGAAGGCTGAGATTCTCGATGAGAACTACCCCGGTGAGGTGATTGTCGAGGACGTAGCAATGTTTGTGCCCGAGACGGAATATGTGACTAAGGTCATTGAGCGACATGTCGAGGCTGCAAAGAACAACCTCAAGGGTGCGCCCATCATCGTGGCTGGCGGTTATGGCGTCGGCAGCAAGGAGGGTTTTGGCTTGCTTTATGACTTGGCTAAGGTGCTGCATGCCGAGGTAGGAGCTTCGCGCGCTGCTGTCGATGCAGGATTCTGCGAGCATGACCTTCAGATAGGTCAGACTGGCGTGACCGTGCGCCCAAAGGTATATATCGCCTGCGGTATCTCTGGTGCCATACAGCATGTCGCTGGTATGAAGGAGAGTGGTATAATCATTTCAATCAACTCTGACGAGAATGCTCCTATTAATCAGATTGCCGATTACGTAATAAATGGAACTGTCGAGGAGGTTCTACCTAAGATGATTAAGTATTACAAGCAAAACTCCAAATAATAGAGGATTATGTACAACGAACAGATCAAATTTGAACTTGAGAACAGTCCTCTGATGGAGAGGATTGTAGAGTTGAAGGAGTGCGGCTATGCCGACAAGGACACCTACGATGATGCCCCTCAGGACTTTGCCGATGCTATGGATAGCTATGACAAGGTGCTCGAGGTCGTTGGTCAGATTATGACCGACGTGGTAGCTCCCAACGCAGAGGAAGTCGATGCCGAAGGTCCTCATTGCGAGAAAGGGCGTGTGCGCTATGCCCAAAAGACATATGAGAATCTCAACGCCATGGTGCAGGCTGGCCTGAATGGCGTGACCATGCCACGTCGCTATAATGGCATGAATCTGCCCGTTACGGTATATACCGCAGCCAACGAGATGGTATCATGCGCTGACGCAGGATTTGAAAATATATGGTCTCTGCAGGACTGCATCGAGACCCTGTACTGCTTCGGCTCTGAGGAGCAGAGAAAGAAGTATATCCCTCGTGTCTGTGCCGGTGAGACCATGTCGATGGACTTGACCGAGCCTGATGCTGGCTCTGACTTGCAGTCTGTCATGCTCAAGGCTACTTATGATGAGGAGAACGACTGCTGGCGTCTGAATGGCTCAAAGCGTTTCATCACAAATGGTGACAGTGACATACATCTTGTGCTCGCTCGCTCTGAGGCTGGCACACGCGATGGCCGCGGTCTGTCAATGTTTATCTACGACAAGCGCGATGGCGGTGTAGATGTGCGCCGCATAGAGAACAAACTCGGCATTCATGGTTCACCAACTTGCGAACTTGTCTATAAGAACGCTAAGTGTGAGCTCTGTGGCGACCGCAAACTCGGTCTTATCAAGTATGTCATGTCGCTGATGAACGGTGCACGTCTGGGTATCGCTGCTCAGTCTGTAGGTCTGTCTCAGGCAGCATACAACGAGGCTGTCAGCTATGCTCGTGACCGCAAGCAGTTTGGCAAGGCCATCATCGAGTTCCCTGCCGTACAGGAGATGATTTCCAACATCAAGTGCAAGCTCGATGCCGGACGTGCGTTGCTGTATCAGACTGCCCGCTATGTAGACATTTATAAGGCTCTTGAAGATATAGCCCGTGAGCGCAAGCTTACCGCCGAGGAGCGTGCTGAGCTCAAGAAGTACAGCCGTCTTGCCGATGCCTTCACTCCGCTGGCCAAGGGTATGAACTCAGAGTACTGCAACCAGAACGCTTACGACTGCATACAGGTACATGGCGGTTCGGGCTTCATGCTTGAATACGCATGTCAGCGTATCTATCGTGATGCCCGTATCACTTCAATCTACGAGGGCACAACTCAGCTTCAGACCGTGGCTGCTATACGCTATGTCACTAACGGACAGTATGCGCAGATTATCGCAGAGTACGAACAGGAGGCTGCAAGCTATACGGCTCTCGCATCTCAGTTGGAGCGTATCAAGTCTATGTCTGACCGATTTAACGACGCTACAGAGGCTGTCAAGGCTCTCGGCAATCAGGAGGTACTTGATCTTTGCGCCCGTCATCTCTATGAGATGGCTGCCGATGTCATCATGTGTCACCTGCTCGTCAAGAATGCAGCCAGGAATGAGGAGATGTTTGCACAGAGCTTGGCTCTTTACTTGAACCATGCTGAGGCAGATGTCATCAAGCACGCGACATTCGTGGATAATGTCCTCGCGCAGGGTGCCGAGGCATATCGTCAGGCGTAAGTGAGTCGTTAATATAATGTCGAACTAAATTTGTAAAACAAGAAACAGACATCAAAGGAATCTGGGACGCAAGGGAAAGGTTTGAGCCAATGGCTTGACACCCACGAGAGAAAACAAACATGAGGCACCGCCTCACTTTATCAACTCGGCGTTTCCGTTCTGAAAACCTGGGATAGGACAAATATTAAATAATTGAGGCCATACCTCGCATTCACATCGCGAAAACATATCGATACCCCCGAGACCTGTGTTATTGCAGTCTCGGGGGCTTCCTGTATGCTCACGCCAGCATCTAAAGATACTTGCCAAACTATGTGGAGATAAATGGCAAAGTATCTCCACATAGTTTGGCAAGTATCTCCACATAGTTGAAAACGCCTAATGGGCGAGTATCTCGCGGGCTTTGTCCAATGCTATGTCTATGTGGGGGCAGATGTGGTCTTTGTTCATCTTGTCGTAGAAGTGTGCCTTCTCCAACTGTGAGTGTACTTTCGGGGTGACGCCAGAGAGTATGACGTGTATGCCTTGCTCGTGGTTCATCTCGATGAGGTTGGCAAGGTTGTGGATTCCTGTAGAGTCGATGAAGGGGACTTTGCGCATGCGTATGATTTGTACGCGTGGCATATGGCCTGCTTCGAGGGCTGACTGGAGGTCGTCAAACTTGTTTGCGATGCCGAAGAAGTATGGTCCGTTGATTTCGTATACGGCGCAGCCGTCGGGTATAATGAGGCGCTCTTCGTGTATGTCCATGTCGGCTTCGTCGGAGGGATTGATTTCGTTGCTGATGACGCTGATTTCGGTGGTCTCCATGACGCGCTTGATGAAGAGGGCGCAGGCGATGACGAGGCCTATCTCGATGGCTATGGTAAGGTCAAATATGACGGTGAGGAAGAAGGTCACAAGGAGTACGGTGACGTCGCTCTTGGGGTTTTTGAGCAGTCCTTTGAATGTGCGCCAGCCGCTCATGTTGTAGCTGACGATGACGAGTACGCCTGCGAGGGTGGCCATGGGTATGTAGCTGGCGTAGGGCATGAGGACGAGGAGTATGAGGAGCAGGACGAGGGCGTGTATGATGCCGGCTATGGGGGTGCGGCCTCCGTTGTTGATGTTGGTCATGGTGCGGGCTATGGCTCCTGTGGCCGGGATTCCGCCGAAAAGTGGTGTGATGATGTTAGCTGCGCCTTGTGCGATGAGTTCCATGTTGGAGTCGTGGCGGTCGCTGATGACGCCGTCGGCTACGGCTGCTGACAGGAGCGACTCGATGGCTCCGAGTATGGCGATGGTGAATGCTATGGGGAGTAGCTCTTGGAGGGTCTGGAATGTGAAGGCTGGTATGACCATGTCGGGGAGTTGGGCTTGGATCTGGAAGCGGTCGCCGATGGTGTCTATGCCTGTGATGCCTGCTTGACCGAGTAGGAGCACTGCTACGGTGCCTATGAGTATGCCGTAGAGTGAGCCTGGGATCTTGTTGAGTATGGGGATACGGCGTACGGCTTTGGGTGAGAAGATGATGACGAGTAGTGAACCTATGGCTACGATGAAGTTCCAGAGGTTGAAGGTGCTGATGTTTTTGGCGTAGCAGATCCATTTGCCTACGAAGTCGCCTGGGGTCTTGAGGGGGACGGTGATCAGCTCGCCTGTCTTGTCGGCTACTTGCTGTGTCAGTCCGAGTATGTCGGCGACTTGGGTGGTGAAGATGGTGACGGCGATGCCTGCAGTGAAGCCTATGATGATGGGATAGGGTATGAACTTGATGACGGCTCCGAGCTTGAATACTCCGAGTCCGATGAGGATAACGCCTGCCATCATGGTGGCTACGAGGAGTCCTTGCAGTCCGTAGGCTGGGTTTGTGACGATGCCGTAGATGATCACGATGAAGGCGCCTGTGGGGCCGCCGATTTGTACTTTGGTGCCTCCGAGTAGCGAGATGATGAAGCCTGCGACGATGGCTGTGATGATGCCTTTTTCGGGGGTCACTCCGCTGGCTATGCCGAATGCTATGGCAAGTGGGAGGGCTACGATGCCGACGATAAGGCCTGCCATCAGGTCTTTCATGAGGGTGTCGGTGTTGTAGCCTTTCATGCATCCTATGATGCGTGGCTTTAGACCTAAACTTTTCATTTGTCTGCTATGTTTTTGTGTTGTTTTTCTCGCTATGGTGGGGTGGGTGGTGTGTCTCGCCGGTTAAATACGCTTACAAAATTAGTAAATGTTTTCTTTTCGTTTTGCCTTTTCGTTTATTATTGTTAACTTTGCTGCGGTATTTATTAATCTAAATCAATTTATATTATGTTTGAAGGGCAACCTAAGGGGCTTTGGGCTTTAGCTCTGGCCAATACTGGCGAGCGTTTTGGTTATTACACGATGCTTGCGGTCTTTACTCTGTTTTTGCAGGCTAATTTCCAGTTTGAAGCAAAACTTACGAGTAGTATTTTCTCGACATTTCTGATGTTGGTGTATTTCTTGCCTCTCTTTGGGGGTATTCTGGCTGACAAGTTTGGATACAGCAAGATGGTGACCATCGGTATCTTTGTGATGTTTGCTGGCTATGTGTTGCTTTCTCTGCCGTTGGGCGCGAATTCTGTGGCTATGATTGCCATGGCTGCTGCGTTGGTGCTTGTCAGTCTGGGTACGGGCTTGTTCAAGGGTAACCTCCAGGTCATGGTGGGAGATTTATATAACGAGCAGAAGTATGCTGCTAAGCGTGACAGTGGTTTCTCGCTGTTCTACATGGCTATCAATATTGGTGCGATGTTTGCTCCTACGGCTGCTATCAGGATTATGGATTGGGCTCAGAATTCGTTGGGCGTGAGTGAGGCTGAGTCGTATCATTATGCTTTTGCCGTGGCTTGTGCTTCTTTGATTCTGTCGATTATGATCTATTATCTTGGCATGCCTACCTTCAGGCATGTTATCACGAATGTGAAGAAGAAGGAGAGTAATTCTGTGGCTAAGGATGAGGCTGATGAATTGTCTCCGGCTGAGACGAAGGAGCGTATAATGTGTCTTTGTCTGGTGATGGCTGTGGTGGTGTTCTTCTGGATGGCTTTCCATCAGAATGGTCTTACTCTGACTTTCTTTGCTCGTGACTATACGGCTACTTCTTCGTCTGGCGTCCAGGCGATGATGTTCGATGTGACGAATCTTGTAGCTGCTATCTTTGTCGTCTTCGGTTCGTTCTCTGTTTTCCAGGGTGCTACTGCCAAGGCTAAGTCTGTCGGATTGGGTGTGGTTGCTTTGGCTTTGGGCTATTTGTATTGGAATTACACTCAGCTTCCTGAGTCTGTTGCTGTGAATGCTCCTATATTCCAGCAGTTTAATGCTTGTTTTGTCGTGATGCTGACTCCTGTCAGTATTGCTTTGTTTGGCTATCTTGGTAAGTTGGGGAAGGAACCTAAGGCTCCTGTCAAGATTGGCTTGGGTATGCTTGTGGCTGCTTTGGCTTATGTCTTGATGATTGCCGGCTCAGTAGGGCTGCCTGCTCCGACTACTACGGGTGGCAATCCTGACCACATGGCTGATGTCACTCCTAATCTTCTCGTAGGTACTTATCTCGTGCTCACGTTTGCTGAGTTGCTTCTTTCTCCTATCGGCATTTCTTTTGTCTCAAAGGTGGCTCCTCCGAAGTATAAGGGTATGATGATGGGTGCGTGGTTCGTGTCGACTGCGTTGGGCAATTTCCTTGTCCAGATTCCTGGCTATCTTTGGGGAATGGAGCTTACGGTGGTCTGGGGCGTGCTCGCTGCGATTTGCGTAGTGGCTGCTTTGTTTATCTTCTCGATTATCCGTAAGCTTAACAAGGTAAGCTGATGCAGAAACTTCCGTCAATATATCTTTCGTTAGTGCCACTGGTATTCCTGGTGGCACTAATTGCTTTGGTCGTTACTGCTTTCGGGAGTGATGCTCTGGGTGGGGCTTCGCAGGTGGCTTTGATTTTGGCTTCGGCTCTGTGTGTGGGGCTTGGCATGGTTTTTGGTGATACTACGTTTGAAGACTTCGAGCGTGCTGCTACGGAGAAGATTACTTCGGTGTCGTCTGCTATTATTATCCTTTTGCTCATTGGGGCTATTGGTGGTGTGTGGATGGTGAGTGGGGTGGTGCCGACTATGATTTATTATGGGCTTCAGGTGCTGAATCCGCATGTGTTTCTTGTCACATCGTGTGTTGTGTGTGCTGTGGTTAGTGTCATGACGGGGAGTTCGTGGACTACGGTTGCCACGATTGGCGTGGCTCTTATGGGTATTGGGGAAGCGCTGGGGTTTAATGTTGGCTGCGTGGCTGGTGCCATTATCTCGGGGGCGTATTTTGGTGATAAGATTTCTCCTTTGAGTGATACTACTATTATGGCGAGTTCTACTGCGGGTACTCCTTTGTTTGAGCATATCAGGTATATGATGTATACTACTGTGCCTTCGTTTGTCATTACTCTTGCTATTTTTGTCATCTTGGGTTTTACTTTGTTGGGCGAGGGTTCTGGCGATGTGGAGCGGGTGTGCTCGGTGCTGGGGGAAACGTTTGTCATTTCTCCGTGGTTGTTGCTTGTGCCTGTGCTTACTGGGGTGATGATTGCACGTAGGCTTCCTTCGATTATTATCCTTTTCATTGCCGTGATTCTGGCTTGTGTGGCTGCGATGGTCGCTCAAAGGCATTTGCTTTATGAGGTGGCTGGTGAGGTGTCTGTCGAGGGACTTTTTAAGGGTGTAATGATGTCGATATATGATAGTACTAGTATTGATACGGGTGTAGAGTCGCTTAATTCGCTCGTGGCTACTCGTGGTATGAGTGGTATGATGAGTACGATTTGGCTCATCGTGTGTGCTATGATTTTCGGGGGCGCGATGACTGCCACTCGTATGCTTGACACTATTGTGCGTTCGATCAGACGTTTGGCTCAAAATACTTTCAGTATAGTGGGGTGTACTGCTTTTACTGGTACGTTGCTTAATCTTACTGCTGCTGACCAATATCTGAGTATTATTCTCACTACGAGTATGTATAAGGATATATATCGGAAGCATGGCTATGAACCGCGCTTGTTGAGCCGTACGTGTGAGGATAGTGCTACGGTGACTTCTGTGCTGATACCGTGGAACACTTGCGGTATGACTCAAAGTTCGGTACTGGGTGTAAGTGTGCTGGCTTTTGCACCTTATTGTTTCTTTAATATCATAAGTCCGCTGATGACTTTGCTTGTGGCTTTATTAGGTTGGAAGATTAAGGTGTCAAAGCAGAAGTGTTAAAATTCTGTTAAAAGCGAAGTTTCTCTTTGCTCTATTCAATATTTGTCATACTTTTGCGGTGTACTATTTAACTATTACACTATGATAACTATTGAAAACATTACTTTTGGCTATCTTCCCGGCAGGAGGGTGCTCAGTGATTTCTCTCTTCGATTCCAGTCTGGGGGCGTTTATGGCTTGCTTGGCAGAAATGGTACTGGCAAGAGTACTTTGCTGTATCTTATGTCGGGGCTGCTCAATCCTCAAGGGGGACGTATTGATATTGATGGCTTTAATCCGCAGATGCGTTGCCCGGAGTTGCTTGGCGAGGTTTTTATCGTTCCTGAGGAGTATGATTTGCCGCGTGTGACTTTGGGTAGCTATGTTAAGGCTCTCAAACCTTTCTATCCGCGCTTTGATGAGCAGTTGCTCTACAAGATGCTTGCCGATTTTGATATGGCTGAGGATATTAATCTGGGCAATTTGTCTATGGGGCAGAAGAAGAAGGTCTATATTTGTGTCGCACTTGCTGCGGGTACTCGTTATCTTTTCATGGACGAGCCTACTAACGGACTTGATATTCTTTCTAAGAGTCAATTCCGTAAGGTCGTCGTGCAGGGGATGGGCGAGGGGAGGACAATTATCATTTCTACTCATCAGGTACATGATGTTGAGAATTTGCTTGATCATGTGGTTATAATCGAGCCTAACAAGGTGCTTTATGATGAGGCTATCAATGTGTCTGAGCCTGTAGATCTTGAAAAGCTTTTTGTTCAGGTATTAGAGAGTAGTAAATAGTTTGAGTTCCAAAGATGTTAATTACGATTATGAAGAAGTTTGAATTTAGCCGTTTCCTTAACGTCGCTCGTTGGGATTTATATATCAATCGTCAGGCATACGTGAAGTATACTTCGTTGGTGGTGGGTGTTTATGTGCTGATTGCAATGTATACTTATGTTACGGCCTATCTGGGTTCAAATGGCAATGATCTGGTGGGATATGCCTTTAATGACAGCATATGGTCGATAGGTATTGCCATGACGTCTTGCTCTTTGTTTACGTTCCAGACTCTGATTGTCATGAACTCGATGTTTCATGGTATCCATACGCGTCAGGGGCGTGTCAATGAGCTTACTTTGCCTGCTACAAATCTTGAGAAGTTCTCTTGGCATGTGGTTCGTACGTTGTGTTTTAACTGTGTTACTTTTGCCGTGGGGATTTTAGCGGCAGATGTGTTGCACTGCTTGTTTGTGTGGTGGGCTTACGGATTCGGTACTGACATTAGTTCGATTACTGGCCATGTATTTAATGCTTTTTCTAATTTCAGCCAGATGTTGCCGGATTTGCATGAGGAAGTTTCTGTGGCGGCGGTGATGACTGTGATTGCTGGCAATCTGTTGACCTATGCTTTTGTCTCAACTTTTGCCTTGGGTAGTGCATGGAAATATCGCAGATCTTTTGCGACTACGATTTTGTACCATATTGTATTTTGGTTGGTGGTAGTCTTTGTGTCAATGGTTATGTTTGCCGTACTGTCGCCGGTGATTGCCGAAATGGGTACTGATATAGTTGTCTTTTTGGCAAAATCGGAGTCATGGCATTGGGCTTTGTTGCTGCTAGTGTTTTCGGTATCTGTGTTTGTGGCAATATGGTACTTGACGTACCGCCTTTATTGCAATGCTCAGATTACTACTCGTAGAAACCCTTGATTAGTCTGATATACGATATATAATTGTAGTATTATGGATTTTAAACAACATAAAGCTATTTATTTGCAGATTGCTGATTATTTGTGCGACCAGATTCTGGATGGCGTGTATGCAGAAGGGGACAAACTTCCGTCTGTGCGCGAACTTGCGGTCGATGCAGAGGTGAATGTAAATACGACTACTCGTACTCTCGATTATCTGCAGCAGAATGATATTGCTGCCAAACGTCGTGGACTGGGCTATTATGTGCAAACTGGTGCAAAAGATGCCATTTCTGACGTGCGGCGCAAAGAGTTTTTTGAGGAGACTCTTCCTGAAGTGTTCCGTACGATGAATGTCTTGGGTATCTCGGTTGATGAAGTGACAGAATTTTATAATCTGCAAAAAAAATGACCAGACATAAGTGCTATTTAGTAGATTTTATGTACATTTGTCGAAAGAAAATAACATTTTTAAAAAGAATACTATGAGAATTTATGCATCTGAAATGCGTGCTGCTGCACGTGAGAATCTGAAGGGACATTGGACTGAGGCCGCTCTGCTAATTTTTGTGTATTTCCTAATTGTGGGCTCGTTGTCATCTATCCCATTCGTTGGGTCTGGGATAAGTTTGCTTTTCATTCCCATGGGTTGGGGAGTCACGTGTGCCTTTCTTGCCATGAAACGGGGTGAAGATGACCCTATGAATATCAATTGTCTGATTGTGGGCTACAAAGACTTCGGACGAATCTGTCTTACATTGTTTTTGCAAGGGTTCTATGTGTTCCTATGGACTCTGTTGTTAGTCATACCTGGTATAATCAAATCTTTGTCCTATGCGATGACAAGCTATATATTGCGTGACTACCCTGAGCTCAGGTACAATGGAGCCATTGAGTTGTCGATGGACATGATGCAGGGGCACAAGTGGGAGCTCTTCTACCTGTACCTCACTTTCATTGGTTGGGGCATATTGTGTATCTTCACTTTGGGAATAGGCATTTTCTGGCTTGAGCCTTATATTGAGACGTCTGTGGCTAATTTCTATGAGAAGGTAAAGGAGGACTATCTGACAAGGGGTGGCAGCTGCTACGTCAAATGATGCCTGTTTGTCCTAGGTCAGACAGATTGCTTGTCAAGTATGCGCGTACAACCAAAGTGATTGTGCGCGCGTATTATTTAATAATGTGTGCTATCCCATAGTGTGCAAAAAAGAGGTGTAAAAAAGCCCTTTTTTCGAAAAAACGCGAAAAAAGTATTGAAAGCTCTTGCGGAATCAAAAAAATGTCGTACCTTTGCATCGCAATCAAGAAACAACGCCCCCAACCAAGGCGCTGAGATGATTACGCAAGAAAAGAAACGATCTTTGAAAGATTTACATAGAGACAGAAAAGAATGTAGTACAAGAGAATAGA
>CAMEQD010000038.1:0-27992 GCA_945932615.1 uncultured Prevotellaceae bacterium | reverse complement strand
AACCTTAAAACCTCAAAACCTCAAAACCTCAAAACCTCAAAACCTTAAAACCTCAAAACCTCAAAACCTTAAAACCTTAAAACCTCAAAACCTCAAAACCTTAAAACCTAAAAACCTCAAAACCTCAAAAATAACCTCAAAACCTCAAAACCTTAAAACCTAAAAACCTTAAAACCTCAAAACCTTAAAAATAACCTCAAGAATAAATGCTAAATCTCGACGAACTCAACGAATCACAACGTGAGGCAGTAATATGCTGCGACCACCCCTCGCTCGTCATAGCCGGAGCAGGATCAGGCAAGACCCGAGTCCTCACCTACAAGATAGCCTACCTTCTGGAGCAAGGCATGTCACCATGGAATATCCTTGCCCTCACCTTCACCAACAAAGCCGCTCGCGAGATGCGCGAGCGCATCGGGCAGAAAGTAGGCCAGCAAATCGCCTCACGCCTCTGGATGGGCACCTTCCACAGCATCTTCTCTCGAATCCTACGCGCAGAAAGCCAACACATAGACTACCGCCCCGACTTCACAATCTACGACGCATCAGACAGCAAAAACCTCATCAAGACCATAATCAAAGAGATGGGGCTCGACGACAAAGTCTACAAGTCCTCAGCCGTAGCCTCACGCATCTCCATGGCAAAGAACCATCTCATACTCCCGTCGGCATACCGGGCCAATACGGAGAACATGAGACACGACACTCAAGCCCGAATGCCCATGACAGGCGAGATATACACTCGCTACAACCAGCGTCTGCGCCAATCCTCAGCCATGGACTTTGACGACCTCCTTCTCAATACTTGGCTCCTCTTCAGCCAGCACCCTGATATAGCAGCAAAATGGGAGGAACGTTTCCAGTTCGTCCTCGTAGACGAGTATCAGGATACCAACTACGCCCAACATCAGATAGTATGGCTCCTCACACAACATCGCCAGCGAGTCTCCGTCGTAGGCGATGACGCCCAGAGCATATATTCATTCCGCGGAGCCAACATCGACAACATACTCCGCTTTCAAGAACGCTATCCCGACAGCCTCCTCTTCAAACTCGAACAAAACTACCGCTCCACCCAGACCATCGTCTCCGCCGCCAATGCCCTCATCAGCCACAACCGCGGGCAGATCAAGAAAAACGTCTACTCACAAGGCAGCATCGGCGAACCCATCACCCTCATGCAGACATACAGCGACATCGACGAAGCCAACGCCGTAGTACGCTGCATACGCGAGTTCCACAACAACGAACTCATACCCTACGATCAGATAGCCATACTCTACCGCACCAACGCCCAAAGCCGCGCCTTCGAAGAAGCCATGCGCAAAGCCACCATACCATACCGAGTCTACGGAGGCCTCAGCTTCTACCAACGCAAAGAAATCAAAGACGTCATAGCCTACCTACGTCTCATCGTCAACCCCCACGACGAAGAAGCCCTCCGTCGCGTCATCAACTACCCCACGCGAGGCATCGGAGCTACCACCCTCAGCAAAGTCTTCTCTCGCTCATCAGAGACAGAGACCTCACCCTGGGAAGTCCTTCTCCACCCCCAAACCCTCGATGTCTCAGCCGCCACCAAGACCAAGCTCACCAAGTTCACCCAGCTCATCTGCGAACTCCACGACCTGAGCAGCACCACCGACGCCCACACCCTCGCCCTCGACATCATACGCCGCAGCGGCATGCAAGCCGAGATAAACAGCGGTCACGACCCCGACGACATCACACGCCGTGAGAATCTCCAAGAACTCGTCGACGGCATAGCCGCCTACGTCGAAGAACACGAGCAGCAAGGACAAGGCACCCACCTCACCGACTATCTCCAAGAAGTCTCCCTCCTCTCCGACCTCGACCAAAGCCAAGGAGACGAACAAGATCGCGTTACCCTAATGACCGTACACACATCAAAAGGTCTCGAATTCCGCGTCGTCTTCGTCGTAGGCCTCGAAGAAAACCTCTTCCCCTCCGAAATGAGCACAGACACCACACGCGGCCTCGAAGAAGAGCGACGTCTCTTCTACGTAGCCATCACCCGAGCCAAAGAATACCTCATACTTAGCAACGCCAAGAGCCGTTTCCGCTATGGCAAGACCGAATTTAGCGCGCCCTCACGCTTCCTCCGCGAGCTCGCCCCACGCTACCTGCGCACAAACACCGGCACCCCCACCACGAGCCACCATACCCCCACCACGAGCCTGCGTACCCCCACAAGCCTCCACGTGCGCCCCATACCCATCAGCACCACCACCCCGAGCACAGCATTAGCCCCCACACCAAACTACCCCGACCTCAGCGAAGGCACCATCATCATACACGAACGCTTCGGTCAAGGCACCATACGCCAAATCCAAGGCAGCGGCGTCGACACCAAAGCCACCGTCGACTTTGACAACGCCGGAACCAAACAACTCCTCCTACGCTTCGCAAAATTCACCATAAAACAATGAAAACCAAAGACCGATACCAATACCTCATCGAGTACTTCCAGCGCGAAATGCCCATAGTACAGACCGAACTCCACTACGAGACCCCCTTCCAGCTCCTCGTAGCCGTAATACTCTCAGCCCAATGTACAGACAAGCGCGTCAACCTCATCACCCCCGCACTCTTCCGAGACTACCCCACAGCCCAAGCCATGTCGTACGCCACACCCGAAGTCATCTACGAGTACATACGCAGCATATCCTACCCCAACAACAAGGCACGCCACCTCGTAGGCATGGCACAACGTCTCGTATCCGAATACCAAGGCCAAGTCCCCTCCACCGGCGAAGAGCTCGAACGTCTCCCCGGTGTAGGACGCAAGACCGCCAACGTCATACAAGCCGTCATATTCCGCAAAGCAAAAATGGCCGTTGACACCCACGTCTTCCGCGTCAGCCATCGCATAGGACTCGTCAGCAAGCAGAGCACCACACCACTCGCAGTCGAAAAAGAGCTTACACGCCACCTTCCCCCCAGCATCATACCCGACGCCCACCACTGGCTCATACTTCACGGCCGATACACCTGCACCGCCCGCTCCCCCAAATGCCAGCGGTGCGGACTCAGCGCAATCTGTCAATCGTATAAGGCACCAAATCCTTAGCAATCACCGTCGAAACCGCCTTGCCACTCAACTCTCCCCACTCACCGAAATTCCTAATCTCCAGTACGATACGTTTCCTATACACCCTCACAATCAATCCCTGCACGATAGGCGAATCAGACACCCCCGGGCTCGCGTTCACATCAAGACTATTATACCGCATCGAGCCCATAAACACACTATGAGGCCCCATCTCCTCATAGCGCGTCACACGCTGCGCCACACTATCCGTAATAAAACTATTCAACTTGCGCGACGAGTGATCATGCCCATAGATATACACCAAACCACGATGCTCACGAATCGCCCCCTCGATAATCGACGTAGCCCTGCAAGGCACCAACGTCTTGCCCACAGTCGCCCCCCTACTGTCAGGCAAAGGCAAATGATTCAGATAAAACACCGTCTTCGTCCCCTTCGGATCAATCTCACGCAACTTACGTTCCACCCACTTCGCAGCCTCCTCACTATCACGATAATCCCACGCACTCCTAAAGAAATGCTTCCCACAATTCTGCACTACAAAATCAAAGTCCCCAATCCTATAATGAAAAGCCGCCAACACAGGTACTGAATCCCTCCCATCCCCATTATAAGCCATCTCCCAGAAACAATCCTCCCTACGCAACACCCCCGTCTGCTCCATCATCGGAAACGAATAAAAATCCCCAGCATTATACCCCTTAGGCAACATATCAAAATTAGCCACCTCATAATCATGATTCCCAGTCACATAAATGACCGGACGCCTCTTTGCCCCCACAGGGAACGCCTTCTTCGTAGCCTCAGCCATAAGCTCACGCGTACGAAGCCATTGCTCCCGAGTAAGCGTCACATCACTCATAAAGTCCCCTCCCAGCACCAAAGCATCAATACACTCCGACTCCCCAATCAACTCCAGCGACCTGACAAACGAAGACCTGAGCCTGATTCTATCCAAATCAGTCCTAATCATCTCCTGCTGATTATGGATATCACTCAAACATGCAAACGTAAACAAAGGCTTGTCCGCACCCCTTTGAGCAAAGTCAGACACACACACCATACACAACACACACCAAAGACACAACCTACGCAACAGAACCATATCCGATACAAGAAAAACAGAATAAGAACAAATACACCTACCTAAGCAACGCAGCAAAATCCTCCACCAAAGCCTCCCTCACATCAACTCCCAGCTCCTCACAACGCTCCGAAAGTAACACCCTCAACCCCTCCACAGCCCTTTTCCTCATCTGCGCCCTTCCCATCTTCAGCCCACTCGCATACGGCGTATGTGGCAGCAAAGCCCTATTGAAATTACCATCACTCATCATCGCCTCCTCCAGCCCGAAAACGCCGACTTCACCCCCCTGACGATCCTCACACCAAGCCACACACCCTGAAAGACATTAAACGCCCCCTTAGCCGCATTCATAGCCAGTTCCATACGATTATTAGCCTTAGGCAAAGGAGCAAAAGCCCTCCGCGCCCTCTCCACCAGCACAGTCTCACACTCCCCAACCTCAGCCCTCTTAGCCCTACGGCAACGACTCAGAGCCTCCAACGAGTCCGGAGCAGCCAAAATCTCATCAACCACACTACTCATACACCATCCTCCTTCTTATCCCCATCCGACATAAACACCATCACCATAAGCCGCGCGATAGGATTCGTAATCCAATCCCTCCTCTTAAGCCAAAACACCACACCCAGCAGCAGCATAATCCCAGCCACCACCACAAAGCCCAGCGCATCACAGCCAAGCAAATCACCCAGCCAATAAGCCAACGCAAAGCCCAGCAGCAGCAACACCGCCAGCGCGACATTAATAATCACGAAACCAATGGCCACGGCCGAGAGAACCACAGTCAGCCCCTCAGCCGCGCCCATAGCGGCATTCTCCTTTTGCAACCTCAGATAATCCCTCAGCTGCAGAAACAACACCTTGAAATCATCCATTACTCAACATTACCAATGCCAAGATCCTCAGCGATATCACTCGCCAAATCCTCCATTTCCTTCTTGCTCAATTTGATACCACGCTTCTTCAGAGCATCAACGATACGAGAGCGAGTATCCACACCCCTCTCCGGAGCAAACAAGATACCACAAGCAGCACCAACAGCAGCACCGCCGATAAACGCCAACAAGAAATTTACACCTTTCATAACTCAAAATAATTAAAGTTAAACAATAACGGCGAATCAAACACGACCCAGTAAAACCCAGACCATAGATAAAACACCAACGCAAATATAGACAAAAAAAATCACAGACACGCCACAGAGACCCAGAAAAATCAACATTTAACAAAAAATTATGACACGATAAGCAATATTAGCAAGAAACACAGACACAAATACGCAAAAAAATAGTAAATTTGCAATCAGAAACGCGTAAACAACAATAAAAACAAGAATAACAAATGAAGAAAACAATCCTATTCGGCACAGCGGCAATCATAGCCCTCGCCATGAGCTCATGCAAAAGCGGAGAAAGCGCCTACAAGAAAGCCTACGAGAAATCCCAAGCCCAAGAAGCAGCAGTCAAGCCCGTAGAGACCACAGCCCCAGTAGCCGTGACCCCAGTCGAGACCACGACGACCACGACGACCACCGAGACCGCCACAACCGCCACCCCCGACTATAGCAACGTCAGCGTACGCACCGAAGACGTATCCCTCGTCGCTGGCAGCGGACTGAAAGCATACAGCGTCGTTGTAGGCAGTTTCGGCATCGAGACCAACGCCGTCAACCTCCAGAGCAAGCTCAAAGAGCAAGGCTACGACGCCCAAGTCGCCAAGAGCACTGAAAACATGTATCGCGTCATCATCAGCACCCACAACGAAAAAGCTGCCGCAGCCCAGATGCGCGATAAAGTCATCAGTCAATACCAAGGTGCGTGGCTCCTGTACAAGAAATAAATGGCACGCATACTAAGCATAGACTACGGCAAGAAGCGCACAGGCATAGCAGTCACAGACCCCTGCCAAATCATCGCCAACGGCCTCACCACCGTAGACACCCCCCGACTAATGACATTCCTAAAAGACTACACCCAGCGTGAATCCGTAGAACGAATCATAGTCGGTATGCCCAAACAAACCAACGGCCTGGACAGCGAGAACCTACCGCGCGTCCAGGCCTTTGTAGCACAACTCACAAAGACCCTCCCCCACATTCCCATCGAATGGTGGGACGAACGCTACACCAGCGTCCTCGCCCATCAAGCCATGATAGAAAGCGGCATCAGCCGCAAGGCACGCCGCGACAAAGCTCTCGTTGATACAATCAGCGCCACCATCATCCTACAAGGGTGGATGGAAAGGAGAAAATAAAACACGAACCTCACAACCAGCACGATATGATATTACCCATCTATACCTACGGACAACCCGTCCTCAAGAAAGAGACCCAAGAGCTTACCCCTGACTATCCCGACCTCTCCCAGATCATCCAAAATATGTGGGAGACCCTCGAATACAGCGGAGGCGTAGGACTTGCAGCCCCCCAAGTAGGCCTCCCAATCCGTATGGCCATCATAGACCTCGACATCATTAGTGACGATGAGCCCAAATACAAAGGCTATAAGCGTTGTTTCATCAATCCATATATCGAAGAATACAGCCAAGAGACCGACACTCAGGAAGAGGGCTGTCTTTCCCTCCCAGGATTAAGCGACAAGGTGACGCGTCCGTCAAGAATTCGAGTCACCTATCAGGATGAAAATTTCTGCGAACATGACGAATGGGTCGACGGCTATCTCGCCCGCGTGATGCAACACGAGTTTGACCACCTCGATGGCATTGTCTACACCGACCACCTCAAAGGTCTCCGTCGTCAGCTTATGCAAAACAAACTCAAAGCCCTCGTCAAAGGCCAGTTCACAGCCAACTACAAAGTCAAGCCCCCCCGAAAATAATACACCTATACACCATCCTCAGCGACTATGTCAAGGACACCACATGCCATTCTGATACTTCTCCTCGCATTCATGCCACTCATCGTCAGGGCCCAGATACGTACTGACAAAGTCATGATGATGGGACGCAATGCCCTGTACTACGAAGACTACACCCTTGCCATACAGCGCTTCAATACCGTCATCTCAGCAAAGCCATACCTCCACGAGCCGTACTACTACCGTGCCCTTGCCAAGTTCTATCTCGAAGACTACGCAGGTGCACAGACCGACATCACCACAGCCATCGACAAGAGTCCCTTCAACTCTCGTTACTATCAGCTACGAGCCATCTGCTACATCAACACCCAGCAATATGCCTTGGCCATCGAAGACTACCACACAGCCCTAAGTCAGAACACCACCGACAAGCCTTCGTGGCACAACATGGTCTACTGCATGATTGAGACCAAGCAGCTCGACAGCGCCGACCTCGCCCTTGACAGTGTCCTCACCTTATGGCCCTCTGATCCCACCCATCACACCATGAAAGCCGAAGTCGCCATCATGAAGCAAGATACCCTCCTTGCTGAGAAATACATAGACCGAGCCATTGAGCTTGATCCGTATCACGGCACCGCATGGAGCATGAAAGCCATACTCCTCCTCAGTCGTGACAGTTGTGTCCAAGCCGAAGATGCCCTGGACCGCGCCATAGCCCAAAAGCCACGCTATACCCCCCTCTACGTTCAGCGTGCCCTCGCCCGTTACCACCAAAACAACCTCCGTGGTGCCATGAGCGACTATGACCGCGCCATTGAGCTTGACAAGAACAGCTACGTAGCTCACTACAATCGCGGACTGCTCCGTGCCCAAGTCGGTGAAGACAACCTTGCCATTGAAGACCTGGACTACATCCTCACCGTCGACCCTAACAACATGATTGCCCTTTACAATCGCGCCATACTCCTCGACCAGACAGGTGACTATCATGGCGCTATACGCGACATTAGTGCCGTCATCGACCAGTACCCCCAGTTTTGGACAGGCTATCGCCACCGAGCCAGCATACTCCGCAAGATAGGAGACAAGTACGGGGCTGAACGCGACGAGTTTCGTGTGCTCAAAGCAGAAATGGAAGTGCGTACTGGCACATACACTCCCCAAAAGACCACCCGCAAGAAGGAAGACCGTGACATCAACGCCTACAACAAGCTCATCACCGACGAGCAGGAAGACAACAAAGTCCTCTACGCCAGCGAGTGGCGAGGCAAGATACAAAATCGCAAGGTCGAATTGCGCCCCCTCCCAAACTACCTCCTCTCCTTCTACCGAGGACAAGGTGAGCCACACAAATACGTAGCCTACAGCACCCACGTAGACCGCATCAACAACCGTCACCTCCTCGACCAGCCCCTCTGCCTCACCACCCAAGAAGCCACCCTCGACACCGCCCTCATCGCCATCCATCAGCAGCGTCTCCATCAGAGAGTACCATCAACAAAAGCCATACAGCAAGCCCTCGACTATTACCTCGTGCGAGACTTCGATGGAGTCATCAGTGTCCTAAGCCAAAATGGTATTACTACTTCAGACGCTGCCCCCCTTGTCTATTTTCTCCGAGCCCAAGCCCATCAAGCCAAAGCCCTCGCCCTCCAAGGCGACGATACCTCCACGCTGTTAGAGCAACATCTAAGTTTGGCCCTTCAAGACATCAGCAAAGTTATACAACTCGATCCGCAATTTGCCTACGCCCACTACAACCAAGGCAATATATACCTCCAACTCAAACAATACGACCAAGCCATCGAGTCATATAGTCATGCCATCGAAACCAATCCACAACTTCCAGATTCATACTATAACCGCGCCATAGCCTATATACAGACAAATCAGAAAGAAAAAGCCCTCGCCGATTTCTCCCGTGCAGGCGAGATGGGCATCTACCAAGCATACAGTCACATCAAAAAATATTCAAGAGAAGGGAGTTAGTTTTTTAGTTGTTTAGCTTATATGTTATTTAGTTATTTAGTTGGTTCTAATGACTATATGCAGCCAGATGATGGTACAACAAAACAAACAACAAAGAACCAATCAAACAAACAACAAGCCAAACAACAAACCAAGCAACAATCAACCAACTAAACAACCAAACAACAACCAAACAAAAAAACATGACCCTCGAATCTCCTGCCACCCTCCTCCTTGCCCTCAGCCATCTCACCGCCGTCATAGCCATAGCCACACGCTACGGCCACACCTCCTACGTGCGGAAGCTCACCACCCCCCACAGCGCCATCATACAGCTTGCCATAGCAGCCCTCGCTCTCGCCGTCGAAGGCACTTTCGGAATACCCCTCCATACCACCATCCCCTTCGCCATCTACCTCCTCATACTCCAGACCACCCTCATCCTCACCATATACCAAGCCATCAAGCGTCGCAAGCCATGGACCTTTACCGCCATCCACCTCGGTGTGCTTCTCATTATTTCTGGAGCATATTGGGGAGCCCCCGATGTCACACGAGCCAAACTCATGCTTGCCCCTCATTGGCCACAAAACACAGCCTATACCTCCGACGGCCACACCGTCCCACTCCCATTTACTCTCCAACTCACAGATTTCCACATCGACTATTACGACGACCACACCAGCCCACGCCAATATACCAGCCACCTCCTTGTTGACGCCAAAGAACTCACCACCGCCGTCAATTCCCCAGCCACATATCGTGGATATACCATACTACAAAGTGGCTACGACCGTCAAGCCCATCGCTACACCATACTCCAGATAGTGCGCGAGCCTTGGCTTCCACTCGTATATATCGGCATGATTCTCCTCGCGCTCGGCTCCATGCGCCAATTCATTGGCACTTGGCGTCCTAAGATAACCATCCCCGTCCTCATCACGCTCACCATCGCCTTCACCATCTTCAGCATAGCAAAAATCAACTTCAGTACCCTCATGCCAGCCCTACGCTCATGGTGGTTCGTCCCTCATCTCTTCCTCTATATGGTAGCCTACTCACTCATGGCGATGTCCCTCATCATCCGCATGGCTCAAAGTCGCTATCCCATGCTCCAAGGCTACACTCATTCGCTCTTCCGCAGCTCATCAGCCCTCCTTATCATCGGTATGCTGACAGGAGCAGTATGGGCACGTCAGGCATGGGGCGACTATTGGAGTTGGGATGCCAAAGAAAACTGGGCAGCCACTACCTGGCTTCTCAGCCTTATCCCCCTCCACCTCAGCAACCATCGCAGTGTGCGATACACCATCATACTCATCCTTACATTCCTTGCCCTCCAAATCACATGGTATGGAGTCAATTATCTCCCAGCAGCAAAAAACAGCCTGCATACGTATAATTTGTGAGGTTTTGAGGTTTTAAGGTTTTGAGGTTATAAGGTTTTTATACCTTTAACTTCAGAACCGAGTTGAAAAGCCAGAAACCTAACAAGCGAAGCGACCTTACAACCTCAATAATAACCTCTATAATAACCTCAAAACCTTAAAACCTAACAAGCGAAGCGACCTTACAACCTAAAAAAAAATAAAAACTAACATGAAAAAAAATCTATTCCGTCTTTCGGCATTGTTGCTCATCACAGCAATAGCCATTGCAGTCTACAGATTCGGGTTTCGCAAGAGCATCCCACAAGATGCCGCCCCGTCAGAGCAAGTCCTCGCCATTCTCCAGCAAAATGGATGCTATGACTGCCACAGTCCGCAAAACGGCAAGCCATTCTACGCCGACTTCCCAGTCATAGGCACCGTAATCAGTGCCCACGTAGAGCATGGCACCAAGTTTTTCAACCTTGACCTCGCTGACCTCGACAACCCCAGCGAAGTACTCCTCTCCATGCTTGAGTACACCGTTCACCACGACAACATGCCAATCCTTGAGTACAAGACCGCACATTGGGGTACAGGCTACAACTCTCAGGAGAAGAGCCATCTTCAAGAGTGGATCACACAGATGCGCCAGCAACACTATGCTACAGGCCTCGCCGCTGCACAGTATGCCAACGAGCCTGTACAAGCCATACCCGATGCCCTCCCTGTCGATACAGCCAAGGTAAATCTCGGTCGTAAGCTTTACAACGATCCACGTCTCTCCAAAGACAACACCATCTCATGCGCCACCTGCCACGTCCTTGAGAAAGGCGGCGCCGACCCACGCGGTACCCGCACCAGCGAAGGCATCTATCAGCAGTTTGGCGGCATCAACGCCCCCACCGTCCTCAACGCCGTCTTCAACGTCGAGCAATTCTGGAACGGACGCGCCCACACCCTCGCCGACCAAGCCGCAGGTCCTCCAGTAAACCCCGTCGAGATGGGTGATCACACATGGGACGACATCTGCGCCAAGCTGCGTACCGATGCAGCCCTCGTAGCCCAGTTCGCTACCATCTACACCGAAGGAATCACTCAGCAGACCGTCACAGACGCCATCGCCGAGTATGAGAAGACCTTCATCACCCCCAACGATGCCCTCGACCGCTACCTCAAGGGCAATGCTACAGCACTTACCGCAGAGCAGATACAAGGCTATCAGCTTTTCAAGGACAACACCTGCGCCACCTGCCACGTAGGCAAGACCCTCGGAGGTCAGTCATTCGAATACCTTGGCATCTTCGAAGACTACTTTGCTGCACGCGCCCAGGAGCACCCTGACGTACAGTACAACGACGATGACAAAGGCCTTGCAGGCTTCACAGGACGCGACGAAGACCTGCACAAATTCAAAGTCCCCTCATTGCGCAACATTTCAAAGACCGCCCCATACTTCCATGACGGCACCATGCCCACCATCGAAGACGCAGTCAAAGGCATGTTCCGCTACGAGCTCGGTCGCACCGCCACCGACGAAGAGACCCAAAAGATTTCAGCCTTCCTCCGTGCCCTCGATGGAGAGCAACGCTGGAACTAAATGCCTTTAGACACACAAAAAAAGGAAAGAGCCATCTCACCCCCGTAGGTAGAGATGGCACTTTCGTCTTTTCACAAATCACAAATCACAAAACTCGAAGCCACCCCCCCTCCCTGTCTCACTCTCGCGCGTATATAAGGTTAGAATAATACATTATTAATTATTATTTATATATAATGTATGAGGTTATAAGGTTTTGAGGTTATAAGGTTTTGAGGTTATAAGGTTTTGAGGTTATAAGGTTTTTAGGTTATAAGGTTTTTAGGTTAGGTTTTTGAGGGAATAAGTCCAGTCTTATGCTCGGTTCTGGGTTATGAGGTATAAGACCTTAAAACCTTAAAACCTCATAAGCGAAGCGACCTTAAAACCTCCCCGAGGGGGGCACTATGATAGTTTTGTGATTTGTGATTTGTGAAAAGTCAAGGCAGGGGGACTGTAGTTCCGTGTGCCACTTAAAAAAAACTGCATCGAGAATCATGAAAACTGTGTTTTTATTATTCTCGACTCTCGTTTTGTTATTTCGTGCTTCGTGTTTTGTTAATTTAGCATATATCCTCTGACTTTGTGATAACGACAATGCCTTCGCTCTTTTGTGGGCGAAGGCACTATCATTTTGGGTTAGTTAGATTTTTGGATTTCATCCGACCTTTTGACCTTGTCTTCCTCCTCCTCGTTCAGCAAAGCTCGAGTAAACTCGGCTCTCCATTCGCTCGTTCGTCGGCTCTGCGCTCGGCAGAGTAAGCAAGCTTCCTCTGCTCTCGCTTAACGAAAACGTTCTTAAAAGTGCGATTTCTCGCCAAGCCAAAGCGAGCAAGCTCTCTTTGGTCTTATGGCTTAACGAAATCGTTGTTTTGTTATTTCGTTTGGAAGCCGAACTACAAACCACCCAACCAACCAAATAACAAAATTTAACAAAACATTTCACTGGCTGTCCCATGATTTGAGATTGCTTTTTGTTATCTTTGTGGCGTTTTAACTAAATTTCTATAACAATGTATTACAAATTTGAAATTCCGTTTTTTTCGTTTGAGTTTAGTCTTGATCTGGGTAAGAAGGATAAATCTGATGCTCAGGATGTGGTAGAGGAGGAATATGATGAGGAGGAAGATGACATGTGAGCTGTTGGTGCTGCTGATGTTGTGCTTTGGGTCTCTGCGTTGTGATGCTGCAGGGTCTCAGGGCGATGCCCGGGCTTTGTTTGACCGTGTGTATGGGATGGTGTTTGGCTCTAAGGGGTGTCGGTTTGATTATCGCTTGAGCCTGATTGGTATTTACAAGGCTGAGGGGTCGGTGGTCTACAAGGCCAAGAAGATTCAGTATGAGGAGAAGCGTTTTGCGTCGTGGAATGATGGCGTGGTGGCCTATGATGTGGACAAGTCGGAGAGAAAAGTGAAGATCTCGGCGGCCGACGATCTGAGCAAAGACAAGTATATGGGCAAGTTCACTTACGATATTGATGACTTTGTGTTTTCATATCGGGTGGTGGGCGAGACGTATGAGATTGTCGGAAAGCTCAAGAATGCTAAGTTTTTTGGTATTCGGTCGCTGACGGCTATTGTAGACAGGAAGACGCTTTATCCCCAGCGCTTGAAGGTCAAGGTGGCTATTCTTACGGCCAGTGTGTATATCTATAACTTTAGGCCTGGGGGCGTGGACGATGCGGTGTTTGTGTTCCCGTCTGAGAGGTTCAAGGGTTATGCCTTTGAGGATAGGAGAAAATAAATGCAGGCTGGCTCCTTGGGTTTGGAGACCAGCCTGCATGTTGTGATATGATAGTGTGGCGTAGGTTATCGGATTGCGATCTTTGCGCCTTTTTGTTTTGTTACTATCATGTAGATGCCTGATGCGGGTACGGTGCTTCGCAGGGTACCGCGTCCTTGGGCGATGACCTTGCCGCTGATGTCCATGAGTTTGATTTCTTCGTTGCTCATGGTCGTAGCGCTGATGGTATTGCCTTCGACGGCTACGTTGAGGTCTTGGCTTGCTGCTGTGTCGCCTATGCCTGTTCCTGTATCCTCAATGGTGATGGGGAGGGTATAGAGGATAAGGTTGGGCAGGGTAGCGTTTGTCATAGCGCAGACGAGGCCGTCCTGTGTCTCGTTGAGGTTGAAGTATGTGATTCCGCCGTTGACGGTATACTCGTCGTCGACGTAGAGCTCTTCGCCTACCAGCTCGTAGGTCTCTTCGTCGATGCTTGGCTTGCCGATGAACCATCGGTAGGTAGTGGCTTCATCTCCTATGCTTGCTTCGCTGGCTATGTCTACGCTTGTCCCGTTGGGCTCGACTTCGATGTCAGCTTGGTTGTCGTAGGTGAAGTATGCTCCGAGGCGGTTGGCTTCGACTGGCAGGGTGCTGAACTTGAAGTTGTTACGGTCGATGAAGAGGGCTGCAAGACGGGGGTTGCCGCTGATGTCGATGTGGCTGAGCTTGTTCTCGGTGAGGGCTAAGCTGTTGAGATCTGAGGCGTTGCTCAGATCGATGTCTGTGAGCTTGTTGCGGCCGAGGTCGAGCTGCCATACGCTGCTGCCTACGTTGATGCTGGTGAGCTTGTTGTCGAAGAGGTTGAGGATGCCGAGGTTGGGATATGCGCTGGCGTCGAAGGTCTCAAACTTGTTGCTCTTCAGACTGAGCATGAAGATGTCTTTGGCGTGGGTGCCGAGGTCGAGGCTTTGGAAGTTGTTGCCTTCGAGATTCAGCTCGATGAGACTTGGTGAGTCTGGCCATGTGATGCTGCTGATACCTGCGTTTTTGATGGTGAGCATGTTGAGCTCGGTGAGGCCTGACATGTTGGCGTCGGTGAGTTTGAGATCGCTCAGACCGAATACGATGATGTCGCTCTTCTCGTTGTAGGTATAGACTTTGGCTGTGACTCCTGCTTTGCTCTGTACTTCAAATGTCGCTACGGCTGTGCCTGCATTATAGTATTCGAGACCTGAGCCGTCGCCGTTCCAGTCTATGCAGATGGTGTTGCCGTCGCTCTGGCTCCGCAGGGTGAGTGTGCCTGTCTGGCTCTCCAGGGTGGTGAAGCTTGCTATCTGTTTGGTTGGCATGCCCAGCACGGTGAACTGGCTGGTATTGATGGTCAGACCAGGGTAGTGGCTGTTGCTCATCTGGCAGGTGAGAGTGCTGCCTATGAGACTGGGGTCGAAGACAAACTTACCTCCGTCTTCACTATAGTGGGTGCCGGGGGTGAGGGTAGTGCCTTCTTTTGTCCATACGTAGGTGGTCTTGTCGTCGTACATGTAGTATGAGAGGTCTACGCCTGGGCCTTGCTTGCTGATGGTGACATCGCGTTGTGGGGCATAGGTGTATTGGCTGATGCCTGTGACTGCGGGCAGAGTATTGAAATCGAGGGCGTTGCCTTCAAGATTGAGGGTGGTGAGATGGTGCTCTGCGGGCAGGGTGACGCTGACGAGCATGTTGTTGGCAGCATTGAGGGCGGTGAGCTGTGTGCTGTAGTTGACGTCGAGGGTGGTGAGTTGGTTGCCTGAGATGTTGAGGGTCTCAAGGCGGTCGGCGTCTTTGAATGAGATCTCGGTGAGCTGGTTGCCTGAGAGGTCGATGTTGCGCAGACAGTAGTTGTTGTCGGTGAGCTCGACTGAGGTCAGATTGTTGTTGGGCAGGAAGATGTCGCCGAGTAGTGACTTGTTATATGCGTAGTTGGCTCCGGAGACTTTGAGGTTGCCGAAGTTGTTGCCGCTCATTTCAAGTCGCTCGAGCATCTTGTTCCAGCCAAGGTCTATGCTTGTGAGCTCTGTGCCTTTGAGGGTGAGCCAGCGTAGTGCGCGCGACTTGGTGATGTCGATGTCGGTGAGGGCTATGCCTTCGATGTCGAGAGCCGTAAGCAGGTCGTCCTGATGGGTGTAGATTGTAATCTTCTGACCAGCCTGTGCTGTGCCTGTGACGTTGGCTGTGCCCTCGATGCTTTCGGTGGTGATGGCGAAGTCGCGCTTCACTCCGTCGCCAAAGTCTACGATGGCTTGCTTGACGTTTTGGGCCGATGCGCCTGAGATGCCGAGTCTGAATGAGATTTCTCCGCCTGACTTGGCGGTGAAGGTCACGGACTCGATGTCTTTGCCAAAGTCTTCTGCGCTCTTGACTACGAATTTGCCTGTGCGCAGCGGCATTGAGGTGAGGGTGATGGCTGGGAATGCGTCGTTGGCAAAGGCGAGGAAGACGCTGTCTGTGGTGGCTTTGAGGAGGGTTACCTTGCCTGTGGCGGCATCAAAGCTGTAGTAGCTTTCGTCGAGTTCCACTACGTTGTTGGCGTTCGTCTCGTCGGTCATGAACAGCCCGCAGGTGGTGTTTGTCCCCTCGCGTAGTATCATGCTGGCATAGTCGAGGACTGTGTTCTCTGCGTATGTCTTGTCTGACTTGAGGTTGTGCTGGTAGTAGTCGTATGTCTCCCAGTATATCCCTGGCAAGGGTAGGGTAGAGAATCCGAAATAGTTGTTGCTTAGTATGACTTCCGAGAGCTGGTCGCAGCCTGTCAGGTCGATTTTGGTGAGCAGGTTGTTGCCCACGTTGAGGTAGCGCAGATACTGCTTGCCGCGCACGTCTACGCTGGTGAAGTTGTTGCCAGATATGCGTAAGCGTACGAGGTTGGGATTGCCGCTCAGGTCGATGCTTTCAAGGTTGATGTCGGTGTTGAGAGACCCTGAGTCATGCGAACCGTAGAACTCGGTGAGGTATAGGTTCTTGCTGAGGTCGATATTGCGTATACGTGTGTCCTCGATGTTGAGTATCTGGAGGTTCTTGTTTTTGGTCACATCAAGGCTTGATATGTTAGTCCCGTCGCAGCTGAGCTGTATGAGATCAGGGCACTTTGCGGCATCAATGCTTGTTATTTCGGGATTACCCCAGCATGAGAGGTATCTGAGCTTAGGATAGTTGGCTGTATTGAAGTCGCGGAAATTGCCAGTCTGGGCTATCATCATAATCTGTAGCTCAGGCTTTTGACCTATGGTGAAACCATTGGTCATAGGGCAGTCTACGGCTTCGAGGTAGCGCAACTCCTTGTTGTTTGTAAGGTCAAGCCCGTCGAGGTCCTCATTGTTGTTGATATAGAGGAATGAGAGTTTATTTAGCGCGCTGATGTCTACGTGGGTGAGGTAGCAGCCGTTGAGGTTGAGATAGCTGATATTGTCGGCGTTGCCGTAGATTTTTACTTCTCCGTTGGTGGGGCTGAATGTGAGTAAGGAGCCGGTGAGTTCGCCTGTCTCGGAGTCTACCGCTGTGGCTTCAATCTCTTTTTCTTCCTGTCCGTTGCCTGCATCGACGTCGATGTAGTCTTCGCTGTATCCTCCTATCGTTATCGTGAACGATGGGGTCGAAGAGCGGAGGGTGATGATAGGCTGCTCGTCTTGGGCTGTGAGCGCGAAGGGGGTGAGCAGGGTCATCAGCAGGGATAATAGTGTCTTTCTCATATTAGTTGATGATTATTTTTTGTGAGTATTTCTTGTTTGCATTTACTATATATACTCCTTTGGGGAGCTGTGTGAGGTTGAGCTGGGCTTGGTCGCCGTCTGTGTTGGATTGGTACACGCGCTGACCGTCGGCTTTGTAGACGGTTACGTCTATGCTCTTGGCTCCGGCTATGAAGATTTCGTAGCTGCCGTGGCCTGTGGGGGTGAGCATGAGGCGCGACTTGTCGGCTTCGGTGCCTTTGATGCCTGTGGATATGCGTAGTACCTCTTTGAGACCTTCGTAGGCATTGAATTTGCCCGCTCCCCATTGTGTCGCTATGCCGTTGTTGACGTAGTCGTCGCGTACGGCTGTGCGTGCGATGATGTCTTTGCATTCGTTTACTGTGAGGGTGGGGTCGGCTTCAAGCCATAGGGCTATGGCTCCGGCCACGTGGGGGGCTGCTTGCGATGTGCCTTGCATGGCTACCCAAGTGTATGGTCGTTGGCCGTCGGTGGTGGCGGCTATTTCGTAGGGGTAGGTCTCGTAGTAGCGGTTGTTGCTTGAGATGATGAGCGAGCCTGGAGCGCAGATGTGTGGGCGTGTGGTGCCGTCGGAGAGTGTTCCGTAGCTGGTGAAGTATGACATATCGCCGACGGTGAGGTTGTCATAGCCGTATATCGCGTTCTCGTTGTTGCCATTGGGGACTACGTAGTAGTTCTTTGTGTTGTATGATCCTACAACGATAGTGTTCTCTCCGCATGCCATGCTGCTGATTGAACCGTCGGCTGTTCCGCTGCTGAAGCCTGGTGCGACTCCTTTCAGATAATTGGAGTAGTTGGTAAACTGTGTGTAGGCTGAGGCTGAGTTGCAGTACATGTCGATGCGCTGGCCTGCCTGTCCTGTGGCTTCGATGCCGATGATGTATCTGTCGTCGGCATTGCCGATGATGTTGTTCCACAGGGTGAAATCCACTTCGTAGCAGAAACGTCCTGACTCGGGGTCAATAGAGCGGCTCAGACCTACGATGCCGTGGAAATATTTACCGAGCTCCTCGTCGAGGATGTCTCCTTCACTGGCGTATTTGCTGCTCGTGGCCCAGTATTGGGGTGCATCGCTGCCGGCTGTCAGCGCGATGCGCTTGGTTATCTTCTTGCGGCTGGCATTATACACGACTATCTGTACGTCGACGGGGTCTGAGGTGTCTGACCATACTTGTGCTCCTCCTGAGCAGTAGTTGGGATAGTCTTTGTCATCATAGAGGCCTTTGAGCAGCGTGCTGACTTTGGTGTCTCCCTCGCTGAGTGTCTTGCCTACGTGTACGTTCATGTCGCCTTCGTTGCCTGCCGAGAGGACTATGATGGGATTGTCCGTATCCATGATGGCGTCGATGTATTGGTTGATGAGGTCTGTGCCGTCGTGTGGCCCCATGTTGGTACCGATTGACATATTGATGACGCAGCGACGTTCGGGGGTATTAGTTTTGTTGGAGAATCCCCATGCGTAGCCGAGTATGACATCCATGCCTCTGGCCATTGTGAGTGGGATGAGGGTGGGGACTCCTGCGGCTGCTATGTCTGAGCCTGTCGCTATGCCGTAGAATGGATTGTCGCTTGTGGTAGTCCCTATCTCGTGGGTCTCGAAATCGGCTGTGCCGTAGGTGATCTGGCCGCGGTAGTTGCCTGCCATGATACCCATGGTATGGGTGCCGTGATTCCATGCCTTGCTGTCGGTGCCGAATGATTTGAGCTTGTCGCCTGACAGGGTGTCGACTTTTACTTCGGCTGTTTCGCCTGTTTGTGTGACCGTAACGTTGGCAAACATCTTGACTCTGTTCTCATCATTCTCGTCCTTGAAGTTGATGTGGTTGGGGTCGATGCCGATGTCCACGATGCCGGCCACTACTCCTTTGCCCGTATAGGCTTGGGGCAGTCCTGTGCCGTTGTGTATCTGGTCGATGCCCGTTGATTTGCGTGCGGCAATCATGTGGGTGTGATAGGGTGTGCCGAGGTCCATCACCCGTACGGCTGGGTGTGAGGCTATGCGCTCGACGTCGTTCAGAGCCATGCTGACCATGGCAAAGTTGCCACGCAGTCTCTCCACTCGTGCTCCTGCCTTTTCTAACTCTGATATGTCAGCATCGTCGCTGAGTTTTGCAAGGGCGCAGACGTGGTCTTGCGGCAGGGGTGCTGATGCTTTCAGACTGGCAGGATAGAGAGCTTGTGTCTTGCCTGCTTTTGCTGCCCTAAGCTGACGCAGTACCATGCTGCTGCCTGGGGTCAGCGCGCCTTGGGCTTTTGTCACAAGAACGCCTCCCAGCAGCATTGCTGCTAAGAGGCATGATTTGAATAAAAGATTCATTAATACTATGTATGGTTTTAGTTATCAATCATTTGATGACTGTTTTCTTTCCGTCGATGACATACATTCCTGCTGGCAGTTTGCCTGAGTTGATGCGTACACCCTGCATATTGTATACGTTGCGTCGGGTTGAGCTTGTGCCTTCGATGTCGTCTATGCCGGTACCGCGCTCGCTGATTGAGAATGTGGTGTTCTCGTCGACGTCGTATGTGTAGACTCCGTCTTCGGCTACGAGTTCAGTCTCGCCTACCTTGACTTTGATTTCCTTGCCTTCGATGGCTGTGAAGGTGAATCGTGTGCCGGGGAGGGCGGAGATGCTGGCGTCTGTATTCTCAACTGGTGTGAAGAGATCCTGCTTGATTACGGCCAGCTCCGTGTCGCCCTGGATTGTGACATTGTATGTCTTTTCCTGTGTCTCTCCGATGTAGAGCTTGATGACATCGCCGTTTTGTATGGTCTTGTCATTATAGTTTGCTGAGCCTGGGTAGGTTGGTTCAACCTTGTTGCCGTTGATGTATACGAGACCGTTTGAGTTGCCGTTGTACCAGCTCCAGCTAAACGGATTCTGTGTGCCCTGGCTGAACCCGATGGTATTGTAGCCTTTCTTCAGGTTGTCTTTGTATTCCTCACGGCCACTATTGATGAATGTGAAGTATGTGAGCTCGCTGGGCTCTACGTTGAGGTATACTACCATCTTGTCGTCGTAGGTAATCTCTGCGGTCTCGATGTTTACCGTCATGCCGTCTTCTACTGAGAAGCGGTAAACCTTTGAGTATGAGTTGTAATTGCTCTCAAGCAGGTCTTTGCCATTGGCCTCAAACTTTGTGACGTAGTAGCCTGCGTTGGCCTTGAAATAGAGTGTGGTGCTTATCTCGTTGACTTGAATTGGGTTATCGCCGTTGACGAGGTCTATCTTTGTATTTGTGTTATACTCGTCTGTGAATACGGTCACGGCATCTGCGTTGTCGATATTGAGTGTGGCGGAGAGTATCTTGTACTTCTCTACGTCTACGACTATGTGTGTGTCGCCTGTGATATAAATAGGGAAGCTGCCATAGAAGTATGGTATTTGATTTGTGCCTATGGTCATTGAGTTGAACCTGTAGTCTGCTGTGTTTCCACTTAGGATAAGCTGCTTACCAGCCTTCATCGTGAAGCCCTGTTCGCACTCTGCTACTTTCTCCGTGCCGTCGGCCAGAATGCTTGTGAAGAAGTCCTTATCGCCGTGGGTGAACTCAAATGTGATCTGACAATCTATGTCTGGGAACTGTGAGGTGACATTAATCTTGTCTCCATGTTCGTTTGTAGGAGTAATGTAGAACGAGCTGTTGCTGGTTTGTTCCACCTTTGTCCCATTGAACGTCACTTCATACAAAGGAGCTTCTGTGCGGGATGAAATCGTAAGTGGAAGCTCCTCTGCGCTATTGTACCAGACTTCTACTTCCTGACCATCCTGAAGGTCGGTGACCTCCTCGCTCAATACGCCTGAGCGTACGATTCTCACGGCCGATGCTTGGTCTACCGTGATCCAGCAACTTGCATTGCGGTACTCTGACATCAAGATAGTAGATACATTGTACACGTCGCCTTCATTCTGTGCGTAGACGTAGGCTGACCAGTTTGCGTAGAGGTTTCCTACTGGGGTTCCGGCATCGTTGGTGACTGAATTCAGTTTGTAGCCACTTTTAGCTACGACTTCGATGTAGGAGTATTCTGCAACGTCAAGTTCGTTGACTTCCTGCACGTCACCCTCGATGGGGGCGTAGTTGGCTTTGATGATGACAGCCTCTGGCTTGTCAACCTTGATGGTGACTTTGACGGCATTGGCTTGGAGTGAGCATACCATTGTCATGACAAAAGTCATGAGAAAGAAGTAGATTTTTTTCATGTGTGTTATGTTTTATGTGATAGAATGTCATCAAATCGTCTGCAAAGTTATGAAAAAAACACATAAACATTTTGAAAATGGAGTAAAATATTCGCTTTTACTTACATAATGTTATATAAAAAGGCAGTTATTTGCTATATGATAGGGTAGACAAATCGTACAAATCATCGTTATTCCGTAGAAATCGGACACTCGGAAATAAAAATCCTGCGCGGTATGGGAAAACCACGCAGGATTGCTGTTATGTTCGGGATTGTAGACTTATCTCACATACTTTTTTTGTCCGTTTTGCAGATAGATGCCGGGTTGCTTTGTTTCTGCGACTCTTATGCCCTGTATGTTGTAGACGGGAGCCTCGACGAAGCTCATGCCTGGGGCTGACGTGATGTCGCTGATTGAGGTGTCCTCCTCTTCGGCATACTCGTGAGGTATGGGACGATAGGGGTGCTCGTCTGTGAACTTGTATTTGCCGCCTGACGCCCAATCGAGAGAGAAGCGCACGAAGCGGAGAGTGTATTCGCTGCTTGCTCCGTCGGTAAACGGTACGCTGTTTTCCTCAAAGTATACTCCCAGGGTGCCGTCGGGTAGGACTGTGGCTGCGCTGTAGCCTGAGCCTGTCGGGCAGATGGTCTTGGGTGTCTCAAAGGTCTCTCCTTCGTCGGTAGAGAGGGCTATGGATACGTTGCGACGGCTTGAATTGTTGGGGCAGGTGATAAAGGCTATGTCGTGTATGCCCTCTGCCACTTGGTTGCCTTCGGTGGCTGCACACCATACCATATATTCTCCGTCGCAGGCGTTGCCGCTGATGCCCGATGTGAAGCGTGTCTGTGGGGCATATTTCCATGTTGCGCCACGGTCGGTGGTTACGTTGTGGAAGTTGTAGCCTGATGCGCGTACGCTTATGGCGAGGTCGCCATTGTTGCGCTCAAGGGTCTTGGGCTCGTCGGCTGAGGTGGTGCCACTCGTGCCTTGCACATGCCATGTGTCTCCTCCGTCTTCGCTCATGAAGAAGTAGAAGTTTTGGCTCGTAATATTCTGTCCTTGTGCGTTTTGCCCATCTATCTGACGATTTACAAAGCTGGATACCAAGGTGCCGTCGCGTAGCTGCAGAGCTGCACCTGAGCCTGAGAATCCTGCCTGCCAGTGTGGGTTGGGGCTATTCTTGCCGTAGAGGGTCTCGGTGTGGTCGTGTGGGGTAGTCCATGTCTCGCCGAAGTCACTACTTTTGATGGTCTTCCATGTCTGGGGTCTTTCTGCTGTAGATGCCCAGAAGCCTGTACCGTTTGTAGAGCAGGTCATGATGCCAACTAATTCTCCGGTCTTACGGTTTGTCACGATTGAGGCATCGCCGTGACCATAGTTGCCACCAGTCTCGGCTGTGCCAGCTACGACCTTGGGAGCTGACCATGTCTTGCCGAGGTCATCGCTGTATTGGGCTACGATGTAGCAGTGGCTTGGCAGGTCGACTCCGTGGTCGAGGCGGTCATCGGTGAGGGTGACGAGGCGTATCTTGCCGTCTTTTATGACTGATGTGATGGCTGGTATGCGGAAACGCATTGAACCTTTCTCTTGATTGACAGCACGATCGCGTGGCATCAGAACTGTGCCTTCTGAGAGGAATATCGTTGCTTCGGCCTCGGGGTCGCCATTTGATTCGCTCACGCTCGCTCCGTCGATGGTGTACGATGTGATTGTGGCATCAACGGTGCTGCCTTCCTGTGCGTTGTCAGAGATGTCGTATGCTATCCAGAGGTAGTTCTGCCCTATGCTCAAAGGGCATGGCTCTGTGAGGGTGCAAGTATATGTTCCGTCTGTTGCTACCGTGGCCTCGCCAAGCAGCGTTGCATTGGCGTCACGCCATGTCGTGGCTTTCTCCTCGGTGACGAGCTCGCGACCGTTCTCTGCTAGATATACTTTGACCTTCTCGATGCTTGCCGTCCCTGTTCCTTTGACTGTGCCGGTAACTCCTCCGAAATCTATGGTGCCTTCAAGGCCGTTGACGCTGATTATAGAGCGTATGATGGGCACATTCTTGTTGCCGATGCCTGTGTTGACGCGGCCTTGTTGTACTGTAGTGCTCCCTATCGAGGCTTGTGAGTCTGTCACGTCAACCTCCTCAAACTTCCATAGCGATGCTCCACCTGCTTCTGCTGGCCAGCGTACGATGACGCTACCAGACTGCTGCGCATGGAGCTCAACGGCATCGTCTTTGATGGTGAAATAGTCGTATGCCTCGTTGATGGAGTAGATATAGTTCTCTGTATCTTGGGCATAGAATTGGGTAGAGCCTCCTGTACCAGAGCCTGCCGTGCCGAAGTATTTCCCTGCATAGTTGCGTATGGCAAGCTTGCCGTCTTTCTCCCAGAAGCTCCAGAGATAGTTGGCATTGAACTGGCGATTGCCAAACATCATCTTGCCCGAAATGGGGTCAGAATAGATGACCTTGTTGGCGCAATAATCTTTGATCGATGCGCTGGTGATGTAGTACCATACGGTCTCTTCGTCGGTGCTGGTGAATGGCTTCTCTACCTTGTCAACCTTGATTTTGACGATGAAGTCGATGAGCTCGACTCCTTGGTTTGTACCAGCTTGCGAGAACTGTACTGACTGCTGGTTGACGCGTGTGAAGCTGATGTTCTGGGGCGTCTTTGTGTTGTAGACCTTGGTGCCGAATGTGAGTGTCATGTTGTCGGCATCGTTGCCTGCCACGTTTTGTGCCGTAAAACTGTAGCTGTCTATAACGTATCCGGTTGGAGCACTTAGCGTATATGTACAACCACTATTGCCGGGATACAAGCTTAGATTGTCGCCCTCCCATTTCATGTTGTTTTTGTCGGTAGCGAGAGTGACTGTGGGCTCTTCGATGGTCTTGAGCAATTTGCTGTAGCCTGTAGACTCTGTCGTACCATCACGATAGGTCTTGGCGGTCTGCTTGTTTATGGTATAGGTCTTTTCGGTGACCTCTTCGGGAAGTTCGTCTATGTCGGTGTAGCTTGCGCCGAAATCCGTGATGTTGAGCGTCTGTCCGGCATTGTTTGCATTCCAAATAAAGATGAGACGCTCACCTGCTGGCAGATTGACGTCGCTTGCGATGTAGTTCTGTACTCCTGAGGGTAATGCGCTTGTCTGACTTTGTGCTACGCAAGTGGCGCTTGTTCCTTTTATTGTCCAGATGCTGAATGATGTGTTGGTAAGGACTCCGCTTGCGCTGAACTGAACTCCGACGTCTTTTACATTCTTGTCGAGCATGTAAATCTGAGCAGCCCAACTGCCTGTATATGCCTGACGTCCTACGAGGTTGAAGCCCGTTGCGCTGAGTCCGTTCACGTCGGTCTGAGCGCATACCGTACCGCCATTACCCATACCCCAGTAGAAGCCGCTCTCTGACACGTTGGCTGCTCCCAGATTTCCTGCGATAGCGCTGGCCAAGGGGAGTGACCATTTGTTGTTGCTTGTCCCGACCAAACCGCTGACCCAACCGGATTTGTTCTCCAATTTGTTGGCATTTGTCGTAAGGAGCAGGTTTACTCCCTCGGGCATTATCATGGCCGACAGGAGGGCGTTGTTCAACGCTGATATCATTTGAGCGACTTGCTCTTGTGTGATTTCGTCGTTTGCGAGCAATGCCACAGCCTCAGCGACCTTAGCGTCGTAGGCACTCATCTTTTCGGCATCGTACTCTCCGACCTCAGTCCCTATTGTGACCATCTGCCCGTTGGCAATCGTCTGAGACAGAGTGTTTCTGAGTCCTGCCTGAGTATGACGTTTTTCGGCTTCGTCGTCAGAGATGACCGTAGTGCCATTGTCTGCAAAGTCAGCGTCAAGAGCTTCCTTCATCTTCTGTGCCACCTTGACATATCCTTTGCCTCCCAGGTAGTTGGAGGGGTAAAAGAAGTTGGAATTGGTTGATGTGCCAGAGGCAAGAGCGGTATAGATATCTACATACTTGATGCTCTCGTCTGCTCCTGCCAAAGTCTGCATATATTCGTTGAGAGAAGTGATACGTGTAGCCTTGCTTGCATTGTCGGTCGGGCAGAGCGACATCAGATACAGTTTTGAGGAGGGAGATTTCTCTCTAATCTTGTCGACCAAAGCCTTGTAGTTGGTCTTGATGGTCTCAATGTCGGTGTTTCCATTGGCGTCGCCAGTACCTGTGTACACGAATATTGCCTTGGCATTATCCTTGGTCACACCCTCTACTGCGGAGTATGTCGCCTCTACCATCTTGCTTGTCGTAGCGATGTCGCCTCCGTATCCCCAACCTGTGCCGCGGTTCTTGACGCGTGTAGAGCCGAGAAGTTCCTGCCACTCACCGTTTTTGACCATTTCGTCGCCAAACACCAATATGTCCTCGCTGCTGATCGGTAGCAGACTCATGTACGTGGCACGCATACCGTGAGAGCCGCCAAGACCTCCGTTCTGCTGTTTGGTGTCGCAGTTCTCTGCGGGGTAAGCCACTTTCACCTTGTACGTCTCACCCTCTTCGAGATATTGGCATAGCTCGTCGGCCCATAGCTTGTATGAGGCAGCCGTGAGGTGCAGATTGTCATAGCTCCACACGCCCCCGTTTGCTACATTGGCGAGCTTGTCATAAATGTCGATATACGTAACCCGTGTGTCAGTCTCGGCAAAGGCTTTAATCTGGCTGTTGGCCTCAAGCCATGTAGCCTCGACGCGATTGGAGGTGTTGTTCTTCAGGATGCTGTACAGATATATCTTCGTTTCCGGACAGCGCAGCTCTATGCGAGCCACAATGCTCTTGACATAAGCCAATAGCTGTTCGGGGGAGAGGGCCAGACCACCCGATGTGGCAAGATCGTTCGTGCCAATCATCATGAAGACCTTCTTGGGCTGGTTTTTTAGATATGACTCAAGATTATCGCTCTGCTCGGTAGAGTAGGTACCCGAATTGCCTCGGTTTACTATGGGCAGATAAGTGCCATCTTCCTTTGTGAAAATCTCTGGCCAGCAATGCATATCGGTAATGCTGTTTCCGATAAACAGGATACTCCCCTCAGGAGGAGACATGACCTTGAACGAATCGTAGCGGTGGTTCCTAAACGGACCATCTGCCCATGCAGCTAAAATGCTGATGCAGGCAATCAATGAGAGTAATACTTTTTTCATGCGAAATTGTTTGTTTTAGGTTAGTTCATAGTGTGAAAAACGTTGAGTTTATTGCTTTATTTGTGCGTAAAGATACATTTTTTATTTATCAAAAACCTGTATGTATCCAAAAAACTCTTCTCCTATAACTTTTTTTATGTGTTTTACGAAGTGTCTTGTAACAACTCATCCAATTTTCTCACAAGACAATCTGCCTGCATTTACCAGATTACCTTTCAGCAAGTCTATTCCATATTTGTTTTGGAATAGCATATTGATCTGTGATTTGTGTGCTGATACTGCTTGTAAAGGGTTAAGTCCGTTAGTTGGCATTTCTATGAACATGCCTTTTTCTAAACGGACTCCATTGACCACACCTGTGGTTTTCACTGAAATTTTCCAAAGTGCCATAATATTTACTATTAAAATTAAAAACTACTGCAAAAATAAAATGCCGTAATGCCAATTACGGGCACATGATATTTATTTTTGCATGATATAGTTACTTTTTATGCAATAGGATCACTGCAAAATTCTCTTCTTTTACAGTTCTTACACTTATTTCCTATCCATACCTCATCGAATTGATTCATGGCTTGTTCTACTATTACTGGATCATCTGTGAGAATACCTGATTCAAAGTTTCTTGTTCCTTCAGACTTCATGCCAATACCTGCTCCAGTAAGATTTGCACTACCAATGTACACTTCTTTACAGTCGAATAGAATCATTTTGAAATGTACACGTGGACAAAGGACGCGTTCCAATCTGTCATACAATACAGGGTATTTGTCAAAGTCCTCTCTGAATGCAGGACCTGGTTCCTTTGCATGCACCAGTCGAATATCTACACCCTTACGGATCAGTTGTGCTATGAGTTTCAGGAAAGGCATTTTCTCACCCTTAATATCAATATAAGCATCCTTTATGTCCGCTGTTCCAATCCACAAGGTATGTTTCACATCTTTACAATGTGATAGAATGGATGAATAATGATCTGAGTTTGAAATAAACTTAATCATAGATTACTGAAGGGAAAAAGAAGTCATTGACTTTATGGTTTCTGCATAATCATTAAGGCATTCATTTGATGAATTGTAGTTAAAGAATTTACTGATAGGATAACGCTTTGCAATTAGTGTACATCCTCCAGACTCAATATTAAGAAGGTCATTGTCTTTACCGTATAGTTCCATTATATGCTTTTGAACATTCGGAAAGAACACCCTTCTGGTATCTTCCTTACAGACCTCTGCGACAAATATGGGCGCAGGGGGAATTCTCCGTGGATAGCCCCCCCGCCTAACCAAATATCATAGC
>CAMEQD010000037.1:0-28589 GCA_945932615.1 uncultured Prevotellaceae bacterium | reverse complement strand
TGCTCAGGAACTTATAAATAAAGTTAAATTATAGTGTTGCGGAATTAAGGGTTATGAGGTTTTTAGGTTATAAGGTTTTATACCTTTGACCTCAGGACCGAGCAGAAAAACAGAGATCTAATAACCTAAAACTTTACAAAACAACCTCAAAACCTCAAAACCTTATAACCTTAAAACCTCAAAAATAACCTTACAAGCGAAGCGACCTCAAAACCTTAAAACCTCACCAATGAAATCCAAAACAAAATCCGAAATTGCTCAGGCTGCTGGCATCAGTACTGAAGTGCTGCGACGCTGGATGATGGTTCATCGTCGGGAGATTGGTGCGATGGGTGTGAAACCTACGCGCAGGCTGCTCCCTCCGAAGGTGGTGCGCTATATATGTAGCGAGTTGGGGATTGAAGATGAGGATTTCTGAATAAAATTTGGGTTTTATCGTTCTAATTTGTACCTTTGCATGAAAAATTGAATGTTGTGGGAAAGAAAAACAAGATAATTGAGAATTGGAGACTCATTCCTGGACTGCCTGCTACGGAGATGGATATGAGAATTCTGGAGTTTCAGAATAGGGGTAAGTTATGCCCTACACGAGAGTTGATTAAGTCTAAGGAGCAGATTGAAGGTATTCGCAGGGCGGGGGCGCTCAATACTGCTGTGCTTGATGCTGTGGCTGAGAAGATAGGGGAGGGTATGACTACGGGTGAGATTGACCGTATCGTGTATGATTTCACTACTAAACATGGGGGTGTCCCTGCTCCGCTCAATTATGAGGGTTTCCCTAAGAGTTGCTGCACGAGTGTGAATGAGGTGGTGTGTCATGGCATACCGAGCGATGATTTCTATCTTGAGGAGGGGGATATCATCAACGTGGACTGCACTACGATTTTGAATGGGTATTATGCTGATGCGAGCCGTATGTTTGTCATCGGCAAGACTGACGAACGCAGGCGGAGGCTTGTCGAGGTGGCGTGGGAGTGTCTGAAGGTGGGCGAGAAGGTGTGCGGTGAGCCTTATGTGTTTGTGGGGGATTTGGGCGACGCTATACGCCGTCATGCTCATGCCAACGGGTGCAGCGTGGTGAGAGATTTGTGTGGGCATGGAGTGGGGTGTAAGTTTCATGAGGATCCCGAGGTGGAGCATCATGGTCACAGGGGAACGGGTATGTTGCTCGTGCCTGGTATGACGTTTACCATTGAGCCTATGATAAATATGGGTACTTGGCGTGTGTTCATAGATGATGAGGATCCGTATGGTTGGGAGGTGATTACTGAGGATGAGTTGCCCAGCGCACAGTGGGAACATACGTATCTGATGACGGATAATGGGGTGGAAATTCTGACACATTGATTGCTATGGTTATTCTTGGAATTGAGTCTTCTTGTGATGATACTTCGGCGGCTGTAATCCGCGATGGGGTGTTGCTGAGTAATGTGACTGCTTCGCAGGCTGTGCATGAGGCGTATGGTGGTGTTGTGCCTGAGTTGGCGAGCCGTGCGCATCAGCAGAATATTGTGCCTGTGGTGCATGAGGCTTTGAAGCGGGCTGGGGTGGGACGTGAGGAGCTTTCGGCTGTGGCGTTTACGCGTGGACCTGGGTTGATGGGTAGTTTGCTTGTGGGGGTGAGTTTCGCTAAGGGGCTTGCGGCAAGTTTGGGGATTCCGATGATTGAGGTTAATCATTTGCAGGGGCATATTCTTGCTCACTTTGTGCGTAAGGAGGGGGATACGCATGAGGTGCCTGAGTTTCCGTTTCTTTGTCTCCTGGTGAGTGGGGGAAATAGTCAGATTGTCTTGGTGCGTGCCTATAATGATATGGAGATTGTGGGCAAGACGATAGATGATGCTGCTGGGGAGGCTATCGATAAATGCTCTAAGGTGATGGGGCTCGGATACCCGGGGGGACCAATCATAGACAGACTGGCACGCAGGGGCAACCCTAAGGCTTATGAGTTTGCTCGTCCTAATATCGCGGGGTATGACTATTCGTTTTCGGGACTGAAGACTTCGTTTCTGTACAATCTGCGTGACTGGGTTGCTGATGATCCTGATTTTGTGGAACATCACAAGGAGGATATTGCTGCGAGTCTGGAGCATACGATAGTGGATATTCTGATGAAGAAGCTGCGCAAGGCTGCAAAGGATTTTGGTATCAGTCGTGTGGCTGTGGCTGGCGGAGTGAGTGCCAATACTGGGCTGAGGGAGGCTTTTCTCGATCATGCGCGTCGTTTCGGCTGGAAGGTCTATATCCCTGAGTTTGGATATACTACGGACAATGCTGCCATGATTGCTATGGCTGGCTGCTTCAAATATGCTGACAGGGACTTCTGTCCGATGGAAAAGCCTGCATATTCGAGGGTGGAGATATAAAAAATGCAGGATTCGCTTGGCTATGTCAAAAAAAAGCTGTAACTTTGCCGCCGTTTGGAAGATGTTATTGGAAAGTAACAAAAGAAAGGAAGATTAGAAATGTCTAAGATTTGTCAAATTACCGGTAAGACAGCTATGCGCGGTAATAACGTGTCTCACTCAAACCACCGCACTAAGCGCACGTTTGATGTGAATCTGTTTACCAAGAAGTTCTACTATGTTGAGGAGGATTGCTGGATTAGCCTGAACATCAGCGCTAACGGCCTTCGAGTCATCAACAAGGTGGGTCTTGACGCTGCGTTGAAGAACGCGGTAGCCAAGGGTTATTGTGATTGGAAGAGCATTCGTGTAATCGGTTAATTTCAGGAGGAAGAAAATCATGGCAAAGAAAGCTAAAGGCAATCGCGTTCAGGTTATCCTGGAATGCACTGAGATGAAGGAGAGCGGTCTGCCCGGTACATCACGCTATGTGACTACCAAGAACCGTAAGAACACTCCGGAGCGTATGGAGCTCAAGAAGTACAACCCCATTCTCAAGAGAATGACTGTACACAAGGAGATTAAGTAATCAATCACACAGAAAGTACTTAGATTATGGCTAAAAAAACTGTTGCAACCTTGCAGTCCGGCAAAACTGACGGCCGTTCTTACACCAAGGTTATCAAGATGGTCAAGAACCCAAGCGGTTCTTACTCTTTCGATGAGCAGATGGTCCCTAACGAGGCTGTTAAGGATTTCTTCAAGAACTAATCCCCCTGCTCCTTGATACTTTACCAATAGAAAAATTATCCTCGGCTGCGAAGCCGGGGATTTTTTTTTGTTTGACTCGATTCGGATCGTTTCGTATATCCTGGCACACTCTGGGTGGCGTGTGTTCATTCTGCAAGGAAGTCGATGAGACGGCTTATGGCGCGTTGGCAAACGGGGCAGAACCCGGGGGCATTGTTGACTTTCATGCGGCATTCCTGAGCGGGACGGTAGCAGCCTTTGCTCTGGTAGCCAGCACCTTCGTAGACGCCTACCTTGGTGTATATGTCTTTGCCGTCGGCAGGAGTGGGGACGGGTGTATCTGAGGGGAGCATATCTTTCCATTTGCTGTCAAAGTCTACGAGTGTGGTGATGTTCTGTTCCCAGGGCTCGACATCGGTGGGGTACATAGGCTCATACTGGTCGTCGTAGTAATATTCGTCGGCAAGGCCTGCGAATGAGTGTCCGAACTCGTGCACCACTACCGGGCGTGCGTCTTTGTTGTGTGCAGAGGTAAGGGTGTAACTGTTGTATATGCCGCCTCCGCCGTAGTTGTCTGTATTGGCAAGGATGATGATGCTTGAGCATGGTATCCCCCAAACGAGGTCGTAGAGGGTGTTGACATTGAGCGTGGTGAGGTAGCGGTCAGAGTAGAATGTGTCAAAATGGCTGCCTACGGCTGTGTCGCGCCAGTCGTTGTCGTGAGGTATGCTCACACCGCTTTGCTTGGAGGGCGCGTTGACGTAGATAAAGTTGAACTTGTCTTGCTTTGACTTGAAGGGTTCGTGCTCCAGTATGGCATCGACGCTTTCCTGACAGTCACGTACGAAGACTGGCATTTCTTCGGCGGTATACCCCTCGGGGACGAAGACAACGTTGATCGCACTCCGTTCGTCGCGGTTCTTGCGCAGGAAACTCCATTTGGTGTCGGGCAGGGGAGTGGGCTTTTTGATGAGAATGTCGGAGGGGTCGATGGTGTGCCAAAGGCGGGCTTTGAGCTCCTGATGGGTGTCATAAAGGGTGATGCAGATTTGTACTTTCTCGCGCGGCATGGGCAGAAGGAAGCTGTTTTCGAATGAGCGTGAGATGCGTGTGGCTTCTTCGGTGCCTACCCATTCTTGAAAGAGAGTGCTGAACGAATGGCTGTATATCGTGTCTGTGCCTGCGGTGTTGAGCATCAAAATCTGCCCGTTGCCCTTGAGAGGTAGCTTGTTGAGGTCGGTGCGGCGGCCATACCAACCTTTGTGCATGAGTTTTTGGTCGAGAGAAATGTTCTGACCTACGCAGTTGCCGGCAAAGGTGTAGTCGAGGCGTAGGGTGGAGTCGCAGAAGTGTTGCTCGAATTGCTGGGCGTATGTCGGCTGCGATGCAACGAGAAGTGCAAGTGTGGCTGAGAGTATGGCTTTTTTCATAGTTTGGGTAATGTTTTTCTGTACAAATATACGGCTTTTATCGTAACAATCGTGTGATAAAAGGGCTTTTATTTGCATTTCCGCTCATTTATTCGTAACTTCGCAGCGTAAAACGATTTTTGTCAACATGCAACAAAAAATTATTATTCTTGACTTTGGGTCGCAGACTACCCAACTCATCGGTCGTCGTGTGCGCGAGTTGGATACGTTTTGTGAGATTCTCCCCTACAACAAGTTCCCACATGATGACCCTTCGGTCATCGGTGTGATACTCTCTGGCTCGCCGTTGAGCGTGTATGCCGAAGACGCATTCCATGTGGATCTGAGCAGGATACGAGGACGCCTACCTATTCTTGGCATCTGCTATGGTGCACAGTATATGAGCCATATCTATGGTGGTAAGGTAGAGAGTGCTGGCACTCGCGAGTATGGACGGCAGAACCTCCAATACACCGACAAGGAGTGTCCGCTGTTCCACGGATTTGACGACAACAGCCAGGTGTGGATGAGCCATGGTGATAGTATTACTGCTATTCCTCAAGGGGCGAGGGTAGTGGCATCGACAGAGTCTGTCGCTAATGCTGCATATTTCCTCGACCCTGCTGAAAATTCTGACCTCAACGGTAATCCCATCTTTGGTACACAATTTCATCCTGAGGTGTTCCACTCGCTGCAAGGTACTTTGCTTCTTAAAAACTTTGTGGTAGATGTATGTGGCAGCCGTCAGGAATGGAGTGCTGATGCTTTCGTGGAGAGTACTGTGCGCGAAGTGCGTGAGCAGATTGGTAAGGACAGGGTGATACTCGGACTGTCGGGTGGGGTTGACTCGTCTGTGGTGGCAGTCTTGCTCAATAAGGCTATTGGCAGACAGTTGACTTGCATCTTCGTAGACCATGGCATGCTGCGTAAGAATGAGTTTGAGGATGTGATGAGAGACTATGAGTGTCTTGGCCTCAATGTCGTGGGTGTTGACGCATCTGAGAAGTTCCTGTCAGACCTCGCCGGGGTTAAGGAGCCCGAGGCAAAACGCAAGATTATCGGACGTGACTTTGTCGAGGTGTTTGATGCTGAGGCCAAGCGCATCATAGCCGAGACCAAGGGGTCTGACAACGGAGAGGTACGTTGGCTTGCGCAGGGCACTATTTATCCTGACCGTATTGAAAGTCTCAATATCACTGGCAAGGTTATCAAGAGTCATCATAATGTGGGAGGTCTGCCCGAGGAAATGCACCTTCAGCTCTGCGAGCCACTGAAGTGGCTGTTCAAGGACGAGGTGCGACGTGTAGGCCGCTCTATGGGTATGCCAGAGCATTTGATCACACGTCATCCCTTCCCTGGACCAGGTCTGGCAGTACGTATTTTGGGCGACATCACGCGCGAGAAGGTACGTGTATTGCAAGACGCTGACGATATATTCATTCGTGGGTTGAGGGAGTATAAGGTAAAGTTGTCGGGAGAGGAAGCGCGCCGTGTATTGGCTGCGGGTGTGCCTGCGGATATGCATGATGGTGAGATAGAGGTAAGTCTTTATGACCAAATCTGGCAGGCTGGAGCTATTCTGCTCTCCGAGGTGCGCAGCGTAGGTGTCATGGGCGATGAGCGTACGTATGAGAATCCCGTGGCATTGCGTGCCGTGACTTCGTCTGATGCTATGACTGCAGACTGGGCACATCTGCCATACGAGTTTATGGCAAAGGTGTCAAACGACATCATCAATAAGGTTAAGGGCGTTAACCGCGTGTGCTATGACATCTCGTCAAAACCGCCTGCAACGATAGAGTGGGAGTGACCAACCTCCCCAAAAGATTCACGTGTATCGTTGCCTATTTTGTGTTGGTGTACAAGGATATTCTTTGGTCTCAAATCTATCAATAGGATTTAGATCTAATGGTAAAAAAGTGCAAACAAAAAATATTTTAACGCAAAAAATTTGTGTGTGATGAGATTTAATCTTATCTTTGCCTTTGAAAAACAAAATAATAAAACAACAAACCAAAATTAAGTAGATTAAGATTATGGCAAAGTATGTATGTTCAGTATGCGGATATATCCATGAGGGTGATGCCGCACCAGAGAGATGTCCTCAGTGTGGTGTTCCTGCCAGCAAGTTTAATAAGATGACTGAGGAACAGTCTTATGTTACGGAGCATGTCATCGGTGTGGCTCAGGGCTGCCCTGAGGAAATCATGGAGGGTTTGAAGGCTCACTTCGCTGGTGAGTGTACTGAGGTGGGTATGTATCTCGCTATGTCACGCCAGGCTGATCGTGAGGGCTATCCTGAGATTGCTGAGGCGTTCAAGCGTTATGCTTTTGAGGAGGCGGAGCATGCTGCTAAGTTTGCGGAGCTCATTGGCGAGTGTGTGTGGGATACGAAGACTAACCTCACTAAGCGTGCTGAGGCGGAGTGTGGCGCATGTGCTGGCAAGATGGATATTGCTAAGGCTGCTAAGGCTGCTAATCTGGATGCTATTCATGATACTGTTCATGAGATGGCTAAGGACGAGGCTCGTCATGGACGTGGCTTCGAGGGCTTGCTTGCACGCTACTTTAGTAAGTAATTCAGATTATATTAAAAGCGATTTATCTTTTGTGTTTACCCTTGGATTTTGGGGGACTTGTGAAAGCCCCCCAAAATTTTTTTATGCCATTGCGTCTACGAGTGCTTGAAGGGCGGAGAGGTCGCTGTCTTTCATTGTCGAGCGTATGGTGATGATGGGCTCGACGATGTCGGTGTTTTTCCAACTTTCAATCATGGTCTTCATGGCGCGTCCAGCGCTTGGTGCCCATGTGCCGTTTTCGACGATGCCGACTTTGCGTCCTTGGAAGGCTTTGAGACCTAATTTCCAAAGGAACATGTGCATCGGGGGAAAGACGTCGCCGTCGTATGAGGAGGCGCAGACTATCAGGCGGTCCATGCGGAATGCGTCTTCGATGATTTCTGCCATGTCTTCGCGGCAGAGGTCTGCAACAACGACTTTGCCTGCATTGCGTTCGCGTAGCATATCGCCAAGTTTTTCAGCGACTTTTGCTGTGTTGCCGTGGATTGAGGCGTGGGCGATGAGTATTCCTTTGGTCTCTGTGCCGTATTGACTCCAGATGGTATAGAGGCGTAGTGCTTCTGTGAGTTGCTCTCCTTGAAGTATGGGACCGTGGAGGGGACAAATTGTCTCGATGTCGAGCGCTGAGGCTTTCTTGAGGAGATTGCTGACGGGGATGCCGTATTTGCCGCAGATGTTGAAATAGTATCGGCGTGCTTCGCAAGCCCAGTCGTCTTTGTCTGCGTTGATGACTCCGAACTTGCCGAAACCGTCTGCGCTGAATAGGGTCTTGAGCTCGGGGCTGTAGGTGACGATTACTTCTGGCCAATGGACCATGGGGGCTGAGACGAAGGCTAATGTCAGTCCTCCGAGGTCGAGTGTGTCGCCTTCTTTGACTGCTATGGTGTTGCTGAGGTCTGTTTCTGGATTGAATTGCTGCATGTATTGCAGGGCTTTCTGGCTGGCTACAATCTGTGTGTCGGGATATGACTGGAGGAAGGCTGAGATGCTACCGCTGTGGTCGGGCTCCATGTGTTGGACGATGAGGTAGTGGGGCTTGCGTCCGCCGAGGGCTGCTGAGAGCTTGGCGAGCCACTCGGTGGTTTTGCGCGAATCTACGGTGTCCATGACGGCCAGACGCTCTCCTTCGATGAGGTAGCTGTTGTAGCACATTCCTTCGGGGGTGACGTACTGGCTTTCGAATAGGTGCATATCGGCATCGTCGCATCCGATATATTTGATTTTTGTGTTCATATTGTTATTTTGTTGTTTTGTTTATTTGTTAGTGAGGTTTTGAGGTTATTAGGTTAGGTTTTAAGGTTTTGAGGTTATAAGGTTTTAAGGTTGGCTGCGCCTTCGTTTCCTACGCTCGGCAGAGCAAGCGAGCTTTCTCTGCTCTCGCTTATCGGAAACGTTTTGAGGTTGTTTTGTTTTCTCACACTTCGAAGTAGTTCTCCAGCTCTGCGTTGGCTTGACGCTCGCGGTTGTCGATGTCGCGTATGATTTTGCCGTTTTCCAGCAGGGCTATGCGTGTGGAGATGTCTACGGTGTGTTGCAGATTGTGTGAACTGACGAGTATCGTGGCGCCTGTGTGTTTGTTGTAGTCTAAGAGCATGTGTTTGATGGCGCTTTGCGAGCTGGGGTCGAGAAAGTTGAAGGGCTCGTCGAGTATCAGTACTTGGGGCTCGAGTAGCATGGCTCCGATGATGCCTACTTTCTGCTTGTTGCCGGCTGAGAGGTTGCGAATGAGTTTCTGCTGCCCTCTGACTTCTCCGGCCATAAACTTGTCAAACGTGTCGAGTCGCTTGTTGACTTCTTCTTCGGTGCGACTGGATATCTTTCCGATAAACTGGAAGTATTCGTCGGGTGTGAGATAGTCTATGAGGAAGCTTTCGTCGATGAAGGCTCCTGTCCAGTCTTTCCAGTCTTCGGTGGTGGATACGTCTATGCCGTCGGACGTGACTCTGCCTGTGTCGGCTTTGATGAGGTCGAGGATGAGGCGAAACAGGGTGCTCTTGCCTGCGCCGTTGTTGCCTACGAGACCTAAGATCTCGCCGCTTTGTATGTCGTATTGCTCTATATCTACGGCGACTTTTGGACCAAAGGTCTTTTTTAGATTTTGTATGGTGAGATGCATTTTTTGTGAGGTTTTGAGGTTATAAGGTTTTAAGGTTATTTTTGATGTTTTATGGTTTTGAGGTTATTTTTGAGGTTTTGAGGTTATAAGGTTTTTAGGTTTGAGGTTATTTTGTGAGGTTCTCAGCTCTAAGCTCTCAGCTTAGTCTTTGAGGTCAAAGGTATAAAACCTTATAACCTAAAAACCTCACAAGCGTAGCGACCTTATAACCTCACTCATAACCTCACTGACTCCTCGATGCGTGAAAGCCTTCCATATTGGTGTAGCGGCGTGACATCATGCGTGTGTAGATATTGTGTAGCCAGAGTTTGTGGGTGAGTATTCCTGTCAGACCGAGGGCCATGAGTATGATGTATCCCCATACGGGACCTGCTATGATGGTGCATGTCTTCTCCAAACCTATGGGGAGGAAGAGTATACATAGGCTGACGATCTGTTGTGTGGTGTTGCCTTGCTTGCCCATGAGCTTCTGGTTTAGGGGTAGGGTGGAGTTGTTGTAGACTGCCATCTGGAATATTAGGGGGTAGAGTACTCCGGCGGTTAGCATGAGATAGCCGAGGTTCATCCATACGCTGACTTTGCCGCTGATCATCAGGGGAAGTAGGATGATTATGGGTATGATGAGTAGTATGGTGTTGAAGTAGTATTTGGCTCGTAGGAGTTCGTAGATGCTTTCGCGGCGCGACATGAGGCAGTCTATGTAGTTGCCTTCGTAGCACATGATGACGATGAGTGTCATCATGCCCAGTACGATATAGTCGTAGAGGCAGATGAAGGAGGTCATGAACCATGTGTCGTAGATGTCGGTAAAATATTGTAGCCCGGAGAGCATGAGCATGCAACCTAGGCCGACGAGAAATTGCATGCGTACTTGCTTGTTGCGGGTGCGGAGCTTGATTTCCATCTTCATGTATTCGCCGAGTGCGCCCCATCGGTTGAGCCAGGTCATCTGCGAACTGGGTTTGACTTTTACTTCTTCGACGTTTGCTACTTCGTCGTTGAGCATGCTCAGTTGTAGGCGGTAGTTTGCCCAATACCAGAGGGCGATTAGTGCTGCGACGATGATGAAGGGTAGGGGATTGCATAGGGCTGCTTCGTACATCCAGCGGGTGCAGGGCATGTCGAGGGGGTTCTTGTCGGGTATGGTCATCGTGGCTATGATGATGCCGTGTATGGCTGCGGGGAGGAGAAACCATAGTATGTGTTTCATGCATAGCGCGCGGGTGAAGAGGTACATGTAGCCGTTGGCTACGAGCATCATCCACCAGATTAAAAGCCATAGTGTGAGTCCGCCCCAGCCGAGTAGAGGGCGGACTGCCAGTATGCCGAAGGGTATGAGCATAAGCCCCCAAAACATGTTGCCTGCGGAGAGGCCTGACTTGCTGAGGTATGTGTGCATGAGAAATTTCTTGCTTACGGGGAGCAGTCGGTAGGGACGTACTTGCTGGGCTGGGGTCTCTTGGAGTATGAATCTTACCCAAAAGTCGCAGATGATTATCCAGGGGAAGTATCCGTCGAATACGTGGAATGCTGCTACTCCGTAGTATGCTTCACTCATGCCTATGGGCAATATTGCTCCGAGAAAGAGCAATATTGCTCCGTAGTATAGTATCATGAACCAGGCGAGGAACTTCATGAACCTGTTCTTTTCGAACATGGGGTGACGCTTGTCTTTGAGTTCGTCTGTCTGGCTGATGAGTTTGTATAGCTGGTACTTTCTCATTTATTTTATTACGACGTCAAAGGGCATGCGGGCTTGTATGGGGTTCATGTTGCGTAGGTTCTTGTAGATGGAGTAGCCGCTGTAGTACTCGCCGAGGGTCTCGCGTATCTGGCTGTCGAGGTAGCCGTTCTTGCTTTTGTTGAACATGGCCGTGAACGGGTTCTCGTCGTCTTGGGGATATGGTACTGCGCGGTATTCCTTGAGTTTTGCAAGCTTGGAGGCTGCCGTTATGGCGTCTTCGAGATTTCCTATCTTGTCGACGAGGCCTATCTTCAGTCCTTGACGGCCTGTCCATACGCGTCCTTCGCCTATGACTTTGACGCTGTCTTGAGGGATACCGCGACCTTCTGCTACTCGGCGGGTAAACAGGTCGTAGCCGTCCTCTACCATGGACTGGAGCATGGCGCTTTCTGCTTCGTTGAACGGGCGTCCAAGATTGGCTCCTAAGTCGCTCATCTTGTTGGTCTTGACTCCGTCAAATCTTACTCCAAGTTTGTCGGTGATCAGCTCGCTTGCGTCGGGTATCATGCCAAAGATGCCGATGGAGCCTGTCAGTGTGGTGTTTTCGGCATATATCTTGTCGGCTGGGCAGCTGATGTAATAGCCTCCGCTTGCTGCGAGTCCGCCCATGCTGACTACTACGGGTTTTTCTTTTTTGAGTAGCATGATCTCGCGCCATATCTGCTCGCTGGCATAGGCGCTGCCTCCTGGCGAATTCACGCGGATGACTACGGCTTTGATGTCGTCGTCTTTGCGGAGTTGCTGCAGGTCGTTGACCATCTTTGAGCCGACAATCTGGTGTTCTTGCGAGAAGCCTCCTTGGGCTGCGATGTCGACTATCTCTCCGTAGGCGTAGTATACTGCTACTTGGTCGTCGACTTTGTCGTCGAGGCTTTCGCTCTTGGCCATGTCGTCGATGGTGGTGAATATGAGTTCGTCATCGTCGTCGTCGTCAAGACTCATCTTTTTGCGAAGTGTTTCTTTGACTTCGTCTATGTAGCACAGACGGTCTACGAGTCCTCCTTCAACACTTGTCTCGGCTTTTGCTATGACGGTCAGTGTGTCTGCCAGCGAATTGAGTGCGGCTTCGCTGCGCTTACGGCTCTTGGAGACGTCTTTGAGCACTTGGCTCCATACGTCGCCGAGATAGGAGCTTATCTGTTCGCGGTTGGCGTCTGACATCTCTGTGCAGATGTAGGGCTCAACGGCACTTTTGTATGTGCCGACTTTGAATACTTGCATCTTCACGCCGAGCTTGGCAAGGGTTTCCTTGAAAAACATGAGTGTCGATGCCATGCCGCTGAAGTCTACGCTGCCGCTGGGGTTGAGGAGCACTTCGTCGGCGGCAGATGCTATGTAGTAGCTCATCTTGGAGTATCGGTCGCCGTAGGCGATGACCCATTTGCCGCTCTTCTTGAACTTCACGATGGCCTGACGCAATTCCTGTGCCATGGCGGGTGATGAGCCCAGGATGCCGGCTTCGATGTAGACTCCTTTTACTTTCTCGTTTTTGGCTGCTTTGTCGAGGGCTGTGAGGGCGTTGTCAAGTGCGATGCCTTCTGCTTCTTCGCCCATAATCATGGCGAGGGGATTGCTCTCGGCTCGCTCTTGCATCGTGCCGCTTAGATTGATCTTGAGTATGCTGTTGTCCTTGATGGGTGAGGACATGCCTTCGTTGATCATCATGCCTGCCAATGACAAAATTGACAGAATCGAGATTATCATAAAAGTCAGGAACAGTCCGACGACTGTTCCTAACACTATTTTCATGAATTCTTTCATACTATGGTGTGGCTTTGCTGGTTATTTCAACACTCCAAGTTCTTTGCCTACTTTGATGAAAGCTGAGATACACTTGTCGAGGTGTATGCGGTCGTGACCGGCGGATATCTGTACGCGTATGCGTGCTTGTCCTTGGGGTACTACGGGGTAGAAGAAGCCTGTGACGTAGATGCCTTCTTCCTGCAGGGCGGCTGCAAACTTTTGACTCAAGGGGGCGTCGTAGAGCATGACGGCGCAGATGGCACTCTGTGTGGGCTTGATGTCAAAGCCGGCTTCTATCATCTTGTTGCGGAAGTACTCTACGTTGGCTACGAGCTTGTCGTGTATCTCGTTGCTCTCATCGAGAATGCGGAAGGTCTCGATGGCTGCTCCGACTACTGAGGGTGGGATGGAGTTGGAGAAGAGGTATGGGCGTGAACGCTGGCGTAGCATGTCGATGATTTCTTTGCGGCCTGTGGTGAAGCCGCCTACGGCGCCGCCGAAGGCTTTGCCGAGTGTGCCTGTGTAGATGTCTACACGGCCGTATGTGTTGTAGAACTCGCTGACTCCGCGGCCTGTGGCGCCTACTACACCGGCTGAGTGGCTCTCATCGACCATGACGAGGGCGTCGTATTTCTCTGCGAGGTCGCAGATCTTGTCCATGGGGGCGACGTTGCCGTCCATGGAGAAGACGCCGTCTGTCACGATGATGCGGAAACGCTGCTCTTGGGCTGCCTGGAGCTGCTTCTCAAGGTCTGCCATGTCGGCGTTGGCGTAGCGGTAGCGCTTGGCTTTGCACAGGCGTACGCCGTCGATGATGGAGGCGTGGTTGAGGGCGTCTGAAATGATGGCGTCGTCTGCTGTCAGAAGGGGCTCAAATACGCCGCCGTTGGCGTCAAAGCAGGCTGCGTATAGAATGGTGTCTTCGGTCTTGAAGAAGCGGCTGATGGCGGCTTCAAGTTCTTTGTGGGTATCTTGGGTTCCGCAGATGAAGCGTACTGAGCTCATGCCGTAACCGCGCTTGTCCATCATCTCTTTGGCTGCCTTTATGAGGCGTGGATTGTTGCTGAGTCCGAGATAGTTGTTGGCGCAGAAGTTGAGGACTTCCTTGCCGGCTACTTGGATGGCTGCTTGTTGTGGACTCTCGATGAGTCGTTCGTTCTTGTACAGCCCTGCTTCTTTGATTGAGGCTAACTCTTTTTGCAAATGCTCTTGAAATTTTCCGTACATAGTAATTTGATGTTAGGTTTGTGATGTTTTTATGCGCAAAGTTACAAATAAACGGAAACAATTCCAAAAAAAAAATTATTTTTGATGTGGTATTGTCGTGCTCGCGGGGCTTTTGTGCTGCTCTGGGACTGTTTGTCTGACGGTGGGGCTTATTGTCGGGACTCGAGGGTGAATGTTATGCTGAGTCCTTGCCCTTCGGGGGTGGACTGTGCGGTGATTGTGCCGTGATGGGCGTTTACTGCGTTTTTGACTATGGCGAGTCCTAATCCTGTCCCTCCGAGTTTGCGTGAGCGGCCTTTGTCTACTCGATAGAACCGTTCAAACAGGTGGGGGAGGTGTTCGGGTGAGACTCCGCAGCCGTTGTCGGCGAAGGTAAAGGTGCCTTGGTCGTATGTGATGGTGATCTGGGTGGCGCCTGTTGCGTAGGCCAGGGCGTTGTCGGTAAGGTTGCGGAAGATGCTGTAGATTGTGTCTTCTGGCTGTGCGAGGGGGGACTCTATGATGATATGGGTGGGAAGGTGTAGTTTGCAGGTGATGTGCTTTTCTTCGAGTTGTAGCGATAGGTCGTCTATGACGCTGTGGACGATGGGTACGACGTCTATAAGTGTGCGTTTGTGGTATTGGCTCATCAGGGTGGGACATTCGTCAAGCTTTGTCAACTGGGCCATGTCGAGGAGTAGCTTGTTCATGCGCTGGCTTTGGGCGTAGCAGCGTATGAGAAAGTGTTGGCGTGTGTCTTCGGACATGTCTGGGTGGTCCAGGATGCTTTCGAGATAGCCGTGGATGCTTGCTGCGGGGGTCTTGAGCTCGTGGGCGGCGTTTTGGGTCAGTTGGCGTTTGAGGCGTTGCTTGTCTTCTTCGCTGTGGCGTAGTTTCCAGTATAGCTGTATGATGGTATGTGAGATGTCTCCGAGTTCGTCGTCGGGTAGGCTGCGCTCGAGTTCGTGGTCGAGGGGGGTGCCTTCTTCGGCTTTCTTGGCAAACTCTCTGAGGCAGCTGATGTGCTTGCCGATGCGGTGTGTGGTGGTATAGAGTACGATGCCGAGCAGTATGGTCAGGGCAATGGCAAAGTATAGGTATGTGGGGTCGGCCTTGAGGGTGCGTGTGAGCTCGGCGGAGTAGGGTGTGGCTGCGCGTATGATGATGTCGCCAAAACGGGTGGCTGAGTAAAAATAGGTCTCGTTGGTGGATGCTGAGGTGCGCTTGATGTCGTAGCCGTTGCCGTTGATGAGGGCTTGCTGTATTTCTGCGCGCATCAGGTGATTGCCCATCGAGTCGGTGTTGTGTTCGTGGCTGTCGAGCAGGACGCGGCCTTGTGTGTTGATGATGGTGATGCGAAGTCCTTCGAGGTTGTGACGCTGCATATAATTGTTGAAGGCGTGGGCTTCGAGGAGGCTGTCCCGACCGAGGGTCTGCATCATCTCGTAGGCGTACATTTGGAGCCTGGAGTGCATGATGTCTGTCTTGTAGAAACGCTCGCGCTGGTATTGGTATGCGCTGAACGAGGCGGCAAACAGAAGGTACAGGCCTCCGATGCTGATGAGGAGTTTTTTCTGAAAGGTGTTGGAGTGAAACATGTGGCTCTGCGGACGGGGGGAGGGGGATTGCTTATTTCTCGAAATAATATCCGTATCCGATGCGTGTCTTGATGTGCTTGCCTGTCAAGCCGGTCTTCTTGCGTAGGCGTGTGATGTTGACGTCTACGGTGCGGTCGAGTACTATGGTGTCGCTCGGCCAGCATCGTGCGAGTAGTTCTTCGCGCGAGAATGCTGTGCCTGGATGTCGGAGGAAGAGACTGAGCAGTTCGAACTCAAGCTTGGTGAGCATGAGCTGCTCGGAACCGAGGGTGGCGGTCTTTGACGAGAGGTTGAGGGTCAGGTCTTCGTAGGTCAGGAGTGACTCTCCGTCAGATAGGCTGTGCTCTGCGGAGGGAGTGCGTGAGCTCACTCGGCGTAGTACTGCGTTGACTCGGGCTTTCACTTCTTTGATGCTCAGGGGCTTGGCGATGTAGTCGTCGGCTCCGATGTCAAGTCCTTTTACGGTGTGGTCTTCGTCGTCGAGGGCTGTGATGAAGATGATGGGAATGTGGGCGGTCTGGGGTGAGGCTTTGAGCTGACGTGCCATCTGAAAACCTGACATGCCTTCCATCATCACGTCGAGCAGTATGAGGTTGGGGAGCTTGGCTGGATTTTCTGTCTGAATCCGTGCGATGGTGCGTAGTGCTTCTTCTGCGGAATTGGCGGTCACTACTGAATAGCCTTCCGTAACGAGATTGAACTGTAGTATCTCGCAGATGTCTTGTTCGTCGTCAACAACCAGAATGTTCATCGTCTTGTGTCTTTTGTGGTTTTACCGTGGCAAAGGTAATGATTTATCTCGTAATATGTGTGTATGTTTGTGTTAAAATCTTGTTACAAGATATTGTATCGCTATCACGACAAGCGTAAGGGCTTCGGCAAGGGGTAGGGCTGACCATAGGCCTTCTCCTCCGAATGCGTGTGGCAGGAGCATGAATGCGGGTATGGCAAAGACGAACCCTCGTAGCAGGGTATAGAGGCTTGCCTTGGTGGCGGCTTCGGTGCTTTGCAGGTATCCGATGAAGACGATGTTGAGGGCTATGAACAGGAATGATGACGAGAATAGGGGCAGACCGTCGCTACAGAGGGCGTGAGCGTTGCAGTGAGGGGGTAGGAAGACGGTAGCTATGTGTCCTGCACCGGATATCATCAGCAGCATGCCGAGGACTCCTGTCAGGGTGGCTGTAATCAGGGCTATGCGGAGTGCTTGGCGTAGTCGTGCCTGATTGTTCTGTCCATGGGCAAAACTGATGACGGGCTGTATGCTTTGCACGATGGCGTTGCCCATCATGAATACTATGGGGAGACAGTAGCAGGCTACGCTGTATGCTGCTACTCCGTCTTCGCCAAGGTATCGCGCAAATTCATAATTGCCCATGATAATTACTGATGCTATGGCGATGTCGCCTGCAAAGGCTGAGAATCCGATTTTGCTCTGGTATCGGAGATTGCGCAATGTCAGGGTCATGCTCGTGCGGGTCATTTTGATGCGGCTGAGGTGGATAGTGTGTGTCTTGGTGATGAGAAACCACATCAGTGGGATATTGCCGAGACTGAATGCTGTGGTCGTGGCTATGGCTGCGCCTTCTAACCCCATCTGGCAGGGGAAGATGAGTATGTAGTCCAGCAAAATATTGAGCATTGCCATGGCACAGTTCATGGTCATGGCAAAGCGGGGGTGACCGTCAAGGCGGACTGCAAACATTCCTGTCATTCCGGTCATGTTGAAGGGCATCAGTATCGCAATCCATTTGAGATATGAGCATGCCAGGGGAACGAGCCTGTCGGTACACCCGAACAGGTAGCAGGTCTCAAGTGGGAAGAGCGTGATAAGCAGCATGAGTACTATTCCTGTCATGAATGAGGCTCCGATACCTTGTGTGATATTGAGGTTGGCGGCGTGAGGATTGTTTCGCGATAGATGTATGCTTGCCACTACGCTTGACCCGATGCCGAACATCAGTCCTACGCCTCCTGAGATGAGGAATAGTGGGGCGACTATATTGACGGCGGCTAAGGCGTCGCTGCTCACGCCGTGCCCTACGAATGCTCCGTCGGTGATGTTGAGCACGACCATCGAGACCATGCCTATGAGCGTGGGGAAAAACATGCGGCCAAATACTCGTCTCACGGGGTCTTTGGCAAAGTCGATTGCGTCCCTATTGTCTCTCATATAGGAAATTTGTTAAGTACTTCTGCTATCCCTCCTTCGTCGACGGAGGTGGTTATTATGTCGGCTGCGGCCTTTACGGTATCGGACGCATTGCCCATGGCTACACCGATGCCTGCGTGGCGTAGCATGTCGATGTCATTGCCTCCATCTCCGAAGGCCATGGTCTCGCTGATGTCAATGTTATAGTGTCGGCATATCTGGTCTATGCCGTAGGCCTTGCTCGTCCCGCTGCAGATACAGTCGGCAAAGGCTGGATGCCAGCGCGCTATGTCACAGCCTGGTATGAGCTCCTCCTTGACGCGCTTCTCTTCGTCTGTGGTAAAGAACGCTATGGCTTGCATCACTTCCATACCCCGTACTGTTTCGGGCTCTACTTCACGTGGCAGTCCGATATTGAGAATCTTGAAGGTCTCCTGATATACTGGGGTTGCAGCGCGTGTGTTAATGCTTACTGCCGTGTCGTTGTTGACGAAGACTATCGCCATGGGGTGAGGCGTGGCGTCGTCGATGAGGCGGTCTATATCCTCATGGGGTACGAGCCTCTTGCTGATGATTTTCCCCTCTGCTGTAGTGCAACAACCTCCGTTTACGCTCACGATTCCGTCGTACTCGAGCTCTCCCAGATTGTTTATAAACGGTAGTGGACGCCCTGTGGCGATGAATATTTTTATGCCGCTGCGACGCACGCGATGTATTGCTTCGATGGCAGACTCTGGTATGCGGTGGGTCTCGAATGAGACCAGCGTGCCGTCGATGTCAAAGAATATCGCCTTGATATTGTTATACATATACTATGTGTAAATAAGATATGGTCAGTGGTGTAAAAGTTCCAATGCTGTCTCTATCTTGTCTTCAAGGGGTAGGGTGGCTTCAATCCAGTGTATGGGAATGCCTCGTCGCTCTTCCATGCCTCGAAACCATGTCATCTGTCGTTTTGCAAACTGATGTATGGCAATCTCGAGTTGACGGTACATCTCGTCGTAGCTGAGTTGACCGAGGCAATAGAGTGTGACGTATTTGTATTCCAGCCCATACCTGATAAGTTTCTCGGCGGGTACTGACGCCATGAGCGTGCGCACTTCGTCTATCATTCCCTCGTCAAGTCGGGCTTTGAGACGGGCTGTGATTCTGTCGCGTCTGAGATTGCGGTCAATCTTGAGACCAATATTGAGGCTCTTGCGCTCTGGTAGAGTCACGCAGCCCAACTGGTAGCTTTTCAATACGCTTTCTATGTATAGTCCGGTACCTCCACACATGATGGGAAATTGTCCTCGTGCCGTGATGTCCATGTAGGCGTTCTGAAAAGCACATTGGAACTCATATACGTTGAACCGATACCCGGCGGGCAAAATGTCAATAAGGTGATAGGGTATGTCAACTCCGTCTATGTGGTAATCCGAGAGATCCTTGCCAGAGCCTATCGTCATGCCCCGATACACCATGCGGCTGTCTGCCGAGATGATTTCTGCGTTGCCCAGGCGTTTCGCTAAATGACAGGCAAACGTGGTCTTGCCGCATGCCGTAGGTCCCAGTATGGTTAGGAGGTCAAAATTCATATTTATCCGATATCGCTGATGGTGCGCAACTGAGGCTCGTTGATGATCTGTATCTTTCGTCCGTCGATACCTATGATGCGTTCTGAAGCGAAGGCTGACAGGGTACGTATGGCATTGGACGTGGTCATGTTGGAAAGGTTCGCCAGATCCTCTCGCGACAGGTATATGGACAGTGTCGAGCCGTCTTGCTCCACTCCATAACTCTCCTTGAGGAAAAGAAGGCTTTCTGCCAGACGTCCTCTGATATGCTTCTGGGTGAGGTTGACAGTGCGCTCATCGCTGACTCCAAGGTCGTGCGCCAGTCTTTGGATAAAAAACCACCCTAACGTGGGGTTCTTCTTGATAAATCCTACTACTATCCCAAGTGGGATTTTGATGATGCTGCAAGGCTCGAAGGCTGCTGCTGCTGTGATAAACGGCTTGCCCTCCATATAAGCCCGGTATGCAAAATACTCGGTCGCTCCAAGTACGCGCATGATTTGGGCACGCCCTCCTACACCATCGCGGTAAATCTTGATTTTGCCGCTGACGAGACACATCAGATTGGTGGGCAGGTCACCCTCTCTGTATATCACCTCGTTCTTCCGATAGCGTACGAGCGAGGCGTGTTGCAGCATTTCATCACGTTGCTCTGGCGAGAGCGTTGATAGCATATCGTCAATTTTGTCGAGATAATCTTCCAGGGGAACTTTCATTTTTGACATTTATGACCCGTATATATGTTTTAGGACACAAAATTACGCTTTTTTAAAGACAAAGCAAAATGTTTTAAATTAATTTTTGTATCTTTGAGTTGCAGAAAGACCATAAAACACAATTTATATGAGTTATTTACGTTTTGATAAGACTCTTGTCACTAATTTGGAAGACAGCCTCCCCAAGGAGGTCTTGCGTTCCAATCGTTCGGGAGCCTATTCTTGCTCAACAATCGTTGATTGCAACACTCGTAAGTACCACGGATTGCTTGTAGTCCCCGTGCCTGAGCTTGATGACGAGAATCATGTTCTCCTCTCAAGCCTTGATGCCACGGTCATCCAGCACGGGGCAGAATTTAACCTTGGACTTCACAAGTATTCTGGCGACAACTTCTCGCCCCGTGGTCACAAGTACATTCGCGAGTTCGACTCGCTTCAGGTGCCTACTACCACTTATCGTGTAGGCGGAGTGGTACTCAAGCGCGAGCAGATGTTCCAGCACTTCGAGAACCGCATCATCATCCGCTACACTTTGGTAGAAGCACACAGTGCTACGACCCTGCGCCTGCAGCCTTTCCTCGCATTCCGTAGCGTGCGAGAGTACACGCACGAGAACTCCCTCGCATCGCGTGAGTACACCAACGTGAAGGGTGGTATCAAGACTTGCATGTACGAAGGATACCCGGAGCTCTTCATGCAGATCAACAAAAAGAACGAGTTTGTCTACAATCCTACCTGGTACAAGGGCGTAGAGTACCCTAAGGAGCAGGAAAGAGGCTATGCCAGCAACGAAGACCTTTACGTCCCTGGCTACTTCGAGTTCGACATCAAGAAGGGGGAGAGCGTAGTCTTCAGCGCGGGTCTCAACGAGATAGATCCCAAGAAGCTCGCTGAGCTTGCTGAGTTTGAGGTTAATATACGCACCCCTCGCGACAATTTCTATAATACTCTCGTAAACAGTGCACACCAGTTCATCGTACATCGTGAGCATGAGGATTATGTCCTCGCAGGCTATCCATGGTTCAAGTGTAGGGCACGAGACCAGTTTATCGCCTTGCCTGGTCTGACTCTCACCAACAACGAGCTTACTAAGTATGACGATGTTATGGAAACCTCCGAAAAGGCTATACGCTCATTCATGGCAGGAGAGCCTCTCAACGTTAGCATACAGGAGATAGAGCAGCCCGATGTCCTGCTTTGGGCGATATGGTGCATACAGCAGTATGGCAAGCTCGTCTCAATGGACGATTGCATCAAGAAGTATGGCAAACTTGTCGAGGATATACTCGAGTGGATACGCGGCGGCAATCACCCCAATCTCAAGGTCATGGATAACGGTCTCGTATACAGCGAAGGACGCGACAAGGCCGTGACATGGATGAACTCTACCGCCAACGGACGTCCGATAGTCCCACGTACAGGCTACATCGTAGAGTTCAACGCCCTATGGTACAATGCCTTAAAATTTGCCGTGGACATCTGCACTCATATAGGCGATGCCAAGAACGTCAAGATGCTCTCTGAGCTCGCCGAGCAAGTAGGACATAGCTTCAACGATATGTTCTGGAACGAGCATGGCTATCTTTGCGACTATTGCGTAGATGGATATCGTGACTATCTTGTACGCCCCAACATGATATTCGCCGTGGCCTTCGACTACTCCCCCTTAGATAAAAAGCAGCAGAAGAGTGTCCTCGACTACTGCACCAAAGAGCTGCTCACTCCCAAAGGTCTGCGTTCGCTCTCGCCCAAAAGCAGCGGCTACAACCCCATGTATGTGGGACCTCAGGTACAGCGCGACTATGCATACCATCAAGGCACGGCATGGCCCTGGTTGGCAGGCTTCTATATGGAGGCTACACTCAAGGTGCACAAGTTGAGTCGTGTCAGCTATGTAGACCGCCTGCTCGTAGGTTACGAAGAGGAGCTCTTCTACCATTGCATCGGTACAATCCCCGAGCTCTTTGACGGCAATCCTCCGTTCCATGGTCGAGGAGCCATCTCGTTTGCAATGAACGTAGCCGAGATTATGCGAGTAGTCAAGTTGCTTGACAGCTATAACGATTATTAATAATAAGGAGTAGAAACTATAAAAGAAGAAATTAAGCTTATGAAAGTTTTAATGTTCGGTTGGGAGTTTCCTCCTAAGATATACGGAGGCCTCGCAGTAGCATCATACGGAATCACCAAAGGCCTGTCACTACAAGGCGACGTCGAAACGACGTTCTGTATGCCCAAACCTTGTGGAGAAGAAGAGGGTTTTCTCAAGATTGTCAACATGAGTCAAGTCCCCGTCGTGTGGCGTGACGTACAGTATGATTGGATCAAAGACCGTTTCGTAGGTCATAGAGCCGAAGACTACTACCGCTTCCGCGACCACCTCTACGCAGATTTCAACTATCTGCAAGGCCTTGACGACATGGGCTGCATACAATTTGCGGGGGGCTATCCCAGCAATCTCCATGACGAGATCAATAACTTCTCTATCATAGCCGGAGTCCTCGCACGCAGCGAAGAGTTTGACCTCATACATGCCCATGACTGGCTCACCTTCCCTGCAGGAGTACATGCCAAGATGGTCAGCGGCAAACCTCTCTGCATACACGTCCATGCTACCGATTTCGACCGTAGCCGCGGCAAAGTCAACCCTACTGTCTACTCAATTGAGAAGAATGGTATGGATCACGCTGACTGCATCATGTGTGTCAGTGAGCTCACTCGTCAGACGGTCATCAACCAATACCATCAGGATCCGCGCAAGTGCGTAGCCATGCACAATGCCGTATATCCGCTCAGTCAGGAGTACCTCGACATAGTCCCCAACAAGACCCCTGGAGAGAAGGTTGTCACCTATCTCGGTCGCATCACCATGCAGAAAGGTCCGGAGTATTTCGTTGAGGCAGCCGCAAAGGTTCTGCAACGTACACGCAATATCCGATTTTGCATGGCAGGCTCAGGAGATATGATGAACGCCATGATACAACTTGCTGCCGAACGTGGCATAGCTGATCGTTTCCACTTCCCAGGCTTCCAGCGAGGCAAGCAAGTCTACGAAGCATACAAGAACTCCGATGTCTTCGTCATGCCGTCCGTCTCTGAGCCGTTCGGTATAGCACCGCTCGAAGCAATGCAATGCGGTTGCCCGTCTATCATATCCAAGCAGTCTGGCTGCGGAGAGATACTCGAGAACGTCATCAAGTGCGACTATTGGGACATCGACGCCATGGCAGACGCCATGTATAGCGTATGCACCAATGACGGACTCTACGAGTACTTGCGTGACGAAGGCATCAAGGAGGTAGACCGCATCACATGGGAGAAAGTCGGACTCCGCATACGCGAGTGCTACAACCAACTCTGCACACGAGGATATTTCAACAACGATGACTACCTGCAAGCAGTCAAAGGAATCAAATAACAACATCACAGCGAAATTTTAAATTATCAGAAGACAATGAAACAGATTTGTTTATATTTCGAGATACATCAGCCCGTACATCTCAAGAGATATCGTTTCTTTGACATCGGCAAAGACCACTACTACTATGACGACTACGAGAACGAGCGCGCCATTCGTGATACCGCAGACAACAGCTATGTGCCGGCTCTCCGCACTATCCTCGAGATGTGTCAGCAAAACGATAACTTCAAGCCAGTCTTTGCCCTCTCAGGCGTAGCCATTGAGATGCTTGAGCAGTACGCACCTGAGGTCATCGACCTCCTTCAGCAGATAGCCGAGACAGGCAAGTGTGAGTTCCTCGCCGAGCCATATTCTCATGGTCTCGCATCAATTGGCAACGAGGAAAGTTTCAAAAACGAAGTAGCGCGTCAAGCCAAGCGAATCAAAGACCTTTTCGGTCAGACCCCACAGGTATTGCGCAACTCCAATCTCATTTACAACGACGAGATAGGATCAATCGTAGCCGAGATGGGCTACAAGGGCATTATCACCGAGGGAGCCAAGCATATCCTCGGCTGGAAGTCAAGCCACTACGTATACACTTGTGCCAGTGACCATCGTCTCGCCGTCCTGCTGCGCGACTATAAGCTCAGCGATGATATCTGTCTCAGATTTAGCGATACGAGCTGGAGCGAATACCCATTGATGGCAGATAAGTTCATAGACTGGATAGCGTCATCACCAGAGCAAGAGCAAGTAGTCACCCTCGGTATGGAACTCTGCGCCATAGGTATGTTCCAAAGGCTCGATAGCCATATCCTTGACTTTATCAAGGCACTTCCAGTATGCGCGGCACAGCGTGGTCTCTCATTCGTAGGAGCAAGCGATGTCATTGCAGCCAACAAGCCCGTAGACTCCATCGACGTACCCTATGCCATGTCATGGAACGACGAGGAGCGCGACCTCTCAGGCTGGCTTGGCAATACCATGCAGCGCGAAGCCTATGCCAAGCTCTATGACGAGAAGTTCGTAGGTCGTATACTCGCATGCAAAGACCGTCGCATCAAGCAGGATTGGGATCGTCTGCAAGCCACCAACAACTTCCAGTACATGACTACCAAGCCTCAGGCAGTGCCCATGTTGCGCAGTTTCTACGAGAGTGCATTCGACGCCTTTACCAACTATATGAACATCATAGGCGACTTCGCAAAGAGAGTCAACGATATGTTCTCTGAGTCAGTTGAGAACGATGAGCTCAATGCCCTCTACACCCAGATAGCCAACCTCGGAGACGAACTTACCGTCAAGACGAACGAAGTCAGTCGTCTGCGTGCACGTCTGGAGAAATACGAAGGAAAGGAAGAAGTTAAGACAGAGGAAAAAGCAGAAGCAAAGCCTTCCAAGAAGACAGCGACCAAAAAGCCTGCTGCCAAGAAAGCAGCCAAGGCAGACACTAAGTAAGAGATAGACTCTCAACATAAACACGAAACTGCGGAATGCAAACATACAAGGAGTTTGGTTCCGCAGTTTTTTTATCCCCATCAGGCATCTAAGGTTTCGCATCGGCAAGTCGGAACCAATTGAAATCAGCAAAGCCACCAACTCCCTGTAAGGTAGTAGAGTAGCTCAAATACACCGAAGCCAGCTACACAACCATCTCTCAGCCCACTGATATCCATCTCTACCGTTGCAGTACATAAGGGGCCAATCACGCGTTGAGTCAGAGTGTTGCGAGCATTCTTGAGATTATTGTTGAATTTCGCACCCAACATGGGCCACCAGTCTTTCCAAGTCACAGGGAGCAGGCATGGTACCCGACCCAGAGCACCTCTGTCCTGCATGATGATAAACCACCAGTCTCCATTTGTCAACTGTACCATACCACCCTGATGCAGACCATTATCAGGATAAGAACTGTCATCGTCCATGATGAGGTGATGTTCATACGGACCATATATGTGTTTGGAGCGGAGACATATCTGCAACCCATGAGTACCACCTGCAGGACAAGTGATATAGTACATACCATTGATTTTGTACGTGTGAGAGCCCTCAATTCCAAATCCACCGCCCAGCGTGTGGCTATCCTTAAACCCTCCCTCCCATATCTTTACGATCTCTTCCTTCACAGAATGCAGGTCTGGAGATCAGCCTCGCACACACAGAAATTGCCCTTTTCTGTCCCCCAACCATACGGAGTGCATAATGCCACATAGAACCTCCCGTTGTGCTGTCTTATACTGGCAGCCCATGCCCGTTGAGATACAGCGTGCCTGTTCCATCTCTATTGTCAGCATGCCACACTCCTTGCCCTCTCGTAGGAAGGTATAGCATGGACATCCCTATGAGCAAAGTACACGGCAAAATACTCCTAAGCGTAAAATCAAAAACAAGTTTCATAAACAGTCTTTTATACAGTGATACGATTAAGTGAGCAAAAAAAGCAAATCCATGCCATAGGTAAGAAACATTCTTCGTCATATTCTTGTAAAACGCAAGGTTGTAAAGCCGTGATGGACGGCAGACAAACTACAGACTGGACTCAAGTGTCAAAAAGGTGATGACGCTCTTGAGTCCAGTCTTGTCATTTGTATTTCTCGTCGATTAATCTATTTCTGAGAACTGATCTTTGCCTACTGCGCAGAGTGGGCACTCAAAATCATCGGGGAGATCCTCGAAAGCTACCCCTGCAGGAATGCCTGCCTCGGGTACACCTACAGCGGGGTCATACTCCCAGCCGCATACGTCGCATATATACTTTTTCATTTGGATAAAAAAGTTTAAGATTAGTAATTGTCAACGTGAACTTCAAAGTAAGACTGTGGGTGAGCACAGGTCGGACATATCTGTGGAGCCTCAGTACCTACTACGATGTGACCGCAGTTGCGGCACTCCCATACCTTGACCTCGCTCTTCTTGAACACTTCCTGGGCCTCAACATTGTGGAGCAGTGCGCGGTAACGCTCCTCGTGACGCTTCTCGATGGCAGCTACGAGACGGAACTTGGCGGCCAATACCTTGAAGCCTTCTTCTTCAGCTGTCTTAGCAAAGCCTTCGTACATGTCAGTCCACTCGTAGTTCTCGCCAGCGGCAGCAGCAGCGAGGTTCTCAGCTGTAGAACCAATTCCTTCGAGCTCCTTAAACCACAGCTTGGCGTGCTCCTTCTCGTTGTCAGCGGTCTGCTGGAAGATGGCAGCAATCTGCTCGAAGCCTTCCTTCTTTGCCTTTGAAGCGAAATACGTGTACTTGTTGCGTGCCTCTGACTCGCCAGCGAATGCAGCCATAAGGTTTTTCTCAGTTTGTGTACCAGAATACTTGTTTGCCATAATTGTTGAATGTTAGTTGTTAGTTATATTTTCTTTTTTACAATGCAAATTTACTCCTTTAAATGCAAATCTCAAACGAAATTATCGTAGAAAAATGGTATTTTTATGCATAAATTAATAATTTGCATCCCATTTTGCACTTATTTACCATTTAATCATTATCTTTACCACACGAAAAAGCGCGTTTACTATGCAAACTGACCGACTTAGACATATGTATCAGACCGTATGCGAAGCACCAGGTGGCAATGGCTTCAGGGTGGAGCGTATGACGGAGTTGCTCAACGAGAGCGGGATTGATGACTGTATGGCTCACGTCCATTCCTTTTATGAGATACTGTGGTTTCAAGAGGGGGAGGGCAGGCATACCGTAGACTTCAAGAGTTATGATGTCAAGCCAGGGACTATATTTTTCCTGTCTCCGGGACAGATTCATCATTTTGACCATAAGAGTGGATACAAGGGCGTGGCGGTAAAGATGTGTACCGACCTGATGCGTGACACATACAATACGTTCCATGTCTATGGTTCGTCTCCCCTTTATACGATCGACGAGCAGACGGCAATGATGCTCAGACCCTTGATAGACGAGATGGAGCAGGAGTCGCATATGCACGGAAAGTTCGGCAACATCGAAATCCTGAAGTCGTTGGTCTGCATCTTCATAGCCAAGATACAACGTTATGGAGTTCACGAGTCTCCACAACGACTTGATATGCTCAAACCATCGCATCTGCTCTTCATGCAGTTTAGGAGCATGGTCGAGAAGGAATACGCAAGTATGCATACCGTACAGGAGTATGCAGACAGACTCAACGTGGCCATACGCACTCTGCACAAGAGCGTCAACGAATGTTCTGGCAAAACACCCCTTTCGCTCATCAACGACCGTATCATACTTGAGGCCATGCGTATGGTGAGGTACACGAATCTTATGATCAAGGAGATTGCTGCAGAATTGGGTTTTGATGACCCGTCGTATTTTGTCAAGCTATTCAAACGCTGTACGGGGCATCTGCCGAGTGATTTCCGCGAGATTGATATTGTATAGACTGACATACAGAAAAATCCCATCCCGAATGCTCTCAGGATGGGATTGTTGTATTCATTGAGATAGCTCTACGCTACCATTCACTTCACGATGACCTTGACTCCGTCTACGATGTTTACGCCCTTGGTGGGGTGCGATTGGCGTACACCTGTGAGAGTGTAGATGTGTTTGCCTTGCAGGTCGGTGGGGCGTGTAGAAATGATGTCAGTGACGGCAGTATCATCGTCTTCCTCCTCCATGACTATCTCATAGTCTTCGAGTCCTGCAAGCTGGCTGAGAGCGATAGGCTGATAGACCATGTCATAACCCGCGCCAGACTTACTATCTTCAAAGAAGAACGCAATCTTACCATCTGCCTGCACGCACATTGTAGAATAGGCAGAGCCAAAATCTGATACCTGCATACCCTTAGTCCAATTCTGCGAGAATGCCGTCGGAGTTGCATATTTGTTTGAATTGTCAAGCAATTTGTACCAAATACTTACGAGTGAGCGATCGTTACCAGCAGGGGCAGACTGGAGCACAATGTGTGTCTCAGCGTTGGTAGTCCTATTCTTGGCTTTAACTACCATAATTTCGCCATTTGTAGAGTTGCCGCCCCATGAGAGACCGCCATCTACGCTATGTGAGGCAACTGCTGTCCCCCAATAGCCAGTAGTGTAAGTCTCATCCTTGAACTTGAAGATGTTGTAGTATCGTCCGTATGACTTACGTCCGCTCACCACCACTCTTCCGTCTGGGAGTTCCTCAGCCTTAGGCTCATCACCTCCAGGTACGGGACGAACAGACTTTGAGCCGAGCAATTGCCAAGAGCCAGGCTTACCAAACTCATCTGAATAGATTACATAGTTGGTCAAACCGTCTGCACCTGTCGTCCACAATGCCACATATACGCGAT
>CAMEQD010000036.1:0-29014 GCA_945932615.1 uncultured Prevotellaceae bacterium | reverse complement strand
CCGCAACATAACGGCATACGTCTGGCTTTCACGCCTGGCCGCTGGGTGGTACGTTAAAAACGGCTGCCTGGCGGCTTTTCTTTTATGCGGTGGGCAGATGTAAGGGAGAGGCTTAAAACGCGCTTACAGAGGGATTTGCGGGGGGGCTAACGGTTTTATTACACACGCGCGAGTAGTAAAGTAATGCTCGTGTGTACGTAAGCCTTTAAACCCTACGAAGCACCGCCCAAAATGGCGGCGAACGGTGGCAGATCAGCGCGAAGCTGCCGCCCCTGTGGCAACAGCACAGGACACCTTTTGCACACCGTTAAATGATGCGTTAAATACCATTTGCCTGACGCTGGAAAAATGGCACCAGAGAGGGGCAAAATGGGGGTGCTGGCTGGTACAGAAAAAGTGTAAAAAATGCTGTTGGGTAGTCAGTTGGGGTGTCATTTGGAGTGTCAAATACCTAACAAATAACACCCCATAAGGGAAAAAGGCACAACGAAAAACGGCATTTTTCGGGAAAATGTACCCCTTTAATTCCGTTTAACACCCCGTTAAATGCGTGTTATTTTGCATTTGTAAGTTGTTGTATATCAGTATTAAAATAGCATTTAACGCCCATTTAACGCCACAGAAAGGCACATATTTGAGTGCACATGGTTTTTTAGCACCCCTGTGGACACCCTGGGGAGCAGCACCTGCTGCTGATCAGCGCGCAGGCCTCACGATGCGCAGCAGCTCTATACGGCACGGGCAGCAGGTGTATTGTCGGCACTTTCGACATTGTCCCCCTGACGTGTCAGACGTTCACGAAGCTGACCGAGTTCCTCTGCCTGTTCGCGGATCAATGCGTCTTTTTCGTCGATCATTGCCAGCAGGCGGTCAATAATGGGGTCGCCGCAGCTTTTCTTTTCTGAATGATCCTTTGCCAGCATACTGCCCTCGCCAGTAAGCAGCCAAAGCGCGCTTAAGCCGTCGCAATTTCTCACGACTGCCGATAAAAAGTCGCCTTTAGGCATTACACCCTTAAGATAGCCACGTACATTGCCCTCACTTGTGCCTACAAGTGCTGCAAACTCAGTGTTTTTACCATTACCATAATGGTCTATTATTGCCTTAATTCTGTCGCTTATATCAGTCATAAAGTAAAAAAACACACTCTAAACGTGAGAAATTACGATATTTGTTTGGTAGTATCGTGAGAAATCACTACCTTTGCATCGTTGTTAGATGTTACAGTGCGGCAAAGATAGTGAAAAATTGTCGATTTTGAAAGAAATTACAATAATAAATTAAAGTATAAAGGACATGGAAAAGAATTTATTACCGCTTTTGACGATGGAAACATTGGAAAAGCTGCACGCTGCCACCGATGCAGCTGTAAACGAAATGCAGGCACTTGTACCTGATCAGCAGGAACGGTATCACATTGAAATTTACGTTACGCTTTTGGCACTGGAGTGCGAACTGTTCCAGATTATGTGCAAACGCATAGATGGTAATGAAACGAAGTAATAACCCGATAAAAAGAAAGACAATGAAAAGAATTAAGAACATTAAAAGACGTTTGGACGTAACCAAAGAAGTACGCGAGAACCTTGCAAAGGTGTTTAACACTACCAGCGTAAGCGTGTGGCGCGCTCTAACATTCAGAGACGACAGCGAGAACAGCCGCAAGATGCGCTGCTATGCTGTGGAGAACGGTGGCATAGTTATGAATGAGACACCAGAGATCGAGACTATACACGACTGCGACGGCTACATGCGCCAGTATTTCCCTGGCGATGTGATGATAGAGGTAAACAAGGGTAACGGCGACTGCACTCTGCTGCAAAAGGGTGCTACAGTGAAGTGCTGGCCTTGCATCACTATTCAGCAGCTTACAGAGATACAGGAACAGGCAGCAGAGCTTTGCTGCAGTAAGGTAGCCATTTAAGAGGAAAGGGGCACACTATGGAAATGTATAACAATGCGCTTTGCATAAGCCACGCAGAACTGACGGACGGCATTATGACAGCCTGTAACGTCAAGAACCTGCAAAGACGTGGCCAGCTTAAGCAGGTACGCCGTGCGTGTTATGGCACAAGTGCGCTTTACGTAGTGGAGAGCTTGCCCGTGCAGTACCGTGCAGAGGTTTACCGCCGCTATCCTGACCTTAAGGAGCGTGCCGAAAGTAAGCCCTTTGTGGAAAGCGTAGAGGCAGACGGCAAAGCCATGCAGTATTTTGCCGACTACGTATTGAGCGACGGCAGACACCTGACGACAGACAGGCAGCAGGAATATGCAAATAACTGCGCTGTGCTGAATGCGTTTGCCACACTGCTGGAAAGAGCTAACAGCCACCGTATGCGCCAGAGCAAAAAGAAAGTGAACCAGGGCGAATTTTGGGCAAAGGCAGCCGCTGCGCTGCCTCGTCTGTCAGACCGCTGGCCAAACTCACTGCCAAACAGCCCGCGCAGGCTACGCATGAAATATGCAGAGTACCTTAAAGAGGGTTACGAGTGCATGATCAGCAAGAAGTACCAGAACAAGAACGCTGCAAAGGTCAGCGAAGATGTGCAGGAGGCTGTACTTATGCAGCTGATAAGCCACCACAATAACCTGGACAACACGGACGTGGCAGAATACTACAACAAAGTGGCAGAAATGCAGAGCTGGCCACAGATCACTGCCAGCGCAGTGGGTGTGTGGAGAGAGAAGCTCGACCTCGTAACGGCAGCAGGCAGGCGTGGTGCTACGAATTTCAGAAACGAAAGAACCATGCAGGTAAAGAGAAAGCGACCGACCGCACCGTTCCTTATGTGGACGCTTGACGGCTGGGACGTGGAATTGCTCTACCAGCAGACCGTGGAAGACAAGAACGGGCACAGGGTAACGACATACTGCAACCGCCTGACGCTGGAAGTGGTGCTCGACCCATGCTGTAACTATCCGATAGGCTACGCGATAGGCACGCACGAAACGCCCGCCCTTATCACAGAGGCACTGCGCAACGCTGCAAGGCACAGCATGGAACTGACAGGCGAAATGCTGCGATCGAACCAAATACAGTGCGACCACTACGGCATTAAGACGATGCAGGAGCTTTACATGGTAATGAGCGACAAGCTGACCCCTGCCAGAGTGAAGAACGCAAAGAGCAAGGTCGTGGAGCCTTATTTCGGGTACCTGAATAAGACGTACTGCAAGAAGTTCAACAACTGGTCGGGCTACGGCGTGACGACTGACCCAAAGAAGCAGCCGAACAGTGAGGCACTGAACATGATAAGGCACAGTTTCCCTGACGAAGAGGGCGTGCGCCAGCAAATACACTTAATGATGCAGTACGAGAGGCAGTCGAAGCATGAGCAGTTTATGAAGATGTTGCAGAACCTGCCAGCCGACCGCCGTCTGCCTCTGACGAAAGAAAACTACCTGCTTTATTTCGGTGCTACCACAGGACTGACGAACGCCATAGAGGGTAGCGGCCTACGCCCTACGCTGTTAGGCGTGAAGCGTGATTATGACTGCTGGGACGTGACATTCAGAGAGCACGCGGGCGAAAAGTGGCAGGTAAGGTTTGACCCTGACGACATGAGCGAGGTGCTGGCAGTGAACGAAGACGGCAGCCGCCGTTACATGCTCAAAGAAAAGTATGTGCAGCCTATGGCTCTGGCAGAGCGTAAGCCAGGGGACGCAGAACAGCTTGCGGCAGTTAATGCCTTTAACAAGCAGCTGGAAAACCGCGTAACAGAGCAGCTGGCCATAGCCTACGAAAAGACAGAGCAGCTGATTGCGGACAACCCACGCCTCGACAATATCCTGGGCAGGCTGCTTATAGTGGACAGCAGAGGGCAGCACAAGTTACCAAAGGCGCAGAAACGCTTAAGCGCGGCAGAGATCAAAGCCATAGAGGTGGAAACGGTGGAGCCAGAGCAGCACACCACACCAGGCTGGCAGAAAGCCGCCAGCGATGCAGATAATTACGACCTATTTTAATAACCGTTAAACAAACATTAAACGATATGATAAAGGACGAAAAGAGCCAGATCGCAGCAAGGCTTAAAGAATACTGTGGAAACATGGGCAGCCAGAACAAGGCAGCGAAAAGTTTAGGTATCAGTACGGCGACTGTCAGCAAAATGCTTTCAGGCGACTGGGACACGATCAGCGACGAAATGTGGCGCGCGCTGGCTGCACAGTTAGGCCATGACACAAACAAGTGGCAGATAGTACAGACACAGGCGTACAAGCGCATGACGTTCTTAATGGAGAGTGCACAGGAGGACGCTTTGGTTCTGGCCATTACTGGCTTTGCCGGCTGTGGTAAGACAGAAGCCATTAAGTGCTATGCTAACAGCCACAGGAACGTGTACCACTTAATGTGTTCTGAATACTGGAACCGCCCCACATTCATGCAGAAGTTAAGCAAGGCAATGGGCTTGACCTACGGTGGCACACAGGCAGAGCAAATGGACAATATCATTGAGGCACTAAACAGAGCTGACGCGCCTCTGATCATATTAGACGAAGCGGACAAGCTGCGCGACCAGGTGCTCTATTTCTTTATTACGCTCTACAACCAGCTGGAGGGTAACTGCGGCATAGTAATGTGCGCTACAGAGTTCCTTAAAAAGCGCATAGAAAAAGGCGTGCGCACAAGTAAAAAGGGCTACGAGGAAATATACAGCCGCATAGGCAGGAAGTTCGTGCAGCTGCAAGTTATCAACGCGGAAGACATTGCACAGGTGTGCATGGCCAACGGCGTGACAGACACCGCCACCATACAGCGCATTATCAACGATGCAGACAGCGATCTGCGCAGAGTAAAGCGCGCTGTATGGGCAGAACTTAAGAAGAAAGGGGGCACACAATGAACATGCAGGAACTACACGAAGCCATGCTGCCGCGCCGCTGGATCCTGGGGCTTACCAGAGACGAATGCCAGCAGGCTATGGAAGAATGGCTGCACAGAGGTGCACCCGTGGCCATGAAAGTGCAAAAGGCGAAGACCAAAGGCATGGTTGCCCTGACGATAGACATAGACCCAAAGAATACGCCCGAGGGTGTCTATTTCGTAAGGTACCTGCAACAGCGTTTACCGAAAATGAAAGTAAACATTAACCCACCAATTAAAACAGCAGACGATGCGCAGAGCAATAAGCAATAAGAACGTAATACAGGCGAAGTTTGAAACCGCCCCTTTTACAGGGGAATGGCTGGCAAGCTTTGGCCGTCCAGAACTGCGTGGTGCGTGGATCATCTACGGCGGCAGTGGCTGTGGTAAGACTACGTTCGTAATGCAGCTGTGCAAATACCTTACGACATTCGGTCGCGTGGCTTACAACAGCCTGGAGCAAGGCTTAAGCCTGTCGCTGCAAAAGGCATGGGAGCGCGTAGGCATGGAAGAGGTAGGCACCAAAATAGTGCTGCTACAGAAAGAAAGCCTTAAGGAACTGAAAGAACGCCTTAAGAAGAAGCAAGCCCCTGGCATTGTAGTAATAGACAGTGTGCATTACTGGCTTGGCTTTACCATGAGGGACTACGTGCAGCTGCGTGAGGCTTTCCCCGACACTCTGTTTATATTCGTAGCGCACGAACGTAAAGGCGAACCAAAAGGCACCCTGGCGCAAAACATACGCTATGACGCAGACATAAAGATCAGAGTAGAGGGCTACAAAGCATTTACCACTACCCGCTACGAAGTGGCAGAAAAGCAAGAGGGCGGCGCGGACTTTATCATCTGGGAGCAAGGCGCACGCGAATACTGGACAAACATTTAACACCCGCTAAAGATATGGCAGAAAACAAAACAATGGACAGCATACACAGGAACCTGCTAAAGAAGTTCCACACCCTCTGCACGGTTCTGGGTATGACTGCCGACGAAAAAGCAAACTTAATAGAGGCTTACGGTGTGGAGAGCAGCAGGGACATAGACACACACGCACTTGTGGACATCTGCGCAAAGCTGTCGAAGCAAGCCAGTGACAAGCAGCATAAGGACTGCGACAAGCTGCGTAAGCAGTGCATGGCAGCCATAGGCAAGTGGCTAAACATGACGGGCAGAACCAATAACGCCACGGTCATTAAAGCCATAGCGTGCAGGGCTGCGAAGTATGACGACTTTAACAAGATCCCCAAAGAGAGGCTGCGCAACCTGACGTTCCTGTTCAATAACAAAGTAAAAGACGGCGACGCTGTAGAGGAAATAACCGAAAGCAAAGCCATAATGTTGTACCCCAAAGAAAACGGCACAGGCACAGTATGACAGACAAACAGATCCGCGACGAAGTACATCGTAATGTACTTAACGCCATAGTGACATTAAGCACAGAGCAGTTTATATATTTTATGCGTGAACTATCAGAATGGTGCACCTATCAGGCGGACCAAAAGGAATTTGACGCAGAAATGCTCGAAGAATTTTATAACGAAGAAAAAACCAATTTTTATAAACCATTAAAACAGTAAAGGACAATGAAAAGTATTAAGAACTACGCCACCGCAGTGGCACGCATTCCACAGTATGTAATAACCCGCGCTTTGTTCGTGGCAGGTTGGACGCTCATAGCTATGGGCAACGTGATAAACGGCGACCTGGATAAGGTAAAACGTCTTAACCAGACGGGAGGGGTGCAGGTACATGAGTAAGAGTTACTGCAACGGGTGCAAACGCTGGAAAAAGTGCAACACGTTCGGCTACAGCCCAATTTTTTACTATTGCACGAAGTATGCAGCCCATGAGAAGAAAAAACGCGACCTCGTATGTGGTGGCAGATATAAAGAACCTAAAAACAAAGTTAGTAAATAACCATTAATACAAGTAACAAAATGGAAGAAAAGAAGACCACAGCCGTGGAAATGACGGCAGAACAGCTGGCAGCCTTTGAGGCATTCCAGCAGGAGCAGGCAAAGAAAGAGCGTGCGCAGAAACGTAAGGAAAACCGCGAGCTTTACGCGCAGCTGGTAGATGAACAGATCGGCATAGCCATACCAGAACTGCGCAGCCTGTCAGACCAGATTAAGGTAGTTAAAAAGACGGTGTTTGACAATTTCAAGACCGTGCTCGAGATGAAAGCCGACGTTATGAATCTTAACAAGGTAGGCGGTCAGCACAGCCACACGTTTACGAACAGCACCAGCGACATGCGCATTACGCTTGGCAGCAACACCATTGACGGCTACCGCGACACAGTAGAGGACGGCATTGCAATGGTAAAGCAGTACATTGCCAGCCTTGCAAAAGACGACGACACGCAGGCACTTGTGGACATGATACTCAAGCTACTGGCACGTGACAAGTCAGGACAGCTTAAGGCCAGCCGCGTGCTACAGTTGCGCCAAATGGCCGAAAAGGTAGAGGACGAGACGTTCCTGGAGGGCGTTAAGATCATCGAGGAGAGCTACCAGCCTACCGAAACAAAGCAGTACATACGTGCAGAGTGGAAAGACGAAAAAGGTGCATGGCACATTATCCCTCTGTCAGTAACTGACTGCGAGTAATAGAAGAAAAAAGCGCAGACCCATTTCCGAAGAAAAAGACCCGCGCCCACCCGATATAGTGTAAAGGACGGTGCAAAGGTAATAAAAAATTTGGGTATGGCAGCAAAAAAACAGTTCAAATCTACTCTGGAGCGTGCAAAACGTATCAAGGTGCTCACTGAGAGGCACTATGAGCCGGGCAACAATGCGAAGTGCTACAAGTCGGTGTGGCGGCGGTATGTATATCCTGTTTACCCGATGTGCTACCGCACTTACCTCAACTATCTCAGCATACCGCTCGACAGACAGGAGCCTGTGGCAAGGCAGCTGACGTTTATCGACGATCTCTTCAACCTCTGAGGCAGGGCCTCCCGGAGCATGGCGCTCACGGGGGGCTTTTTGTTTGAGAGGGGGGGCACGTTCGGGAGGGCTGCGCCGGGGGCAAAAGGGGATATGTCGGCGCGTGATGGAGCGCGAGGGGGGCGGACGACAACGGCGTGTGAGCGGGGTGGCGTACCTTTGCATCTGCTTGGCTTTCCCTTGGGTTTCCCTTAGGTTTCCCTTAGGTTCCTGTACAAAATGCGCGCAATCCGTGGAGGATGGTAAGGGAAAAGACGGGTGTCAAGTGTAAAAAAACAATTATGTCTAACGGCTGCATGGATATTGCCTGATGGCTCTCGTCGCCCCGACCGTGCAGTGTAAGGATGTGGGGGATGGGGGCTGTGGACAATGGGTAAACTGACTGGCAACTGGGTGACGGGGGCGCATTCGGGTCGCGCCTGCCGACATGAGGACATCTACACGAAGGTGAACAAGAAGACGGGGGCGTGCTATAGTGCGAAGCTTTGCAACCCTGTGACGGAGTGGACTGATCGTCAGCTGACGCAGAGGGCGAGCTTCGGTGCCATCTCGGCTGCTATCTCGGCGTGGATAAAGGCGGAGAGTGTCAAACCATCGGCTGACTACGTGAAGGTGAAGCGTACGTATGACCGCCAGATGAAGTATGCCACTCTGCGCGGCATGATGTACGCCAAGGGTATGTATCGCGTGGAGAAGGATGGCAGCGTGGTGGTGGACGTGAATGCGAACACCAAGGGTGCTGTGGCTGGCGGTGGCAGCAGCGCTGGCTCTGGCTCTGACAGCGGTAGTGCTGGCTCTGGTGGTGGCACTGGCGGCGATGATGGCGGCTTGAGTCCGGTGTAAGGTGATTGGCCCTATATGACTGACGGCGGCAGACACTTCTTTTGGGTGTCTGCCGCCATGGTTTTTTCTCTCAGGGCTCGCCGAGGTAGTGGTATATGAGGCGTACCTGCCGTGGGGTGAAGTATTTGTCGGAGGGGTGGTGGTTGGCCTGGGCGAGGGCTTGGCTCAGGGGGGTGCAGCGCCGTATCATGCGCCAGAGGCTGGAGGTGGCTGACTTCTTGGTGGCCGAGTCGGGGAAGTAGCGCATCGCAAGCTCCCACTTGAGGAGCGCGGGGGTATGGATGGTGTCGTCGCGTTTCATTCATACTCGTTCGATTATGACCTTGGGGTCGATGTCGAGACGGTGGTCGCCGCTGTGGCGGTGTGAGCCGAGGTGGCGCACTTGTGTGACGTAGCGTTCGCAGCTCTCGATGAGCTCGGCATGGTTGTGGTTGGTAATCGAGTCGGTGAGCATGGGGGTGGTGAAGGTGTCGCCGTGGAGAGTGGACATGGCGAGGTGTATGCGGTCGATGAGGTCGAACCAGTCGAGCATCTCGGCGAAGTGGGCGTCGTCGATGCCACGGCGTGCCGTGCGGCTGCGTGTGATGACGTGCAGCACTATGGGGACGTCGGCCATGTAGGCGTGGTTGGCGAGCTGGCGCACTTGGTATTGCTCGAACTCGATGAAGACGGAGGGCACAGGCCAGGCGCTCTCGCTCTGGATGGTGGCGAGGTTTGCGTTCCATACGTCGATGTGGGCGAGCTCGGGGAGGGCTTGGCGCAGGTGGGTGGCGATGGCTAAAAGTAGTTGTTTTCTCATTGTCGTAATGCTTTTGTTAGTTCGTTGTTATACTGCTGGAGGTTGTCGTCGATGACGCTCTTGATGATGCGACGTGTGTCGGGGCCGTCGCCTACAAATTGACGTTGCGGCACATTGACAGTGCGGTTGTGCTGGCGGACGGCGTAGGTTTTTCCTTTTTTGCTTGTTCTGGTGTGCCGTCTGACGGTAACAGAGCCTTTGCCGCCCTCATTGTGGAGTGTGGCGTATGGCACGTTAGACGTGAAGCGGACACCGTCTGGCGTTTCGCTTGCCTGAATAGAACGGCGCAGGGTACCGGTGACGACCAAAAGGGAGCCTCGCGCGTTAGGGTTACGGTTTTTTTTCCAGCGTTCCGTAAAGAACGCCTTGCGCTGGAAGTTCTTATCAAATTCCTCTGCAAGTTCGACGCGGAGGTCGGAAATGATGTTTTTTTTGAGCGTTTTTGGGTCGAACATTGTATTTTCCTTCAAAAAGTTTTGGTAATTGAAATAAAAGCAGTACTTTTGCAGTGCAGCATTGGGATAACCTTAAGAGACCCTTTGCTGTTCTTTTTTTTTATAAAGTGGTTCTGAGTACTATTTCAGAACCTTGCACACAAATTATTTCCACAAACTTTACGTATTGCCCGTCGTTAAGCTTTTCAAGCCCTTTGTAGCGTTTTATGGCTTTTCTTAAAACCTCACTATCAAAGCCGCCTTTAGGGAAGTCAAGTACAGCAATTTTTGTTGTTCTTTTCTCTGCACAATGCTTAAGACCGCGTAAAATGCTGTTTTCCGTTACAGACTCTTTGCCTGCGACCTCAAAGTCAAGACCGTCCCACGTTCCCTCCGTGAACCTTTTGTGGTAGGCATGTTTGCTTTCGTCGCCAAATATTACAGCATGACCAGCTTTATATCCAGCTTCCTGCACATGCTTTTCGTACAGCCCGCCCTTTTTGTCGAAGTTGTGGCCTACGTGTGAAGCTTTCAATCCTCCGCCGATGCTGTCGAAGTGTACGTCGGTGTATTGTGTGTCGTCTTTGAGCTGCTGGTAGAGCTTTCGGTGCTCTGCATACTGTTTGCCCAATTCGTTGCACACCGCCTTTGCCTCTGCTGGTGCCTTATAGTAAGGGTGCTTGGGTGGAAACAGCGTCATGCTCTTACCAGGGTTATAGCGGAATATCTTAAGCTTTGATGTGTCTGTGGCATTGTCGCCGCGCAGCATGGCCAGCTTTGGATCAGACAAAGGATACTTACCCTTACGCACCTGTACGACGGTACAGCGACAGCCCCAGCCGTTAGGTGGGTAATACTTGTCCCAGAACGGGTCGGACAGTGGCAGCGTGGTACCATGCAGCAGACGGTGGTCTTCGCGGACGTTAGGATCCTGCGCAGTGCGGTACTGTAGGTCGTAGCGGTCGCCGTCTTTTGCCTGTTCGTGCCACTTTGCCGCCATTTGGCAGGCACCAATGGCGTGCTTGTATTCGGCATACAGGTAGTTAGTGTTGTAGTGTGCATCTATCTGCTGCACGTCTTTCTTAAATTCATTGTAGCCTTTTATATTCCCGTCAGTGGTAAGCATGGACAGCCCCAGCTCGCGCATGGCGTGGAACGTCTTAAAGCCCGAAAATATAAAGCCGTTTTCTTCAAGTGCACAACGCAGCGTGTCTGGCACGTCTGTAGGTAGGTGAGCGTCCACGCCTCTGTTAATGGCGTTTACTGTCTCACGTATGAGCTTGCGCGCCTTTGGGTCTTTAATCTGGTCAATATCGAAGCCGCCAGCGTTGTAGATCATGTCGGCCACGTCGTTAAAAGCGTCATGGTCAAAAGGCGGCATGTCGCTCTGATCAGCGGCAAAGGTGCTTTGCTCGAGCTCTGCGTAAAGGCTTTGTAAGGCACTGTTAAACGCCCCGTACTGCTGCCTGAATACAGCGGGGCTCAGGCGAAAAAACTGTCGGGCTCGGTCTTGGTATCGCGCACGCCTGTAATGGGCACGTTGTACTTGTCGGTGAAGTACTGTGGGTCTATGTCGTAGTACTGCAACAGGACGCGCTCGATCTCGCGTTGCTCGGAGGGTGAGTAGTCGGCCGAGTCGTCCCACTCGAAGTGCAGGCCGCTGAGGGGGAAACCGTGGCTGAGCATGAAGGGGATGAGGTGGTCGTTGATGTTGTAGGCGAGCATCTTCTTGTCGCTCTGGATGACGTTGTCGAGTATCTCGAGGTGCACCTCGCTCTGAGAGAGGCTGCTGCCCGAGTCGATGGTCATGGTCTGGTTGAGGATGCCCTTGGAGATCTCGCTGTTGCAGCGGTCTACGCGGCGGTCGTAGACGTTGAAGGCATCGCCGCGGTTGCTCTCGACGATCTGTATGTCGGTCCCTTCGCTGAACAGGCCCCAGAAGGCGCTGCCCATGTTCTGCAGCGCGCCTTCGATCTTGCGGCGTTCGCCGGGGTCGGTGGTGGTGGCCTTGGCGATGCGCATGGGGGCACCGAAGATCTCACCGAACATATCCCAGAAGCCGAGCATGTTTTTCTTCGAGATGCACTGGGGGGCTACGCCCAGGAGCAGGCCGAGGTCGTTGGGTTTGCCTACCTCGAGGCTCCACCGTGCGAGCTCGCCCTCACGGTAGGGTATGCCGCTCTGCCAGTCTTCGCCTACGGTGCGCAGCAGCACGCCGTGTTCCTGACAGACGTGCTTGCGAGGCACGAGCTCGACGCCGCTGAAGCTCATGCCGTTGCTGCCGCTGACGAGGTCGCCGAACTGGATGAGCGAGTGCCCCCAGTAGCGCGAGTCGAGGGCAAGGCTGAGGTAGTCGTAGAACCATTCGCGCTCGAACAGTGCGGTGGCACGGGTATCTTCGCTGCCTTGGGCGTCGACGATGCGGTGCTTCTGCTTCAGTACGATGCCTTTGCGCTGGGCTATGCAGCCGTGCAGGTGGAGGTCTACGAGGCAGTCGGCATAGATGTCGTAGAGGAGGGTGCGGTTGGGGTTGTCGGTGTTGATGGCTGTCTGCCATGCCTGGCGCCAGAGGGCGATGTCTTTCTTGGTGAGGGCATCGGTCTGCTGCATGAGACGCGAGGTGAGACGTATGGACTGGCGCTGACGGGCGAAGCGTTCGAGGGGGCTGAGTGTCTGACGCCCCATCATAAGGCTGCGGAGATTGTCGAGGATATTCATGTTGTTTGAGGTTTTGAGGTTTTGAGGTTTTGAGGTTTTGAGGTTTTAAGGTTTTGGGGAAGGGGCGTTGTAACGCTTGTTTAAGGGGTGTTGTAACGCTTGTTTAATGGGTGTTTAAGGGGTGTTTAAGGGGCTAAGGGTATAAGACCTTAAAACCTTATAACCTTATGACCTTATAACCTTATTCTTTACCATGTGCACGAGAGGGGGGGATTTGAGCCGTAGGCGCAGGGGTTGCGCGTGTCGCTGTCGCTGCCGTCGGGGCTCTCGTAGGTGGGGAGATCGGGGGTGGCGCGTCCTGCTTGTATGTCGCGGAGGTACTTGATGCTGTCGTTGTAGAGGCATTCGCGCTGCTCGTGTCCCATGCTCTGGGGGAGGCGGTGGATGATGAGCCACAGGGCGATGTTGACGGCGCACTGTACTATCATGGCGTTGCGCTGCTCTCCGCGCATGGCCCAGGCGCGCTGCATGTCGTAGCGGTGGCGCGTGTAGGAGCTTATCTGCTCGAGGGCTGCGGCTTCGGCCTGGCGGCGTATGTCGGTGTGGGCCTCGATGGTCTCAAACTCGTAGTCGTCGCAGACGCTGCGGTAGTCTTCGGGGGTAAGGAAGGGAGTGGGCTCTTCGGGAGTGGGCTCTTCGGGAGTTGGCTCTTCGGGAGTCGGCTCTTGTGTGACGTTCTCTTCGGGAGTGAGGATGGTCTCGTCTTGGGTGGTGTCGGTGATTGTCTCGGGTGTTACCATAGTATGTTCTTGCTGTTGGTCCTTCGGCCGAAGGAGGGGGTGAAACTGTTTGTTCGGGAATGTCGCTGCAGGAGAGAGGTGGCGCCTTCGTCGGCGTCGGGGGCGTCGTCGTGGCCACGCATGCCTTTCTCGAAGGCAAGGGTCTGGTCAAGGCCGCGGAGCATGTCGGGGTCGTCGCGCTGCGACTCGTCGTAGTAGACGATGCCTCTCTCCCATAGGGCTGCGCTGGTCTCGATGCGCTGAAACTTGTCGGGCTTCTTGCGGCGGTCGGCGAGGATGGGGAGCTGGTAGTGGCGCGACTCGCCCTCGGTGGTGTACTCCTGGAGGAGCATGTCTTGCATGAAGTTGGCCTCGATGTAGTAGCGGATGGCGATGCCTTGCTCTTGCGCCCACTCGTGGAGGTCGTAGCACCAGCGGACGAGCTCGCCTACGGTGGCCTGACGTACGAAGGCGCGCAGGTGCCACAGCTGGCCGCTGCGGGTCTTGCCCCAGAGCTTGGCGGCTTTGTAGTCGTTCTTCTGTGTGCTCTTCCACGAGGGGTCGATGTAGAGGAGTATCTCCTCGAAGTCGCGCCATGCAGGGCGGTGTGCCCAGCGTATCCACTCGGAGCGGAAGACTGCGCCTTCGACGATGGGGTTGTTCATGTACTCTTTCTGGAAGGAGCGGTAGCCTTGAAACTCTTCGATCTCGCGCACTTCGTCGCGTGTCCACTTGGCTGCCCACGAGACGTTGCCGTCGCGGTCGAGGATGTTGACGCGGCTGACGCTGACGTTCTTGATGGAGCTCACGGCGGCAAGCACGCTGGTCTTGCTGATGAGGTTGCCGACCATGATGAAGCGACCGCGGCCTCCGTCGAGCGAGCCGAAGAGGGCTTCCTTGACCCAGTCGGTGAGCTTGCTGACGCGCGAGGGGTTCTGGCAGAGCTCGTCGTCGTCGAGGTCGTCGATGACGATGTAGTCGGGGCGCGAGGAGCGGTAGCGCAGACCGCGGGGGCTCTGGCCGCGGCCACGGGCGAAGAAGGCGGTGCCGTCTTTGGTGACGAACTCTCCTTCTTCCCAGGATCCGCTGCCTCGCTGCTCGCCGTAGTCGGCGATGTAGCGCTGGTTGTACTGGAGCTCGGCCTGGAGGTCGGCGAGCAGGGTGCAGGCGTTGTCCTCGCTCTTGCCGACGAGGACCATGACGCCCAGCTCGCGCTGCTCCTGGGCCTTGAGCCACAGGGGGATGAAGATGTCGAGGTGGGTGGATTTGGCTGCACCGCGATGCCACTGGTAGACGGCGCGGAGGTTGCGGTTTGACTTGACCTCTTTAGCCGCCTTAATATGGAAGGGGGCGCAGGGGGTGTGCTGCCCTGTACGGGGGTTGACGGTATAGTGGGGGAAGTAGTAGTCGACGAAGGCGGCGTAGTCGCTGCGCAGACGACGCAGACGGCGCTCGCGCTCGCGGGGAGTCTCGCCGGGGCGCAGGTCGGTGGCCTGCTGCACGTGGGCGCAGTGTTGCTGCCATTGCTCAAGGGCTTCGCGGGGGGTGAGTTGGTCGTATCGTGACATGGGGCGTAGGGGGTTACTTGATCATCTTCTGTTGCATCATGTAGTTGATGTACTGGTTGTGGTACTTGTTGATGGTCTTCATGAGCTCGGCGGTGATTTCGTCGTCGTACTGCGCCTGGAACTGTAGCCACTTGCTGAAGGCCATGAAGACTTCGATGACATCGACGAGGCTGGTGTGCTTGTCGAGCTTCTCGATGGTGGAGGAGAACTTGGCGAGCTTGTCGCCGAGGCCGCTGATGGCATCGGGGTCGTCGCTGTCGTTGACTTGCGAGAGCATCTTGTCGATGGTGCGCAGGAGCTTGTTGACGAGCTCGGGGCGAGTGATGTGCTGCGCAGCGCGCTGCTCCTGCCATCCGCCTTGGGTGACCCACTTGTTGACGGTCTGTACGCTGATGCCTGTGCGTGACGAGATGGACTTCTGGCTCTCGCCGTTCATGTAGAGGATGCGGGCGAGGTCGCGCTTTTCCTCAAGTTCTTTTTTTGTTGCCATTCATGTGTCGGAATTGTATTAACTAATGTGTTTGCGGTGCAAAATTGCGAAATCTTTGGGGATTGAAAAAAAAGTGTGTCAAGACTTTACACTCTTTTTGGCGGGGTCGGGGGAATTGCCGTATTTTGCGTCCGAACAGCTATGAAAACACAGCGGTGTGGAGCAGATGGCAGCTCGTGAGGTTCATTCCCTCAAGGTCAGAGGTTCGAGTCCTCTCGCCGCAACTCAGTTGGATTTCATCCGACCTTTTCTGCGCTCGGCAGAGTAAGCAAGCTTCCTCTGCTCTTGCTTAACGAAAACGTTCTTCTCTGGAATCTGTCATGTTTTGTTGTTTTTATGGTTAGTAATTCTCTCTTCTGGCAGTGGCTTGCTGTGACAGCCCGCCGCTGCCGTTTTCAAAAAAAAGTGTGATGACATGAAAGAAATGGTAATATCTACGAGCCGCGTCAACAGTTATGGCTCACGTGTGATAACTGAGGGGATTGACCTCTCGCAGTATGTGCGCAACCCGATACTGCTGTGGATGCACTGCCGCCAGTATCCGGGGGAGCGTGCGCCTCTGCCCATAGGGCGCGTGGAGAACTTGCGCACGGAGGGCGACGCGCTCATCGGGACGCCTGTGTTTGACAGCGCTGACGAGTTTGCGCGGCAGATCGAGAGCAAGTGGGAAAACGGCTTTTTGAAAATGTGCAGCGCAGGCATTGAGATTCTGGAGACGTCGGCTGACATGGCTCTGATCGTGCCTGGACAGACGCGTGCCACCATCACGCGCTGCAAGCTGGTGGAGGTCTCTATCGTGGACATCGGGGCTAACGATGACGCGCTGCAGCTGATGCACGAGGGACGCGAGCTGAGGCTTGCCGCAGGGGCTGGCTCGGAGGTGCTGCCCCTTTTGAAGCTTAACATGACACAAGCGAACGCTGCCGGCACGGAGCCGGGGGCAAGTAATAACAATAAACAGTTTAATATGAAAAAGGAAACTTTGGTGCTGCTCGGCCTGGCGGACGATGCCTCGGAGCAGCAGGTGCATGAGGCTGTGCAGTTGCTCAAAGGTCAGGCCGACAAGGTTAAGACCATGGAGCTGGCAGCCATTACGCAGTGCGTAGAGACTGCAATCAAGGAAAAGCGCGTGACAGAGGCAAAGCGCGATCATTTTGTCGAGCTTGGCAAAAAGGTTGGTGTGGACAGCCTGCGCGAGACATTGGAGCTTTTGCAGCCAACTGTAAAGCCTACCGACGTGATCCAGCAGCAGGCAGGTGCCAACGGTGCACCCGCAGCAGGTCAGCAGCAGACTTTTGCAAAGCTGTCAGAGGTGCCTGAGGACAAGGTGATGGAGCTCAAGGAGCAGAACCCTGAGCTGTATGCACGACTCTACAGGGCTGAGTATGGTGTGGATCTTGATGTTTAACCTTATAATCTGTTTGTAATAATGGCAAACTTTGTTTTCGCGCTATTGCGCATTTTTGTGGCCGTGATGATAAACGGCGTTGTGGGTGCTGCCGTGGGCTCGCTCCTGGGCTTTGATGCCGCAGTGTCGGCTGGGGTGGCCAATGTGGTGGCCGTGGTGGTGTCTGCCGTGGGTATGCCTGTGGGCGCAATGCGCGTCGGTGTGCTGACGGAGATTTGGACGGGCGAGATGATCAAGGCGTTTCGCACTGCGCCTGAGCAGCTCGGATGGTATGACCGTATACGCTCGTTTGACCAGTACGTGAACAATGACGTGATTCACTTCACTGAGCTGGGGGGCGACCCTGAGGTGCTGGTGAACAACAATACGTACCCTCTCGAGGTGGAGAGCCTGCAGGATGCTGACAAGCCTGTGAGCCTGGACAAGTATGACACGAAGCCTACGAGTGTGACGGACGATGAGCTGCATGCCGTGAGCTACGACAGGATGGCCAGTGTGCTGGAGCGTCACCGCGAGGCGCTCAAGGCTAAGGTAGTAGAGAAGGCTCTGCATGCCATAGCGCCACAGGGCTCGGGCGAGGGCGAGACGATAGTGCTGCGTACGTCGGGCGAGGTGGTAGCTGCGGAGAAGAGACGCAAGATGGTGCCTGCGGACATCATCGCGCTGAAGCGTCAGTTTGATGCGCACAAGATGCCTGCTGCGGACCGTGTGCTGGTGTTGAGCTCGGAGCATGTCAATGACTTGCTCGAGACGGACCAGAAGTTCAAGGATGCGTACAACATCAACCAGACTGAGGGCAAGATTGCGCGTCTGTATGGCTTTGACATCTATGAGATGGTCTCTACGCCTCAGTATACTGCTGCTGGCGCAAAGCGTGCGTTTGAGGCCAAGTCGGCTGACGAGAATGCGCGTCAGTGTTCGGTGGCGTTCTATGTGCCGGGCATGATGCGTGCGAACGGGTCGGTGCAGTTCTACCATCAGGAGGCTGTCAATGACCCGCTGTATCACCGCAACCTCGTGAACTTCCGCAAGTGGGGCATCTGCCTGCCGCTGAAGGCTAAGTGGACGCGCGGTGCTATCGTGTCAAGCGTCGAGGCGTAACAGTGACCTATGGGAAAGAAAGCATTAAAGTATTTAGTCATACACTGCACTGCGACCCGTGAGGGGCAGGATGTGTCGGCCACGCAAATACGCCGCTGGCATTGTTCGCCTGTCTCACAGGGTGGCCGTGGGTGGAAGCAGGTAGGTTACACCGACCTTATACACCTTAACGGCTCTGTGGAGCGTCTGGTTGCAAACAACGAGGACGCATGGGTGGACGATTGGGAGATGACCAACGGCGCAAAAGGTCTTAACAGCGTAAGCCGCCATGTGGTTTATGCTGGTGGCGTAGCAGCTGACGGAAAGACCCCAAAGGACACCAGAACGGCACAGCAGCGTGCAGCCCTTGAACAGTATGTTAAGGCATTCCACACAAAGCACCCGAATGTAAAGATCATCGGCCACAGAGAAGTGGCGGCAAAGGCTTGCCCCTCGTTTGACGTACAGGCATGGCTCAAGGAAATTGGCATAAAGTAAGGATCTGAATGAGTGACGTAATAACTCTTATTATCGCAATAGTTGGCTCGACCGCCATAAGTACCCCGCTGGGCGTGTGGTTAGGTTCGGTCCTGGCACGTGACAAGTACAGGGCAGAAATAGACCAGTTACGCGCAGAGGTGCAAGAAAAATTGGCAGGCGTTAAAAGCACAGAGCTTGACAACGTAAGAAAGGCTAACGACCTGCTGGTAGAAAGTATCGTCACACCTCTCAAAAAAGAAATTAACAGCTTACGACGTGATGTTGAGAAATTCCGTAAAGCGGTCGAAAAGATACCAAGTTGTCCTCATGCTGCTGACTGTCCTGTTAGCCGTCAGCTGCGACACAGTGAAGACGACAACGACCGCAACACAGACAAATAGCACCAAGCATGTTGATGTGGAAAGCACAACTGATGTGAACGTCTCAAACGTAGATATATTGCAGGCGCAGTATGACAGTCTGATACAGGCAAGCTTACGGCAAACAATGGCAGAAATGGGTAATGTGACCTCAAATCAGACATTGCGCCTGCTTATCTTCGACACAACACAGCCTCCTGATACAGCAACAGGTCTGCCGCTTCTGATGGCCGCACTGGATAGTAGAACAGCCACCGAGCGTAAAGACGTAAAGGCAAGCAAAGTGCACCAGAGCATTACCAAAGATGCCCATGGACAGACTACCGACAGTGCAGGTGTTCAGATTAGCGCACAGCACCAAAAGAAAATTGTAGAGGATGAGAACCTGGAGGACAGGACAAGCACAAAGGTCCAAAAGGTGAATTTGTGTACCTGGCTACCAATGGTATGTGCAGCATTCCTGGTTCTTGCATTATGCCTATTTTACTATATGAGAAAGACACTCTAAACAAGAAATAAAAATGAATAGTATTACAGTTAAACGCGAAAATGGCAATGTACCTAAAAGCCTTCCTGGTGAGGATCACGTAAGCGGCATTATCTTTTATGTAGATACGGAAAAAGATGTGCCCGAAGGTTTCAAGACAGAACCTATTAACGCCGTCAGCACCATAGACGGTGCAGAGGCACTGGGAATTACGCCAGATGCAGAGAACTGGATTGTGCGTGTAATGCACTACACACTGTCAGAGATCTACCGCCTTAATGCAAGCATTTCGCTGTATGTGGGTGTGTATGTTAAGGGTGATCATCAAACCTTTTCAGAGGTCAAAGCGTTGCAGAACTATGCCAATGGTGCTATCAGACAGGTAGCGATCTGGAATGGCAGCGCAGAGATTACAGGCGAAGACGTTGCAACCCTGGACAGCATAGGCACCGCCCTTGATCTTGAAAATGCGCCTCTGTCTATCGGTATAGCTCCAAAGGTGGCAGACTTTTCTGCCCTCCCTCTTGATCTGGCTGTCTCTTATCCAAGAGTAAGCGTGATTATCGGACAGGCTGGCAGCGGACTTGGTGCAAGCCTTTACACACATGCGCTGAACGAACGAAACAAGTATGCGGTCAGTTGCATAGGCGTATGGCTTGGGCATGTGTCGAGTGCAGCAGTGCACGAAAGTATTTCATGGGTAAAGAAATTCCCGTCGGGCATCAGTTTGCCCGCGTTGAGCGACGGCACCCTGGTGCGCAACATCGACAAGGCGTGGATTGAGAAGCTGGATACAGCACGCTATAATTTCCTTACGCCCATTGTCGGTGTATCTGGCAGCTACTGGAATGACAGCTGCAACATGGACGCTGCAATCAGTGACTACAACGCCATTGAGCTTGTCCGCACAATGGATAAGGCTGTGCGTGGTGTTCGTTCCTATTTGACCCCAGAACTTGGCGGTAATGTGTATATAGACACAAGCACAGGCAAAATGCAGGCATTTAGTGTTGCCCACCTTGAAACAACGGCCAACAAAGCCCTTGAAGATATGGAGAAAGCAGGCGAACTGAGCGGCTATAAGGTAGAGATTGATCCCGAACAGGATGTGTTAAGCACCAGTGAGGTAGAAATCGTTATCAAGCAGGTTGCTGTTGGTGTAATGCGTAAAATCAAAGTAAGAATCGGTTTTGCTAAATCAGTATAACAATGGCAAGTATAATCAATAACGGCATTCCTTTGGTGAATGGTATGCTATACTCTTGGGCTGATATTGTTGCAGCCATTAGCGGTGTACCTGTTACAGGTATTACAGGCATTGAGTATGGCGACGATCAGGATGTAGTGAATAAGTACGGTGCAGGTCGCCACCCCGTAGGGCGTGCAAAGGGGCGAATAACCCCATCTGCAAAAATCACCCTCTATCAGGAGGAGGTCGAAGCTTTGCAACGACAGGCCCCTAACGGAAGATTACAGGATATTGCACCCTTTGACATTACAGTTACCTATATACCCGATAGTGGTATTGTAACAGTGGATAAAATCCGCAACTGTCAATTTAAGGCGAACAGCCGTAAGTGGAAAGAGGGCGACACAGGCCAAGAGGTAGAACTCGAGCTTGTAACCTCGCATATCGAATGGAATAAGTAATAACCCGTCTTCCCGGTGCTTTATGGCATCGGGAGGACATAATAAAAAAGCAATATGGAAGACAAGACAAACGAACAGGAAGTAAGAACAGGTGAAACTTTTGACGGCGGAATTACAGAGGAGCAAATCAAGGCTTGGAAAGGCAAGCACGGCAAGGTAGTACGTATTGATGTCGTCGATGATGGCGACTTACACGTGGGCTATTTCCACCGCCCCCGACTTGAAACAATGTCTGCTGTTACAAAGATGGCAAAGACTGACGAACTGAAAAGTTCCGAAGTGATGTTTGACAACTGTTGGCTGGGCGGTAGTCCTGCAATGCGCACTGATGCAGTCCTTTTCTTGGAGGCAACAAAACAGTTGGGCACAATGCTTAATAGTTGCCGTTCAAGCCTAAAAAACTTGTAGAGGCACACCAACTTTCAGACAGTGACAACGAAGACGGATTTGAAAAAGGTTGTGCCTTAATACAGGCTAATTTAGGGATTGACCCTACCATTGGCGATTATGAGGATTGGGCAGCAAATTATGCGCAAGCCTTGTGGTTGGAAAAATGGAGGTTGAAAAACCTAAATGAAATGTTGGCTAAAATGTTCAGTTCAGAAAAGGGTCAATGATTGCGGTAAGAAGACCACCACACCCACCATGGCATTGTTGAAGAGTTCCCTTTTGGCTGTTTGCCAGTGAAAGCAGATAGAATAATTTGGAACATCATAATAAAAAGACCGATTATGCCCAACGCAACCGCTGCACATACCCCCCAAACTATTATTTGCAAAAAGAAATCTATCATATAGCAAACTATTATGCGCTGCAAAATTAACAAATAAATCTCAGAATATGCAACTGTTCGATTATATTTTTAATGTAGGAGGCAATTATACGGCTACAATTAATGGTATGACGGAGGCAACAGGCGATTTTTCCGCTAAGGTTGAGTCTGCCAATAATTGGGTTGGTAAACTGTCTTCTACACTTGCAGTTGTTGATTTGGCGCGTAATGCTTTTGAACAGATTGACAGTGCAGTAAAAACATTTAACGCAAGTGGAATAACCCTTGACAGCCAGATGCACGACCTCAGTGCTGTTGCCGGTGTGGTAGGCGAAGACCTTAAAAAGATTGAGGGGTATGCTCGTAAGAGTGCAAAAGCATTCGGTACCGATGCCGGTGTTGCCGTAGAGGGTTACAAACTTTTGCTTTCGCAATTATCTCCGGAACTTGGAAAATTTCCCGAAGCCTTGCAGGCTATGGGTAACAGCATTCAGGTAACAAGCAAACTTATGGGTAATGACGGAGTCGCTGCTGCGGAAGTTTTAACAACCGCTATGAACCAGTACGGGGTAAGTCTTGATGACCCAATGGAAGCCAGCAGGAAAATGGCTGAAATGATGAATGTGATGGCTGCTGCCGGACAGGAGGGAAGTGCAGAACTTCCAGCCATAAAGGTTGCTTTGGAACAGTGCGGCATGGCTGCAAAGGCTGCAAATGTAAGCTTCGAGGAGACCAATGCCGCTATTCAGATTTTGGATAAGGCTGGTAAAAAAGGCAGTGAGGGCGGTGTGGCATTGCGTAACACTCTTGCAATACTTGGTCAAGGTCGTTTCTTGCCGAAACAGACACAGGAGGAACTTGCTGCTGCCGGTATCGATGTGCTTAAACTTGCAGATACCAGCCTGAGCCTTAAAGACCGTTTAGATATGCTTAAACCGGTGCTTAATGATGCTGCGCTGTTCTCTAAACTTTTCGGCATGGAGAATGCGAACGCAGCTCGAGCATTGGTGCAGGGCAGTGATGAGCTGGGCCGATTGGCAACAGCAATCACAGGAACAGCATCGGCAGAGGAACAGGCAGCTATTGTAATGGATAGCTATGCGGAACGCCAGGCACGCATAAACCAAAAGATAGAGGACTTCAAAATATCCCTTTTCCAAATGACAGGGGACTTTGGTATTTGGGTCGGTGCAGCAATGGGAATACTCACTCCACTTGCTCAAATAACCCCGTTGTTAATGGCTATGGGTAAAATGATGTCCTGGATAAAAGGTTTGCAATGGGCGTCAATGTGGTCAAGCATTAAGGGCTTTTTGTATGCGAGCCGAATACAGATGCTTATGATGAACAAGGAACTAATAACAGGGCAGTTTGCTTCTAATGGTTTCCTTATCAATATAACCCGTGCAACTTTGGCTGTTGTTCGTTTTGCCACGGTTGGAATATTGCAGGCATTAAAAGGCTTGGGGGCATTATTGTTGTCATTCATTACAACGGGGGCAGCTTCAACAACATTTGCAACTATTGCTTCAGGTGCATTCGGCGCATTTAAGTTGGCTGCAACAACTGCTTGCCGTGCCGTCTGTGTGGCCTTTATGAACATACCTATTGTCGGTTGGATTGCTGCCGCCATTGCCGTACTTGTTGCCGTAACTGCGTATTTCTGGAATACTTCGGCAACATTCCGCGCAGTGATCAAAGGCACATGGGCGGCGTTTAAGACATTCTTTACTGGCCTTGGAGAATTAGCCAAGCAGACATTTGGAGCTATCGGCGACCTGATTAAGGCGGCATTTAGTCTGGACGCTGGTGGCATTGGGGCAGCTCTGCAAAAACTTAAGGCTGGTTACTCTGACTTTGGAGCAAATATCAGCAAGGCTTTCAAAAGCTCGTATGATGCAGAAATGAAGGCAGCAGAGATTGAGAAAAAGGCGAATAACAAGCCGAAAAAGGAAAATGCCAAAGAAGAAGGTTTTGTAATACCTGGAATGGAAATACCAGAGACTCTCAATCCAACGGGAGAAACATTAGGAACTGTTGCCAGTGGTGGTACTTCCAGTGAGGGCGGGAAAGTCAGAAATGTAACGGTGAATATCGAGAGGCTTGTTGAACGCTTTGAGATACACACCACCAATCTACAGGGTGACATTTCGCGTGTCAAGGATATGGTAAGCGAAGCCCTGCTGTCAGCGTTGAACGATGTAAACTTGGCTATGTAATGTTATCCCCAGTAAGTTTTATGTTTGTCGCCGCCGGTGCGGCCATACAGGCAAAAGGTGCCCTGTATCGTTTCAAACCCTCACGCACAGGGCAAAGCCCATCGTGGGACGGACGCGAAAACGGCATCACCACTCGCGACCTTACAAGCCCCATAACCGACAAAAGTTTTTGGGAGGGCCGTTATGCACTTTGCGAGCTGACCTTTAAGAACTCCAATGGTGAACGCCTTGTGATGAATGACGCCATTGTGGCGATCAGCCGTTCAAAGAATATTGTAACTACCCAAATGGTAGGAATGAACGGAACGGTCAAGGAGTATATAAACGACGGTGATTATAGCCTCAATATTGTTGTGGGTGTTGCTGCGGTCCGCGATGGTGCCATAGTGGACGAGTACCCTGCCGACGGCTTGCGTGAGCTGCGTGCGTTCCTTGATGACAACGAGGCTTTAAGCGTACACAGCGAATTTCTTGATGTGTTCGATATAAACAGCATTGTTATAAAGTCCTTTTCCGTATCGCAGGACACCGCCAGCAACTACCAAAGCGTAAGCATTTCGGCTGTCAGCGATGAGGAATACAATATTTACAGCACCGACTATTAAACAGCGTTTAACAACCCATTAAACCGCATTTAACCGATGTATAGACTAACGGCAAAAATAGAGATAACAGGCTCAAAAAGTTGGAAGTTTGACAAGGTTACAGAGGTGGATATAACCCTCGACACAGAGCAGCTTACCGACACCTGTAAAATTACCCTGCCCAAACGCATAAAATGGGACGGTGAGGCGGAAATCCCTGTGAAGCGTGGCGACAGCATCAAGGTGTGGCTGGGCTACGGCGACGACCTGGAGCTGGCATTTGTCGGCTATGTGCGTAACGTGGGCTTTAAGACCCTATAGTGCTGACATGCGAGGACGAAATGTTCAAGCTCAAACAAATGGCCGCGACAAAGAAAGCCTACAAAAACGTGAACCTGGAAACGCTGCTGAAAGATCAAGGGCTGACAGATATTAAGGTATTTGGCGAGCAGAACCTGGGGCAGATGCGCGTTACTGACGACACAGTGGCTGCACTGCTGGGACGCTTGCAGGAGAATGGCATAAAGAGCTTTTACCGCTACGAGGACGGCAAACCAGTGCTTTACTGCGGTGTTATCTTTGAGCGTGGCGCAAAGCCCACGCAGGTCTTTGCCACTGGGCTGAATATCATAAGCGACAGCAGCCTCGAGCAACAGTATGCAGATAATATACGCCTATTAGTGAAAGCAGTAAGCCTTATGCCTAACAACAAAAAAATAAAAGTGGAAGTCGGCGACAAAGACGGCGAACACAGAACACTGCACACATACAACAAAAGCGAAAATGAGCTGAAGGCGTGGGCAGAGCAGGAAATAAAACGCCTTAAGGTGGACGGTCTAACAGGTAGCTTTAACACATTCGGCTATAAGCTTGTGGACAAGCTGGACGCTATCGGCATAAAGATAGACGGCAAGAAAATGGGCATATATCAAGTAAAAAAGAATACTATTAAATACGGATCAGGCGGCTATCGCCAGGAAATAACGCTTGGGCATAGAGTTGGGCAATGAGCAAAAACATAGCAAATATAATAAAACAGTTAGCATCAGCAGGACAAACGGCAACCATATTGGTGTGTGAAGTTAAGGCGGTAGATAAAGACGCGCGCACTGTGGACGTGGAGCCTCTGAATGACGATGCGCCTGTTCTGGGCGTGAACCTACAGGCGAACCAGGAGGCAAAGGTGGGCGTGGTACAGTTCCCCCGTGTGGGCAGCTATGTGGCTGTGGCCATGCTGACGGGTTACGCTGCTGGGGTGGTGGTACTGACAGAGGACATAGAAAGCGTGGAGGTGGTTATAAGTGACAGCACCAGCCGCCTGACGATCGATGAAGACGGGGCACGCCTCTATGTGGATAAGCATACCAGCGCAGAGTTTGGCAAGGACGGCATAGTACTGAACGGTGGCGGCCTGGGCGGGCTTGTGAAGATACAGGAGATTAAGGACAACCTGGACACGCTAAAGCAATACTGCGAGGCGCTAAAGAATGCGACGAGCGCAGGCATTAAAGCCGTGGGTGCTGCTATGTCGGCAAATGGTGCAACTGGCGCAAATGCATTCGATGCTGCCATGAGTTCGCAAAGCATAGTGTTTAAGGACATGGAAAACGATAAAATAAAGCAATAATATGAAAGGCATACTGATTGATCATGAAACTGGCGACCTGTTAATAGAAAAGCGACAGATGCAGATTGGGAATGCCGAACAGCAAGTTGTAGGTCTATTGCTCGAAACGTCGCCTGGTGAGTGGAAGGAATACCCTATGCTGGGGGCAGATGCGCGAAGCCAGCTTGGTGGTAACAGCGATCCTTTCTGGTCATTGCAGACAAAGAAAATGATACGTGCCTGTGGCGTGGACGTTAAAAACGTCGTAGTTTCTGGTAACGACGAAATAGAAATATCGTAATATGAATATAACAGTAAAAGACGGGCAGTCACTATTAGATGTGCAACTGATTGCGTGTGGCAGCATTGAGGGTATCGTACAGATGTGTGCCATTAACGATATGGGCATTACAGACGATCTGGAAGACGGACAGCTCGTTAAGGCTAAAGACATATATGCAAGTCAGATTGTCGCATTGTATGGCAACAGAGGCATAGAACCTGCAACAGCATTGGTACCTGAAATTGAGCAAACATTTGCCGGTATAGGTTATATGCGTATAGGTATTGACTTTATAGTAAAGATATGAGAACTATTGCAGAAATCAAGAATGAAATGTGCGAGGCTTTCATGGCTAACGAAAGCCTGGCAAATGCTTATGGGTTTACTCAGGGTTCTACCTGGAGCAGTGTATTTTCAAGCGTGAGCATAGAAAATCTGCTGCTGTATGTGGTTGCTGTATCTATCTATGTGCTTGAGGGGCTTATGGACGTGCACCGCAAAGAGGTGGAGAATGAAATTGCGCAAATGGTGGCGCACCGTCCGAAATGGTACCGTGACCGTGCGCTATCTTTCCTTAAGGGCGTAACTCTTATGCCTGACACAGACAAGTACGACACGGCGAATATGTCTGACGGCGACATCGAGGCTGCGCAAGTAGTAAAGTATGCAGCTGCAACAGAAAGCCAGGATAGCTCGTTGCTTACAATCAAGGTGGCTGGCGAGAGTGGTGGCAAGCTTTGCCGTCTCGACGATGAAACGGAGACACAGCTGCGTGCATATTTTGCGGAGATCAAAGATGCGGGTGTGCGAATAAATCTGGTAAACAAGGATGCAGACAGATATAGTTGTACGGTAGATGTGTACTATAATGCAATGCTCACGGCGGGAAGCGTGCAGACGGCATGCAAAAAGGCCGTGGAGAGATATATAAGCAACTTGCCTTTCAATGGCGAATACACTAATATGGGGATGGTTGACGCACTACAGGCTGTTAATGGTGTCATGATTGTAGAGTTCAAGGCTGCAAGTGTATCAGTGAGCGGTGAAAGTACACCGACGCAGATAAATGCACGTCACCGTCCTGCGGCAGGCTATATGTCGACCGACACTTTAACAATTAATATGATTGTATACAATGAGCAAGTATGATGTAAATTATAATAAACTGGTGCAGCTGCTCTTGCCTATGTGCCTGCGCGGAAAACGGATCACTGGGTTGTTACGCGCTATGGTTGCGCCTATAGGTGTACTGTATGGCTCATTTATGAGTTTCAAAACGGAAAAGAGCTACCAAATGCGGCATAATGGGCAGGTATGTTATTTGCGCGCGCTGTTAAATGACCGTTTCGATCCTGTTAATAGGGCGATAACTATAACGGAAGAAGAAAACGCGGAGACAGGTGTAATGTTATACAGCAGGGAACTCGAAAGGTCTGTACGTGTACCTGTGCGTAAAGACAATATACGGCTGCCCATATTCCGAAGGGGCTTTGGCGGCAGCACAGGGTGCGGCTTTTGGGTGAATGTACCAGCGCGTCTGATCAATGTGTCGGAAGACGAAGTTCGCGCAGTTGTAAACGATTTCAAATTGGCGAGTATAAGGTACGGAATTAACAGATATTAAACGCATATTAAAATGGAGCTAATCGGTAATTTTTTAACGCAGCCAAATAAGGACTTCCCCTTGGACTGCGAGACATTGGACAGCCTGGCTGCAAATACTGCCATGCTGGAAATGCTTGGCAATATAGCTGGCGACAAGGTCGTACTGTACGGCTGCGAGTTGGTTAATAACGGCTTACAGCGCAATGCGGGCTACGTATTTTTGCGAACATCTGATTGCCCTGGTGGAGAAATATTGCGCTGGGAGGGAGGTCTAATTAGTGGCGGCATGTGCCTAAAGAAAGAGGATATATCCATAACATCACAGGGCTACAGTTACCCTAAAGCCTACACACGTCGTACGCTTGTGGCTGGTTTTGGCGTTGAAAATTTCTCGTGGGAGGACTTTACAGAGCTTGATACCGTCAAGGAACTAAAAAGAAAGATAGCGGAGCTTAAAAATGAGCTGGACAATGTTGTTGGTGAGCCATATGGTATTGTGAAGATGTGGGCTGGCTCTGTGGTTCCTGAAGGGTACCACCTATGTGACGGAGCGGAGTTGGAAAGTGCAAAATATCCTAAACTGTATAGTGCTATCAGTGGTACATTCAACAATGCGAAAAACAGCAATGGCACACAATACACAACGCAAAGCGGGCATTTCAGGCTGCCAGACTTGCAGGGTAGATTTATTGTTGGCCAAAATGGTACCGATACAGATTACCAAGATAAGGGTATTACTGGAGGAGAGAAGAAACATTTGCTCACGCCGGATGAAACTGCAAAAGTCGATCATACGCATATAGCTACCTGTACAGAAGAAGGAGAACATAGTCATGGCATAAAAACTAACGATAGTAATGACGGTGGAAGCAGCAAAGATGAATATGCATTGGGGGTCGGTGCCCCTAATAAAAGCACAGAACTGGCCGGTAAACATAGTCACAAAGTAACTATAAATGCGTGTGGTAGTGCCAATGCTACAACTACGCACGAGAACCGCCCACCTTACTACGTACTGGCATATATACCTTAATTCCGCAACACTATAATTTAACTTTATTTATAAGTTCCTGAGCA